>NZ_FQVW01000048.1 GCF_900129485.1 Ornithinibacillus halophilus
AAAGTCAACATCGACTCCGATATAAAGGAAGGCCGACTAAAAGCGGACTTTGCGTCCAACGTCGGCATACCCCTATGAAGGGGCATGTTTCCTTTATCTCCTTGAAAATGCATTTACATGTGCATTTTCTGCGTGCGATGTTTCGCTGTCGTAGCTTTCCTTGTCCTACGTATGAATGTTCAATTAAGATCGCCACTTTGCGTGGCAATATTGAACCACCTGGCATGGCCAGGCGCAGTCCATACGTCGCAAAGCGGGCGCTCTGCGCTTTTCTAATGCATATTCCATTTTTCTTTTCAAATATTAACAAGTAATAAGAAAGGAGGGGAGAGTTTATGGCAAAGCGAACAAAGAAAAATGATCCACAACAAAAGAATAAGCAGGGTTTTGATTCAAGTAAACAAGATACGGAGTTTTCAAAGGAATTTGGTAGTGCAAAAGCAAATCAAGCACATAAAGAGAAAGCTAAGAAAATTAGAGCTAACAATAAAGGTGTACACTAAAAAGGAGAGAGTATTGGATGACACGTTCTAAAGCACAAAAGGAAAGACAATGGCGCGCACAAAAAAATGCTAAAAACCCTCATGGAAAGGTAAAGTCCTTAGATCAATTAGCAGATGAAGTAACTAAAAATGAAAAAAACTAAAATCACTTTTTAAACCATAATAACTATAATAATTTCTCTGGCTCTTCACTTATACAACTAACACACATCCTAAAATGGTTATTTATGCTGATAGATTTGTCCAGTTCAAATTTTTGGTATGGACATAGGCTATAGAGAAACCATCTATAAGATTTTAAGGAGGATGTGTATATGAATAATAGAAGGAAGTCAGAGAATAGGACATTTTTACCTGGATTCGGAAATTATGTAGGTCAACAACCAGGTGGATTTGGTAACTATGGACCAGGTTATGGAGGATATGGTCAGGGCTATGGTTATCAAGGATATCCTGGATATGGCTATCATCACCATCATCATGGGCATCATCATGGACACCATCATGGCCACCATCATCACGGTCATCACCACCATGGGCATCATGGCCACCATCACCATGGACATGGTTATTTTGGATTCAGAAAATAGTTTCATATGGTATAATTAACCAGGATGAGAACAGGAGACTGTTCCCATCCATACATAGAATAGGACGTGATTTTGCATGATTCAGCACATAGTAATCTTTAAGTTTCATTCTTCTACAACAAAGGATCAAATGAAACAGGCCATAACTATGTTAAAAGGATTAAAAGATGAAATCCATGGTATAGAGGATTTGAAAGCAGGTCTTAATTTCTCTGGCCGGAGCAATGGCTTTGAAGTTGGACTAACTGTTACTTTATCTAGTAAGGAAGCGTTAGAGGAATATGGTCCACATCCTAAACATCAAGAAGTAGTCTCATTTCTAAAAGAAATTGGCTTGGAAGAATTAATTGCGGTTGATTTTGAATGTTAATGGTTTTTATCCGTTGATTTGCTTACGTTAAGCATTATTTTTATTTCCCCCTAATATATTTAGAGTGATTGAACAATCATAGGGGGATGTTCGTATGAAAAATAAAGGTAGAAAGTATATTGAGGTAGACACTGGAATTGATGTGTTAGTTCAGGATATTGGAAAAGGAGAGCCAATTGTGTTTATCCCTGGATTTACGTTTTCAGCGGAAGTATTTTCAGAACAACTGGAATACTTTTCTAAGAAGAACCGAGTCATAACCATAGATCCTAGGAGTCATGGACGCTCAACGATTGCTCTTCATGGGAATGATTACGTAACCCATGGGACTGATTTAGCCAAAATTCTTCAACAATTAGATGTAAAAAATCCAACCTTAGTTGGATGGTCGTTTGGTTGTCTAACAATTTGGGAATATATTAAACAGCAAGGTACTGAAAATTTAAATGCGTTAGTACTGATCGATATGCCTCCAAAATCCTTGTCAGTAAACAGTAAGGACTGGGTTGAAGGCCCATTAGATGATATCGCAGCTATATATAACAGTTATTTACGAGATGCCAAAGGGCAACGTGCATTTATTACGGATTATATAAATAATGTAATGATTCAAGGAGATCTAGAGCCAGAAGAGTTAGATTGGCTAGTAGAAATGTCACTTAAGACGCCATATTATGTTGCAGGGAACTTATTTGCTTCAGGGATGTTTTCTGATTATAGAAATGAATTAAGAACAGCTAGTAATTTTGTTCCGACATTAACAGTTGTTGCTGAACATTGGGCTGAAATAGCAACAGATTTCATGAATGAAGTCGCCCCGAATGCTCAAGTGGAAGTACTTGGTGGACATATGATGTTTTGGGAGTATGGTGAAAAATTTAATCAGTTAATGGAACAATTCTTATTACGTTTAAAATAAACACTAAAGATGAGGGTGGGACATAACTAATTGTATGCAACCTAAAAATGAATAATTATAATGATAGGTTTTCTGAGGATTGGTACTTTTTAAGTTATCGAAAACTCAAAGTTAGAACTTAGTTGATTTCCACTCCTAGCAGTCGCTTTCCGCGGGCACGGCTTCAGCCTCCACGGAAGAACCCCACTTCCTGTGGGGTCTTCAGACACGTGCTATTCCCGCAGGAGTCGACTGCCATCCGCTCCAATCAACAATATATATTGCAATATTTTAAATCGATATTGACGCCAAAACTAGCGAAGGAAATACACGTAGACTCCTGCGGGAGCGGAGGCATAGGAGAGACCCCGGAGAGCAACGAGCAAAACTTCTGCCGAGTAAGCAACGAGTTGCGAGGAGCAATACTTCTCTGAACAACTAACGCGACGAGCATGCGGCTCGAGGAGGCTCACCAGCCGCCCGCGGAAAGCGTAGTGTATTTTCCGTAGCGATCGACTCAGGTCGCCACTATAATTTGCTCACAACTTCAAAAATCCGAACATTTTCACTCATTGTTCGATTTTGCTATATCTAAAATACTTTTGTCCAAGCCTCTTTCAGTTTGATTCAATTCTGTTTAAATATCACAAGAGTAATATTACATCAATCTTCCTAATGGACCGTTTTCATTAATAATATCCTGGATATCATATACTGATATAGGAAACATTGGAAACCCGTAAGCGTATGGGACTAAATCGTATAGTTGAAAGTAAATAACTAACGTCTTATCTGCAAGATAGAAGTCTTGATTTGGACTAATTTCTGTAAAATCATTAATTAAAGGGAGGTCTCTCTGTTCAATTTGCTGCTGGATAATCGCGGAGATTCGTTCGATATAATTACTGTTAGGTTTAAATAAATCCTCTAAGTTGATTAGCTTTTCTTTTTCTAAGTCAAAATTTAAAGATTTTATATAAGTCATCCCATGTGCGGCTTGATGGTGGTATGTGTAATTTGTTAATGAGAGGCTTAGAACATTTTGTTGGTTGTTTTTAATTTCAAAAGTACCTAGCATTTCAACGACGGTCTGTGGGGAATCACTGACTTGTATATCAATCAAGGCTTGTGATTCATCGATGATTTTCTTATTTATCACTCTTTCAAATTGCCTATTGCTCATATTATAAACTTGTGGATAATAGATGGTTTTGTCTTTCCCGGTACTTACACTCATCGTTGCAATACTAACAGGGAATGTAGGCATTTTCTTCACCCTTTTTAACCTATCTTATTCGTTTTCATGAGTGTTGTGCTTATTAATTTAATTGGAAAACAAAGACGAGTACTACAAAAAAGGTGACGCTCCAGCTACGGTTATAGTAGAATATAGAAATCATTTAATTGTTTTTGAAGCATTATAAGAGGGAAAATTATGAGGTATGGGAAGCGGTGAATAAGGATGAATGATTGGACTTTTATTTTGGCATTTATACTTATCGGTGGATTGTTTGAATTCGTATTAACCACTAAATTAGTCAATAGCAAAAAAAGAATTTTCCTATCAGCATTAAGTTGGATTGTAATTGCGATTATTTTTATTATCGTTTGGATTGTTCTAGTTAAATAGAAACGAGGGAGTACGATGAAGCATTTATTCTTATATGGTGGTAGTCCACCCTTTACAAATAGACTTGGAGAAACTTATGCGAACTTAGTAAAAAGGAAGGGTAAAGTATCTATTTTATTTATAGAAAGGCCTGGATGGGAACAGTATATGGAAAAATACACATCTGTTCTTAAGTTAAATGGGATAGATCAATTCTCTTATATGCCTATTAATACAAATAATACTTCTGTCGAAGAAATTAGTGAAAGTGCTGGAATTATTATATGTGGCGGTAATACAGTAGAATATCATAAATACATTGTAGGCACGGAGATTGGTAATGGCATTCAGCAATTGTATAACAAAGGAATCCCAGTAGCTGGTTTTTCAGCTGGAGCCTTAATTAGCCCAACTAAGTGTGTGATTTCACCAATCGATAACTCGGAAAACGAACAATTATTTTATAATGGGTTAGGATTAGTTAATGGTTGTGTAATTTGTGTTCATTTTTCAAAATGGAAAGAGAAGAATAATCTTAAAATAGCTGTAGAAAAAACTGGAGTCTCAACGGGATACGGTATTGATGACAGTGTGGGGATCTATTTCAAAAATGAAGTTTTAGCTGATGTTGAAGGTGGAGAGCTTTATACATATGAGCAGTTAAATATGGGTAGTGGATAATAATTCTGTATTCCACATAACCTAATCTCAATAAAGTAAGAAAATTGGAGGCGAACAATATGTTAGATAAGGAAGACGGTAAATTAGGTGAACATATTGTATCGATTATTATTGCGATGGTTATTGCAGCTATACTCGCTGTTTACGTTTTTGATATCCCAACAAACCCTGGACCAGCAACTTATTTATTTAATTAGTTTTAGGACCTGTAACAGATTTTTTGTTACAGGTCTTGTTAGTTTTTAATCTCAGTTTGACATTTCAAGCTGATGCAATATTCTAGTAAATTATTTTGGTTACTGTTAATGTTATTTTATAAAAGTAAAAAGGGATTTAGGTTCCTTGGGAGGGGATACGTATGAAAACAGCTTTAGTTCTTGGTGGTACTCGTTTTTTTGGTGTGAATCTTGTGGAAACATTATTAGAAAAAGGAGTTCAGGTAACGATAGCAACTCGACAAAATAGCACTGATCCTTTTGGAGATAAGGTGGACAGATTGAAGCTTGACCGTTTTAGTTTGGAATCTTTTAAAGAAGCAGTTGAAGGTAGAAGTTGGGATGTGGTGTTTGACCAATTATGTTTTTCTTCTAATGATGCAGAAATAGCTGTAAAGGCACTATCCGGTAAAATTGGTCGATATGTATTTACTTCTACACTTTCTGTTTATGATGCAGGAGAAAATATGAAAGAAGAGCTATTTGACCCAAAGACATATGAGTTAAAAATGGTGGATAAGGAAAATGTTACATATAAGGAAGGGAAGAGACAAGCAGAAGCATATTTTTATCAAAAAGCTTCGTTTCCAGTTGTAGCAGTTCGTATTCCAATTGTACTTGGCGAAGAGGATTATACGGAAAGGTTACTTCATTATGTAAAAAATATCCAGGAAGAAAAACCGGTATACTTTCCTAATCCAAGTGCTGAAATGTGCTTTATCCATCAAATAGAAGCAGGCCAATTTATCGCAGGGGTAGGAAGCTCGGATTATTCAGGTCCTATTAATGCTTGTGCAAATGGTGTTATTACAATGAATGAATTAATGCAAGTCATCGGAAATGAAGTTGGTAAGGAACCAGTAATTACAACTGTTGATCAACAAGATTCTCCTTATGCAATTCCGGAAACATGGTATCTTAGTAATGAAAAAGCGACAGAATTAGGGTATTCTTTTACTAATTTGAGTGAGTGGTTACCAGGTTTAATTAACCATTTAAATAATAAGAGGAGTCTGTGACAAAAGTTTTTTGAAGTTACGAGCAAATCTTTTTGGTGGCGCGAATTCGACCGCTACGGAAAATACACTTCGCTTTCACTTCCAGCACAAGGGCGACATCTATTCAAGCTTCCTTCGGTCGCTTTCATAGTGTCTTCTTTGCCCTGGGCGGCTGGTGAGCCTCCTCGGGCGTTTTACGCCCTGTGGGGTCTCACCGATGCCTCTGCTCCCACAGGACAAGTAACGCTACGGAAGCATAATCATCGCACGAAGGAAATTGTTCTTTATTTCCGAGGAGTCTACGTGTATTTCCTACGCTAGTTTTGGTATCAATATCTATTTAAACTGCCAGCAGTATGAATCAATTAAGCTCTAACTTTTGTTTGCTATTAACCATTAATCTAATACTTTTGATTAAGTAGCCTAGAGATACGTATCTAAAAATTCCTTGATTGCTTGATATCCTTTGATGCGGTTTTCTCTTTTAGTGAATCCGTGTCCTTCGTCATCAAAGACCACATACTCTACAGGAATATTATTTTTTCTTACAGATTCTACTATTTCATCCGATTCCACTTTTAATACTCGTGGGTCATTTGCCCCTTGTAAAACAATGAGTGGTTTGTTTATGTTTTCCGCATGGAATAATGGGGAAATGCTACGAACGTATTCAGTATCTGTAAAAGGATTTCCGAGCTTTTTATAGAGCGCATCACGCATCGTTTCCCACCATGCAGGAATATTTTTCAACGTTCTTTCCCAATTGGAAACTCCGAATATGTCTACTCCGACCTTAAAAGCATCTGGTTGGAAAGCTAAAGCTGCCAATACCATATAGCCACCGTAACTGCCACCGATGATTCCAATTCGATCTTCGTCTATCTTTCCAGTCGATGTTAAAAACTTCTTAGCTTGTACACAATCTTCTAAGTCAACCTCTCCATGTTTTAGATCAGCTGCTTTAAAGAAGGATTTTCCATACCCTGAACTCCCACGGTTATTGACAGCAATGACAGCATACCCATGGTTCACTAGATATTGAAAGACAGGGTTGTAATTCACCATCGATTGCCCGCCTGGTCCACCATGAACCCAAACTAAAGCAGGGGCCTTTTGTCCAGTTTCTAAATGTGGTTCATAATAAATTGCAGGAATCTCTAAACCATCAAAGGAAGAGTAATGAACCACCTTAGCTTCCACTAAATCAGCTTGATCAATTTCGGGATTAAGCGTATCTGTTAGGCAGTCTAATTGTTTACTAGTAAAATCATAAACATACAGATTCGTTGGCGAGTTTGAACTGTTTAACAGAAAAGCCAATGATTCTTCATTTTGCGAAAAGGTCACACCACTAATTTGTCCATCTGGTAAACCTACTATATCAACAAATTGATCCGTGTTTGTATCCATTAATTTAATTTCGATTTTACCATCGTTATTCAAAGCATATAACAAATATTGATAGTTAGGCGAGAACTTAACCATCCTAATATCCCATTCTTCTTTAGCAACCAGTTCTACTTCTCGAGTATTCAGATTAACTCTATTAAGGAGAAGAAATTCATTGTCTTCGTCTGTTAAGTAATAGAGGTACGTGTTGGTCGCATCAAATTCAACAGGGATATATTGTACATCTCCTTCATGTGATGAAAGGTGTTCAATGCTTCCATCTTTGGAATAAAGGTACATATCCGAATTATTAGCTGTAATTGGCTTATGTAATGCAATCATGGATTTGTCTGGTGATATAGTTGAAATTTCATAGCCTTCTTCATTTTTAAACAATAACTTTGTGCTGAATGTTGCTATATCCATCTCATATAAATCCATATACCGACTGTCTCTTTTATTCGATTCATAGAAGAAACTCTTTTTATCCTTACTCCAACCTTGGAAATAAGCCTTTTCTTCAGCACCAGTAGTTAATTCTTTCGATTGACCATTATCATCCTGTACAAATAAATGCGTAATTTCATTTCCACCTTGGTCGCTTTCATATAAAAAGCGATGATCTTCTGGAAAATAAGAAACAGGCACGATATAGTCCGTAGTAGAATTTGTTAACTGATTAATGTTATGACCACTTTTGTCCATTGAATAGGCATTATACACTCCTGTTTTATCACTTGAATACAAGATAGAACTGCCATCATGGGAGAAAGACACCCCTGTAATACTCTCCGTATTCATAAATTGTTCAATCGTATATTTTTTTCGAGTTGCTTGCTTGTTTGCTTCTGTCATTTACACCCTTCTTTCCATATAATGTTAATCTATATATTCTATTTTTTATCGGCAAATTCCTCTTATTTTTCTAAAAAATTCAGTTGGTAGTAGGCTAGTCAACTCGAACCGGTGATAAATGTATGGTATAGTTAATATAATAAGAATAAGGAGGTAATTCTATGAGAAAACACCAGTTAACAGTGTACAATCGCCAGCAACCGATTAAATTAAAAGCAGAACGAGTGGTATTCTATCTCCAGGGTGAAATTATAGAGGCAGTAAATAGAAAGAATGAGGAGTTTTATCTATTCTTTTATAAGAATCGTTTTTTAACTGCTGCCAAGACAACTAAACTTAGAAGAGCCTGCTTCATCGAAAAAGCATTCAAAAGCGGAATCGTATTTGATGGTTCTCATCCAATTGTTTCTAAGCTACTATCCTCTAATGCTCCATGCCATATTATAGGTTTTGACATATTACTTAAGAAATTAAACTCTCATTATTCACCACACGAAAAATCTTTTATACTTACCTTCTTTGAATCGTTTATATCCAAAAAAAAACTCCTTCAGGAAATGATCTCCATTTTCTATGATTTCCGACGAAATGGTCAGCTATTTCATGCATATCAAATAACACAAATCATAAAAGAATTTGCCCCCGATCATAATTTAGTGAAACAACTGACAAATGATGTTGCATACCAAAAATATGCTATTATGTATGAAGAAAAGTCAGAAGAATTATTCACTAAGGACCTGTTATATGCTGAAAAGCTATATTACTACGAAAAAGAAAATCTTCATTATTTCCACAACTATATCCAATTAGTTGAAAACCAATCACGCTGGATATCTGCAATTGCTTTATGGATATGGCAAGTTTCCAACCAGCCCACTAAACAAAATTATCAATCCTTAATAGAACGACTAAACGAACAATTTGATGATGTAGAGAACATTTACATCTTAGAAAAGGTATCCAAACAAATACCGAAATTCATCCCAATTCAACAAGATTTATTTCAGTTATATGTAGAAATAAACGATATGGATAAACTTTTTCGACTAATGAAACAGAAAGAGTTTCAGTTAAATGACAAGCAAGTCCAACTAATAGGGGATAGGCTTGCGAAAACCAATTGGGAAAAGAATTCAAGCCCATTAGATATGGAGACGATGGATGCTTTACTAAAACCTATCTCAAAGGAGTTTCCTGACAAAGCAGAACCCATTTTAACTAACTTTGTTATTTCCTTGCTAAAAACAAAGGAATTAAACGAAGTAAAAAACTGGCTTAAACAGTCACAAGGTAGCTACGATAACTTTTCCATTTATAAAAAAGTAAAACAGATGGTTCAACTGGAAAATGAGTTAGATGAGATGCAAACGTTAGGTGAATTGTATTTTGATTTAAAACTATATGATAGAGCCATTGAATGTTTCAGTTGGGAAATGGAAATGAAGCCGCAGGACCCTAAACCAGTTCAATGGCTATCAAAGACGTACAGAGAAATGGGAATGCCAGAAGAATCGGAAGCTTATCGTAAACATAGTAATACGTTATAGCATGTAATTAATAGAAAGTTGTAATTTAAGAGATTAGCCGAGTCTCTTTTTCCTTGTGAATTGGCGCATTTACTTTTTCTCGTCGACCGAGGCCCATTATTGTAAGGATCATCATTCCGACTAAAAAAGCAATGAAGTATGGAGAAATAATATGCCTTACAACTCCAGTAATAAAAGAACTTGCTATAATACCGAGTGAGTATACGGCAGACATAACTGCAAAAGCTTTTCCATAAACATCTTTTGATACATTATCAGTAATCGCAGTAGCCATTGCCGGCATAATTAAACCAAAGAATAAACCAATAATAAAAATAGGCACAGCTAATGGAAGGCTTGATGTTAATAACACAAATAATCCGAGACTCATTCCAAATAAACCAACCATTAACCGATTAAGTGGGTTGAATCGATTGATAAAAAGTAAGGATAAAGTAAAAAATGTTCCTATCCCCATCACGCCAAAGAGTTGTCCAGTAGTAACGGTAGAATATCCTTGTTCAACAGTTAAATAGGGGATCTCATATATTAAGACACCATGAATATACATGACAGCAAATCCTGCTAAGTAGATGATGAATTGATTAGGTGCAGTAACTACAGAAAGAAGACTTACAGATTGTACACGTTGGTTTCCTTTAGAAACTCGAACAATTTCTGCTCTCTCTTTTAAAAAGTGCGTAGCATATAATCCAGTAAGCATCATTCCACTACCGATTAGGAAATAAGTCGTTTCATAACCAAAGTTCTCTACTAATATCCCACCGATAATCGGCCCAATTACACTAGATGTGGTCGTTAAAATACCATTAATAGCAATATTTTTTCCTTGTTGATGGCTATTTTTGGCATACCCTGCTAACAGAGCAAAGCCAGCTGGAATCATAAAGGCAAGTGCAAATCCATTCAAAGCATGCAATAAAAGCAATTGTCCAGAATTGGATGCAAATCCATGTGCAATAAATAAACCACCAGAAATAAAAACAGGTACCGTGATAAAAACTTTCTTACCAATTCGGTCGACTAATGGCCCTGCAAATAAATTACCAATTAGATTCGTAAATGAAGTAGCACTCAAAATTATTCCTATAATGACACTTGATGCACCAAGAATAGAAGCGTAAGGAGTAAAAATAGGAACTTGAATACGCATCATTAATGTAATAAAAAATATGATGATAAAGATGTACATCTTCTCAATAGTTGTTTCCTTCAATATAATCACCTCAAAATAAAATGTATTCAAAAATAGTGAAAATAGACGAGCTTTCTATTTCAGAATTCATATTTTTTCTCTAGGCGATTAACTAAATCTTTAATAATTAGGCACCAATTGTAAATACTTGTATTAAATTAAACGAAGGAGGGTGTAGAATGAACTGGAATATGCACATGGATCCGGAATTAGAGAACTACATGCTTCAAACAGACTCCAATTTGGATGATGCAGTTAATGAACTGGGGTTAACGTGGTATGAGATATGGAAAGTAGTTGATGAAGATAAATAGAAATCAGTGGGGGAACTGAATTACATCCTGTAGGTTCAAAATCCCCACTGATTGATTTTCTAAACCATATACTTTTCTTAATGGAATTCTACGCTGTCTTGTCGTCTTCTATTAATAATGTTGAATTCATGGAGTCTATCCAATGTTCTACCAGTTCAATTCCATTGATTAAATCGATTTTTAAATCCTTCGCATATTGTCTCGCAGAAGGAGTGAAGTCAGAGGTTGTTATCACATATCCACCATTGGCTTCCATTTTTACCATATTAGAATGGACAAGAGCGATTGCTGTATAATCTAAATCAGATGTATGAACCTTAACTTGTCCTAAATACAACCCGTCTTCTCGCTGATGTGTGAAATCGACTCCAAAATCATTTGATTTAGGAGTTACCTCGACACTGCCTCTAAACCTATTCTTCATTATTTCGGCTACAAAGGATTCAAACTCATATGAATCTTGTTTTTAAAAGATGTCAGTAGCGTTTTTGTATGTGGTTTCGCCATCATCATTTTTCTGCGTAGGAAAATTAAAGCGATAGGCTAATCCCATAGCTAGCGTTCTTTTTAAGTTTTCACTTTCCTCGACTTTTTTCTTCAGTAAAGAAGTTTCATAGTCTTTTTGCTTCTTTAAATACCAAATAAAGCCCCCAACGACTGTTACGATATAAATAATTAACAAACTCATATTATGATCACCTCAATAGCTATTTTTCTCATATTTTCATAGGTTTATACGTGAGTTAAGCTGAAATAACATAACTATTGGCTGAATATATTCCATCCCTTATAAGGATTCTATGAGATAGGTGTAAGTGTTCTTGCGGGGGTCTTTAAAATAGGAAATTACTGAAAGTAGTTGTATGCCTATTCAATCTAGACATTTGTACATAGGCTATAGGGAAAGCCAATTTTACAGGGTTACTATTTTTTAGAAGAGGGGAATGTAAATGTATAATCATAATGTTCCAATGTATAGAAATGAACCAACCGACCCACGAATCTTTGGTGCAGGATTAGGACCACTAACAACTGGATTAATAGGAGCGGGGATTGGATATTTAGGAAGTAATTTACTAGGACATCATCATCACCATCCACATCATTATGGTCCTGGTGGATATGGACCAGGATTTGGTTATGGAGGATATGGTCAACCAGGAATGCCAGGCTACGGTTACCAACCAAATGTACCGGGTCAAGGTGGATATCCTGGATATGGTGGTTATCCAGGAGCAGGTTATGGTCATTATCAAGGAGGCTATGGTTATCCTGGAATAGGGTTTGGAGGATTTAACGACTAAGTGACGAACCCCATCAGAAGAGTGATGGGGTACATAAGCAGCTGTAATTCGTTTAAAAGCTATAAATGACTACTTGAAATTAGTTTAAAAAGAGTGTTAAAGCGCAGAAAATAAGGTATTTCCATAATTTGAGTAAAATATTTTTAAAAAAAGGTATAGATATTTTGGATTTAGTGTTATAATAAGATTAACTTATTGATGTTCGGTTAGCAATACAAGATACATCTGTCTTCTTGGTTAATTGTTTTAGAACAAAGATTAGTAATAAACGTGCATGAAAAGCACATGGAGGAATTTTCTTATGAACAAAGGTTCAGTAAAATGGTTTAACGCAGAAAAAGGTTTTGGATTTATCGAAGTTGAAGGTGGAGACGATGTATTCGTTCATTTCTCAGCTATCGAAGGTGACGGATTCAAAACTCTAGAAGAAGGTCAAGAAGTTTCTTTCGACATCGTTGAAGGTAACCGTGGACCACAAGCTGCTAACGTTGTTAAAGCGTAAGTAAACCAAAACAAATATAGCCCTTCTCAATTTAATTTGAGAAGGGCTTTTCTATTGGTTTTATTTAACCAGATCCAAAAAAACCACCATCTAAATTCATCTCAACTTATTAACTCCATGTGAAAATGTAAAATACTTTCTAGAAAATTTCAAATATATGTTAAAATAGAGGACAATTAATTACTTGTGCGAGGGGGAATTAATATGGAAATTAGAATATTGAAACCAGAAGATGCCAAGGAGTATTTGACTATTCGATTGGAAGCATTACAAAATAATCCTGAGGCTTTTTCGTCGAGCTATGAGGAAGAAAAGAAGTATTCGATTGAGAAATATGAAGAACGATTCAGTGGGGATACTTCTTATACTATTGGAGCTTTTGAAAATAACCTGCTTGTAGGGGTCATTTCTATCGTAAGGGAGCAACGAGTGAAAATATATCATAGGACCAATATTTATGCTACATATGTTAAACCGGAAAATCGTCGACATGGTGTTGCAAGTAAGCTTCTTGAATCTGCTATTAATAAGATAAAGGAATGGGATGGAGTAGAGCAAGTATATCTTTCGGTAGTAACGACAAATGATGCAGCGAAAAGGCTATATCAGAATACAGGCTTTAAGACTTACGGTGTTGATAAACATGCTTTAAAAGTAAATGGGCAATATTATGATGAAGAATTAATGGTACTGTCGGTTCGGTAGACTTTAATAAAAGGAGAAAATCAATGACTTTTAAAAATCATTGGGATGAACGATTTGCAGACGTTGAGTATGTATACGGCAAAAAGCCAAATGAATTTATTAAAGAAAAAGGAAAACGTATTCCCAAAAATTCAAAAGTTGCCTGTTTTGCTGAAGGTGAAGGTAGAAATGGAGTCTACTTAGCGAAATTGGGCCATCACGTAACGACATATGACTTATCTTCAGTTGGTTTAGCAAAAGCAAATCAATTAGCCAAAGAAAATAATGTTGAAATAAAAACAATTCAAATGAATTTAACACAAAAACCATTACCTAAAGGTACCTATGATGCAGGGGTGATGGTTTTTGGTCATGTACCAAAAGAGGATCAGCGATATTTTTTTGAAAATATGGTGGGCTCCATTAAAAATGGAGGAATTCTAATATTGGAAGTCTATTCTGATGAACAATTTACCTATAAAACAGGTGGTCCAGAAACAGCAAACCGTCTGTACAATCCAATGGATATATTAAATTGGATAAAAGACTACAAGTGTTTGCACTTCTATTATGGGGAAGCAGATCGAATTGAAGGAAAACGACACACAGGAATTGGACATGTAATCCAGGCAATAATAAAGAAATAATCCAATTGAATGAGTGTGGTTTATGAAGAAATATTCAAAAGAAGAATCTAATTCACAAACGATCGATTCGAAATATATTCAACAACATCTTGCCAATGAACGAACATTTTTAGCTTGGATTCGAACAGCAATTGCAATTATTGGCTTAGGTTTTCTAGTGACAAATCTCCATTATTCACTAGTGGATACTAGAAAATCCGAGATTACTGATTTATTTGCCAGTATTATTGGCTATGCTTCCATAGTGATTGGAATAATAACAATTATCCTAGCTTCTATTAGTTACTTGAAAAAATTAAAAACCATTAATAACCAATCCTTTCAATCAACAACGATTACTCTTGTTTCAGTAGGTGTTCTTGTTATCTTAATTGGAATCATTTTTGCAGGATATATAGCTGTTTTATAACATCGCCTTCCATCAATTTTGGACAAAATATTACAAAAACACTTAAATTAAGATAAAAGTCGGCAAAAGTGATATAATTAACGGTATATTTGTCTAACGAATAATTTGTATTATTTATGGAAGGGATTATATAAGCAAAATGGGACACACGCAAACAGAAAACAAACAAAGTTTAAGAAAGAATATAGCAGCAACGGTTAAAACTGGGATTATTAAGTCAAATTTAATTCCAATGTTTGCAGGTTTAACCCTTGCTTTATATACGTATCAAATTCCAATTATGGAAAAAATCCCCGAAATTATTTTTGCTTTCATTGGATCCGCATTAATAATAGCTTCAGCTGGGGCATTTAATAATTTGTATGATCGCGATATTGATTCCATTATGGAAAGAACCAAATCAAGGCCGACTGTTACGGGGGAATTGAAGGAAAAAACCGTTATGTGGATGGCGATCATAATGGCTATCGTAGGCATTGGTGCATTGATGTTTACAACTCCTTTAGCAGCATTTCTTGGATTTATGGGGCTGTTTTTGTATGTAGTACCTTATACGATGTGGAGTAAACGTAGAACGGTCTATAATACAGAAATAGGGAGTTTGTCAGGAGGAATGCCACCATTGATAGGCTGGGCAGCTGTCTATCCAGACATTACACACCCTGCAATTCTTGGACTATTTGTCATCTTGATTCTTTGGCAAATGCCTCACTTTTATGCGATTGCGATTCGGAGACATGATGAATATAAAGCAGCGAATGTCCCGATGTTACCTGTTGTAAAAGGAATAAGAAGAACGTATATTCAAACAAATATTTATTTGGTTATTTTGATTTTGGTAAGTTTTTTATTCATTACCTTAAGTTTGGGTTTAATGTTGGTAGCTCTTTTATTAGGAATCATTTGGTTAATTATAAGTATTAAGGGATATCATGGGACAAGACTTACTGATTCAAAAAAATGGGCGAAAAAATTGTTTGTATTTTCATTGTTGTATATGACCGTTCTTTTTTCGACGGTAATCATCTACTCATTAATGGGGATTATTTTTAACTTATAAAAATTTGAGACTGGACATAAGTATTATAGTGATATCAAAATCCGAACATTGAATTGTTCGGATTTTTTGAGATTAAGAGCGAATTTTTAGTGATGGTGTAAATTCTATCGCTACGGAAAATACACTTCGCTTTCCGCGGGCGGCTGGTGAGCCTCTGTTCCCGCAGGATAAGAAGGGCATCGGAAGCATTATCATCGCACGAAGGAAATTGTTTTTTATTTCCGAGGAGTCTTCGTGTATTTCCTCCGCTAGTTTTAGCATCAATCAAGTTAAATTGCAATTTAGATTGTTGTTTAGCAATGAAATCAACTAAGCACTAACTTGAGTTCTTATTAACTATAAAAAGCTAACATTTACCGCTTATTTGACTAGAATCGTTAGTTTTAGAGTGCATATAATTATTTCTGTACCAGCACCTTTTGTTTGAATATAAAAAACGCTTGGGCTACCAAGCGTATTGTTTTATAAAATATCGGTAATGTTTTGTTGAGCTTCTTGAATTTGTTGGCGCACGTCATGTAACTCTTCATAGGCTTGTTGGAATTGAGCGTTTTCTGTAGCTTCTTTATTATATTGATTTTGGACGGCTTCAAGCGCTTGCTCAGCTTGCTGTAATTTTTCATGTGCCTGTTGTACAAGGTTTAAGTTAGAACCTTGAGCACTAATAACATCTTGTTGAGCTTGTTTTATGTTTTGGCTAGCATTTTGCAGTTGTTGATGTAGATTATGTGTCATGTTTCTATACCTCCAATAATGATTATGCATTTATTGTTCCATAGAAAGTTATGTTTATACGGCTAAACCATCATAGAAGAATTCAAGGCATGGATGAAAAATCAATTCGAATTGCCTTTCATTCGACAATATATTATTATTGACTTATGAGAAAGTACTTGTTTTTGTGCAAATCTTCACATGAATATTAGGGGGACTTCTCTACAACATCATGTGCAAAACTTTATAAAAGGGGATTTCATGTTGAAAATAGGAATAGACAAAATTGGATTTTATGCACCTCATTTATATGTAGATATGAACAAGCTAGCAGTAGCTAGAAATGTTGAACCAGAAAAATTCACAATTGGAATTGGTCAGGAAAAAATGGCCGTACCTCCTATAACACAAGATGCTGTTACACTAGCAGCAAATGCAGCTTTAGAAATAATTGATGAAGATGATAAAGAAAAAATTGATTTTGTTATTTTTGGAACAGAATCCGGTATTGACCATTCGAAATCATCTGCTGTATATGTCCATCAATTATTAGGGTTAAAACCGAACGCTCGAGCAGTTGAAGTAAAACAAGCGTGCTATGGAGCGACAGCTGGACTTCAGATGGCAAAAGGACATATTGCATTAAATCCAGATAGTAAAGTGTTGGTTTTAGGAGCAGATATTGCTCGTTACGGGTTAAACACTAGTGGTGAAGCAACTCAAGGAGCAGGTGCAGTTGCCATGGTAATTAGTGCTGATCCTAAAATTATGGCCCTAGAAGAAAATAACGTCTATTATACGAATGATATTATGGATTTCTGGCGCCCAATCTATTCGGACCAAGCGTTTGTGGATGGTAAATTTAGTAATGAACAATATATAGCCTTCTTTAACAAAGTGTGGGGACAATATAAAGAAATGACCGGACATGCTTTAGAGGATTTTGAAGCAATTTGTTATCATTTACCTTACACTAAGATGGGACTTAAAGCATTACGTACCGTTCTTGAGGAAGCGCCTGAAAACGTTCAAGATCGTTTAAAAGAAAATTATCAAATAAGTACAATGTACAATAGAAATGTAGGAAATATTTACACTGGTTCCTTATATTTAAGCTTACTATCCTTATTAGAACGAAAAGAAGACTTAGCATCTGGTTCAAGAATTGGAATGTTTAGTTATGGTTCTGGGGCGGTAGGTGAGTTCTTTACTGGAGTTTTACAGCCGAATTATCGTGAGCACCTACATCTTGCTAGTCATGAATCACTTTTTGCATCTAGAAAAGAAGTTTCAGTAGAAGAATATGAGGAAATATTCGAAAATACATTGCCGAAAGACGGGGCAAATATTGAACTGGACATCGAACAAGACCCTGCACCGATTTGTTTAGCAGGCGTAAATGATCATATGCGCCAATATGTTAATAAAAATAATTAAGCAACTCTGGGAGTAATCCCAGAGTTTTTTTCTATTACATACCTTGGTTTTTATGAGACAAACTATTGGTATGGAGGTGTATACTATGGGAAAGAAACGAAAAAGTGATCCTGGTTTTAGTGATGAACAAAAGGTGAGAAAGAATCTATCAAAAGAATTTGACCACGAATTTGCTAATGAACCACTAACAGCTAATGAAAAGTACAACAATAAGAAAACAAAGAAGCGTCAGTAGAGATTCTATGAACGTAGCCACAATACATTTTTCCATGTGTTGTGGCTATTTTCATTCCAGGTGTCCCTTTCATGTCAGTATTCTGCATGGGGCATATTTCCTAGTTAATGAATAAAAAAGAACTTTATTCTTTTAATCTACAATTAATAGTATAATTCTATTGAAAAGTAGCGAAGGAATCACTATAATAAGTCTATTCAAAGGAACTCTTCATGAATTTGTAAACATGAATTTTAAAAAAATTAGAGGTGCAAAACAAAATGGAATTTAATATTGGCCCGCGAATGGTAAAGACGGGTCTTGCGGTTGCATTAACTTTGATGGTTACAGGCTTACTTGATTTGAAGCTAGAGATTGTAGCTGCAATTGCTGCTGTTCTAGCAATGCAACCCTCAATTATGAGGTCCTACACATATATAAAAGAAGTTGTGATTTCAAATAGTGTAGGGGTAATTTTTGCTTTACTTGGTGCATTTTTACTGGGGATTCATCCACTATCGGTAGGTGCAGTTGTTATCATCTCAATAGCAATTAATATTAGATTAGGTCTTTATAAAACGGTTAGCTTAACTGTTCTTACCATTATTACGATGATGTTAGGAGACGATAGTGGAATTAATTTTGTTTATATTTTTGAGCGATTGTCACTTGTGGCTATCGGGGTTTTATCTGCATTTGTTATAAATGTGATTGTTTTTCCACCAGATCATCAAAACATCTTATTTGGCATGATAAAAAAAGCAAGTGAAAAAACGAACTTCATGCTACGCGTTATTCCAAATAAAACAATGAGCATTCCACAAATGAAAGAAGAAAATGACGAGATTGATAAACAAATCTCTGAAGTAAAGAAATACTACGATATCATTAGAGATGAAAGAAATCGCTTATTTATAAAAAATCGCCAAACATTTTTTAGGAATATTATTATTTATAAACATATGATTGAAGTTCTTATTAAAAAGCAAACATTAATTAGTCATCTCGAGAAAAATATTAAAGAAGTCGAATCCATTCCAAGTAATAAAGCATTTCTAATTAAAAAATTGGTAAATGAGATTAACGTATATAGTGAAAACATTATCCTTTTATATGAAAATAAAATTGTACTTGATCGTGACTTGCAAAAAGAAATCAAAGCAGCAATGCAAGTAACTATAAATAATTTAATTGATGAATTACAAGGTTCAGATTTTGAAAAGTGGACACATGTCTTTCCGATAGCTAATAGTATTATTGAATTATTTTTTGAGTTGGATAAATTAGAACGATTTGTTCGAATGAAAGAAAGTAAGGAAAAAAGGTAAGTATAACCCCCTGGTGCTTCTGAAACAAGTGCCAGGGTTTTTTAGTAAACACATCAACATTGAAACCGAGATTATGATAGTATGAAGGGAATAAATTCATTATAGACTTAGGTGATCAAATATGAAATCAGAAAAACAAAAGATGCTTGATGGTGAAATGTATAATCCAGAAGATACCCAACTAGTTAAGGAACGATTATATGCTCGAAAGTTAACACGATTATATAATCAATCACTTGAAGCAGATGATAGTATTAGAAAAGATTTGCTAAAAGACCTCCTTGGTTCAACAGGGGAGAATATCATTATTGAACCAAGTTTCCGATGTGATTATGGTTCTAATATTCATGTTGGTGAGGACTTTTACGCAAATTTTGATTGTGTGATGTTGGATGTTTGTGAAATACGAATCGGAAAGAACTGTATGATTGCTCCAGGTGTTCATATCTATACAGCAACACATCCCTTAGATCCAATTGAACGATCTTCAGGTTATGAATTAGGAAAACCTGTCACTATTGGAGATAATGTTTGGATTGGTGGAAGAGCAGTAATTAATCCAGGAGTAAAAATTGGGAATAATGCCGTGATTGCATCTGGAGCAGTAGTAACAAAAGATGTGCCAGATAATGTTGTCGTTGGAGGCAATCCTGCAAAAGTAATTAAGGAGCTATAGAATAATCAGGTCATTTTTCTAAAAAATCGAAATAATATATATAATAGTGAAACTTTTAATGGGTGATAACCGTTATGTAATAGTAACAATCACCCATTTTTTTGTGGGAATATTTACGAAAGGGAGTGGCGTTTTGACAGAAGCATTAATTTTTATTATCTTGATTGCTCTAGCTGTAATTGTTGTTATTGGAGGACTAATAACGTTAATTATCTTTAGACTCCGATATAAAACAGCAAGTTCCAATGAGGCGTTAATTGTTACTGGGCCTAATCTTGGTGATCCTGAAAAAGAAAGAAATGTATTTCAAGACGAAAATGGTCGTTCTGTAAAAATAATACGAGGTGGCGGATATCGCCTACGTATGTTTCAAACGGCAACGCCTATTGACCTTACATCTTTCCAATTACAAGTAAACTCAGATAAGGCGTATACAAAAGAAGGGATCCCCGTTCGTGTAGCAAGTACGGCGGTTATCAGTATAGGTAGTGAACTTGAAATCATGGCAAACTTTGCTGAGAAATTTTTAGGAAAAAAGCAGAAAGAGCGAGAAGAGGAATTAAAAGATGTACTTAATGGACATCTGCGTTCTATCATTGCTTCATTACCAATAGAGAAAATATATAATGACTTCAAGGAAGTAAATACTCAAGTAAAAAAGATTGCTGAATCTGATCTAAAAGGGATGGGCTTTGAGATTACATCCTTTGCTTTAAATGATGTAGAAGATGTCGATAAAGAAAATGGTTATATAGATGCTCTTGGTCGCCCGCATATTGCAGAGGTTCAGAAAAAAGCTAACAAAGCAGAATCCGACGCGGAAAAAGAAACACGAATCTATCGTGCAAAGAATGAACAAGAAGCGAAGGAAGAGGAGAACCTCCGACACATTGAAATTGCAGAATCGAAGAATGAGAAAGATATTAAGCAGGCAGAGTTTGAAAAAGAAGCTAATCGTGCACGGGCAAGAGCAGAGCAAGCTGGAGAACTTGAAAGACAAAAACTAGCACAACAAGTGAAAGAGGAAGAGTTAAAAGTTAAGTTTATCGAGAAAAGACGTGCAGTAGAATTAGAAGAAGAAGAGAATAAACGGCGCCGTTCCATTGCAGATACAGAAGCCTATAAATTAACGAAGAAAGCTCAAGCAGAAGCAGAACAAGAAAGAATTAAAGGGGAATCCGAAGCAGAAGTAATTCGTCAACGTGGTTTAGCAGAAGCAGAGTCGAAAGAACGAATGGCAGAAGCTATGGAGAAATACGGTGAAGCTGCTATTGTTGAGATGCTTATAAATGTCTTACCGGAATATGCCGAAAAAGTCTCAGCTCCATTATCACAAATAAGTGATATGAAAGTAATTGATATGGGTGGCTCAAATTCTAATGGTGGAGCCTCGAATATTGCTAGTAATGTAACATCAACTATGTTAGGAATTCAGGAGTCTTTAAAAGAAACTACTGGAATTGATTTGAAAGCACTTCTAGAAAGCTATGTATCTAATGGTAGAAACTATGAAAAAGAAGACTTTAAAGAAGTGTCCGTAACTAAAGAGCAAGAAGAAAATAAGGAATAAATAAAAAGCTGCACAATTTTGTGCGGCTTTTTAATAATAGACAAGCACAAAATGATTCTAATTATAATATATTAGAGATGTCGGTATAGGATAGAGCTGGTTATCTTGGAAAAAAATGATATTTTAAATACTGTTGACTTTGTCGAATAATAATTGTATTATTAGATTCCACTGTTGATGACAGTGATGTAGATTATTTGCACAAAATAATTTATAAATAATGTGTTGACATTTTCTTTTGAACTATGATATATTATTTAGGTCGCTTCAAAAAAGCAACAATTAATTATAAAACATTTCAAGAAATATCTTGACTTCATTAAGTGAGTTTGATATTATGTAAAAGTTGCTTCAAAAAAGCAACCCGAAATATTTGCTCTTTGAAAACTGAACAAAACAACCAGTATGTTAAGAAAAGCAACCCTGTTTTTCTTTATAAAAAACCTAGAAGCATTGCTTCTAGTAGCTAAGAACTTACCTATAATTGATTGGTGTCAATTATAGACAAACTTTAACTTTTTTGGAGAGTTTGATCTTGGCTCAGGACGAACGCTGGCGGCGTGCCTAATACATGCAAGTCGAGCGCGTGAACCTCACTGAACTCTTCGGAGGGACGTGAGTGGATCGAGCGGCGGACGGGTGAGTAACACGTGGGCAACCTGCCTGTAAGACTGGGATAACTCGCGGAAACGTGAGCTAATACCGGATAATACTTTTA
>NZ_FQVW01000094.1 GCF_900129485.1 Ornithinibacillus halophilus
TCGAATATGATGGTGAGAGGAGCGAATCCCAGGGTTGGTGATCGAATATGATGGTAAGAGGAGCGAGTTCACATGAGTGGCGAGCAAATAAAGGTCAAAGTGGAGCGAATCCCCAGGGTTGTGGATCAAATCCCCAAGGTTGCCGAGCACGAAACTCCCAGTTACGAGCGCACCCTCCTCCCAAGGACACCGAGCGAAAAGGCTACATTGCCGAGCACGAACCCCCAGAGAAGGAGAGAGTCCCCCCACACGCTACTCCATCTCCTCTAACACTTCATTCAATCTATCGGGATAGTTCGTGAACATTCCTGTCACACCCCATTCTATTAACCGTTCCATATCTTCTTTTTCATTTACGGTATAAGGGTGAAGGAGCAATCCTGCATTGCGAACTTTTTCTACATAGTCTTTTTGCAACGTGGAGTAATTCACGCCAACTCCAACGGCATATTCCTGTAATTCCCTCAGTTCTTTATCTGAAATCCGAGCCTTTCCTTTATAACTTATTAGCTGAACAAGTGGGAGGGAGGGGGCCAGCTTAGCTACCTCTAGTAAACTATCTTTGCTGAACGATTGGATAATCACTTTTCCTTCTGGCACATCGTCCCCAATTAATCCATGTTTTTCAAGTGTTGAAACCAGTTCTTTAACCATGTCTGGATATTGTTCGGGTGTTTTCGTTTCAATGTAATAGTTGGAATCAGTACCAAACGTTTCAAAAATTTCATCTAACGTAGGAATTTCAATCTGATTGAATACGGGTTGTGCCATGTCAGGATTTTCTTCATTGAACCAGGTCCCAGCATCTAATACTTTGATTTCTTCTAGAATCATATCTTTAACAGAACCTTCATGATCGGTTGTTCGAGAGATGTCCCCATCGTGCATAGCGATTAAACTACCATCTTTGGTTAACTGGAGATCAATCTCAATATAATCCGCCGACATTTCTTCTCCAGTTTGGTAAGCAACTAATGTATGCTCGGGTGCATAACCAGAGGCACCGCGGTGGGCAATATTTAGAAAACGATTGGGGGATAATAACGAGTCATCATCATATTCTACTAGATTAGGACTCTTATTTTCCTCCTGTTCAACCGCCGTATTAGTGGAACACCCGACAATGCTCAACGACAGTAAAAGCAGTATTATATATTTCCACATTTATTTCATCTCCTAAATAAGCCCAAGTACTGTACGTGATATATTCATCGAATGGTGGTACACCTGTAAGAGCTGATTGGTAATGTCCAAATAGACAGCACTGATTTTTGGATTGTATTCATGCTTATTTATCAAGCTATTAAAATGTTCAAATTTAATATCATTCTCAAATTGATAGATGAGAGATTGAGATTGAATCGTTTCCCGTGCAATGTTGTGGTCATCATGTTTGAATGCTTGTAAGGAATTTTGATAGGTTTGCTCAATATGAGTAAGTAGTTCTTTTAATTGTTGTAGGTCTTTTTCACTTAACTCAATCTTTTGATCATGCACTTTTTCTGCCATACTTATGAATCGAATGACCGTATCTCCAATATGTTCGATCTCATTTAAGATGTTTAATAGTTTGACCTCTTGGTTTGATTGAGAGTTTGTGAGGTCCCGTTGCCCTAATTTTAACAGGTACTGTTGGATTTTTATATATGATTCATCAATAATCATTTCAACTTGCTTTAACGAATTCCCCTCATGTTTCCCTTCCATATAAGGGGAGAGGCGCTTTATCATGTCATCAAAAACTACGGTTGCTAGTTTGACAATTTGTCTCTTACTACTTGATAGTGCTTCTTCCGGTACTTCTAACATTTTATCATCCAGTTTAACGGTAAACATTTGCTCCACTGTTTTCTTTGGAAAAACATAATCAAACAATTTTACGACCAAAGGCAGTAACGGTAAGAATATAAGTGCAATTGCTAAATTAAAGAACGTATGGAAATTGGCGATTTTTCGTTCGGATGTACCTGGAATGAGTTCGATAGGATTCCAAATGTAAAATAGGAAAATAAATGCCAGAATAACCCCTGTACATTTAAAGAAAAAAGTAAAGAATGCTAGTTTTCGACCTTCCAAACTTGAGGTTAAGCTGGACACGATCACTGGGATGGTTGAGCCAACATTGGCGCCAAGTACTAAAGGTAAAACTGTATGAATCGACAAAACCCCTGAATTAACCAAGGCAATCCCAATAATAATCATAGCTGCGCTGGAGTGGAAGAGAGCTGTTAACACCATGGAAAGTATGGCAAAGACAACCGGTATTTCAGAGAGGGTGACTAATGTATTGAGTACAGGTCCATGTTCGCTAATTGGACTGACAGAAGTTGTAATCAAATTAATCCCGAAAAATATAAAACCAATGCTTAATGAAATCAGTCCAACAACCCTCATGGTGTTATGTTTTAAGAAAACTGAGAATACCGTACCTAAAAAGATAAATAGTGGAGCAATCGTCGCTATATTAAATGTTAAAATTTGTACAGTTAGAGTGGTTCCAATTGCCGACCCTAAAATCACCCCAAATGCTTGTGCCATACTGATTGCGGAAGTACTTACGAGTCCTACGACTAAAATGGATGTGACGGTACTACTCTGTAGAAAGAACGTCGTGACAATCCCACTCAACATTCCTTTTAATCTCGTATCAGTTAATTGTGTTAAATATTCTCTCATTTTAGAGGCCGCAATTCTTTGGAGACCATTGCTGAGTAAATGGGTTCCATAGAGGAAAATGCCCAGGCCCCCAAAAAATCCTAATATACTGTTTGTTAGTAGCCCCATGTAAAATTCTTCTCCTTCTATTTGTGCATTTTAAGAACAATGTTTTTGTACGTTTTTGCAATGTTCACTAGGTGATCCCCGATACGCTCTAAAAAGCGACTAATAATGACGGTCTTTAGCTTACTTTCAGAGATTTTTTCATGTTCATTAATTAACGTTACTAGTTTTTGGTAGGTATCTTTATTTAGTTTATTTACGTATTTGTCATGATGAATGACTTTGTCTAACGATTGAATATCGTCCTCGTTGATGCCTTTTATCAGCCAATCCATCATTTCTTTCTCATAGCTAAAAAATTTACGAATCATCGGTTTTAAATCGACTGTATCTGTTGCATCACTGATCGTTATAATATTAGTTAATTGATCTCCAATTCGTTCTAAATCGCGAATAATTCGATTCATTGCGAGCAACCATTTCACTTCATTAATTGTGAGTTGTTGTAACGAAATGATTTCTGAAATGTATTTCTCAATTTTTCGCTCATTTTTGTCCACAAAATTCTCTGCTTCGAGGATTTGTTCTCTGTTATCGTCGGAAGGATTATTTAAATAAGTGGTATAGTAATCTGTCATTTCATCCAGATTATCTAAAATACTAATGATGAGGTCTTTAATTTCTATTCGTTTTTCTTGATAATAATTTTGTCTAACTAGCATATTGCCACCTCCAATCAAAAAAATTGTATTAAGAAAAGCGCAGAGCACCCGCTTTGCGACGTACGGACTGGGACTGCGATTACTCGCCCCACCGAAAACATTTGCGCCTGGCCATGCCAGGTGGTTCAATGTTGCCACGCAA
>NZ_FQVW01000086.1 GCF_900129485.1 Ornithinibacillus halophilus
AACTTTCCTATTGAGATGATTTCGGAGGCAACAAATGTAGCTAAGGAAGAAATTGAAAAGATGAAAGATGAGATGTAGATCTAACTAAAGATAAAGCTTGGTTACAGGTATGGTAATGAAATATTCTCCAATTGGGGTTGCAGCCTTAATTGCAACTACAGTAGGTGAATATGGTGCCTCAGTGTTAGGAGCATAAACATCGTTAATTATTGTGGATTATATTGGAATTTTACTAATTTGTTTTGTTGTTTACGCACTAATAATTAAATTCTTTGTAAAGATGAAACTTGGTACGTTCTATAAAAGTGCTAGTAAGATTTGGCCAATTACTATAAGTACGACTAGGTTCTCATGCTTCATTTTTGTGGGTATCTTGTGTCAGAGCCCTTCTTCGTCCCCATGTTTCATGTGGTTGTGGAACGAATTCATGGGGGGAGCGAGCGAACTTCCAGAGGAACATCTGGGGTCAAATCATGGACGGTGCGTCATATTCTAAAACCTGCAACCGTCCACTGTGCATCTTGTATTTATTCATATTTTTAGTCAGTTGCTGTTGCTTCTATTGAGTCCAGTCCTTGTGGCTCAGGGTATACCAATACTTTAAAAGATTGAGTAGAGCCTGCGTTCAAATCATGGATTCGAGCTACTTCACTTCCAATTATATCTTTATTCTTATTATAAAAAGTAATATTTACTCTCGCATAAAAAATGTTTGAGTCAGTATGGTTCGTTACTTTTCCATATACGTATCCATTTGAATAACTTAATTCAGATACTTCTAATTGATCTTCAACACTTTCAGAGTCTGGAGTTACTTCTTCATTTATTGCAGAATTGGTTTGATCTTCTTTTATGACATTTAGTTCTTCCTGTAAGTAACTAACCATTTCTTCCAGTGAGTTGATTTCCTTCTGTAATTGACTATTATCGTGATTCACTTCCTGTTGATCAGTGGACTTGTTGAAATTTTCCGTTGAATCATTAATATTATCCAGTCTGAATTCCATATATAAAAACATGAATATTATCAAGGTAGTCAAAATGCTAAATAGCATCCAAATTAAGTTGTTATCTCTATTTTTACTATTTTTTGTTTTTCTATTGAACTCTTGGAATGACTGCTCCTCTTGTTCTTGTCTTTGTTTTCTTGAAGCACCCTGCTGATTCGTATATTGATTATTAGTTTGAGAGTTATCATCGCTATCTTGATGGTTATTGTAGTGGTTTGCTTGTTGTTGGTTGCTATTTGAGTGTATTCTTGCATCATAAGCTTTTCTTTTACTTGTATCCCGTAATATTTTGTAGGCGCGTTGAATGTGAATAAACTCATCGGGATTACCACCAACATCTGGATGGTATATTTTTGCTTTATTTCTATATGCTTTTTTAATTTCCTCTATGGTAGCATCAGGTGAAACGCCTAAAACTTCATATAAGTTCAAATATATCACCTTTCATCTGGATGTTTTCTCCCTTATTCTGTCAAATTCGTAATGATAATAATAAAAACAGTATATTGCAATTATTCATTTAGGTTAGACTATTATTTTAGGTGGTGTTTAAATACTTGAAATAAGTAAATCTGGAGTAATCATTGATATTCCCTTCATTCTGTATTTGTAGCGCTTAACATTCAGGTACCACATCATCAAGATGGAATTTTACAATATAGAGTGTTTTACAATAAGACACAAGAAACATTTTTTACAAATCCTATTATTAAATAGACTTTCCCTATGTTGAATGTGGAAAATCATTATTTTTCTGAATATTCCTCTTTTTACGAAGGGCAACTTGAATGCTGTAAGATTTTTAAATTCATCATTGTCACACTCTTCCCCCGAAGTCTAATGGGCCAGCCTCTCCATAGGGCAGTATGATAAAAGCGATAATGTGTTTTTTGATTGACTACTTTTAATGTGACAGTAGCTTTTTTATTTTGATTTCTGAAGGATTTTATCGAGTTATGTAGAATATTAACAATAAAGAAGCATGGAGAGTAGTTTTTCTTTGTACAGAAAATATATTCTGGTCCCTTATAATAAGCTTAAATTGATTCTATCATGTAGTGCTAGATTTCTAATCTTTGTTTGATAGATTTCTCTAGTATTACAGATGATTTTAGAAGGAGGAAAAGTTTAGTGTCAGGTATAAAAAAAATTACATCAAAGGAAATTTCCGAATCATTGGAAGGCACTAACAGACAGTATTTAGTTGGTAATCTAAAAAAACCACAATTATTAAAACATATTTTTGATGAAAATATAGAGGTTGGGATATCCCATTATAAGACCTTTACTGCAGATGAGCCACATTTTCATTCAACTGTAACCGAATATCAATATGTAATAAATGGAAGTTCAAAGATTAAAAATCTGTTAACAAATGAAATTATTGATTTAGAAGCGGGTGATTTCTATATTGTTAATACCAAGACACCTTATGCTCAGAAATCAATGCCCGATACTAAAATATTGTTTTTTAAACACCCTGGTATAAATGACAAGGTGCCTATTGAGGTTGACCAACATACTATTAATTGGCTGAATGCAGTTGAATAGGAGGGAGAAAAATGTGGCGAAGTTCATCATCAGGGATTTTTAAGACATTATATTATTTAGTTACTGAATTCTTAGGTGTTCTAGGGGTACTAATCACATTGTATCTTTTTTTTACTGACATAATAAATTCTGAAGCCTTTTTAGAGGGGATAAGACTTATTATGTTTGGAGCAGGTATTGTTTGGGTTTCTATGTTTATAATTAATGTGATAAGAGTCATGAAAGTGCACATAAGTGAGAAGAAACGTTATAATCGTGAATTCCTAAAGAAGAGTACGATAGGTTATGAGGTAGGCTCTTTTTGGGATGTAGTAAAAAAATATGAAACCGAAGAAGAATTGGCAATTATTATAGGTGTGAATAATAGGTTTAAACTAGATCACAATTACTTAAATAATAGTAGTCTCGTACATAGTTACATAAGTAAATTTAGTGAGGAACAGAAACAGGGAATAGAAGATGAGATTCCTGATGTGCTAAAAGATAAAATATTAGATACTGAAGCAGACGGTACTCCTATTTTTGAATATGGATCTATCTATGTTGTTCCTAGACATGCTAATATCAAGTATGAAACAGCATTATTATCAATGTGTGAGCCGAGTAAAGCGAATGTGCCAAAGCGTTTTACATCTGAAAGAAGTGTTTTAACAGAGTCTTTTGAACGGATGTTTGAACAGATGCCGGATATATTCACCAACTCCACTATTGTTATACCACTTATTGGAACTAGCTCTTCTGGAGGTCATTTATCACATGAAGAGGTTGCTAAATATTTAATATCAGCATTTGCGGATTATAGTAGAATAAAACATGAAAGATTAGCAAAACGTTTTATCTTATCCATTTATGATAAAGATATAAAAAATAATTTTATAAACTTAGATGAAATAAAGCGCCATATTGATTATGAATGTGACAATAAGGAATTTTCTTACTCGAGTCTGAAAAACCAACTAAAAGGCATAAGTGTTGAGGTAGATTAATAGGGGAAGCATGGGGAATGGGCACGGTTCTCATGCTTCTTTTTTTATGGAATTTTGTGTCAGAGCCCTTCTTGAAGAGAGCCGTCCCCATGTTTCAAGTGGTTGGGGAGCGAATTCATGAGAGGGGCGAGCGAATTCCGTGGTTGGTGGATCGAGTTGAAGAGGGTGCCGAGCGAATTCCGTGGTTGGTGGATCGAGTTGAAGAGGGTGCCGAGCGAATTCCGTAGTTGGTGGATCGAATTGAAGAGGGTGCCGAGCGAATTGCATAGTTGGTGGATCGAATTGAAGAGGGTGGGGAGCAAATTCTGGGTTTGCGGAGCGAATTGATTAGGGTGCCGAGCGAATTCCGTGGTTGGTGGATCGAGTTGAAGAGGGTGTCGAGCGAATTCCGTGGTTGGTGAGCGAAATGAAGGATGCCGAGCGAACTCCAGGTTTGTGGATCGAATTGAAGAGGACGGCGAGCACAAATGGCAAACAAGAGCCGTCCCCACTTATCCCCTGAGAATGTTTTTCTTAATAGTCAAGTAGTTTTTAATCTCAAAGTTTAAATAGAATAGATTAGCTCTAATTTCAAATTCTTCCCTTGTCTGCGGTAATTCTGTTTCGCGTATGGATTCTTCATAATCATCTAAACGCTCTAGTGCAACAGTGATATCCCCAGAATCAACATGTTGACTAATATTCAAAAAGAAATCAGCAAGCATCCCTCTTTGTTTAATATGCAAGTTAGATGAAGCCACAATACCAACTATGGTAACCATTCTTTTTAGGATTTTAAGTTGATCATCTCGCATTTCTAGATAATAATAATCTTTACTCTCTTTTCGTAATAGATGATTTTCTACATCTTGGATCGCAATGTTTTTCGCTTGATTTATAAGGGTTTCTACCTCAACTAATTCTTTTCCATCCCAGCTTCGTTCACTATCCTTTAAAAATGCCGCGAATTCATGGAGAATAACGCTGAATTTATTTTCGATTTGCGTCTTATACTCCTCAACATCCTTTTTGAAGCTTGGCATAATACTGTTTACAAGTAAGGCAATTATAATACCGATAAGGATAATATAGAGTTCATTCAATACGATATCCAAATTCGCTTCCTTCAAGGTATAAATGTGTAAAACAACCACGATACTTGTGACAAAACCGTCCATAAGACGTCCTTTTATGAAGATAGGAACGAGCATTAAGATAAGGATAGATAAGACAATTGGTTGATAACCTAATAATTCAAAAGCTATGGAACCGAGGATTAACGCTAAAAGAGAGGCAAAGAATTTTTTCTGAATTGAATGTAATGTTCTTTTCTTTGTCTTTTCAATACACATAATAACGATGACTGCTGCAAATGAGGCGAATTCTAAGTTGAGTAAACTCGCAATCCAAATTGCTAATCCTGCCCCAATAGCAGATTTTATTGTCCGATACCCTAATCCAACCATAAACACCATCCTGTTGCTTTTTAAGTGGGGACGGTTCTCATTCATCATACTTATATTCTTCACCTTATCTTCTTCCCCGTCAAGTTCTTTTTAACAGAACACTTGTTCTATCTCGGGATATATAGTATAATAATAACTAGATTCACTCCATAGTTTATCCTCAAAACGTTAAAGGATGTGTTGGAATGGCGATTGCTTCAGTCGTATATAAACCAACTCCTGAGAATCCCCACAATAACGTAATCCGTGAAGTTCCAAAAGAATATAACCAACATGATTATTTGTTCAAAAAGTTAATTCACAACTTTTTCGAAGAATTTTTAGAGGCATTTTTCCCAGAAGTTCATGAGCATATTGATTTTTCCTTCATTAAACCGATGTCTGAAGAAGTATTCAATGACTTAGCGAAGGGGAGTAGTAGGCGAGCAGATATCGTAATCGAGACGAAGTTAAAAGAAGAGAATACGCTTATCATCATTCATGTTGAACCTCAAAGCACGCATGAGACTAAATTTCATGAGCGTATGTATCATTATTTCAGCCTCTTATATAATAAATATAGGAAACCAATTTTGCCAGTCGCGATTTTTAGTTATGATTCGAAGCACGCTGAAAAAGATTATTTCACGTTAGAATTTCCATTTTTCCATGTCTTCACTTTTAATTTCCTTATGCTTGAATTAAGGAAGAAGAATTGGCGTGCGTTTATTGAATCAGACAACCCAGCCGCAGCGGCATTGCTTAGTAAAATGGGATATACGGAAAAAGAAAAAGTAGAAGTGAAGATGGAATTTCTAAAAATGCTCGTTCGAATGGAATTAAATCCTGCTGAAAATAGGTTTATAAGTAGTTTTTTTGACTCATATTTAATATTAACAAATGAAGAGGAGGAAGTGCTGATGGAAAAGGTGAAACAGTTGGACAATGCGGATAAAATTTTAGAACTGCCGAATTCTTGGGAGAAGAGAGGGTATAGAAAAGGAAGGGAAGAGGAGAAACAAGAAGTGATTATGAATATGTTAAAGAAGAACTTTCCTATTGAAATGATTTCGGAGGCAACAAATGTAGCTAAGGAAGAAATTGAAAAGATGAGAGATGAGATGTAGGACCTAACTATAGATAAAGCTTGGTTCAGAAAACCATGTGGGGCGTGGCAAATCCACGTCCCAGAAATACTTTCTTTATAAATGACAAACAAGAACCGCCCCCACTTTGAAAGGAATGCACAGAGAAAATAGGGGAGAAGGCAACCGTGTAAAAATAGCATGGGAGTCAGGGGCAGGAGTTATCCCTCAGACTGGGACAGTAAACCCCCGTGTCCTAATACATTGCAATATTTGATAGAAGAAGGATAAAAAAGAAAAACAAGAAGCTAATCA
>NZ_FQVW01000090.1 GCF_900129485.1 Ornithinibacillus halophilus
CGACCTTCCTTTTTATCGGAGTCGATGTTGACTTATCGTACGGAGGCGAAGGAAGTCTCACTAGTCGCAGGAGCTCGGAGCTAGACATCTTCGAAAGTCATACTTTCTTAATTCTCAAAAAAAGACTTGCATTTTAATTCAGAAGTGATTATAATAAGTCTTGTCCTTAAATTTAATAAATGTCTGGTAGCGATAGCGAGAAGGTCACACCTGTTCCCATGCCGAACACAGAAGTTAAGCTTCTCAGCGCCGATGGTAGTTGGGGCTTTGCCCCTGCAAGAGTAGGACGCCGCCAGGCTAATATAAAAAGCAGTGTACGTATAAATGACGTATGCTGCTTTTTTTGTGGCATAAAAAATTAACAAATACATAGAAAACTAATGAACTATGTAACTTCAATTATCGACCTCTATTGTCCGTTTCATTTTGAATATGGATGAACATATACGAGAATGAATCAATAAATACCCTTAAATAAAACTCCTTTTCATCAAATTTTCACATAGGACTTGTATGATACAAATTGAGAGATAATGAATTATAAAGTGTTAGTGATTTTTTCAATACCATAATTTTAACTTGATGATATAGAAAGAGGGATTAGAGATGGGTGGAATTGAAGCAGATACAATGCTAATTGTAGGAATGTTTTTGGCAATAGGAGCTGGAGCTTTATCGTTTTTATCACCTTGTGTGTTACCAATCTTTCCAGCGTACTTATCTTATATTACTGGAATTAGTGTAAAGGAATTACAAGGGAATAAAACAGTAAAAATTCGTAGTCAGTTAATAAGTCATTCTTTATTCTTTTTACTAGCTGTATCTTTAGTGTTTATAAGCTTAGGTGCTAGTGCATCATTTTTAGGACAGTGGGCACAAAACCTATTAATTGGTGAATCTGGATTGTTGATACAAAGAATAGCTGGGATATTCATCGTATTTATGGGGGTGTTTGTGGCTGGATGGATTTCTATACCTGCATTAATGAAAGAAAGAAGATTTCATTATACGAAAAAGCCTGCTGGTTATTTAGGAACTTTCTTTGTAGGTCTAGGTTTTGCAGCAGGATGGACACCATGCATTGGACCAATTTTTGGATCTATTCTTTTATTAGCTGCAAGCAATCCTGGTCAAGGTATTTTTTATACGGTGATGTATGTTATAGGATTTGCGTTACCGTTTTTAATTTTGACTTTCTTTCTAGGGTCGACGAGATGGATTGTTCGTCATAGTCAAGTCATTATGAAGATAGGCGCTGTGGTTATGATTATCATGGGGTTAGTTCTATTCTTCGGTCTGATGCCAAGAATTACAGGATTTTTACTTAATTTAATTCAAGATACATGGTTATCAAACTTAGGCTAGATGGAGGGATAATGAATGAAAAAAGGGATTCTCCTGATTGTTATTACAATCATGTTGGGTTATGCGGTTTGGGATTTTATGGATTCCGATAAAAACAACAATACAAGTGATGCTACTTTAGAAGAAGATGCTAGCAATGGCAGTATTGATGAAACGGGCGAAAATGATCCTGATATTGTCATTGGATTAGAAAAAGGAAATAGAGCACCTGATTTTGAATTACAAACATTAGACGGGGATCTTGTTAAATTATCGGATTTTCGTGGGAGTCGTGTTATGGTAAACTTCTGGGCAACGTGGTGCCCACCATGCCGAGCAGAAATGCCTGATATGGAAGAATTCTATCAGAATAAAGATGTGGTTATTTTAGCTGTCAATCTAGCTGAAACTGAAACGTCGGTTGATGATATTCATACGTTTGTTGATGACTTTAATCTAAGCTTCCCTATCCTGTTAGACGAGGTAACAGAAGTAGCGACAATGTATAAAATCCAACCGATTCCAACGACGTTTATGGTAGATTCGGAAGGGATTATTCAGTACAAAGCTTTTGGAGCGATGAACTATGATTTAATGGTTCAAGAATTCGAAAAGATGAAATAGTCCTCTTATAAAGTATAATGTTTCATAGAGGTGAGATGGTTGAAGCAAACTATTTTAGTAGTTGAAGACGATAAAATGATCCGTGAATTAGTAACTATTTATTTAAAAAGGTCAGGCTATGAAGTGGTGGAGGCTGGTGATGGTGAGATAGCAAAGGAAGTTTTCCTTACCGAGCATCCATGTCTTATTATTTTAGATTTAATGCTTCCAAAAGTGAGTGGAGAAGAATTTTGTCAGTGGGTGAGGGAACAGGAACGAAATGAGGTTTCCATCATTATGTTGTCTGCAAAAGCACGAACGGAAGACAAAATAAAAGGGCTGAAGATGGGAGCGGATGACTATATCATCAAGCCATTTGAGCCAGAAGAATTAGTTGCACATGTAGAGGCGGTTTTACGACGGACTGGTCAGTATTGTCAAAAAATCACTTATGATGGGTTAACGATAAAACCACGTAAAGGGGAAGTTTTACTTTATGACCAATCATTAAAATTGACGAAACATGAGTTTAATCTTCTATATTACTTTATGGAGAACCCAAATGTTGTTATATCAAGAGAAGATCTCATGGACCAACTTTATCCGTATGCTGACAAAATTGTTTTGGATCGGACGATTGATGCTCATATAAAGAAATTAAGGAAAAAAATCGAGAAAGATCCTGCTTCTCCTAAACGTATACAAACCGTTCGAGGAATGGGGTATAAATTTGATACGTGATAAATTAAGGCATTCTTTATTTCCTAAACAGTTTCTGTTTCGGTTAACATTTATCAATATTATAGTTATCGCTTCTTTTGTCGTTTTAAGTACGTGGGCGATTTATAATACAGCTTGTATGTTAGCAGATGGGTTAGTTACTGTAAATGATCAAAAACAAGCTAATTTTGAAGCCACACTTTTTCAATACTTATGGGTTTTTAGTATTTCTACCATTGTCATAGGAAGTTTAATTCATTTTTATTTAACCAAAAAATTAATGCGTCCTTTACGTGACTTAATTGAATCGACTAAACGAATGAAGGAAGGTCATTATCCGACCCCAATTACGATGAATTCAAAGGATGAGATTGGTGAACTTACGAATCATTTTAATGAGTTGGTACAACAATTAAAAGATAATGAACAACACCGTCAAAAACTTGTTTCTGATTTATCTCATGAATTTCGTACCCCATTATCGAACGTAAACGGGTATTTATTAGCATTAAAAAATGGTGTAGTTGTTGCTGATACTGACTTATATCAGTCACTCTATGAAGAATCCAAACGGCTTATTCAATTGGTTGAACAGATGGAGCAACTGAAAGAATGGGATTATGTGTCAAAACAGACCTTTTCTGAAAAAAAACCAGTGGATATAAAAGATCTTATCAATCAATCTGTGGATATGTTTCGTTGGACGATTAAGAAAAACGGTATAGAAGTCCAGGTTGAAGTAGAATCAAGTATGTTGAAGGTCGACCATGGAGCAATTTCACAAGTGTTAAATAATTTAATCGATAATGCAATACAATATTATGAAGGTACGGATCCAATCACTATAAAAGGTGAGAAGCGCCTTTCGGAATATTGTATATTTATTAAGGGTCCAGGCCGTCCAATTCCCTATGGTGAACAGAAACGGATTTTTGAGCGATTTTATCGTGTAGATCAGTCACGTTCTCGTGAACTAGGTGGTTCTGGTTTGGGGTTAGCGATTTCAAAAGAAATTATCGAACATCATAAAGGAAAAATAGGGGTTGAGTCAGAAGAGGATATACATGTTTTCTGGTTCACATTACCAGTTAATAATTAATGCAGTCAACTAGAGTTGGCTGCATTGTTATTTTTATTTTGTAATGAGAGTTATTTCGATTGCTTAATTTCAAACTCCTCTGTTATTACGATACTATCTTGTACTGATTGAATCATAGCACAGTTTTTTCTTGTCAACTCTAGCGCTTTTTCGATTTTTGATGGTTCCAGGTCCTCAGCAATAATAGTATATACTAAATGAATCTCTTCAATACGATTGGCGATTTCTGGATTTCGTTTAACATTGGCAGATATGGTAATGTCTTCATAAGCAAGACGTTTTTTCTCCAATATTTTTCGGAATACTCCACCACTACAACCGACAATAGAAGAGATTAACAATTGATATGGTCGAAATCCGAAGTTTTCATCTGCTGATACATTTAAAACATCGTATTCTAATTCGGCTTGAAAGCCTTTTTCTTTCATCTTAAAAATCACTTATATTCCTCCCTTTTCTATATATTTTAGCATACTAATTGATTGTGAAAATTTAATGAAAAGGGATTGAATAATTTGAACATATCAGTGAAACTTCATCTAGTTGGGGGGGGCTTTCTTTCCTCACTAAATGTTAGCAACGCAAGGAGAGACCCGCAGGCCCTTCCCGAGGCTGCTGAAAAAGTCCGATTAATAAAAAAGTCATATACATAGAGGGCTGGAACATAACTTAATCTCTATAATCCAAAGTCGAACAATTACCATGAAGGTAGTTAGAATGTTAGTCTTTAGGTGAAATCTAATTTTTAATGAATTATTCAATTCTGATGTAACTGCTTTGTTGATTTGCACTGCGGACAGTCGCTTTCCGCGGGCACGGCCTCAGCCTCC
>NZ_FQVW01000049.1 GCF_900129485.1 Ornithinibacillus halophilus
TACTTGAAGTGCCACAAAACCTTACGGTTAAAAGTGGCACTCCGTATTTGACCTCACTATCATCCCATGTCTAAAGACGGTCTACGACCTGCATGAGCTTTCTCGTTCGGAAAATCGGTAATTCGACATTTTTTTAAAAAAATGTGTATATAAAATGGATATCGGTTCACAATAACTAGTGAAGAAACGAGGATGATTCACTGCAAGTCAATTTGTTAAACACAAATGAGGTGTTAGTGTTGGCGAATAAAAAAGCTTCACTACAATAAAAATTGTGTAAAAAACAAATGAGGTGTTAGTGAACGATAATCTAATGAGATAAAACCCTTTTGCCAGAAATTATCTCAACGCCATGAGATACTGACAAAAAGGTTTTTGTAAGCAAGTTAAGAAGCGTTAAGCAGATTAACTAAAATTACAAGTCCCCAACATTAGTATTATTGAGTCAAGTCATCCTCTTTCTTCATACGGCAGACATCGCTCGAGTAGAGCGGTGTCTGTTTTTATTTACGGGGATGGATTCTCCAAGGTGCTATGTTAGGACAATTCCCGAAGTTTCTTGGAATTTACTTGAAGTTTACTGAAATTTACTCGAAGTTTTGAAAATCTCACAGAACATTCTCCTTTTTCACCGAAGTCTCTACAAAAGTTCCCGAACCCAACCATCTGCAATGGCCTCTGCCCCTCGTTCCACTTTACTTTCCAACCCATTTATTTATACAATAGGGACAAACTAACTAAGGAGTTGTCGTAATGTCTCACGAAGATTGTATTTTTTGTAAAATAATTGATGGAGAAATTCCTTCTTCAAAGGTTTATGAGGATGAGCATGTATATGCATTTCTTGATATTAGTCAAGTGACAAAAGGACATACTTTAATCATTCCAAAACAGCACACTAAGAACATTTATGAAACACCAGAGCATGTTGCAAGTGAATTATTTGCACGAGTACCCAAAGTGGCCAATGCGATTCGCGATGCATATAACCCAGTTGGAATCAACTTATTAAACAATAATGAAAAAGCAGCCTATCAATCAGTATTCCATTTACATATTCATCTAATTCCACGATACGGGAACGAGGATGGTTTCTCTTTAAACTGGCAAGAAAATAGTTCCGAATACACACCTGAGAAATTACAGGAAATTGCGAGTGAAATCGGAAATAAAATTAACTAAATCTGAAAATTCTACTTTTTAATTTTGAACATGTCTGTTATACTAGTAAATAAGTTTCTGCAACTGACGGTGAGCGTACAGTTGAGGAACTAAAAAATTATGAGCTTAGCATAGCTTAGATGAGGAGAGGTACAAATGAATACTAGAGTTTTAGTTATTTTGTCACTACTATTGGGGATTGGTGCTGTGTTGCACTATGTCATTCCAGGGTTTGTTTATGGAATGAAGCCAGACATGTTGTTGTCCATGATGTTTTTAGGAATTATTTTATTCCCGAAAGCGAAGTACGTTGTTTTAGTTTCAATCGCAGGTGGTATTATATCTGCATTAACGACAACTACACCAGGTGGGCAAATTGCCAATTTGATTGACAAACCAATTACAGGAATTCTATTTTTTGCTTTGTTATTAATTATTAAGGAAAAAGTAAATCCTAATATTAGTGCTGGCGTACTAACTGCCATTGGGACAATGATTAGTGGTTCTGTGTTCTTAACAGTTGCATTGTTCTTCTTAGGCTTAATGGAAGGAACATTCCTAGCATTGTTCGTTTCGGTTGTCTTACCTGCAGCTGCATTAAACACCGTGCTAATGGTAATTGTCTATCCAATCGTTCAGCAAATTATGAAACGTTCGCAACTAGCGACGGTTAATTAAGAAAAGCGCAGAGAGCCCGCTTTGCGACGTACGGACTGGACTGAGGCGGCGTAGGAGATAAAGGAAACACGACGACCAACGGGAGTCGATGTTGACTTATCGTACGAAGGCGAAGGAAGTCTCGCTAGTCGCAGGCGCTTGAAGCTAGACATCTCTGAAATTTCATACTTTCTTTTCTTTTGAATAAAACTGAAATCCTCTGGCAAAAAGCTTGTCAGAGGATTTTTTTAAGAAGTAAGTAGTATAATAAAATTACATACATTTTTTTTAAAAGGGAAAAATAGGGAAACGGGAAGGAGCTAAAATCTTATGTCTAGTGGAAAATCTTTATTATTAGGATTTTTAGTTGGAGGGATTGTGAGTGCTTCAGCAACATTACTTACAGCACCTTCTTCTGGAAAAGAGTTACGGTACCGTGTGAAAGAACAAAGCGCTGAATTAAAAGAACTTGCTGCAAACTTAAAACAAGATGGATTAAAATTGAAAGATCAAATTGCAGCTACATCTAAAGAAGGTGTAACTCTAGTGAAAGAGTTAACCCATGAAATGAAAGACTCTGTAAATGAATGGAAAAAAACTGTTGAACCACATCAGGAAAATATTAAGGAATACCTTGAACAAATTGAAACTAGCTTACGCGACCTTGAAGAAAAGGTCCAAAAGCATTAGAAAAGCACAGAGCGAACACTTTGCGACGTATGGTCTGGTACGGTGGTGAAAGCAATTACTCAGCACAACTGCAATTGAAGTAATTCTATGTAGTTCCTTTGCTAGTCGCAGGCGCTCGGAGCTAGACATCTCTGAAATTTTATTTCTTCTTTTTTAAATTAAAAAATAGCAGAGGCATAAGCCCCTGCTATTTTTGTATATATTACTTATTCAGCTGGTTGTAAGTCAGCAATTGAGTCGATATCCATGTAAGATGGAACAACAAGACCGATTTTAGCACCTTCAAGGTTTGCACCTAGGTCTACTAATTGATCTTTATACTCTTCATATAAGTCACCATGAGTTGCTGGTAACCATGCTGCTACCATACCATCTGCTTCACCAGTAGCAACTGCTTGCCACATTAAAGCATTGTCAATTGGAGTTACAGTTACATCAAATCCAAGATCCTCTAGTACTTTTCCAACAACATGAGTAGATGCAACTTCTGTATCCCACTCAACATATACTAGTTCGATTTCTTTACCGTCAACTTCTTCAGCACCTTCAGTCCACTCTGAAACTTTATCAGCGTTATCTTCAACCCAAGCTGCTGCTACTTCTGCTGCATCTCCACCATCAGAGATTTCAAGCATAACATCATTCATATCTTGCTCTGTCCAGAAGAATTGATCTAATACAGTGTATGCGTTTGGCATATCTTCTTCTAATCCTTCACGAACCATTGTTCCAATAATCTCAGCATCGCCAAATGTACCTTCTGGATCTTCTAGATATTTAAGGTCATATTTAGCAAATTTCCAGTGCGGAGACCAACCAGTAACAATAATAGGTTCTTCTTTATCAATTGCTTCACCTAATGCAGTAGCCATTGCACCACTAGAAGATGCAACTGATTCCCAACCTTCAAGCCCATAATCTTCTAGAGCTTGTTCAGATGCTTTAAATACTCCAGCACCAGCTTCAATACCTGTGATCTTATAATCTAGCTCTTCGCTATAATTAACTTCATCATTGCCATTAGCTGCACCTTCTGAATTATTTTCATCATCAGAGCCACAACCTGCAGCAAATAATGTTAATGAAAGTCCTAACGCTACGCCAAGACCTTTCCAATTACGTTTAAACATAAACGAATCTCTCCCCTTTTTCTTTTTTATATATGGAAACTTTTCTTTATGAAAAGATACCAACAAAATTTATTATTCTTTTTTAGAATTTGCAGTTTGGGTAAATCGGTCAATAATAATTGCTAAAATAACAATACCGATACCGGCTACAAATCCTGGACCTACTTGTGCACGTTGTAGTGCAGATAATACTTCTCTACCAAGACCAGGTGCACCGATCATGGATGCAATAACAACCATAGATAGTGCTAGCATTACGGTCTGGTTAATACCAGCCATAATTGTTGCTCTAGCCATTGGAAGTTCAACCTTAAATAATTTCTGTGCCCCAGTACTACCAAAGGCCTCAGATGCTTCTACTAATTCTTTAGATACTTGGCGAATACCAAGATTTGTAAAACGTACGGTTGGTGGTGTTGCAAATATTAATGATGCAAACACACCTGGAACCATACCAATTCCAAAGAAAGCAACTGCCGGGATTAAATATACAAATGCTGGCATAGTTTGCATAAAGTCAAGAACAGGTTTCATAATTGCTTCAGCAATACTACTCTTAGACATTAAAATACCTAATGGGACACCTACTATTACAGATAAAATACTAGCTAGTAGTACTAAAGTAAATGTACTTATTAAATGGTCCCATAATCCTTGGTTATAGATTAACCATAGTCCTACAATCGAGAATATTGGCAATCCAAGTTTTTTCCCAGATAAAAAGAAAGCAATGATTGCTATTACAATGATTAAGATATATGGTGGAATGTTCATGAGTACATCTTCTGATAGCCAGCTCATGAAATCCCCAAAGTGTTCTTTTATTGGCTCAAATAAGAATGCAAACCAATCTGTAATCTTATTTTTAGACCATTCTGCACCTTCTGCAATCGGAATACCTTCTGTAAACCATGTTTTTAACGTATCAAACATCTAAATTCACCTCACTATCTCCAGCTAACGCAGCAATTACAGCTCCACGAACGATTATACCTACTAATCTTTCATTTTCTACTACTGCTACTGGAATGGGTGAACCATTAATAATAGTAAAGATGTCTTGCATACCTGTTTCTTTATCTACCTTTTTAATATCCGTTTGTAAAACTTCATGAATATCACGCACATCATTTTTACGTGCTTCTGAAGCATCTTCGGCAGTAACATATCCTTTTAGATTACGATTGCTATCTACTACTAGAATGCTAGACAATCCTTCTTCACGCATACGCTCTAACGCAACACGAGGCCCATGCTTTTCAATGTTGATTGTTTCTGGACGCTTCATAATGTGTTGTGCTGTTAATACTTTAGAACGATCAACATCTTCTACGAATCGCTCAACATAATCGTTGGCTGGATTCATTAGAATTTCTTCTGGTGACCCTATTTGAACAATAGAACCGTCTTTCATTAATGCAATGCGATCACCGATACGAAGTGCTTCGTCTAAATCATGGGTAATGAAGATAATCGTTTTCTTCATTTTCGTTTGTAATTCTAGTAATTCATCCTGCATATCTTTACGTATCAATGGGTCAAGTGCAGAAAATGCCTCGTCCATCAATAATACTTCTGGATCGTTTGCTAATGCTCTGGCAAGTCCTACGCGCTGTTGCATCCCACCAGATAATTGATCAGGTCTTTGGTCAAGATAACCACCTAACCCTACCATTTCAAGAGCTTCCTTCGCTTTTTGGCTGCGCTCTTCTTTAGGTACATTTTGAATTTCCAGACCATATTCTGCATTTTGCAAAATAGTACGGTGTGGAAATAATGCAAAACGTTGAAAGACCATACTTAATTTCTCGCGTCGAACTTGACGTAATTCTTTCTTATCCATCGTTGCTAAATCTTGATCATCAATTAAGATGCTTCCTTCTGTTGGTTCAATCAATCGATTGATTAAACGAACTAACGTTGATTTCCCACTACCAGAAAGTCCCATGATAACAAAGATCTCTCCAGCATCAACTGAAAAAGAAGCACGATTAACACCGACCGTATTTCCGCTCTTCTTTAATATCTCATCTTTTGATAAGCCTTCATCCAATAGCTCTAGTGCATGCTTTGGATTCTTACCAAATACCTTCGATAAGTTTTTAGCCTCTATTACCGGCACATCTTTCACCTCTTTAGTTGTCTCTAAATTCTTTTACCCTACTACTCTATTAAACGGCATAGTAAAAATGCCCAATTACCGAGCAGCTAACTTACTTGTATAACTATATACCTTTTTACCCATACTGCACAAACTTTATATACCTTCAATTTCGATTGTATTTTACGTACAGTTTATTCTGTACAGATTTTTTGTTCATTTTCCTTTGAAATACTTCTTTTTCCTCCTAAATCCTTATGAAGTACCTATTTTTAATCGTTTCTAATTTGTTGTACCCTTTATATAGCAAGGTTTTAGGAGGAACGCATGTTGGATTACCACACCGAACCCACCAGAAGTAAAATAATGAATGAATTCGCTAAGACATTAGAAATGTTTGATTTAACTCCATTAGAAGCTCGTTTATTTGCTTACTTATATTTGGCTGAGAAGCCGAAGACGTTAGATGAAATGAGTGAAGCACTTGGAAAGAGTAAAACATCAATGAGTACCAGTGTTCGTAGTTTATCAGATTTAAATCTAGTAACTCTAGTATGGAAAAAAGGGGTAAGAAAAGATTTATATCAAGCAAACTCACAGCTTTTCAAGTTATTCATGAGTTCTTATATAAATAAGTGGATTGATGCTACCAATCATAGGAAAGATGCACTGTTGGAAATGGATACATTGATTGATTCAAGCGATGATTCTGAAGATCAATCAAAATTAAATGATCAACTTACGAAGATTATTGATTTTCACTCACAGTTAGAATCGTTTTTCAGAAGAATTAAATGATAAACAAGAAGGCTACTCTAAGTAATTTAGAATAGCCTTTTTCATTTACCCTCTTTTTGTAATACTTCAATAAATACTTCCATTAATGTCGGAAAGTATCCCTCTGTATACAGGGCAAATATTGTTTCAGTTGGATCTAACTTCTCATTTAGCATGCCAGCAAATTGGACTAACAACGATGTAAAATCTAATAAACCTTCTTCTTTCTGCTGTTCATATTTTTCTTCTAATGAATGTAATAAATTCAGGATGTCTTTATATTCTGCATTTGTAATATTATGTATTATAACAAGTTGGATAAATGGATATTTTTCCAAATCTAATGTTTTTGACAAAAGTTGTAAATGAAATGATGTAGTATTATCGTTTTCATTTAACTTTTCCATGACATCCTCCTACTTTACAAAAAATTAACCAAAATTGTTTTAAAAACCTATTGATTTTTATGCTAAAACATACTATCATTCATTAAGGTTTTCAAATCCGACTAAACAAACAACTAATGGGGGGATCAAAAATGAATTGCTGGAAATCAATCAACCTCGAAAAAGAATATGGGAGACAATGGTTAAAGTACATTTCATTTTTGATTAGTCTATTAACATTTATTACCCTTTATGTACCTTTTTCAATCATACATGGAGAAACCAATACGAATGATTCCGGAATTGTTTACTTTATTATAGCACTTATCACACTACCAATTCTACACACATTATCACATATGATGCCTTTAATAATTGCAAAAAAGCCAGTAAAAATGGTATTTCATAAAAATCGTAATCGTACACCCGTATTAACATATTGTACGAATGCACACATAAGCAAAACAATGTCGTTACTCGTAGCAATTGCACCAACATTTTTCATTACCTTACCAGGTATTATGATGAGCTGGCTTGTTGTAGATTACTATGTTTATACACTAATATTAACCTCCATTCATGTGGGGATGACTTATGTAGACTTCTTATATATCCACCATATTGCAAAGGCGCCCAAAAAGTCCTTTGTTGAAAATGGAAATAATGGATTTGATATATTGTTAAAAGAATCGAGCTAGGACCATACAAAATGGTCCTTTTTCTATTCATCCTAGATTTTTGCCTATTCATATGTGAAATAATTTGGTAAAGTAATTAATAAGAAAGAAGAAGAACATGATTTCAAACGTACATAGAGATTTTATTGGTTAGAAGGAGGTCATTGGATGATCGTAGTTTTTCTCGTCTACGCACTTATTATCCTATTTATATTTAATTCATTAACTCAAAAATTTTGTACTAAACTTGAAATGAACTCTGAGAAACAAGCTAGTGTTTTTCGGGTTATTAATATTATGATTCTAATATTACTCGTTTCATCTTATCTACGAGTTTTAAATGCAATGAGCTAACTTTTTCTTCTCCTATAGTATATAGGACTATTTTTTTTGTAGTATTTTGTGGTATATTTATCTTTAGTGAAAACTTAATCAATTTAATAGGAGTGTTCGAACATGAAAAAACTAGCCATCGCTGCCACCATCACAGCAGGAATTCTCACTTTATCTGCATGTACTTCAGATGATAACAACAATAATGAAGATACAGCAAATAATGACGAAGTAACTGTTGATCCTGATGTTGTTGTTGAAACAGAAGCAGGAGATATTACGAAAGAAGATTATTACAATGAAATGAAAAATCGTGTAGGTGAAGGTTTACTACAAGAAATGATCATTTTCAAAGTTTTAGAGAACAATTTCGATGTTACTGAAGAAGAAGTTACTGCAAGGGTAGAGAATACAAAGAAATATCAAGGTGATAACTTCCAAATGTTCTTATACGATCAAGGGTTTATGAATGAGGAAGATTACACAGAATACATGCGTCAAACGATTCTTCAAGAAAAATTAGCTTTTGAAGATTTCTCCTTCTCTGATGAAGACTTACAAGCAAAGTATGATGAAATGGTAGAGAACAATGAAATTGAAATTAAAGCAAGTCATATATTAGTAGAAGATGAAGATACTGCAAAAGAAATCAAGCAAAAACTTGATGATGGAGATGATTTTGCAGAATTAGCTGCTGAATATGGTACAGACGGTACTAAAGATAAGGGTGGCGACCTAGGATATTTCGCCACTGGTAGAATGGTTGCTGAATTTGAAGAAGCTGCTTTTGGTCTAGACGAAAATGAAATAAGTGGTCCTGTTGAGACAGAACACGGCTTCCATATCATTCAGGTAACGGACAAACCAACATTCGAAGAGAAAAAAGAAGATGTTCGACTTCAATTATCTTATGAAAAACTTAATCAAGAAGAACAAACATATCTTCAAGAAAAAATGGATGAGCTAATGAAAGATGCTAATGTTGATATTAAGATAGAAGAATTTGAAAATTTATTTGAAACAAACGCATAATTATAGGAAAAGCTAGTACAATTTATAACTAAACTGTACTAGCTTTTTTAATAGATATGAAATTTCTTGCAAGAACAAGACTCATTCCAGTCCGTACATCGCAAAACGGGCACTCTACGCTTATCTTAATGAGTATTAATGTGAAACTTGTTGTTCTCTGGATTGATCACTGTCTTGTTTTCTCTTTCGATCTTCTTCAATTCGTTCCATGTAAATATTTCCTTCTCTTTCGATATAATGCTCTTCAAGTGCTTTTTCTGCACGCATAGCTCGAAAAGCCATATATCCACTAAAGAAAATAAATAGAACCATCATAAAAACCCACCATGGCACTCCAAAAATCATGCTAATACCTCCTTGTCCAACATGTCTACCATATATATATGTACAAAGAGATAAAATCATTACTGTTACTTTAGCTATTCCTTTTCAAACGAAGGTTTATAGAATGTACGATTGTCCATGGCAAATAGCCTTCCCGTGAATTCTCCTGGCTTCACTTTTTCTAATGCACGGTTTAACATATTCATTTTTGCATCAATTAAATCAATAAAATGTAATAATTCTGCTTCACGGATTAATGGTGGCGTAGGACTTCCCCATTCTTTCTTACCATGGTGACTTAATACCATATGTTGTAGAATTAAAACTTCTTCACCTTCAATATCTAACTCTTTAGCCATATGACCAATTTCTTCTACCATCATTGGAATGTGGCCTAATAATTTCCCTTCTAACGTATAAGATGTTGACACAACTCCAGAAAGTTCTTTAAGTTTACCTAAGTCATGGAGAATAATTCCGGCGTATAGCAAATCTTTATTAATCTGAGGATATAAGTTGCCTAGTTCCTTTGCGACAGCCAGCATACTAACAATATGATGAGCTAACCCTGATACATATTCATGGTGATTCTTACTTGCAGCTGGATAGGTTAAAATAGCTTCTTGGTATTTCTTAATAAATGCTCGTACAATTCGTTGAAGATTTGGATTTTTCATTTCAAAAATTGTCTCGGTTAGTTTTTCCATTAACTCTTCTCTTTCAACTGGTGCCTTTTCAATAAATTCAGATACATGGACACCGTCAGTCGGTTGAGAAGGTCTAATCGACGTTATCTTCATTTGTGGCTTTCCTCTGAATTGATTCACTTCTCCTGTTATCCAAATGATTTGTTCGGCAATAAAAATTACTTCATCTTCTTTGGTCACATCCCAAAGCTTTGCTTCAATTTCCCCTGTTGCATCCCTTAGTATCAGTGTAAGAAATGGTTTTCCATTACTAGTTAATCCCCTTGATGACTCTTTTATTAATACGAACCCTTCAAATGAGTCTCCTACTAGGTAACTACCTATTCCCTTTTTCATCAAAATTCCCCCTATAAGAATGCGCTGATGCTAGCCATCTCTAAAATACTACTTTCTTTTATGAAAAAAGATTGATTAAATAACGTATATCCGCTTTTTAATCAATCTCTTGGTAGTTTTTCTATTCATTTTTTGGAATATAATTAAAGATTTCTCCTGATTCGATGACACGGATGAATTTCATTAGCCAAGTATAATAATTTTTAGCATAAATAAGGCGATCCATATCATGTTGAATTTTATTTCTCAATTCCTCATCAGAAGTTTTCTCATAAAGTTCTTCCAATTCTTCAATCGTTTCCTCTGTTTCTTCAATATTTGATTCTGTATGTTTACGCCATCTATTCCCGAATAAGGAAGTAAACGATTTGTACCAGTCTTCTTCTGATTGGTATAGATCCTTACGAATACCTTTTTTATAAGTAGGCTCAACCATTCTCATATCAGACAATGCTCGTACACCTGTAGACATACTTGTTTTGCTCATTTCTAATGCGTCACGCATATCATCCAATGTCATAGGCTGATCTGAAAAATACAAAACTCCATATAATCTTCCTACAGAGGAAGTAATACCATATAGGTTCATGTTCTTTGCAATTATTTGGATAAATTTATCAATTGTTTCTTCGTATTTTTCCCATTCCTTACTATTGTCACCTGGCAATGGCAACCCCTCCAAATGCTACGATAAATGTTCTAATTGTTAGGTTTAACTGTGTTTAAAACATCTTCTAATATGAAGATAGTTTATCATTATTTTCCTGTTAATGGAACCAAAGTGGTTAAATTGATACTATTTTGTGGTGAAAAGAAATCTTTAACCTCTTTTTTACACGTAAATAATATCACCTGATTATCGTTTGCCAGTTCTCTTAACAAATCAATAATAAGTTTTGTTCGTGACTTATCAAAATGAACAAATGCATCGTCAATAATAAATGGTAGTCTAGTCTCTTTGCTCATAATTTCGCTAATTGCAATCCGAAGGGCCACATATAATTGATTGATCGTCCCTTGGGATAATTCATTCACTTCAAAATGGATCTGCTCACTAGATTCCACACGAAATAAATTCCCATTCTCTGGTGGGTGAACTCGTTTATAGGCACCATCTGTTAAGTACTGGAAATATTTTGAGGTTAGTTCCATTACTTTAGACAAGTACTTATCACGATATTCATTACGAGTTTCGATTAAGGCTTGTTTTGCAGTTTGATGTATTGCCCATTTTTTTGCTAATTGGTTTAAATATTCCTGTTCCATTTCAAACTCATGTAATGACTTGGAATAGTTTTCTGCAGACTCCAAATTCTCTAATTCAATCTTAAGGTTTGCTAATTGCTGTCTTTTTTCTTCTAGTTCTAATTCTAGTTGATCGGAATCACTTTTTGTTTCGTTTAAAGAAAGCTTCAAGGTGCTTTCTTTTGGAAGGCGATTTATTAATTGATTCCACTCATCTTCTGAAAAATAAGTTGAATATTGATTACGAATGTTCTCGCAAGCTTCTTGTAATTCCTGCCGTCTAGAGAGTTCTCTAGCTTTTTTATAAAACTCCTCTTCAGTATGAACATTCGCTGCTTGAAATAATCGGTTTGCTTCTATTTCAAATTCGTTCATTTGTTGATTGATTTTTAAGAGTTGCTCTTGATTCTCGTCCATTAATTCTTCATAATGAGCAATATTATCTTTCTTTTTATTGAGTTCTGATACGGTATTATTTATATGTTCCATTAGAACATCAACATTTTTTTGTTCAGAGATTGAAAGCATATTATTCATAAAGGATTGAAGGTTATCTGAGAATCGGGCTAAACTTTTATTAACTTTTGTTAACCGTTTACCAAGCTCTGTTTGCTGGTGTTGAATGCGAATAATTCCTTTTAATGATTGGTAAAGTTCCGGCCAATACACAACATCAAGATTTTGTAGAAATGGGTATCCCTCACGCTGTTCATCAATAGTAAACTTTAAATTCTTTTCTTTTTCCAAAAATATCGTATTCTTTTCATCCCACTGAATTTCTTGAAGGTCGTTGTTTCTTTTTTGATTCTGTAAGTCTTCGTACTGCTGGGATAAATCTTTATCATCACGAACAACCTTTTCTACTTCATATTTTTCTTGCTCAGTCATTGTCGTTTTAGGTGTTATAACTGTTGATGGTGATATCATTTTCTCCATATCTTTCATCGAATTTCGATTCCATATCCACTGGCCAACCCCTAGTACAATGATTCCAATAGACACGCTCATCAACAGTGTTTGATCCGTAACGTAAGCTAATAAACCAAATGAGATAGCTAAAATCAGACTTATACTTAAATAGATAGAAGACTTTTTGGAGCTTGCTAATTTATCTTTTTTCCATTTTTCCTGTTTTGCTATTGTCTCTTCTTGTAGCTTTTCTAGCATTTTGTTCTCTTGGTACTTATCAAGGATCTTTTTCAATTTCTCAATTTCATTCTGAGGATAGCGCTTCTGTTTAACTTCATAAATCTGGTTCTCTAAAACGTGCTGTTTATTGTTAAGTATTTTCTTTTCTTCAGTTAACTTCTCTTTCTCTAAGCTCAATTGTTCCTTTTTCTTTCTTAAGTCATTCCATGTTTGCTCTAAATGAAAAGGTAATTCTAGACTTTCCATGTCATGTACTGTTAAACCTATATTTAATGCTTGCAGTTCTGTTTGGATTTGCTGTTCGTGTTTTTGAATTGATTCTTGAAGTTGATTGCTTTCCACTAAATGTTCTCGATAAGCAGAATACGAACCTTGAAATGACTTGGCCTCTTCTTCAAAAGGAATGAGTCTATCGATTTCATATTGCAATTGTTCAATTTCTTTCTTGTATTTCTGTTCATTAGTAAGTAAGAGCTTCTTTTCACTGGTTAAAGGGATCATATTTTCCTTTAAATGTTGAAGTCGATTAATTCCATCCTCTGGAAACGAACTGCTTTTTGGTAGGTTATGTAATTCATTTTGATATGAAATAAAATCATATAAGGATGGCAGTGCCTGCATTTGTTTTTCTAACGTTAATAATGTTTCCTTTTTGCTCTTTATAGTTCCTTTTAATAATTCAATGGAATTTAAAATTTGTTCATAACTATACTTTTTTTCTTCATATTTACTTTCATCATTCTTTTTTTCTATTAATTGATGATGTAATTCTTTTATTTTATTCAATTGCAGGTTTATAGTTGGCTTCTTCCCGGTTGGTTTAAATAATTCGCTAATGTCTTGTTCCAATTTCTTCTCTAGAGAATATATTTGTGTAGAACCGGTTAATCCAATGCTAAATAAAACTTCTCCAATATCCTCTTCTTTCATCGATTGAATTTGATTTAAATCCAAAGCAGAGAATGTATAAATTGATTCGTACATTTTCCGGTTAATCCCAGAAAGTAAGTCCTTAAGCCACTTTTCATCATACTGTCCATCCTCGGTATAACAAACTGCCGCTCCATTCCACTTATCATCAAAACGTTCGATAGTGAATTCCCCTATGGTAGGGTCAATCAGGGTTAGACGTCCCCCCATTTTACTGCTTGTTTTCGGGCGATAAAAAGCACGTTTCTTAGGTGGTAAACCAAATAACATGAACATGATGAATCGTTGGATGGATGATTTTCCCGACTCATTCTCACCATATATAGAAATAAACGACTCATCTGTAAAATCGATAGTAAAATCAACCCATTTACCAAAGCCGTATATCGTTGCTTTCTTTAATTTCATTTAGTTACACCTCCTATCACTCATCCGAATTTGAAAGTTCATGAATCAATAACTCTTGTGCACTTTTTTTGATTTCTTCCATTTCTTCTGCTGTTAGACGATCGAGAAATTTCCTCGCTTGCCTATGTTGATACAATTCACTTATATATTCTTGGATTGGTGCATCTTGAAAGTGTCGAGTTAATTCAGCTACAAAATGCTCGCCTTCTTCAGTTAAGCGTTGTTGGTTAAAGTTCATATTACTTTTATAAATATAGCGCCAATTTTTTTGTTCAGTAAAAAAATCGTTCAGTATTTCAATCACATCGTCAATTAAATGATTGATCTTCCATTCTAAAATTATCTCTTGACTGCTTGTTAATGTTAATTCAATCAATTGTGGAGTTGGGCTATTCAATTCTTCTAGTTTACTTCTAAGTCTATTTTCTAATTGATCAATGGCTGTTGCTTCTGAAACATCAACAGACAATTGGCTAAACTCAATTGCATGTAAAGGAATAAACTCTTTTTCAGTTAAGGCCTCGTTCATGTTCACATAGTAGCACCCTTTTTCCCCTACTTCTTTTCGATTCCTGCCTTGTATATTTCCAGGATATATAATTGATGGATTACTATGTATTATCTCCCTTTTATGAATATGTCCTAACGCCCAGTAGTCAAATTCCTTCTCTGTTAAATCTGTTAATTGAAATGGTGCGTACGTATCATGCTCTGCATTGTCTCCATAACTTCCATGAAGCATGGCAATATGAAAAGGAGTGCTACTAGATTGGATGTGATACTCATCCACTTTTTTATTCGTTACGACACGATGTTCATAACTGAATCCATAGATTTTGGCCAAATCCTTATAGTTAAAGGATTCAACATTTTCACTTGAGAATATAAATACATTATCAGGATACGTAATGGGATGTACATTTCCTTTCATATAGTCATGGTTTCCATAAGATAAATACACATTTATATTATGTTCAGCTAATTTTTTAAAAGCCGTACGTAATTTCACTTGTGCCTTCAGACTCTGGCTTTCATTATCAAATAAGTCGCCAACTAATAATACAAAATCTACTTGTTTTTCTATCGCACAATCTACTAGATTATTAAGTGCCGTAAATGTACTGTCTTTTACTTGTTGGAAAATATGTTCTGGTAGGTTAGCTAGCCCTTTAAATGGGCTATCTAAATGTAAATCGGCTGCATGAATAAATGAAATTTGTTTTTCCATGGAATCTCACCTCCATCTAATAGTTTCAGTTTACCAAAAAATAAAAACGAATGCACGTTCGATACGTAGGAAATGAAATGATTCGTATTTATTATTTTACGAATTAAACCTTTGAATTTCTGCACAGTTGATTTCCGCTACGGACAGTCGCTTTCCGTGGGCACGGCTTCAGCCTCCTCGCGGAAAAAGCGCCGCTGTGGGGTCTTCAGACACGTGCTATTCCCACAGGAGTTGACTGTCCTTCGCTCCAATCAACAATAAAAATAGTAGGTCAATTCTAAATAAATATGATTTAAGAGAGATAGTGTGATAAAGATATGTAAACCTCTCTTCTTCCTTTACAACACAACTTATTTATATTTAGGATACATTTTTTATTTACCAGCTTTTATATTAATGAACGTGAAAAGGCAAAGTTGTTAGGATGTAGATTCCTAAGCCTTTGCCTTTTCTTCAATCGTTATCTTTTAAATTTTTTCTTTCATTAACTGTTACCATTAATCCTGTTAATCCCGCAAACAATGCAGGTGGAACACTAAATAAAACATAGCGCCAATCACTCGTTATCATAGAGATGATTAAGAAAAACAATGGAATCAAGAATAAAATCACTAATGACGTGATAAGTGGTCCTCTTAGGTTCCCTTTCAAAAACACACCTCCAAAAAAAATATTATTTTTCTTTCTTCGATAAAGCAATTGCTTTCTTTATATCTTTTAAGGAACTAGATTTCCCATACATTAGAACGCCACCTTTATACACTCTTGCACCAATAATGGTAAATAATGCAATCGTACCAATTAATAATCCGAGGGATAGAGCAACTTCCCAAATAGGAACTTCAAGCATGCCTACTCTTAGGAACATTACCATTGGCGTAAAGAATGGGATAAATGAAGTAACTGTAATAATGTTAGACTCTGGCATATTGATTCCTACCATAGATAGCATAAAAGCAACGATAATTAATAATGTCATCGGTGTAATTAATTGTTGAACTTCTTCTACTCTACTCACTAATGAACCCAACATGGCAGCAAGTGTAGCATATAATAAATAACCTAACAAGAAGAATACAATCCCATACACATACGTTGAGACTGATGTATTTTGGATGCCAAAGTATTCAAAGAAGCCACCAGTTAATTCATCTTTTTTAGATAGAATCATAACATAGGAGACAGCAAGTATTAAGATAATCTGAGTAAGTCCTAACAATGCAATTCCTACTATTTTTGCAAGCATATGTGTAATTGGTGACGCACTAGACACCAGTATTTCCATTACCCTTGAAGACTTCTCCGTTGCCACATCTGTTGCTATCATAGTGCCATAAATCATGACTGCCATATACAAAATAAATAGCATGACATACACAATACCTCTTGCTTGGTTTAGTTCCTCGCTAGTTTTTGCTCCTTCACTTAATGCATTTTTCGTAAAAGTGATTGGTTCATAAATATCGGCTAAAATCTGCTGATCGATTCCAGCCTTTTGAGTAGCCATCACTACTTTAATTTGTTGAATCTGCTGCTCTAACATACTCTCAGTTGAATTATCTGATATATTGTTTGCATAGTAACTAGCTTCAGGAAATTCATTTTCATCTAAACTTAAAACGACAAGGGCACCAAGCTCTCCCTCCTGAACTTCTTCTTTTGCTTCATCGGTTGAGTTTTCATATAAAATCAATTCAACATCTTCATTAGTACTTTCTATCGATTGATTTAATGGATCAAATAATACTCCAGACTCATCGATTACGGCAATTTTATTTTTATCCTCACTTGAAAATAATTCGATAATGTTATTCATATTAGCAATAGCCACAATAAAAAATAGAATAAGAGCTGTGCTAATGAAGAATGATTTCGATTTAACTTTTGTCATATAAGTATGGGACAAAATAATCCAAAACTTATTCATAAGCGGCACCAACTTTCTCAATAAAGATATCATTTAAAGAAGGTTCTTCTAAATTAAACTTTCGGACAAACCCTTTATTTTGTAGTGCAGAAAAGATCTTCTGTGATAAATCTTCATTCTCTATTTGTAGTTCACAGCCTTCAGCTAACTTCTTATATTTTAATACTCCTGAATAATCTTTTAAAAATTCTAAAGGCATATCTGCGTGTATAATTAAATTCTTCTTACCAAAAGATTGTTTAATCTCTCTTAATGAGCCTTGAACAACAGGTGAGCCTTTATGAAGGATACACAAATGTTCACATAGTTCTTCCACATGTTCCATACGATGCGAAGAAAATACAATGGATGTTCCTTGATTCTTCAAATCGATTACTGCATCTTTTAATAATTCAACATTGATTGGGTCAAGACCAGAAAAAGGTTCGTCTAAAATAAGCAGCTTAGGTTTATGGATGACAGCAGAAATGAATTGAATTTTTTGTTGATTTCCTTTAGACAATTCTTCCACTTTCTTATCGATATACTCTGGAACTTTAAACCGCTCCAACCATTGGTCTAACTCCGTTAATACTTCACTTTTAGTCATTCCTCGGAGTTTCCCTAAATAAACTAACTGATCTTTTACTTTTAATTTCGGATATAACCCTCTTTCTTCAGGTAAATATCCAATTACATCACTTGTTCTATAGTTAATTTTAGAGCCATTCCAGGTTATATTACCTTCTGTAATATCCAATAACCCTAAAATCATTCTAAAGGTCGTCGTTTTTCCTGCTCCATTACCACCTAAAAATCCAAACATCTCACTATCTGGTATTTCAAGTGACAGATTGTTTACGGCAGTATCATTGCCGAATTTTTTCGTAACATGATTTAACACCAAACTCATCTTACATCTTCCCTTCTATCATTAATTTTCTTCATTTTTATTGCTGTAATATGCTGTTACAATCAATAGAGTAACATTATGAAGTACATAAATTATAGTCAGTAAAAAAAAGCTAAAGGAAATACCATCGAAAATAATGACAATAGGCCATGCTATTAGCATGATGACGAGCATTGCATCCCATGAACGAGCCTTATTTCGATTATTCACATGATAATATCGTTCATCATATCTATGATTTTTTCTGCCATATTTTCGTTGCAGGAAAAAGATTGTTAGTAATAATGCGTAATTTGCCAACATAATTAATATTACCCATGGATCATTTTGAAATGATTCACTCAACAACATTCTCATCTCCTTCAAAAATGAATAAGTCTTCAATCGAACATTCAAATATTTGTGCCAGCTTATGGGCCAATACAAGAGAAGGTTTATACTTCCCTTTTTCGAGAGAAATGATTGTTTGTCTTGAAACTTTTAGCTTGATAGAAAGTTCTTCTTGAGTCATACCCCATTCATTTCTTTTTTCCCGAATTAATGTTTTCATTTAATCTCCTACTTTTTTTGTTTTGTAAAGCCAACTTTACGTAAAGCGTACATTACATTACTTCATTTTGTCAAGTGCACTTTACAATATTATTGTTATTTTTAAGAAAAAAGAAGGAGTTTTTGAATTTAAACCGAAATAAGTAATGGAGAAAGTCTTCGAGGAGGTAAGCATATGCGAAAATATGCATTAACTGTATTTGCTAAAAATGGAGAAAAATTATTAGATGAAACATTTGAGGCAGAGAATGATCAAGAGGCAAAAACTAAAGGAGGAGCACTGTTAGAGGAAAAAGGGTATAGTGAACATACCCACCGTTGTGTTTCACCTGATGCAAAGCTTGTACTGTTTCACCGATAAATTTTATTAGTATCAACGCTTTACAATATAAAGGAATGAGGAAATACTTTGCAATACAGTAGAATCCTCATTCCTTAAATTCATTATCTTTTTGTGTATAGTTCTGAAAGACTCTCTATTACTTCCCTTTAAAATGTGGCTGCCTTTTTTCCAAAAATGCAGCAACACCTTCTTGATGATCCTCTGTCTGGCGAAGTTCCCATTGAGTTTTTTGTTCTTCTTCTAAGTAATGTCTTAATGTATCTTCATGCTTGTTATGGTACATCATCTTCGTTTTAATCATTGCAACAAGTGGTGTCGTTAATAGCTTTTGACCTAGCTTTGTTGCACTATCCACAACGCTTTCTTCTGTCAACATATCTACTAAACCCATTCTTCTAGCTTCTGGACCGTTCACTTGTTTCAAACCCCAAGTAAATTGTTTCGCTTGATGGGTACCTAATCGTTGTTCCAACCAGAAATGACCTCCACCATCAGGTGCCAATCCAACACCAATAAATAACATTCCTAGTTTAGACTCTTGTTGTGCCAATACGTAGTCAGCTGTCAAAGCGATGCTTAACCCTAACCCTGCTGCAGAACCTTGGATCGCTGAGATAACCAATTTTGGCATCATATACAGCTTGTACACTATTTGTCCTATCGTTTCCATAACTTCATCAAAGAACTCTTTGCTTGAAAAATTCTTCATCATGGTAATATCCCCACCGGAACAGAATGCATTTCCATTTCCAGCTACTACAACAACTTTATCCTCGTTAGCTTCTATTATTTCTATTACGTGAAGTAGTTCAACTAACATATCTTTATCCAGTGCATTATACCGTTCTGGACGGTTTAAAGTGATATAAGAAATGTTATTTTTACTCTCATATAAAACCGCACTCATCTTCTTAGCTCCTTTTCTATACAAAACCATTATTTTATAATTGGCTCTGTTAAAGCTAGATGTTGATATTTGACCAAAAGGAACAGATGTTCTATAATAGGCGTAACAATATACGAGTTGGTGATGACCTTGAGAGCAACTGATATCCTTAAAGCTATCCAAAAACTAAATCCAGCAGAGAAACATCGATTACGAGAGTATTTAATTGATGCACTTACTGCATCATCTTCGACAGGAACTGTTCTTCAAGAAATATCTGAGCGTAAAAATAAGAATGGTTATCATTGTCCAGATTGTGAGTCAGAGCATATCGTCCGTTTTGGAAAATATTCGACTATCGTTGACGGAGAAGAAGTGAAAAAGCAACGCTATCGCTGTAAGGCGTGT
>NZ_FQVW01000030.1 GCF_900129485.1 Ornithinibacillus halophilus
TGAATAAACTTCTTTGCTGCCTTGTACCGAGGAATTGACTTCTTAGACTTTCTAGTAGACGCAGGTACATCTTTTGGGGTCTTCGGACACGTGCTATTCCCGCAGGACAAATGTTTTCGGTGGGGCGAGTAATCGCAGTCCCAAGGAAGACTACGTCTGAGGAGCATCGCACGCAGAAAATGCAATTGGAAATGCATTTTCAAGGAGTCGACTGCCCTCCGCTCCAATCAATTAGTGATATTGCAGTAGATCCATAATTCTTATTGTCTAAGAATACATACTAGCGTAAGAAATACACGTAGACTCCTGCGGGAGCAGAGGCATAGGTGAGACCCCACAGTGCGTAGCACGAGGAGGCTCACCAGCCGCCCGCGGAAAGCGGAGTGTATTTCTGAAGCGGCAGAGATTACACTACATTTACATTTCATAGAAAATCTAAATTTTGAATAAAGTTCGGGTTTTACTTTAACTAAAACACTTTTGTCTCAGCCTCTGAACCCCTGCATACTACACTGCATATAGAATTGTCGGACACATTTTTATATTATCACTTTGTTTTTCATTGTCCTCGCTATGCTCGAGGAAGCTCACCAGCACCCGCAGAAAGCGAAGTGTATTTCCGGAGCGATCGAGATCAATTCTCTAGACCTAATTATCCTTTGCTTGTCTATGTAATTGCTTATAGCTACTTTTGCCGAACACAGAAATTCCGAACGCATTCGAACTCTATCGGGAGATATTCGAGTTGTTCGGAATTTTTTTTACTTACATAGTTACAATGCCTTTTTCTTTTTTGCTGTAGTTGTTGTTTTCTTTTTAGGCTGTTTTGGCTTTGGTTTTTCTTTTTTTGCACGATCCAATGATGCCTGAAGTGCTTCCATCAGGTCGGTCACATTGTCTGGTTTTGGCTTGTCTTTTGCAGTTGCTGTTTGGTCCTTACCTTTTTTCTCTTCAATTAATTCTAATAAGGCAGTTCGATATTCATCGGTATATTTTTCTGGTTCGAACTCAGTCGTTAATTGTTCAATCAACATTTTAGCAGTATCTAATTCCTTCTTCGCAATTTCCGTCTCCTCAGGTACATTTGGCACGTCTTTCACATTTCGTACTTCATCCGGAAAATGAATTGTCTCTACAACTAGCGTATCTTCGTAAATTCGGATGACGGCTAGTTGCTCTTTAGAACGAATCGTCATCTTCGCCACACCTATTTTCCCCGTATCCTTTAGGGCAGCGCGTAATAAACTATATGCCTTTCCTCCGCCTTCATTCGGAGAAAGGTAGTAACTTTTTTCAAAATAGATTGGATCGATTTCCTCTAACTTCACAAAGTCCACAATTTCTACAGAGCGATCCTCTTGTTCCTTTTTCAAAGCTTCTAAATCGTCATCATCTAGTACGACAAATTTATTTTTAGCATATTCATACCCTTTTACAATTTCATCATTTTCTATTTTACGGTCACAAACAGGACATACCTTTTCATATTTAATCGGTGAATGGCATTCTTTATGTAACTGCCTTAGCTGCACATCTTTATTCTCTGTTGCCGCATGCAACTTCACCGGAATATTCACTAATCCAAAGCTAATGGTACCTTTCCACATCGTATGCATCAAAAATACCTCCTTTAATTTTTAGTTTGTCGAAAAGCATTTAAACTTATCCAATGTGGATTAAATTTCATGAAAATATGCCACCTTATAATGGAAGGGAGTTTTAAAAAATGGACGTGATGAAGCCAATTGCCAGCACCGATATCCCCACGGGTGACGACTGGCTATATGAAGTAAAATATGACGGGTTTCGCTGTGTATTAGATTGGGGTAAAAACGGGGACATACATCTAACTAGCAAAAACAAGCACGACTTAACCCCAAACTTCCCTGAAATTGTTGCTTATTGTAAGGAGATGGAAAAGGTAGTTGTAGAAATGCTTCCACTAAAATTGGACGGAGAATTGGTTATTTTGAATAACCCATACCAAGCGAACTTTTCAGCGATTCAAAAACGAGGTCGTTTAAAAAATAAAGAATCCATCGAAAAATCATCATCAGAAAGAGCCGCAACTTTCATGGTTTTTGACTTATTAACAGTAAAAGGCAAAACCTTACAAAAACTACCATTTGAAGAACGAAAACAGAAACTTGTCGAACTTGTTGAAGCTGGCAATTTCAAAGACAGAATAAAACTGATCGAAGCTTTTTCTGATCCGAAAGAACTTTGGAATATTGTGTTTGATTCTAAAGGGGAAGGAATGATTGCGAAACGGAAAAAAGGAGTCTATGGTCCAGGTAAAGGTCATCGTGATTGGTACAAAATTAAAAACTGGCGCACCTTCCAAGCTATTTTAACAGCATATGACAGTAAAAATGAATATTTTTCTGTAGAAGTATTTCAAAACGATGAATTAGTTGAAGTAGGAAAATGCAAGCATGGACTCGATTCTGAAGCCTTTCAAACCGTACAAAAATTATTTTTAACTAATGGGGACAAACGTGGGGACACCTACCGTTTACCACCAGCAATATGTGCTTCAATTCATACATTAGACATTTATCGTGGGGAACTTCGTGAACCTGAATTTAAATCGCTATTGCCAAATCTATCACCCGAAGAATGCACATTAAGCCAGTTTGAAATTGACATGGCATTACTACCAACTTCTGTAGACATCAGTAAAACCGATAAATTATACTGGCCGGAAACGAACAGAACCAAGGGAGAATTATTAACGTACATGCGTGAAATTTCACCTTATATGTTACCCTTTTTACAAAACCGAGCTTTAACCATTATTCGCTGTCCCGATGGTATTAACGAAGAATCATTTTTTCAAAAACATTTACCGAGTTATGCTCCTTCTTATATTAAGGGTGTTGGTAAGGGCGATGAAAAGTTAATTGTCTGTGATTCTTTGGATTCATTAGTGTGGTTTGCAAATCACGGCTCCATCGAATTTCATGTTCCATTTCAATATATTACAAGTAACAAACCACTAGAGATTGTATTTGACCTAGATCCCCCAGACCGTAGCAAATTCCATTGGGCAATCGAAGCTTCAAAAATCATTAGGCAACTATTGGATGATTTAAATCTAATTTCATTTATAAAAACCTCTGGAAACAAAGGGTTGCAAATTCATATTCCAATTCCAGAAGGCACGATGTCTTATGAGGAAACAGCAGTATTTACTCAAGCGATTGCTTGGACGGTTGAAAACCAGAAACCGGATTGGTTTACGACAGAAAGGATGAAAAATAAGCGGAATGGACGATTGTATATCGACTATGTACAACACGGAAAAGATAAAACAATTATTGCTCCTTACTCACCACGGAAAACAAAAGAGGCTTCCATTGCAACACCATTGTTTTGGGAAGAAGTTACAGAGCATTTACGACCGGAACAGTTTACCATTAAAAATGGTGTAGAACGAGTGCAGTCCCAAGGATGTCCATTCGCTAATTTTTATAAAGTGGGAAAACATCAAGACATAGACATGATAGTGGCTTTGATTAAATAAAAACCGCCCCAATTGAGGCGGTTTATTTTTATTCTATAGTGAGCTTGTTTCTTCAATTGCTGTTTTATCATTAAATGTTTTTAAGTTTAATTTACCTAAAATACGTGATGTTAATGTTCCTGAAACCATTGATCCGTTAACATTTAATGCTGTACGTCCCATATCGATAAACGCTTCGATTGAGATTAACAGACCGGCAAGAGCAACTGGCATATTCATCGATGATAATACGATTAATGCAGCAAATGTAGCTCCACCACCAACACCAGCAATACCAAATGAACTAATACCAATGATCAATACTAACTGAAGGATAAATCCCGGATCTAGTGGATTAATACCAACAGACGGTGCAATCATCACTGCTAACATTGCTGGGTAAATACCGGCACATCCATTTTGCCCCATTGTCGCACCAAATGATGCAGACATGTTCGCTACCCCTTGATCTACACCAAGAGAATTTTTCTGTGCAGCAATATTTAATGGAATTGTACCAGCACTTGAACGGGATGTGAACGCAAAACCTAATACTGGAATAACTTTTTTCAAGTATGTTAATGGATTTAATCCGAAAACACCAACTAGGATTAAGTGTAGAATAAACATAATTCCTAGTGCCACATACGATGCTAATACAAATTTACCAAGTTCTAGAATTCCTGCAAAGTCAGTGCTTGCTACCGTATTTGCCATTAGCGCTAAAATACCATATGGAGTTAAGCGCAATACTAACGTAACGATACGCATAACGACGGCGTACACAGCATTTACCATCTTCGTAAACATTTCTGCTTGCTCTGGATTTTTTCTTCGTAACCCTAACACTGCTATCCCAACAATAATTGAGAAAATAACAACTGCAATTACTGAAGTTGAACGTTGCCCTGTCATATCTAAGAAGATATTTGATGGGATGAAGTTAAGAATCTTTTGTGGAGTGGATTGATTTTCCACATCTACTAATCGATCTTCAAGCATTAAGCCACGATCAGATTCTGCTTGCCCAGCCTCAATTTGCTCAGCACTTAAATCAAATACTGTAGCTGTTAAAATACCAACTAGCGCTGCTACCATTGTAGTTGAAATAAGAATACCAATAATCCAACCTGACATTTTACCAAGTTCCGCAGTTTTTTGTAGGTTAATAATAGATTGAATGATGGATACCATTACTAGTGGTACAACAATCATCATTAAGAAATTGATATATCCTCGCCCTACAATACTATACCAATCGGTTGTTTGTGATAAAACTTCAGAGCCACTTCCATAAGCCCACTGTAAAATGGCACCAAGTACGATACCAAGCCCTAAACCAGTAAACACTCGTTTAGAAAAAGAAACGTGCTTTTTTTGCATGTATATTAATACACTAATAATTCCAAGCATAACAGCTATATTAATCAATAGATAAATAGTATCCATTTTGTTCCCTCCAGTTGTTAATCTATTATAATTCCGATAAAAATACTATGACTTATTTAAAATACACGGAATTAAAGCTATTGTCAATAGAAGTAACCGAAATTAATCAGGGCTATTTGCATTATTATCTACCAGCAGCCCAATAATTATCAATGCCCCTTAGATCAGAAGAATTGATTCTTTAGGAATGGAGTTGTGGAAGGGTATCGATGACCTTTCGATGTTTTTCTTAAACTCAAAGGGCATCGAGACTCACCAATGGTTACCTTTGACTACGTAAAAAAGGATGAAAAGCCCATCAGGCCAATCATCCTTTTAATAATAAATCTCACAGTCTATTTCAATGTTGCTTGTAATTCCAATTCTACATTCCCTTGAATCGCTCGGGATATCATACAACTTTTCTCTGCCTTTTCAACCAGCTTCTTCAATAATTCTCTTTCCTGATCACTTGCCTCTGACTTTAATTCAACTGTTGGCTTATGAATAATTTTCTTAAACGTAAAAACACCATTTGTTACGTCAACGATTCCTTCTGATTCCAATCCCATTTCATGTAATGGGAGTTTTGCACGCTCAATCATTGCTGCCAAAGTAATAATATAACAAGTAGCAGCAGCTCCTAGCAGCATTTCATCGGGATTCGTTCCAACTCCTGGACCATCCATCTCAGGTGGGATGGATATTTTCGTTTTTAAATTTCCTGCATCAATATATCCTTCACTATTTCTCCCACCTGGCCAATCTGCTTTTAAATGAAAATGATGTTCTGCCATCTTATCACCTCTTGGACCATTTTAACTTTAATAGAAGAAATAAGCCATTACTTCCCCGAGCACTACACCTATAATAACAATCAGCCATGCTGGTGTTTTCCAGAACTGAAGTAAAATGAATAAAATAACTGCTAATGAAAATTGAGCTCCTGTGTCAATAACACTAGTAAACACTGGATTATAAAAGGCTGCTAATAAAATTCCCACTACACTAGCATTTACCCCAGTTAAAATGCCTTGGAAGCTTTTCTTCTGTCTTAATTCATTTAAGAATGGAAGTGCGCCAATAACTAATAAGAAGGAAGGTAAGAACATCGCAACAGTTGCAATTACCCCACCTGCAACACCATTAATCATTGTTCCTATGTAACTAGAGAATGTGAATAATGGACCTGGCACAGCTTGAGCCATCCCATAACCAGCTAGAAATTCATCGCTTGTCAACAACCCATTTGGTACGACTTCCTGTTCGAGTAATGGCAGAACAACATGTCCCCCACCAAATACAATCGAACCTACTCTAAAGAAAGTATCAAATATATCGACATAGCTATTTGATACAATTTTCGATAATATTGGCAGCCCAATTAAGAGAATAACTAAAATGGAAAGTGCTATGATCCCTTGTGCTTTTGAAATCGAGACCGAAAACGATTGTATTTTTGTCTCCGCTTGTTTAGAGAACATAAAATATCCTAAAATAGCGGCACCCACGATTACTGAAATTTGCACTAAAGCAGATGGGAATAAGAGTACGATCATCATTGCAACAATCGCAATCGCAATTCTAGGACGATCAGGTGTTAGTTTTTTTCCTAGACCCAAAACTGCATGTGCAACAACGGCAACAGCAACGATTTTCAAACTTGTAATCCAATTGGCATCTCCTAGTGCAAACGATTGAAAGGCCATCGCAAATAATATCAAAACAAGAATGGATGGAATCGTAAAGCCAAACCAAGACACAATTCCTCCTAATAGTCCCCCTCGCAACATTCCAATCGCAATTCCAACCTGACTACTTGCAGGACCAGGAAGAAACTGACACAGCGCGATAATATCAGCATATGTTTTTTCATCCAGCCATTTCTTCTTATCTATATATTCATTCTTAAAATATCCTAAGTGGGCTACTGGGCCTCCGAATGATGTCAAACCTAATTTAAATGAAGTACCTAAGATTTCTAGTATAGATTTTCCCTTTGCCATATAATCCTCCTCTACATTTATTCTATTAATTTAACATATTCTTGAATAGATGTCGGCCGAATTTACATACTCTTAACAATTGGTTGAAACCAAGTTAGGTATCTTATCGTATAAAGAGTATCAGACTACAAAGGATGAAATCAGTATGGAAATTATTGAGCAATATATAAAAGAATACCAACAATTAAAGATTGCATTGAAATGGAAGGTACCAGACAAGACCATCAATATGGCCATCGCTGCAAATTATGTCATGAAGGATAAAGAAATAGACTCAGACAAGCTTCTTATCATTGCAGACACCATTAAATCGCAAGCAGGGCTTTTTTCTTCCATGAAGTCTCATTCAAGATTCTTAACAGCTTCGATTATGGACATTAACTTTGAGAACCCTACAGAACAAGTACCCGAACTTTTTACTTACTATAAACAATTTCGCAATGAAAAATTTAGTAGTGGTACCTTTACTTATATAGCAGCAACACTGTTATTAGTATCAGAATTGAATCCTGATGAAATTATTCCAAAAGCGAAAGATCTATATGACAGAATGAAGCAGGAACATGCTTTTCTCACTACTGCTAGTGACTATCCATTAGCAACACTACTTACAATTGAAGGTCGAACAGACACAATAGAGCAAATGGAGACATTCTATGAGGAACTGAGTAAGAATGGATTTTCAAAAGGGAATGACCTACAATTCCTAAGTCATATCCTTTCATTACCACCTAATGAAAATAGCCAAACCTTAATTAGCCGTGCTATTTCTGTATATGATTCTTTAAAAGTGATTGGAATCCGATCAAAACGAACGTATTATCCAGTAATTGGCATGCTTGCCTTATTGCCTAATGAAGAGCTAGATATGAAAAAAATTAAAGACTTATATGATCGTTTAATGTTGGAGAAAGATTTCAAATGGCAGAAGGATGTCAATGTGATGATGGCTGTAAACTTCTTTGTAAAAGGAAAACTAGAGCACACCACACTTGCAGAGACAAGCTTATACACAGTGGTTGAAGCAATCATTCAAGCTCAACAAGCTGTGATGACTGCTTCTATTGTCGCTGCTGCTACGGCATCAAATTCTAATAACAATTAGTGTGATGGAAGTGCATCGGACATTTGGTACGTTATGATGAATAAAATAGTTAAATGTGGATTTTTATGGACATCAGGTTCCTTATTTTGCAGAATATCAACGAGCTGCATCCGATTTTCTTGAAATAAAGGAACAGATGTCCAATACTGTCAAAAAACACCCTACAATCTCACTTTAGATGAAAAAATGTCCGAATCACTGTCCCATGAGTTCTTTTAAAATTACTGCTTGATTATGTCGTTTGTCTTTAGCGCCATACAACAAAGTCACTTGATCATTTTCCCGAACGATTTCTCTTAATCTCTGAAACGCCTCTTGTTGTTTTCCTTCTTGTAATTCCTTTATGTACTCTTTCTTAAAGGCTTCAAATTTGGATACATCATGTCCAAAGGTTTTACGTAGTTCAGATGTTGGAGCTACATCTTTTAACCATAAATCAAGGTGAGCTTTTTCTTTAGAGATACCACGTGGCCATAACCTGTCAACCAGTACCCGATACCCATCAGTTTTATCAACTGAATCATAAATACGCTTTATCGTTACGTTCACCATGCCTCTCCTCCAAATCTGATTATCCCCCAAAATTAGCAATTAAAGGCAGTATAAATCACCTATTTTACCGAAGAATATTACTTGCAAAGGTCACCCACCCTTAACTATTGACAGGATTCACATATAATGGTTAAATAAATAATAGCTTTCAAAGGGGAGTAGCTTTAACAGTAATGTCGTCATTTCAGAGTATATATTACTCTCGGCTTTACTGGCAACTTACTTACGGTGTTGTTAGCAAGACCTTTGCCAATGTGGTAAAGGTCTGTAGTTTTTTAGAGGCTTTTACCATGATTGGTAAAAGCCTCTATTTTTTATTTCGCGAAGGGAGTTTCAACATGGAATCACTATGGATGGAGTACTTATGGACTTTATTAATTCTTATTGGTCTAGAGGGAATATTATCTGCTGACAATGCTCTCGTAATGGCTGTAATTGCTAAACATTTACCAGTTGATCAGAAGAAGAAAGCAATCAACTATGGTATATTGATGGCTTTTGTCTTTAGATTTTTGGCCTTATTTGTTATTTCTTTTCTTGCAAATGTTTGGCAAGTTCAAGCAATCGGTGCAGCTTACTTAATATACTTAGGCCTCAAGCATGTTGTCATTGATCATTTTAAAAAGCCTAAAGAGGATGACAAAGAGGAAGAGAAAGAAGAAAAATCTGGTGGCAAAGGGTTTTGGCCTACTGTTGCTAAAATCGGACTTGCGGATTTAGCTTTTGCAGTAGATTCTATCTTAGCCGCAGTAGCACTTGCTATCGTCTTACCTGAAACTCCATTACCTCAATTTGGTGGTATGGACGGTGGTCAATTTATCATCGTAGTGTTAGCTGGTATAGCTGGATTAGTATTGATCAAATACGCAGCCAATTGGTTTGTTCAACTGCTTGCTGTTCGTCCAGGTTTAGAAACAACTGCATATTTAATCGTTGGTTGGGTTGGTATAAAATTAGCCGTCATTACGCTTAGTCACGAAAAAGTTGGATTACTTGATCCCCACTTCCCACACAGCACAACTTGGACAATCGCATTCTGGGGAATTTTAGCAGCTATTGCTATAATTGGGTGGTTTGTATCTGGTAAAAATGGTAACCAAGAAAAAACACCTTCTAATGAAGGTTCATCTTCTTAAGAAAAACTAGAGAGCGCACGTTTTGCGACGTACGGATTATGCCTACAGCTAGACAACATCTTTTGGTGATTTCTCAGCTCAAAGACCAGTGAAATAAACGCATATAGTTTCTTCGCTAGTAGCAGGCACTCTGAACTTTTTCTTACCATTTAAAAAGAAATAACCACGAGAATAATTCTCGTGGTTATTTCTTTTATACTATTTATAAAGACAGTGCCGAATTATCCACAATTCCTATAAATCAATTACTGGATGATTTCGTTAATTACTTGATTCATTTTTTCTTTTAATACCTCTAAGTCTTGTTCGCTTTCAGCTTTCGTCTCTCCACAAACACCGTAGTAACATTTTATTTTTGGCTCTGTTCCAGAAGGACGTAAGCAAACCCACTTATTGTTCTCTAGCACAAATTTTAGGACATTTTCCTTTGGCAATGGAATCGTTTCCTTTGTTCCATCTTCTAAATTCATTCTTTCACTTACCAAATAATCCTCGAACTGTTCAACTTTGAATCCAGCTACTTCTTTGAAAGGAGTCTCGCGAATCGTTTCCATTATTTTGGCGATTTTTTCGGTTCCTTCTTTTCCTTTTAACGTTAGAGAAGATAGTCCTTCTAAATAATATCCATGTTTCTCATATAATCCATCTAATGCTTCTAATAAGGTTTTCCCTTGTTGTTTCCAGTAATAAGCCATTTCACATGCCATAACAGCTGCTTGTACGGCATCTTTATCTCGAGCAAAACCACTAATTAAATAGCCATAACTTTCCTCATACCCAAATGTAAATGTCTCACCTGTTGCATCAAATTGATGAATCTTTTCTCCGATATATTTAAAGCCTGTTAAGGTATCAATTGTTTCTACTCCATAAGAATTCGCAATTGTTGTACCTAGCTCTGAGGTTACAATTGTTTTTAACACCCTGGAATTCGGTAATAAGACAGGGTCAGTATGCGTTAAAATATAATCAATTAATAATGCACCTAACTGGTTACCAGTGAGGACACGATAGTCGCCATTTGCTTCTTTAACTGCTACTCCAAGTCGATCGGCGTCAGGATCTGTCCCCAAGAGAATGTCAGCATTTTTCTGTTTTCCTAACTCTATCGCCATCTTAAATGCTTGATGTTCTTCTGGGTTTGGCGATTGAACAGTTGAAAATTCAGGGTCTGGAACAGCTTGTTCTTCTACAACCTCCACTTGGTTAAAGTTCAGTTGATTTAATCCTTTCATCACTAAATCATGTGCAGTACCGTGTAGTGGCGTAAAGACTATTTGCAAATCTTTTTCCTTTTCCATTAAGCTTTCATCTAGCTTTGAGATTAGTTTTAGTCGCTCTAAATAGGCATGGTCCACTTCCTGTTCAACCCACACCAACAAGCCTTTTTCTTCTAGTTCATCACGTTCTAGAATAGGAATGGTTAGTTCACTTTCCACTTCCTGAATTCTAGCTATTACTTCATTAGCCTCTTTCGGAACCATTTGTCCTCCGTCTTCATTATAAACTTTAAATCCATTATACTCTGGAGGATTATGACTAGCCGTTATCATTGCCCCAGCTACTGTCCCTAAGTATCTAACAGCAAAAGATAATAACGGTGTCGGTCGTAATGATTTAAATACATACGTTTTAATCCCAAATGAACCAAGAACCTTGGCTGTTTCCAAAGCGAATTCTTGAGACATATACCTAGAATCATATGCAACGACAACTCCTCGGTCATGCACATTAACACAATTATCTAACAGATACTTAGCTAATCCATAAACTGCTTTACGAATGGTATAGATATTCATACGATTCGTTCCCACTCCTAGAACGCCTCGCATTCCACCAGTACCAAATGTTAGTTCTTTATAAAAAGCATCTTCTAATACGGAAGGGCTATTCTTTAATTGTTCTAATTCATTTTTTAACGTATCATCCAACGTAGGAAAGTTAACCCACGTTTGATATGCTTCTTCCCAGTTACTCATCCTTAATCCCCCAAAAATATTTATAGATTTTATTGCTATCTAATATGTACTATACTTTATGCTTCAAATTTTAGCATAATTCCCCATTATATTCTAATATACGTAAAATCCCGTTTAAAATGTATGATTTACGGCAATAATTTTATTGTTACTAATAAGGTTTTCATCGTAATGAAACTACGATAGAATAAAGGAAATTACTATAAGAAAGTGTGATGCATTTGTTAAAAAAGCGCTGGTTTCAAGTATTAATTACAGCCATTCTTGTTTTTCTATTAATCTTGCTAATATATGCTACTAGATTTATCTTTGACCCTCTATTGAAATACATCAGTGCCGTTGCTCTTCCTTTTATTGGAGCAGGTCTTTTATTCTATCTAACAAAGCCTCTCATGAAACTACTTGAAAAATATAAAATCCATCGCATTCTATCCATATTTATCGTATTTGGTGTTCTCATTTTAGTCGGTTATGTATTCGCTATTTTTATTGCACCAGTGGCTCGTGATCAATTTGAAAGGTTAGTTGATAACATTCCAGGAATGGTTAATGGTACACAAAATTTCATCAATTACTGGCATGATAATCAAGCCTTTATCCCAGACCAAGTCATCGAAACAATCAATGACATTACTTCCAATTTACAAACATACATCGAACACTTCATGACATTTCTATTTGGCTTTGTGAGTCAACTAATTGGGTTTATTTTTTCCATAGTGTTAATTCCATTTTTCTTGTTTTTCATGTTAAAGGATGGAGATAAATTCATCCCATTTGTGACTCAGATATTCAGTAAAAAGAAGGCAAACAATTTAAGCAGTTTGCTTAATAAAATCGATAAGACGTTAACTGCGTATATTCAAGGGCAATTAATTGTCAGTATCAGTATTGGTGTCATGCTATTTATCGGATACTTAATTATTGGCCTTAACTATGCATTAACACTAGCATTGTTTGGAATGTTGATGTGTATTGTCCCGTTTATTGGTCCATTTATTGCTGTTATTCCTGCAATGTTAGTCGGGGTTTTCCAAGATCCAATGAACCTTTTCTGGATTGCTTTAATAATGATTATCGCTCAACAGATAGAGGGGAACTTAATCTCGCCAAATGTTATGGGACACGTCTTAAGTATTCACCCACTCACTATTATTACCGTAATCTTAGCTGCAGGAAGCATTGCAGGATTCATTGGCATTTTATTTGCTGTTCCTTTTTATGCAGTAGTGAAAGCCATCATCGTTCATTTTTATGACACCTATGTAGATTCAAAAAAGAATAAAGAAGAAGCGCTTATTTAAAATAATCTCCTACTATTAACGGAACCAGGATTCCCTTCAACTATTTGAGGAATCCTCGTTCCGTTATTCCATGAAAAACCTCATTTTTGAGCATATTATGTAATCCTAGTTCCTTTATTTGTGCTTTCAACCATAAATATACTTGTTTTTGGGCCGATAAAGGAACCAGAATCCGATTGCAGATCATTTACATAGTATTTTTGCCCATTAACGGAACCAGTGACCACAACGATTATCAAAGGTATCCTCGTTCCGTTATTACTTGGGAATGATAACAAATCATTATACGAATTTATAAACGACAGATGTTCCTGTTTCGTAATACCCTATTTTTTTGTAAATACCATTAGATGTTGGGTTTGCTGCATCTGTATATAAGGAGCAGAAGGAAAATCCTTCATCTAGTAATTTTTGCGATAAAGCTGCTACGGCACTCGTTGCATACCCTTTTCTCTTATACTCATCAGGCGTATAAACGGCATTGACCGTTACCCCATTTTCTGTACGTCTAGAATTGTTCACCATAGATACTGCTTGTCCATCCACTTCCCATACAAAAATAGACTCATTGTTTATATATGTTTCTGCTGTTTCCTTAGCTTTTTCTTTCGTTAAAGGCATATTTGCTTCTAATCCAAATGAATAGAGCCACCTATTAATTAAGTCTTTATGAGCTGAGGTTGCTTGAATCAATTTCCCTGTTTTATCTGGTGATACGCTTACAGAATCCAACTGATATATAATTTGCTCCACTTGTAATTTAGCTGATTTACCATTTTGTAATTCCCAATCCTTTATAAATTGCTCCACTAAAGTGACTTGTCCAATAACTCCCGGAACGTCATATTTGTTCTTATTTAGAAATTTAGTAATCTCAGTGAAAACCTCATTTGGTACATTTTCGATATCAGGTAGAATCCAATTATTTGGTTTTGTTTGCATAAACCCATAGATTGTTTCGCCATTATTCTCAACCAATCCCAAGTACACCTGTTCACCGACTATATCTGGATTTCCTTTTATTCTCTCAAGCAATCCTAACATCAAATTGTTGTTCGCCTCATTTTCCAGTAGCAAAGGCTTCATCTTTTCAAGGTATACTGCAATAGATTGCTCTATCTTTATAATCACTCTTCTTCACTCCCCCAATATCGATATATGTAATAATTGTATTAATCTTATCAAAATTTGTTGTATTGTAAAGGGGAAATCCGATAAACTAGTAGTGGGAGTGATATCAATTATGAATAGAGAAGAACTTCAAAATAAACTAGATGAATTAAAATCTGATTACGTTCGTATTCAAAGTGATTTGGATAAATTAGTTTATGTCCGAGGAAGAGCATCATCTGCAGAAGAACAACTAATACGGTTAGAAAAAGAAATTGCAGACATCTATAAGCAACTAGATGATTAAGAAAAGCACAGAGCGCCCGCTTTGCGACGTAAGGACTGGACTGAGGTGTAGGAGATAAAGGAAACACGACGACTAACGGGAGTCGATGTTGACTTATCGTACGGAGGCGAAGGAAGTCTCTCTAGTCGCAGGCGCTCGGAGCTAGACATCTCTGAATTTTATACTTTCTTATCTTTTTAGAAAAGGAGTAAAGCCATCTCTGGCCTTACTCCTTTTAATTATATAGTCTAGCTTGTATTTTCTTTTTTTCTTTATTCGGTGGCATTAGACTAATAATGGTATCTCCTACTCCAGGTACCGTCCTCATCTCTTCTGAATAATACTTTATTTGACCAGAAGGTTTGATTAAATACAAGAATACCGTTTCTTCATCCTTCTCCTGAAGATATTGCTTATACGTGTACTGTTCTGTGATCGTAGTTTGACGGAAAACAAAACCACTGTCGATTTTTTCAATTAAATCTTTCAGCGTAACATCTTTCTTAAATAGTACTCTCCCACCAACTTTAGACACAATTTCCATTGCATTTTTTTCATCCTTGTTGTAAGGGCTCACTTTAAAGACATTCATTCGTCCATACTCAGGCATGAACGTCGTACAAACTAAACCATTATAGGAGTTGCTGTCGGTTGCAGCAATTAAATATTCATAAGGAATCGTATCTAAATTATACTCAGTCTGCTCAGATAACATATTTTCGTAATAGAAAGGCACTCCAGATTCGCGAGCAATTTTTAGCCTTTCCCAGTTGTTATCAACAATGATTGTAGGTACATCTAATTTTGATAGTGATTTTGCTAATTCAACTGTAAATTTATTACTACCGACAATCAATGAACCTGGTTTCCCTTCCATCGACAGGTTAAGTTTTTTAGCTAACCAACCAATAGAAAAACCATGGGCGATTACGGTGAAGATTACTAGTCCAAACGTTAATGTCGTAAGGATTGATGCATCCTCATAACCTTCAGCTAATAGAACAGTAGCAAAGTAACTGGATACCGTTAAGGCAACAATTCCTCTCGGTGCAATCCAACCAACTAATAATTTTTCATTCGTAGTGAGCCCCGTTCCAATTGTCGACAAGAAAATCGACAATGGTCTTACAGCAAACATCATCAATAGAACATATCCAATAATATTTGGACTAAAAATATGCAAGATCGTGTCAATCTTCAATGAAGCTGTTAACATAATAAAGATTGCTGATATTAAAAGAATCGTTATATTCTCTTTAAAATGACGCATTTCCTGAACGGACGAGATTCCCATATTCGCTAAAGTAATCCCCATTGCCGTTACAGATAATAACCCTGTTTCATGCATAATCTCATCTGCACCAGTAAAACAGAAAATAACAACTACGATTACAGCAGGTGATTTTAGGAATTCTGGTATATGTCCTGTTTCGAACATCCATCCAATCCCTCTACCACAAAGCCAACCAAATATAGCTGCGAAAATGGATGCAGCAAAGAACATCAATAATTTTGATCCATCAGGGTTACTAGATGTCAAAAATGAGATAATTTCAAAAGCAAAAACAGCCAATAATGCCCCAATTGGATCAACGATGATTCCTTCCCATTTTAAAATCTTCGCTGGTCTAGGTCTTAATTTGGATTGTCTTAAAAGAGGCATAATAACTGTCGGACCTGTAACGATAAACAGTCCTCCGATTACAAACGACACTGCCCAAGACAAACCAGCAATATAATGAGCTGTTAGTGACCCTAATATCCATGCGATAAAAGCACCAACAGTTGATATTCTAAAAACAGGTTTCCCTAATCCACGCAATTCCTTAAAACTTAAATTTAAGCTACCTTCAAATAGAATAATTGCTACAGCTACGGAAATGATTGGATTATATAAATCTCCAAAGTCTTCTTCAGGATTGATTAGGCCAAATATTGGACCTACTAGTAAACCAGTAACGGCCATAACAACAATAGCAGGCATCCGATACCGCCAAGCCAACCATTGTGACCCAATTCCTAAAAGACCAATTAACATGACTTCAAATAATAATGATGGAACCATTGGGTACCCCCTTTTCTCAGAAGTTCTTATAATTATCTGCTATAAAATCCCTTTAATACCCTATACTACATTTATCGAAGACTACTTCCGATTAGCAGTTTATTCATAATATAATTTATAATAACAAACCAATTTTGGTAGCATTTGGAATTTCATCCATTTTGATAACTATAGATAAAAACATTCTAAATGCGATAGCTTCGAATGTAAACCGTAAAGTCTCTATTGTGATATTTTTCATTGACAACGAGATAGTAAGATTGGTACGATTAAGCTGTTTTTTTGAATTCATATTTTATTAAAAATATTAATGTTGATTACTAAGGAGTTTCTATTTTGAACAGAGATATATTCGTTATCGGATTTATGCTTTTTGCTCTATTTTTTGGAGCTGGGAATTTAATCTATCCACCTACACTAGGAATTGAGTCCGGTACTGCATATTGGAGTGCAATTGCTGGTTTCATTCTTACAGGAGTTGGACTTCCAATACTGGCTGTTATGGCTATATCGTATGTGAAGGACGATGCTAGAGAATTAGCCGAAAAAGTCCATCCATTATTTGGAGTCCTATTTACCTCTATTATTTATTTAGCAATTGGACCGTTTTTCGGAATTCCAAGAGCCGCAACAGTAGGATATGAGATGAGCATTGAACCAATTCCGACTATCGGTTCATCTTACAGTTCACTATTCATATTCACGACCATATTTTTTGTTCTTGTACTATTAGTTAGTTATAACCCATCTAAAGTTGTTGACCGGATTGGGCAAATTCTAACTCCTATCTTATTATTAGCTATAGTTGTATTAAGTATAGGTGCAATTTTTTTATTAGAGGGGCCACTCTCCATCCCGTCGGAAAAATATAGTACTGCACCATTTTTCACTGGATTTGTGGAAGGTTATTTAACAATGGATGCTATCGCGGCATTAGCATTTGGGATTATTGTCGTGAATGCTTTTAAAGAAAGAGGATTAACCAATCAACAAGACATTATGAAGTCAACTCTAAAAGCTGGTATTATTACAGGAATCGCATTATCTACCGTGTATGCAGCTATAGGGTGGCTAGGTACAAAAATGGCGAGCCATGGAACATTTACAAATGGTGGAAATATATTATCAGAAGCCGCAAATCTAACGTTTGACTTCTATGGCTCCATTATTTTAGGGATTATTGTTACACTGGCATGTTTTACAACATCAGTAGGGCTAGTTGTAGCAGCTGGGCAATTTTTTTCAAAGGTAACTAGTTTTTCCTATAATATGGTAATTATTATTGTAACAATAGGAAGTTGGTTGATTGCTAATCAAGGCTTGGATACAATTATTGCATTTTCAGTCCCTGTCCTTGTTTTTATCTATCCAATTGCCATCGTCCTAATCTTACTGTCATTTACTCGCAAACTATTTAGTGATTCTAAAGGGGTATATCGTGGTGCAATTTTATTTACTGCACTAATCAGCCTTTACGATGGACTAAATGCATTTGGTCTCAGCCTAGATGGAATAACTCCTATTATATCTAAACTACCATTTTTCGATATAGGATTAGGATGGCTTATTCCTGCAATTATAGGTGGCTTACTAGGAGCGTTATTTAGAAAACAAAAAATATGATCTAAAAACCTGTAATAGTCAGTATTGATATTACGGGTTTTTATTGTTCAAACGTTCGTTTGAGAAGAATAGGCATTAAACAAACGTTTGATTGAGGGTTTTATTGTTAAACAAACGTTTGATTAAATTATATTCATGTTTTAAATACTAGTTTTTCTGTCCATAACTGTAAGAAATATGGTAGGATAAAAGGGTTAAGGAGGATAATAAAATGATAGCAGAGCAAGAAAAAATTCTACAAACTTATTTTGGCTATGAGTCGTTTCGCCCCGGCCAAAAGGAAGTAATTAACCACATCCTACATATGAATAACACCTTAGCAGTAATGCCTACTGGTGGTGGGAAGTCCCTTTGTTATCAAATACCCGGACTTTCACTAGAAGGAACCGCCATCATCATCTCCCCTCTTATCTCTCTGATGAAAGACCAAGTAGATGCACTTCACGCGTTAGGAATCCCTGCTACGTATATCAATAGTTCGCTATCGCCTGGTGAACAACAATCTAGATTACAAGATATAGCTGCCAGACGCTATAAGTTTGTGTATGTAGCACCAGAACGTTTCGATTCAACTATGTTTATGAATGTAATTCGACGGATTCCAATTGCACTTGTAGCTTTTGATGAAGCGCACTGTATTTCACAATGGGGACATGATTTCAGACCAAGTTACAGGTCGATCGTTCCTCAACTAAGACAATTAAGTAATATTCCTGTTTATATGGCACTTACAGCTACTGCTACGGAAGAAGTTATCTCTGACATTCAATCACTTCTTCAAATTAGCAGTGACTATGTCGTTAACACTGGTTTTGCTCGTGAAAATTTAGCGTTTCATCTAGTTAAAGGTAGAGACCGCACAAGTTATATCCGATCATTTTTACAAGAACACCCAGATGAGTCGGGAATTATTTACACTGCAACCCGTAAGCAAGCAGACAGTCTTTTTGATCAATTAACCAAACGAGGAATTCAAGTTGCAAAGTATCATGCTGGAATGTCGGAAAACGAAAGAAAATTATCACAAGCTGCCTTTATTCGTGATGAAAAAAATATCATGATTGCTACAAATGCATTTGGTATGGGAATAGACAAATCAAATGTCCGTTACGTAATCCATTATGCGATGCCAATGAATATAGAATCCTATTATCAAGAGGCTGGAAGAGCGGGACGTGATGGAGAAGCAAGTGATTGCATTCTATTATTCTCGTCCCAAGATGTTCGTCTTCAAAAGTTTTTAATTGAGCAGTCCTTAATGGACGAGTCTGCCAAACAGAATGAATATCGAAAGCTTCAAGCAATGGTCAATTACTGTCACACACAAGGATGCCTATCTTCTTATATATTAGATTATTTTAAAGATCCAATAGCCGGCAAAAATTGTGGTCGATGCGGCAATTGTGTGGAACGACTAGAAAAAACAGATATTACAGAGGAAGCACAGATGATCCTCTCCTGCGTTAAGAGAATGGGAGAACGCTACGGTGTCTCTATGACAGCAAAAGTGTTAAAAGGATCAAAGGATAAGAAGATTAAAGAGTTCAAACTCGATCGTATTACAACGTACGGAATCATGTCTGCTTATACAGAGAAAGAATTGACTGAACGCATTCACTTTTTAGTTGCCGAACAACTATTAGCAACAGAGGAAGGTCAATTCCCTACTTTAAAATTAAACCATCACTCCGTCGATGTTTTAAAAGGAAAACGGTCTGTCACCATGTACACAGCACCGATTCCAACTAGCGAGGAAGCCGATTATCATGAAGATTTATTCGCTATTTTACGCACATTACGTAAGACAAAAGCAGATGAGCAAAATGTTCCACCTTACGTACTGTTCTCTGATGTTACGTTAAAAGAGTTAAGCCGCTATTTCCCTGAAACAAAAGAGGACATGCTTCAAATCAAAGGGATTGGTGAGAAAAAATATGAACAATATGGAGAAATCTTCCTGGATGCTATTCGTAAATGGAGAGCAGATAATCCTGATATAAAAGAAAAAATTCGTATTTCAGGGTCAAGTAATGCTGCTCCTGCCCCGAAACGAAAAAAACAAGTGGATGATACACCGAGCCATATTACAAGTTATAATATGTTTCAATCTGGTAAATCAATCAAAGACATTGCGGTCATTCGTGAAATGACAGACATGACAATTGAGGGGCACTTGTTTAAAGCATATAAGCAAGGATATCCACTTGCTTGGAACATCTTTTTTAATGAGGAACAAGAAAAGATGGTATTAGAAGCCTATAATACCGTTGAGGAGCAAAAACTTAAACCTTTAAAAGAAGCACTGCCAGAAGAGTATAGTTACACAATGATAAAAGCTGTATTAGTAAAAAATGAAATGATGTAGTTATGGTGGGATAAGTATTTGTAGTGGTGGTGCGAATTCTACCGCTACGGAAAATACACTTCGCTTTCCGCGGGCGGCTGGTGAGCCGCCTCGGACTTTCGTCCTGTGGGGTCTCACCTATGCCTTTTTTCCCGCAGGAGTCTACGTGTATTTCCTCCGCTGGGCACCATTGTCAACTATTTATATCTATAAATTTGGTCGTTGATAGGAGTATATGGTAATTGTCTCACCGAATCCTGTGAGATTAGGAAGTACCTAAATTAACCGAAACAAAACAACTACAGTAGTAGAAATTAACCAAGCTCTTTTACTAATAACTATAAGTGGCAGCCAAACACTTTTCTTAAATTCCCTTCTCAATTTAAATACGCTCAGAACATAATAGTTCTGAGCGTATTTTTATCTTATATTAATTTCCTTTTACATTCAGAGCCCATGTCCCGTTACGGAATACTGCCTCTGTTGAACCGTCTTCTTTTACTCCATCAATGTCTAACTCTTCAGATCCAATCATGAAATCAACGTGCGTTAAGCTATCATTAACACCATGTTTGTCTAATTCCTCTTCGTTCATCGCAGAACCACCTTTAAGGTTCGTTGGATATGCTTTCCCAAGAGCGATATGACAAGAAGCATTTTCATCAAATAATGTATTATAGAAAATCAAACCAGACTGTGAAACTGGTGACTCATGTGGCACAAGAGCTACTTCTCCAAGTCTCGTTGCTCCTTCATCTGTTTCTAATAAATGTTTTAACGTATCTTCACCTTGTTCAGCTTTAAAATCAACGACTTTACCATCTTTAAATGTAAGACTAAAGTTGTCAATTAAGCTTCCACCATAGTTCAATGGTTTTGTACTTGAAACAGTCCCATTTACACCATATTTATGTGGCAATGAGAAAACCTCTTCAGTTGGCATATTTGGATTAAATGTAATTCCTTTTTCGGATACTGCAGATCCACCTTTCCAAATGTGGCCCTCTGGCAATTCCATTTCAAGTTCCGTCCCAGGTGCTTTAAAGATTAATTTCTTGTAGTTCTTTTCATTTAAGATTTCACGTGCTGTTTCTAATGTTTTATTATGTGCATCCCAAGCAGCAACTGGATCCTCTTGATCAACACGAACTATTTTAACGATCGCATCCCATAGGCTTTCAATTGCATCTTCACGAGATTTGTCAGGAAAAATCTTTTGTGCCCAATCTCCAGTAGGAATAGAAATAATCGACCAAGTAATTTTGTCGTTCATTGTATATTTACGGAAATTTTTCATTGCAAGTGCTGCTGCTTTATTTGCCTTTGCAACACGAGAAGAATCAATATCTTTTAACAAGTCTGGGTTAGTTGAACGAATGTTTAAAATCGCTGCTCCATCTTCAGCAAAAGTATCATGAAGCAATACTTTCCATTCCGGGTATGTCCCAATTACTTCATCTGGAGCATTTTCATATTTCAATAACGTTAACTCATCATCCACCCAATTAATATGTACGTCTTTTGCACCTAATTCATATGCCTTGCGCACTACTACTTTAGTAAATTCCGCACCTTCAAGTGGAGCATTGATCATCAATGCTTGTCCTTTTTGTAAATTAACACCAGTACGTAGCGCTAATTCTGCATATTTTTCTTGTGTCTGCTGTGATACCATCATTTGACCTCCATTAATAGAATTATTTGCCTACCGTTATTATTCCATAAAAAAGCTAATTTTCCAACTACATACCATTGAAAATCGAACAAATCTTCTCAGTGTATTTTACAGGATTTTCACATTATGCTATTATTAATAGAGAGTTACTTTTTGTAAGTAGCTAAACGATACTGTTAAAACGAGGTGATATCGATGAGCGAATTATGTCCACGGTTTGAAAAAGCAATGCAACTAATCAGTAAACGCTGGGTTGGTCTTATTTTGTCAGAACTAATTACTGGCAACAAACGCTTTTCTGAAATGGAATCGAATTTACCGGTTAGTGGTCGCTTACTATCAGATCGCTTAAAAATGCTCGAAAAAGAAGGTATCGTTGAACGCAACATCTATTCTGAATTTCCAGTCCGTATCGAATACTCTTTATCTAAAAAAGGGCAAGCACTAAAGCCCGTTATAGAGGAAATCCAACATTGGGCTGACGGTTGGATTACTCATGAAGAGGTTAAGGATCAAAAAGAAAATATTAAATAATGATTCGCACAGGAAACCATCCTTTGATTCCCTGTGCGTTATTTTTTTCCTTACTTAACGTTCTTTCCCTTCATAAACTGTATGATTGCATATGCTGCAACCCGACTAGTCATGTTACGAATATCAATAGTAGGGTCAATTTCCACGATATCAATCGCCATTACTTTCGGATGCTTTGCTACTTGGAAGATAGCCTCAAGCAATGTATTGCTGTCCATGCCACCTGGACCAATTGCAGGACACCCTGGTGCAAATGCTTGATCTAATACATCCATATCCAGTGAAATGTATATAACATCAACTCGTTCTTCTAGCTTCCTCAGTTCTCTGGCTAATATATTCGTCATCGTTATGTAACGAATGTCTGCCATGGAATACACCGAAACCCCTTGTTCCTTCGCATAGTCATGATAAGCTTTGGCGTTCGTAAAATCACGAATCCCAATTTGTGCTAAGTTTTCCCCACTAATTGAATGATCTTCTAGTAATCTTCTAAAAGGAGTCCCGTTTGTAGGTCCTCCATCCTCTGTATTCCTTAAATCATGATGGGCATCAAATTGAATCACTCCAACTTTTCCGTAATGCTCTGAGAATGCTTTTATGGAAGAGTAGCTAATCGAATGGTCCCCACCAAGCATAAACCAGTTTTCCACAGCTTCTGTCGCAAAAATATCCGTCATTCCTTCATAAAGTCGCCTTTGGTTTTCAACAATTTCTGTTGGATTCATTTCCAAGTCACCAAAATCCAAAATAGGATCTAATAAGTCCACACCTAATTCTCCAGAATACGTGGAATAACTCTGCATGGCATCTCGGATTGCTTCTGGTGCAAATGATGCTCCTGAATGGCTGATAGAAGGTTTGGATAACGGGAGACCAACTAAACCAAATTTACCCTTTTTCTCATTTTCCCAACCTGTTAGTAATTCCTTCACCTTCTTAGTATAACGATCTTTAAAAATTGCTTTTCCTGCTGGTTTTAGGTGACGAATGTTGCTCATCGAATCTCCTGCCTTTGATAAATAATCTCCCCACTTTTTATTACCGTATTAGTATGATTCACACCATAATGGTAAGGAATGTACATATAATTTGGTGCATCCCAAATCACAATATCTGCTGCACGCCCTACTTGAATCGAACCTGCTACATCCCCACGACCAATAGCATGGGCAGCATTAACCGTAACAGCATGCCAAATTTCATCAGGTGTTAATTTTAATTTAAGTGCAGCAATCGACATAATTAATTGCAAGTTTTCTGTAACGGAGCTTCCTGGGTTAAAGTCAGTCGAAACGGAAACTGCTGCACCAGCATCAATCATTTCTCGTGCCCGCGCATAGTCATCCTTTCCTAAATAAAAACTAGTACCAGGCAAGATTACAGCAATCGTATTAGAATTTGCCAACTGCTTAATTCCTTCATCTGAAGTAACAGCCAAATGGTCTCCTGAAATTGCCCCTAATTCAACAGCAAGTTCCGTACCACCTAATGGATCAATCTCATCTGCGTGAAGTTTCACATCAAAGCCTTTTTCTTTAGCTTTTAATAAAAACCTTCTCGATTGCTCCACCGTAAAAACACCTGTTTCTGTGAAAATATCAACAAATTCGGCAAGTTGATTCTCTTTTATTTCATCAAACATATCGGCCATATCATTTAAAAACTTCTCTGGATCCTCTTTATATTCTGGTGGAATGGCATGAGCTCCTAAAAAGGTAGAAACAATATCAAGAGGATGCTTTTCATTTGCTTCTTTTGCTACTTTTAATTGTTTTAGTTCCGTTTCACGGTCTAATCCATACCCACTTTTTGCTTCCACTGTCGTTATTCCATGCATCGCCATGCGATCGAGATGAAATAACGCTTTATCCAATAAATCTTCAAAACTAGCATTTTTAGTTGCTCTTACTGTCGAGAGAATTCCTCCACCACGCTTTAAAATTTCTAAGTATGGTACCCCTTGTTGTTTAAGGGCCATTTCTTTCTCCCTCGAACCACCAAAAACAAGGTGTGTATGTGGCTCTACTAATCCTGGAGTAACTAGTTTTCTATTAGCATTAATCGTTTGAGTTGCTTCAATGGATTGTATATCGTCCATTGAACCCATCCACACTACTTTTCCATCGCGAACTCCAATGGCTGCATTTTCTAATACAGTAACCTCATTCATTCTCTTACCTTTAACAGGCCCGTCATTATCCATTGGTAATAGTTGCCCTATATTTATAATTAACGTATCAACTTGCATCATCTTATTCTCCTCTCTCTATTTTTTCATAGGTATAGTTATATCATGGTCATCAGCAAATTGGATGGCCGATTCATAGCCAGCGTCGGCATGACGAATAATTCCCATCCCAGGATCTGTCGTTAACACACGTTCTAATCTCTCCTTCGCTAAATCTGTTCCATCAGCGACAGCCACCATTCCTGCATGAAGGGAATATCCCATTCCTACGCCACCTCCATGATGGAAGGAAATCCATGAACCACCTGCAGCTGTATTAATTAATGCATTCAACACAGCCCAATCTCCAACAGCATCACTTCCATCTTTCATTCCCTCTGTTTCACGGTTTGGAGAGGCTACAGAACCACAATCTAAATGATCTCTCCCGATTACAATTGGCGCTTTGATTTCTCCTTTACGAACGAGTTCATTAATCGCAAGCCCCATTTTCACACGCTCACCATAGCCAAGCCAACAAATTCGTGACGGTAACCCTTGAAAAGCAATCTGATCCTGTGCCATATCAACCCAACGAATTAGCGCCTCATTTTCTGGAAAAAGTTCTTTAATAAGCTCATCCGTACGATATATATCTTCTGGGTCTCCTGATAAAGCTGCCCAGCGAAATGGCCCTTTTCCCTCACAAAATAATGGACGAATATAAGCAGGAACAAAACCTGGGAAGTCAAAAGCATTTCGAATCCCTTCATCATGTGCCACCTGTCGAATATTGTTCCCATAATCAAAAACAATGGATCCTTTTTCCTTAAACTGCAGCATAGCATCTACATGTCGCGCCATGCTTTGCTTCGCTATTTTAGTATAAGTATCCGGATTTACTTTTCGGAGTTCATCTGCTTCTTCTACAGAGTATCCAATTGGAACATAGCCATTTAGTGGGTCATGGGCAGAGGTTTGATCAGTTACAATGTCTATTTGAATATCCTTTGTTAATAATTCATGGTGGATTTCAGCAGCATTACCGAGTAAGGCAATAGACAGTGCACGACCTTCTTCCTTCGCCTCTTTTGCTAAACGAATGGCTTCATCGACATCCATCGTCATTACATCACAATATTTTGTATCTAAACGTTTTTGAATACGACTTTGATCGACCTCAACGGCAATAACGACACCCTCATTCATTGTCACTGCTAGAGGTTGGGCACCTCCCATCCCACCTAGTCCTGCTGTTAACGTAATCGTTCCTTTCAAAGAGCCGCCAAAATGTTTCTTTGCCACTGCTGAAAATGTTTCATACGTTCCTTGTAAAATCCCTTGTGTTCCGATATAAATCCAACTACCTGCTGTCATCTGGCCATACATCATGAGTCCTTTTTTGTCTAATTCATGGAAATGATCCCAATTTGCCCATTTTGGAACTAACACAGAATTTGATAGTAAAACTCGCGGTGCATGCTGATGCGTTTTAAAAACACCAACCGGTTTTCCAGATTGAATTAGCATTGTTTCATCATTCTCTAAGTTTCTTAGGGTCTGTTCAATCGCTCGAAATGCCTCCCAATTTCTCGCTGCTTTCCCGATTCCACCGTATACCACCAATTCCTCTGGTTTTTCCGCAACTTCTGGATCTAAATTGTTGTATAACATACGAAGTGCTGCTTCTTGTTCCCATCCTTTACACTCTAATTCCAACCCTTTTTTCGCACGAACATTTACCTTTTCCATATACCCCACCCTTTATAAAAATTAGTTATCGTTTCATGTTTCAAACAGCTCTACGTGAGTCATTTCACTCGTCCTCAACCACTCCGTTAATCGCTCAATATCCTTCGAAAAGATTCGGTCCTTTACAATGGTTGGTACAATCGCACGAGCCTGTTCATATAGCTCTCTAGTTTGACTTGCCATTTTTTCGATTCCTCTAAATTCAACCGCCTGCATCGCACAAATTAATTCAATAGCAACAACCCTTCTTGTATTTTGAAGCATTTGTAATGCATGCCTTGCTGCAATTGTCCCCATACTGACGTGGTCCTCCTGATTTGCTGAAGATGGGATGGAATCCACACTAGCTGGATGTGCTAAAGTTTTATTCTCTGAGACAAGTGAGGCAGCACTGTATTGCATAATCATGGCACCCGATTCCAATCCTGGATTTGGACTTAAGAATGGTGGTAAATCATTCAGCTGAGGGTTAACAAGCCTTTCAATACGTCGCTCCGAGATATTGGCTGTTTCTGAGATGCCTAGTTTTAAAAAGTCCATCGCAAAGGCAATAGGTTCCCCATGAAAATTTCCACCTGAAACAATTTTATTCCCGTGTGAAAAGATTAGTGGATTATCCGTTGCCGCATTTATTTCAATTTCAAGTTTTTCTTTCGCATAATACAACGTTTGCCAACATGCTCCCAACACTTGAGGGATACAGCGAATTGAATAGGCATCTTGCACGCGTAATTCTCCTTGAGAAGTTACTAGATTACTATCTTCAAGGTAGTCTCTAATTCTAGAAGCAACTTGAATTTGTTCCTCGTGACCTCGTGCTATGTGTAAATCATGATCGAAAGCATCCTTAATCCCTTGTAATCCCTCTATTGTCATCGCAGCAATTTTCTCACTTTGAATTAAGAGTTTTTCCATCTCTAGGTTTGCAATTATCCCAACCGCTGTCATCGCCTGTGTACCATTAATTAAAGCCAGCCCTTCCTTTGCCTTCAAAGTAAGGGGGGCAATATTAGCGGCATCTAACGCTTCTTTTGCTGGCATCCGTTTGTTTTTATAAAAAACCTCTCCTTCCCCAAGTAATGCCAGAGCTAAATGAGATAATGGGGCAAGGTCACCGCTAGCACCAAGTGACCCTTGTTGCGGAATAACCGGATGAATGCCTTCATTAAGAAAATCAATTAACTGTTGAAGGATAACTGGACGTATTCCTGAATACCCTTTTGAAAGTGCATTTGCCCGAAGTAAAAGCATTGCCCGGCTTATCTCTTCTGAAAAAGGTTCCCCCACGCCACACGCATGGGAATGGATTAAATTCAATTGGAGATCGTCTATATCTTCTTCTTTAATGATGACATCGCTAAATTTTCCAAACCCTGTATTAATTCCATACATCGTCTTTTTCTCATCAATCATCTGTTGTACGACCTGTCTATTTTCTTCTACCAGTTTTAACACCTTGTCATCTATATCTACTCGCTCTGACTGGTATACAACACGTTCAATTTCATCAATGGTTAAAGTAGACCCTGTTAGAATTACCATGTCACACCTCCATGTTAATGCTTTAATTTAGTAAAGCAGGCAATTAAAAAGGAGACGTCGGTTATACCGAGTCTCCGTATGTTTGATTAAAGGATTGGACTTGCAAATTGTGTAAAACCATTGCGACACCCCTGAAAGTTTTAAATATTCTTATTATTATTGTAAGCGTTTTCTTTATTGAAATCAATAGGGAAATAGGAGGAGATAAAAATTACTCCCTTTCTCTCTCCCAATAGTCCACACCAGATTCATCATCCAATACATCGCGGTAAAAGACGGGGTTTGATTTCCCCTCTTTTCGCTGCCTTCGATAATCTTGAAGTGCACGATGGGCAATTTTATACAATTTTGTAATTGCATATAAGTTAATTAAAGCCATAATTGCCATCGTTAAGTCCGCTAAAGCCCAAACAAAATCAAATGCAGCCACAGAACCAAATACAACCATAGCAATAACTGCTATTCTGTAAATAAACAATGCAACAGGGCTTTCTTTTATATATCCAATGTTACTTTCTCCATAATAATAATTTCCAAGTATGGAGCTATAGGCGAATAAAAATATGGCGATGGCAATAAACATTTCGGACCATTCTCCAATATGTGCTGCAAATGCATTCTGTGTTAGTTGAATTCCGTCTAAATCACTACCAGCATATCCACCAGCAGATATGATAATAAATCCTGTTGCAGAACAAATAAGGATTGTATCAAAGAATACACCTAGCGCCTGAATAAACCCTTGTTTGACAGGGTGAGAAACGGATGCAGTTGCCGCAGCATTGGGCACACTTCCCATCCCCGCTTCGTTTGAAAAAAGACCCCGCTTAATTCCCATCATTATTGCAGCACCAAATCCACCACCAGCTACTTCTCTGAGACCAAAAGCATTGGCAAAAATAAGTGCAAACATTTCTGGTACTGCAGATATATTAATTAGTAAAATAAAGAGGGCCATCGCAATATAAATGATAGCAAGCACAGGAACAATGATTTGTGCTACTTTAGCAATGCTTTTTAATCCTCCAAAAATTACTGCTGCCGTTAAAACAGCAAGCACTGCAGCCATAATATTTTGATTTACCTCAAATCCTCCGGAAAAAGCCAAACTAATTGTATTGGATTGCACCGAGTTAAAAACGAGTCCATATGTAAAGGTAATCGTGATTGCAAAGATGACACCGAGCAAACGATTGTTAAGCCCTTTCTCCATATAATAAGCAGGTCCACCTCGATATTGGTCCTCCTTATCTGGCACCTTATAAATCTGGGCAAGGGTACTTTCAACAAAACCTGAGGCTGCCCCTAATAATGCAATTAGCCACATCCAGAATAGTGCTCCTGGTCCACCGACCGCAACAGCTGTCGCAACGCCTGCTAGGTTTCCAGTTCCTACTCTGGATGCAGCACTAATCGCAAAGGCCTGAAAAGAAGTAATTCCTCTTTTCTTCTTATTCGTAGGCTGATCTTTTTCAAACATTACCCGGAACATTTCAGGTAAATTGCGAAATTGAACAAATCCAGTTTTTATCGTAAATAAAAGTCCTAATCCTATAAGCACAATAATTAACACATAAGACCAAAGGACATCATTAATCGAGCCTATGAAATCTTCTAGTAAAGTCATGATATGATCCCCTTTCAATTGCTATTATTAAAAAAGTCTTTCTTAGCTTAACCAGTTTTAGCCAAATATCTCATAAGTTTTTTTGGGGGACTGTATGAAAGTTATCCACTGTATTTTTATAAATTCCAATTCCACGAAAAAAGGCACTAACCGTTTTGTACGGTTAGCACCCATTTTAAAGACTACTATAAAGTTGATCTTACTATACACCTTTATTCCACGGAAAACTTGTTCCGAATTTTGTGGCTAGCTGGCGAGAGTTTCTTCTTCTTTCTTTTCTACGTTCTGCCCGTAGAGGCGCTTCCTTATGTAGGAGCTCTTCTAATTCTGTCTCTGGATAGACTGTAGGCACTGGTGCAGGGTTACCGCTCTCGTCCACTGCAACAAATGTTAAAAAAGCTGTAGTACACACTTTTCTCTCACCTGAGAGGAGATCTTCTGCTACAGCCTTTACAAATACCTCCATTGATGTATTATGTGTCCAAGTAACAAATGCTTCTACACATATAGAATCCCCTTCTTTCACCGGTTCTAAGAAGTCTACGGAATCTGTTGAAGCTGTAACTACCGGTTTTCTAGCATGGCGAACAGCGGCAATTGCTGCAACATCATCAATATATGCCATCAATCTTCCTCCGAATAGAGTACCATGGTTATTTGTATCTGGTGGAAGAACATGCGCTGTTTTTACTGCTAAAGAATTTGAGCAAGGCTTTTTCTCCATTTTGTTTCCTCCATTCATATATATAATGGATAATTGCTTTCCAATACGGTTCCTCATTAGTTTACCCAATACCTGTTATAAAATAGGGGAAAGCAGTCTAGCAATCGATTCTTTAAACCGTATCCCTAAAGAACGGCGAGCATATAATTTCTTTGTCATTTGAGTCGATTTTTTTATATCACCTTCAAAGGATTCTACTAATCGCATACTTAGAGCTTCATTATACAAGAAGGCATTTACTTCAAAATTCAATCGGAAACTACGAACATCAATATTAGCTGTACCAACAGATGCAATTTTCCCGTCAACTACAATCGTCTTTGAATGCAAAAATCCATTTTGGTAAATATACACTTCTGCACCTGCATTTAATAGATCTCCAACATTTGAAAAAGTAGCCCAGTAGACAAATGGATGATCCGGTTTATTTGGAACCATAAGTTTAACATCAACCCCTGATAACGCCGCAATTCGTAACGCATCTCTCAAACTTTCATCAGGAATAAAATATGGTGTTTGAATATATACATATTCTTTTGCCGACATAATCATCTTAATGTACCCATTTTTTATTTGTTCCCAGTCTGAGTCCGGCCCACTAGAAACAATTTGAATACTAACTTCCCCACTCGGCATCCCTTTGTAATAGCGGTCATTATATAAGATGTCATTACGTGAAGCTTGGTTCCAATCTAAAATAAAACGAGTTTGCATGTTTTCAACAGCTTCCCCAACAACTCGTAAATGCGTATCTCGCCAATAACCGAACTTTTTGCTTTTACCTAAGTATTCATCCCCAATATTAAAACCACCAATATATCCGACACTTCCATCAATAATGGCTAGTTTACGGTGGTTCCTGTAATTAATTTTAAAATTAATTTTCGGGATTTTCGGTGGGAAGAAGGCTTCAATTTGTACCCCTGCTTTTAGCAATCGTTTAATGTATTTTCGGCTTAATAATCTAGAACCCATATCATCAAAAAGGACACGAACCTCCACACCCTCTTTTGCCTTTTTCATTAGTACATTTGCAATTTGATGCCCTAGCGTATCGTGCCTTATTATGTAGTAAAGCAAATGAATATGGTCGGTTGCCTTTTCCATATCACTAATTAAAGCTGCAAACTTCTCTTCCCCATCATTAAATATCTCTACCGCATTATCCTGAGTAAAAATTGCATCGTCATTTCGTAGATGCAAATAATACAAATCCTGATATTCCTTAAGGTCAGTATCTTTAAATTGAAAAGTTCCATCCTCTATTGCTCGCAATTGTGCCTCAACTGCTCGTTTTACCCCTAATCTTGCTTTGGTATCCCAAGTGAAAATGCGTTGTTTGCTAAGACGTCTACCAAATATTAAATATACAATGAATCCAACGATTGGGATAAACAATAGAACCATTAACCATGCCCATGTCGCACTAGCATCTTTTCGCTCTAAAAATACAATCGAAACACCTAAAACAATGTTAAGGAAAAGAACAATACCTAACAAATAGGACATGATTTCCATTTTATAATATCCCCTTTAAAATGTGTCATACTAAGAAAAGCTAGAAGCGCCTCGGTCACCCCCGACAAGCTTAAGTCGAGCCTCGGCGTGGCGATCTTTGCCACAGAGAGGATTGACTTAAGACCTCGAGGGGGTAGGCGCTGGAGCTAGACATCTCAGAAATTTTATACATTCTTATCTCTTAAGAAAAGCTAGAAGCGCCAAGAGTCAAATTCCTTGCTTCTATTTATTAACATTTATATTTGTTACTTACCTATTACTATACTATACTATATCAAAAGGTGGTGGAACCATGAAGAAGAAACCATATGCATTAGTTGTTGGCGGAACAGGAATGCTTGAGAAGGTGTGTCACTGGCTAGTTGATCAAGACTATTTTGTATCTGTGATTAATCGACACGAAGAAAGGTTTCAGGAAATGGTTAAACGGACGAAACAACCGGCGAAACAACCGGAGCGTTTTCACCCATTAACACTTGATTATCATGACGGGGAAACATTACAATCAAAGATTCAAGAAGCTGTTTCCGAGCATGGGGTACCCGATTTAGTTGTAAGTTGGATTCATTCCTCTGCTCCAGAAGCGTTACCAATCATTATGAAACACTGTGAAACAAGAACGGAACCGTGGAAGTTACTACATATTCAAGGGAGTTCTTCTTTTTTCGTAAAAGAAAACACGCCTGTTCCTGAGAACTGCCAGTACAGACGTGTCTATCTCGGATTTGTAGTAGAAGATAACCAATCACGTTGGCTGACACACCATGAAATATCTAATGGTGTTATCAAAGTATTACAAAAGGATTATAAAGAAACAGTCGTTGGGACGTTGAAACCTTGGCATAAGCGACCCGGTTAATGAATTATAATTGATTCAGCGCATTCTCAAGATCTTCCCAAATATCCTCCCATGCCTCAAGACCAACAGATAAACGAATTAATTGATCAGTAATACCCATTTTCAAACGTGAATCTTCTGGTACAACGGCATGGGTCATGGTGGCAGGGTGCTCAATTAATGTCTCTGCATCCCCTAGACTAACCGCAATTTTTAAGAAAGAAAGGTTATTTAATAATTGTTGAGCATCTTCTTTTGAGCCATCGATTTCAAAAGAAATGACCCCGCCTCCTCGTTTCATCTGTTTTTCTTTTATTGCATAATCAGGATTACTCGTATCGTTCGGATAATAAATATTTGCTATTTTAGGATGCGTTTTAAGTCTTTTAACAATTTCTTCTGCGTTATCACAATGCCTATCAAGACGGATTGGTAATGTTTTCAGTCCCCTTAATAAAAGCCAAGCATCAAATGGCGAAATGACACCACCGATATCTTTTTGTGTTGTCATAGCAACCTCATCTAAGAAATCCTTTTTGCCAACTACTAACCCGGCAATGACATCCCCATGTCCACCAATATATTTCGTTGCACTATGAATAACAACATCACATCCTAATTCTAATGGTTGTTGTAAATAAGGTGAAGAGAATGTATTATCAACGACAACTGGAATGCCGTATTCCTTGGCTACTTCAGAAACCATTTTCAAATCAATTAACTTCATTGTCGGGTTAATTGGTGTTTCTACATAAATACAGGTTGTTTCTGGTCTTATGAGGTCACGTATTTCTTCCTTCGTTGCCATTTCAGAAAAATCATGATCGATATTATATTTTTCTTTCATCATTGTTAATAGTCCGAACGTACAACCATAGAGTCCTGAAGAACAAAGAATATGGTCATTTGCTTTGGTAAGGGCGATTAAAATAGCAGAAACAGCTGCCATACCAGATCCAAATGCAAGACCTCTTTCCCCTTTTTCAAGTTCTGCAATCCGTTCTTCTAATACAGTAACTGTAGGGTTTCCTAGTCTAGAATAGATATAACCGTCCTCTTCACCTGCAAAACGGCATTCCCCCTGCTCAGCACTTTCAAACGTATACGTAGATGTTTGAAACAACGGTGTCGTCAGGCTTCCTAACATGTCCTTTGCATCATACCCGTGATGGATAACGGAAGTTTCAAATCGTTTATTATTACGAACCATGAACCTCTCCCCCAATTAATTGAATTATCACATACCTATTATTATGATAATCTAAAAAACTTATTTTTGAAAGCGTTTTCTTTTTGACTAACTAAACAAGACTATTGCATTTTTAATTTGATGGCTCTAAAATAAGGTAAATCTTTAAATCAATGAGATTTCATCCTGTGCGTTGTATGTGCCATTAAAGCTACTTGATCGTTTCTAGTTGAATTACAAATGATAGTTACATAGAAGTTGTTACCTTAATAGAAATGGGGAATACACATGAATCAAGATATAGATAAATTAAGTGTGTTGTATGCTAGTGGGGCATACATACTTTGGGGGTTTCTTCCTATTTATTGGAAGTTAGTGGAGGAAGTACCAGCATGGGAAATTCTAGCACATCGAATAATATGGTCATTTCTCTTCGTTATCATTATTATACTTTTTTTAAGAAAGCAAACAGCATTTATTAAGGAAGTAAAGTGGATCATTAAGGATTGGAAAAAAATGATTGGTATTACGCTTGCTTCCATAGTGATTAGCATTAACTGGGTGACTTACATATGGGCCGTCAATAATGAGCATGTGTTACAAGCAAGTCTTGGCTATTACATAAATCCATTAGTTAGTATTCTTCTTGGAATGATCGTACTTAAAGAAGGAATGAATCGAACTCAACTTATCTCTTTCCTTTTAGCCGGTGTAGGTGTTCTATATTTAACCATCAGCTATGGAGTATTTCCTTGGGTTTCTTTATTATTGGCATTTTCCTTTGCTACTTACGGTTTATTAAAGAAAATGGTTCCAGTTGGATCAATCTTCGGCTTGGCGATTGAAACGATGATTGTCACACCTATTGCACTAACGTATTTATTTTTCTTGCCAATTAATGCATTTGACTTAGGGTCAATCGCATCACAAACAAATCTATTGTTAATTGGAGCTGGCGCTGCCACTGCAATTCCTCTTCTCTTATTTGCAAGTGGTGCAAAAGGTATCCCACTAGCTATGGTCGGATTCTTGCAGTATATCGCTCCAACCATTATGTTGTTATTAGGGATATTCGCATATGGCGAAACATTTTCACATGCCCACATGATCTCTTTTGGACTTATCTGGATCGCTTTAGTCATTTACTTAACGACCGTCTATAGACGCCCTGCAAAAGTACAAAAACAATATAACCATTAACATTACTTTTAAAACATACAAAAATTGGGTATATATAAGTAAGTGTGTAGAAACCTATTTTAAATAACATATAATAAAGAAAAGCGCAGAGCTAGACATCTCTGAACAAAAGATCAGAGTGATTGTACGTATAAATAAAGTCAAACATTTTTAGGTGTGAAAAATGTTAAAAAAAGGATTAATCGGATTTATAATAATATTAATAGGTATCGGAATAACCCTCTTTATCGTTGCATCAAAATCTGAACAAGGGATTAGTAAGCCAGGATTGACAGTAGCTAATGAAGATGTGGTGGAAGAACAGCAAGTAGAGGATACCGAAGAGGTAAATGACTCTACAAGTAACGATAATGAATCTGAGATAGAAAAAGAGTCAGAGTTAGGCCATATTCTAACAGAAGGTATCCATAAGGTGTTTGAGGTATTCCAAAATAACGAATATCATATTTCTGCTATTGGGGATTCTCTAACACAAGGTGTTGGTGATGAAACCGAAAATGGTGGCTTTGTCGGAATTTTAGAAAGCCAATTAAACCATGATAATCAGCAAGTAACGTTTGATAACTTTGGAAAAAGAGGAAACAGAACTGATCAATTACTTACACGCCTTAAAGAGCCTGATATTATTGATTCAATAAAAAAGGCAGATATCGTTATCTTTACGATTGGTGCAAATGACATCATGCAAGTAGCTAAGGAAAATTTCACGAATTTGACTTACGAAGTCTTTGCAAAAGAACAAATCAACTATGAAGACCGACTTCGACAAATTATCGAAACAACTAGGGATTTGAACTCAAATGCCGAGATTTATTTAATCGGTTTTTATAACCCATTTATCGAGTACTTCCCAGAAGTTAAAGAACTCGACCAAATTGTTACCGAATGGAACCGTACAGCGAAACTTATCATTGAACAAGATACAGAAGGGACTTTTATACCGACAAAAGACCTTTTTCAAAACTCGGAGGTTCGTCTTTTAGCTGATGATCATTTCCACCCGAATTACTCAGGCTATCAACGTATTGCAGAACGTGTACTTGACTATGTAACGGAACCTCAAAGTGAATAAATATTATACGATGACCTATCCTTTATTTAAATTAGATTGGTAGAGATTTATCTCGCCGGGTCAATTCCTTACACAATAAATACTAAATAACTAGACAAAAATAAGGGTGGTGGCGAAATAATGACTGAACAAGGGGAAGGTAAAAAAAATAAGTGGAAACAGTGGTTTTTCACTCTACTCGCATTCAATATTATAGTATTGTTCAGTCTAGTTGTGCTCATTTATTGGCCAGTTTCTGCTCCAGATTTACCTGAACAACAATCCGTACAAAAACCGGAAAGCTCTGAATTTATCATTCGTACCACCAAAAACAACTTAACTGATTTAGTAAATGCTTATCTTGATGAGTTATTAAAGAACTCGAAACATCAGTATCAAGTCGTATTGGAGGACGATGTTCATCTAGTTGGAGAACTTCCCGCTTTCTCAACAACTGTTCCTGTTTCCATTCGACTAGAACCAATTGTTCAGGAGAACGGGGATGTAATTTTAAAACAAAAGAATATTTCACTAGGTTTACTGGAATTGCCAAACCAAAAAATAATGGGATATATGAATAAATATCTACCTTTGCCAGAATGGGTCGTCATTAATGCTAAAGAAGAGGAAATATATGTTGCAGTTACCGAAATGGATATCCGAAGTAATTTCGAAGTAAGTGTTGAGCATATTGATCTTGGGGCGAATCATCTAGCGTTCAAACTTAACGTACCCTATGAAACGTTAGGTATTGAGGGTGATTCTAATAAATAAAGGTAGAGGATTGACGTGGTGATTTCCTCTACCTTACTACAAATTGTTTTACTTTTTCTCTAACAGAAAATATTAATGATTGTTTGGCGATAATTGGGGTCCCTGTTATCAGTTTTCCATCTACTTCTACTTGTTTTTGATAGTCTGCTAGTTTCCCTTGATACATTAATTGCAAACCACCTTGTTCTCTTATATCAGCTGGGGTTGTAAAACATGCTGGTTTATCAAGCTGGAACCCGTGCACATTTTCCATTGCTGTAGCGACAAATTGAGAACAGAATAAAGCATTTTTACGTTTAAGATCGATTTTTAATAATACGCCTATAAGTCCTAAAAAGTTATATTTATAATTACATGCTTCTGCTTCAATTCGCTTGATATAAGTATTGATTTGATAATAATCATCTTCTGATAGTTGAAATGAATAAACTGCACAGTTTGCTTTACTTAAAAATTCCCCGTGTATATCTTCTCGTACAAAGCCACCACTGAAAGGGTTGTTTGGATTTTTTCGACCAAAACTATACAATTCTTGTAAATCTTCATCAAAAGCAATAGATACATGGTTTAATTGTTTACGAGTAAAATAATTTATTAAGCGAGACAATACTGTTCCTGTATCTGTAAAGAGAAAATAAATCGTTTTTTCTTTCATAAAATCCCCCCTCACCAATCTAACAAGAGAACATATTTTAATATATTCAAAGATGTCTAACTCCGAGAGCTCTACGTTTTTCTTATTTCATAATCTATACTTTACCTAAAAAAAATTGAATAGACAAGTGAATTTTTCAAATTTTACATAAAAACAATAGTATTTACATACAAAATATAGGACTTTCTTATAAGATAAGAATGTATGAAATTTCAGAGATGTCTAGCTCCGAGCGCCTGCGACTAGCGAGACTTC
>NZ_FQVW01000067.1 GCF_900129485.1 Ornithinibacillus halophilus
AATTCTTGGGAGAAGAGAGGGTATAGAAAAGGAAGGGAAGAGGGTAGAGAAGAAGGGAAATATGAAGTAATTATGAATATGCTAAAAAAGAACTTTCCTATTGAAATGATTTCGGAGGCAACAAATGTAGCTAAGGAAGAAATTGAAAAGATGAGAGATGAGATGTAGATTTTTATTAATACTAAAGCCTGAATCAAATCCTTGTGGGTCGTGGACAAAACCACGTCCCACAAATACTTCCTTTATTAAATGATAAACAAGAGTCGTCCCCACCGATCCCCTAAAATTGGATTCGACAATATTTCCTGGGAAATTCAACAAACTGAGCAAATGTTACAAGAAAGAATTCATCATATATGCTGTCAGCCGAAATGACAAGTTGAGAACAGTCCCTGCCTTCACCCCCGAAATTACAGCAATTTTAAAGGAATTGAAAGAATATATGCGAAAAGTTATAAGAAAAATCATATACTTCATAAAAGTACAGTTTAACTATAATATTTGTCGAATAAACAAGAAATATGATAGATTATCGAGTTTGTCCATATTTTATTATTATTCTATAGTTATAATGTAGCCTTGATGATTACCTCCAAATTTCCATTAAATCTATTTCCACTTTGGTTAAAAGATGTATCCCCTATCATCTTGAAATAAAAGATAGCCTATTAATTTATCCTACTATTATTTTGTCGTTTACTATCTTTCTTATTCATCCATTTCAATGAGAAATTAAAAACAAAGTTGGTATAGAAGGTTTATTACGATTTATTTGTGTACTGGCTCAATAATATCAGTTTACTAGAAAAAATAACGGAGTAATTAAAGAACCATAGAAGGAGGAAAAATTACTTGATTGTACTTAAAGACATAACAAAAAAGTATGATAATGGCTTTGAAGCATTAAAAAATATTAGCCTACATTGTAATGAAGGGGAGATTACCGCACTTATTGGTCCAAGTGGTTGTGGGAAAACGACATTGATGAAGTTAATTAATCGATTAAATAACCCAACTAGTGGCAGCGTTTTTATTAAGGGGAAAGATATTTCGGAAATTGACCCTGTAGAATTAAGAAGAAGTATAGGATATGTAATACAACAAATCGGATTATTTCCACATATGAATATTGCCAAGAATGTAGGTACTGTCCCTAAGCTACTAAAATGGGATAAGGAACGTATAGGAAAACGTGTAGATGAGCTACTTAATTTAGTATCTCTTGATCCTGAAACATATCGTAATAGACTTCCTTCCGAATTAAGTGGAGGACAACAGCAACGAGTTGGGGTTATTCGAGCACTTGCCGCTGATCCTTCGGTTATTCTCATGGATGAACCGTTTAGTGCCCTTGATCCTATTAGTCGTGAACAATTGCAAGAAGAACTTGTAAGGTTGCAAAGAGAAATAAAAAAGACAATCGTTTTCGTTACGCACGATATGGATGAAGCATTAAAAATTGCTGATAAAATCGTATTAATGAAGAGCGGTGAAATAGTACAACACGGTACACCTGAAGAAATATTACGTCACCCGGCTAACGAATTTGTTGAAGATTTTATTGGACAAAAAAGACTCAAAAGGTATCAAGGCATTCCTCCTGTTAGTCAAGTAATGGTCGAACGTCCAATTACAGTTACGCCAAATCGTGGCCTTGCAGAATCAATGAGGATAATGGAAGACAAAAAAGTGGATTCAATTATTGTAGTGGATGAAAAGAATCATCTTTTAGGATATGTAACCGTATTTGACATCGTGAAGGCATACCAAAATGAGGATACTAAAATAAAAGATATTATGCATTCATTTAATACAACAGTAAATCCAGATACACCACTCACAGAGGCCATTCAGTTAATGAATAAATTGCAAGTCCCTTATCTTCCTGTTTTAAATGAAAAAGGATTATTGGAAGGATTACTTACCCGCGGTAGTATTGTAGGCTATGTTGGCAGTGAATACCATTCAATAAAAGAAGGTGTCGTTTAAATGCAAGATTATGGATATTTATCGGTTTTTTATGAACGAATGCCGGATTTATTGGGTAAACTTTCTGAACATATATTTTTATCAGGAATATCAGTTTTATTAGGCTGTCTGGTAGCCATTCCACTAGGTGTATTGTTAATAAAGACTCATATTCGATGGATGAAATCATTAACTTTTAACATTACGAATATCTTTCAAACAATTCCAAGTATTGCATTGTTAGCAATGATTGCTACCGTCCTAGGTTTTGGAACAGAAACAGCCGTTATGGCATTGTTTTTATATTCTCTAATGCCAATTTTAAAAAATACATATGCTGGTTTTGATTCTATTGATCCACAAATAATTCAATCTGCAGAAGGGATGGGATATAGTCCAATGCAAAGGTTAGTGCAGATTGAGATTCCATTAGCCCTTCCCTATATTATGTCGGGTATTAGGCTGACTACTGTTTATATTGTCAGTTGGGCTGTTTTGGCTGGATTAATTGGGGGTGGGGGATTAGGTGAATTAATCCTAGCAGCATTATCTCTTAATGACAAACCCCTCATCATTGCAAGTTCTGTTATGGCGATGATACTAGCCCTAGTTGCAGATTTTATATTAGGAAAACTGGAAAAAGCATTTACAAAAAGTAGTAATACAGAAGCACAAAAAATATAAAATAACGGAGGATTACGATGAAGAAATTATATTTATTGTTGTTACTAATGTTGATTTTAGTCCTTTCAGCATGCTCTGGAGGAGACACGCTTACTGTTGGAACACAAACATACTCAGAAACGAAAACAATGGGCTATATGTATAAGGAATTAATTGAAGCTAATACGGATTTATCTGTAGAAGTAAAGACTGATATGGCTACAGACACTCTTGTATTAGAAGCTATGATGAGTGATGAATTAGAAATAGGTACAACATATACTGGTACAGCATTAGCGAGCTTTTTTACAATAGAAAATCCGAGAGATCGCGAAGCTACAATGAAGCAAACTCAAGATGACTTTAGAGAGGAATACAACATCAAAGTCTATGATGAACTTGGATTCGCAAATACGTATGCACTAGCTGTTACAGAAGAGTTTGCAGAAGAACATAACATTGAAGCAATTTCTGACTTAGAAAATATTGCAGAAGACTTAAATTTTGGATCAGATACTAGCTGGTTAGAGCGTAGAGGTGATGATGGATATACTGCTTTTACAGAGTTATATGGTTTTGAATTTGGCGATTCATCTCCAATGAGTCCAAATCTTGTGTATGATGCTTTAAATAATGATGATATGGACGTTGTGCTGGCCTATTCTACAGATGCTCGTATTGATACTTATAATTTAAAAACACTTGAAGATGATATGCAATTTTTCCCTCCATATGATGCTTCTACCTATGTGAAACAAGAGACCCTGGATGAATATCCGGAACTGGATGATATTTTCAGTGAATTAGTAGGGAAGATTGACCTTGATACTATTAGACAATTAAACCGAAAAGTTGATGTCGATGGAGAAGATCCACATGATGTGGCAATAGAGTATCTTAAGGAGCAAGGAATGTTAGAATAGGAGGTTTCCAAATGGAATTCATATCTGACTTTTTTGACTATGTAATGAATAACTGGTCCCATCTTGCTTCCTTAACTTTGGATCATATCCTAATGGTGATTATTGGATTGGCCTTAGCACTAATGGTTGGAATTCCACTCGGGATTATTTGTTTTAAAAATGAAAAGTTAGCAAAAGTTATTTTAGCTACTGCCAGCATTATACAAGTCTTTCCAAGTATCGCGCTTCTTGGAGTTCTAATGATTTTCTTTGGTCTTGGATTTAAAACAGTAGTTGTTGGGTTGTTTTTCTATTCCCTATTACCGATTATTCGTAATACGTATGTCGGGTTAAGAGAAGTAGATGAGAACATCTCTCTAGCTGGTAAAGGTGTTGGGATGACAGTTACTCAGCTTCTATTAAAAGTACAATTACCTCTTTCCTTACCATTTTTACTCGCTGGTGTGCGTGTAGCGGCGGTTATTGCTGTCGGGGTTGCAACACTTGCACCATTTATTGGGGGAGATGGATTAGGAAGAGATATTGTAGCTGGAATTAACACAAGACAAGCAGATAAGATTTATGCTGGTGCAATCATTGCAGCTAGTCTTGCTATTTTTGCTGATATCACCATTGGCAGGGTACAGAAACGGTTAGAAACATAGATTGGAATTAAAAGAAACTGATTATAGTTTAGCTAATCATATGGAAAAAGAACTAGTTTCCGGATTACTATTGACGGAAAATAGTTCTTTTTCAGGTCTAACACACATAGTAAGGAGGTTTTCCATTGAAAATCGTAATTACGGATTATATCAACATGGAATTTGTGGAAGAAAAAAAACTCTTTCAATCAGTTGGTGCACAACTTGAAGTAACCCAATGCAGAACTGAGGAAGAAGTTATTGAGGTTTCACAGGGTGCCATTGGATTAATAAACTCAGAAATCCCAATCACACGAAAGATTATTGAATCCCTTCCAGATTTAAAAGTCATTGCGAAATATAGCATTGGTGTAGATAACATTGATGTTGTGGCAGCAACGGAAAATAATGTCTTTGTAGCCAATGTACCGGATTATTGTCAGGAAGAAGTTGCAAACCACGCCTTAGCACTCATTATGACGTTAACCCAAAAAATAGTCGCTTTAGATCATTCCGTAAAACAGGGGAAATGGTCCTTTAGTGAGGGAGCCCCCCTACACCGAATAAGCACACAAACTGTTGGATTAATAAGTTATGGTAAAATTGCCCGTAATTTAGCTAGTAAATTGAAAGCAATCGGTTTTCAAGTGATTGCTTACGATCCTTACTACCAAAAGTCTAATCAAGATGCGAGTATTGAACTAGTTTCGCTCGAGGAATTAATGAGACGATCGGACGTGGTAAGTCTTCATGCTCCATTAATAAAAGAAACGTATCATATGATCAATAAAGATGTATTAAGTTTAGCCAAACCGAATGCGATCGTTATCAATACTGGAAGAGGACCGGTAATTAAGGAATCAGATTTAATTGATGCCCTAGATACAGGGAAAATTGCCGGAGCAGGATTAGATGTATTAGAGCATGAGCCAATAGATGTCAATCACGCATTGTTAGCCATGGACAATGTTATCATAACACCTCATGCAGCCTTCTATTCTGAGGAATCATTTCAGGAATTAAAAAGAAAAACGGCATTAAATATAATGGATGTTCTAAAAGGTAAAAAACCAAGATACTCTGTTAACAATTTCTAGAATCTAATAAATTAACAATCTAGGAGGAAATCATAATGAAAAATCAAGAATATACAGTTTCTAATGCTATCGTTGAAGAACTAGTTGCAGAAGGCGTTGAAGTCGTCTACGGTATTGTTAGTGTTCATAACATGCCGATTTATAATGCGATACTTAACCATTCAAAAATTCGAATGGTTACAGCACGTGGTGAAAGCGGTGCTGTTAATATGGCAGATGCCTATGCACGTACGACAGGTAAACTTGGTGTTGTCATTACAAGTACAGGGACTGGGGCAGGAAATGCGGCTGGTTCATTATCAGAAACGTGGAATTCAGGTACTTCTCTCCTTCATATTACAGGTGAAGTGGATTCCAATTACATTGGGACGGATCAGCGTTATATTCATGAAAGCAAGGACCAGCTAAAAATGATGGAAGGAGTTAATAAAGCTACTTATCTATTAAAGCGTCCAAAATTGATTACCCCATTTATGCGTAAAGCGATTAAAGAGGCACAAACTGCACCACAAGGACCAGTTACCGTTCAGATACCAACAAATTTCCAAGCACAAATCATTCCGAACAATCAATTAATCGAAGTGGAACTGAAACAAAACCGAGAAACTACGATTAATTTACCTACTGAAATTGTTGAAACAATTGCTACTGCAAAAAGGCCTGTAGTCTGGGCTGGAAATGGAGTAATTCTTTCAGGTGCTTCTGAAGAGCTGCTGGAGTTAGTAGAAAAAATTAAGCCCGCAGTGATTACAAGTGCAGCAGGGAAAGGTTCTATTCCTGAAAATCACCCACTATGCATCGGTAACTTTGCATACTTCCCTCAGTTTGAAGAGCTATTGAAGAAATCTGATTTACTTATCAGTATTGGCGTTCGCTTCCGTGCGGGAGAAACCAATAACTGGACTTCTCCTGTACCTGAAAACCATATCAATATTGATGCGGATCCAAATGCGTTTAATCGTAATTTCAATACCCGTTGTGGTGTCGTAGGTGATGCTAAAGCTGTTCTACGAGAAATTAATAAACAATTGGTAGATAAGGAAATTACAACAGATGAAGCCTATGTGGAAGAGGTAAAAGGAACACGTCAAGCTGTGCGTTACGACCTATCTAATTCCATCAAGCCTTATGGTGATTTTGCAACGATTATGCGTGAACAACTTCCTGATAACACGGTCCTAGTTACAGACGTGACAATACCAGGATACACTTGGGCAAATAAGTTATTTGATATTAATGAGCCAAAAAACTACGTTACGATGACTGGAGAAGGAATTGGCCAAGGCTTGCCAATGGCAATTGGGGCGAAAGTTGGCCAGCCAAACAAGCCAGTCGTTCTAGTAGCAGGGGATGGCGGTTTCATGGTAAATGCGGGTGAAATGATTACTGCTGTTCATGAAAATACACCAATTATTGTCTTGCTTTTCGATGATGGTGGATATGGAATTCTAAAATACTATCAGGAAGCAGCATATGGTAGAAAAATTAATGTTGATTTGAAAAATCCAGATTTCGTCATGATGGCTAAATCGATGGGATTTGAATCGGAAAAAGTAGCCTCTGTTGAGGAATTTGAAAAGGGATTGGCCAATGCAATCGCTAGCCAAAAACCATACTTGGTTGTTGTTGACGTGGAGAAGGTAGGAATTTTAGAATATGAAGATTCGGATGAATATATTCAATCTTTCCGTCCTCACGAAGAATAATCCAAGCTAACATAATGATTTATGAGGAGGCACAAGAACTATGACACAAGCATTGAAAATATATATTGACGGGAAATGGATAGATTCCAGCAACCCAGAAAAGCAAGATATAATCAACCCAGCGAATCAGGAAATCATTGCCAAAGCCCCAAAAGCAACGAAGGAGGAAACAGAAGCAACCATTACAGTCGCTAAAAATGCGTTTGAAAGCGGCGTCTGGTCTGACCGTACACCTCAAGAAAGAGCCGAGGTTTTACTGGAGATCGCTGATAAAATGGAAGAAAGTCTGGATGAGCTAGTTACTCTTGAAGTGGAGAACAATGGCAAAACAAGAAAAGAGGCAGAATACGATGCGTTAGATGCTGTGAGTTCATTCCGATACTATGCTAGCCTTCTGAATACTTCAACTGGACAAACGTATGAAGCTTCAGATGATATACAAACAGTCATAATTAAGGAGCCAATGGGCGTTGCAGGGTTAATTGTCCCATGGAATTTTCCTTTATTGATGAGTGTGTGGAAAATTGCACCAGCTTTAGCAGCAGGAAATTCCATTGTTCTGAAGCCTGCTGAAATTACCCCAATGACAGCTGTTAAAGTATTTGAACTGATCGACCAAACCAGTTTGCCAAAAGGGGTTGCTAACCTATTGATGGGGGCTGGCTCCGTCGTCGGTCAGACAATTTCCGAAAGCAATGATGTGAACGTCGTTTCCTTTACGGGAAGTACTGAGGTAGGTCGCAACATTATGCAGGCTGCTACAGGAAACCTTAAAAAGATATCTCTAGAACTTGGTGGCAAATCACCAAATATTATTTTTGCAGACGCAGATTTAGATACAGCCATTGACTATGCCATGTATGGAATTTATATGGGTTCAGGTCAGGTCTGCTCATCTGGGAGTCGAGTATTAGTTCAAGAGGATATTTATGATACGTTCATTGAGAAATTTGTGGAGGGGATAAAGAAAATTAGGGTTGGACCAGGGAATGACGAAAACTCCGAGATGGGAGCCATCGTTAGTAAAAAGCACATGGAAAGTATATTGGAATATATCCGAATCGGAAAAGAAGAGGGTGCCCATTTAGCATGTGGTGGAAACCGTATTGAGCGAGATGGTATGGAAAAGGGATTTTTCATCGAGCCGACTGTTTTTGTTGATGTCGATAGTGATATGCGAATTGTCCAGGAGGAAATTTTTGGCCCTGTTGTCGTCATTCAAAAGTTTAACGATGAAGCAGAAGCTATAAAATTAGCGAATGATACCGTATTTGGCCTGGCTGGTGCCGTATTTTCCCGTGATCAAAATAAAGCAATGCGTATCATTAAAAAGGTCAGAGCCGGAATTACCTGGATCAACACCTACCATCTTACAAATATCCAAGCTCCGTGGGGAGGATATAAGCAGAGTGGTATCGGCAGAAGTCTAGGGACATATGGATTGGATGAATATCAAGAAACAAAACAAATAAACATCAGTACCCAGCCGCAACCGATTGGTTGGTTTAGATGAGGGGACATTAGGAAGTTTAGGCACAATAAGCTTCGTTCTCATCGTTGCTGAAACCTTCATATTCTTTATTGAAGCGTGAAAAACCGTCCCCATGTGTTTATTGGGTACGGTTTTTTCGTTCTTCTGCCTTACTTAATAGTTCATAAAATTTATTATTTACACTGATCAAGCCTTCCTTATCTATCCTGGACCATTTTTCCATATCCATGAAGGATTCTAGATTGTACTTTTCAAGTAAAAAGACCAATTCTTCAACTTTCTCATATGAAATTTCAGAATTATTGTCTACAAAATGCTCTTTGCCTAACAAGAGGTAGTCCATTGAAACCTTTAATAACCTTGATAAACGAATGACTATGTAAATGTCAGGCCATTCCTCATCATGCAGTATTTGATCAAATTGTTCCTCACTATAACCTAATTGTTCACTAACTTCTTTTCTAGTTAAATTGCGTATTTCCATAAACTTCTCTACCCGTGACAGAAATCCTTCCAAAATTTAACCCACCTTTTTGGTTTATGGGTACGGTTCTCCTTTATCAATGACAAACGAGAACCGTACCCATTTATCTTCCATTATATTTCGCTTGTAATTTCACTTGCTTTTTCATGCGTTTATCATCTTTTTTATCCTTCACAACTAGGATAGCGTGGATTGCTCCAGGCAACCAAAAGAATAAAGTTAGTATTAAATTTAGTAAAGCTTGAATTGGTTTACCAGAAAACAATACTGCAACTGGCGGTAAAACAACGGCTAATAGATACATCATTAGGATAACCTCCTTACTTATATTTTAATCCAGGAAGGTAAAATTATCCATAGGTGTTTTAACGGTAAGTCTGGTGCCTATTATGTTTGAGTGTGATGAATTTGGCGAGCGTGAAACTGTAAGTGGTGATCGAATTCCCTGGGTTGGCGAGCTTTAAACTGTAAGTGGTGATCGAATTCCCTGGGTTGGCGAGCGTGAAACTGTTAGAGGTGATTGAATTTCCAAGGTTGTCGAGCGAAAAATAGGTGATGGTGATCGAATTTCCAGGGTTGTCGAGCGAAAATCTGTTGGTGTTGATCGAATTCCCAGGGGTATCGAGCGAAAATCAGGTGTTGCCGAGCATATTCCCATGGTCACCGAGCGAAAAACAGAAATGGCGAGCGAATCCCAATAATCCTCCGTAAGAAGTTTTAAACTACTAAACTTCACCCATATTTCACTATTTTCTTAAGTATAAAAATGGCACTTTATGTCTACAAAATCATTCGCTAATGATAGAATAGTTTATATCACACCTCAAATTGACAACCGTGATAATCTATCAAAAAAGGTGGGGCTGTTATGTGGATAGTCGGTGCCATGATTATCATAGCACTTCTACTAATCTCGACAAATTTATATTACAAAAAACGATACCTCGAAAAGCAAGCAAAATACTTAAAACCAATGGTAGAAACGGTCGAAAATGTCCGTGATATTTTATATTACTGTGAAACAGTGCCTAAATTAAACTATCTATATCTTAGTCCTATTGTAAATGAGTTGATAGGACCTAATACAATGGAAGAGCATATGCTAGATCCGGAGAAAATATTTGAGATTGTTCATCCGGATGATTATGATACGCTACGAAATAAGAAATTTGGGGAGCTTGATTTTTGTGAGCCAATTACTGTTAGGCTCCGTAATCATGAGGGAAAATATATTTGGTTTGAGGAATATGCTACACCTGTTATGAAGGATGGAAAATATGTAGCGGTGCAAGGAATTTTGCGAAACATTGATGAGAAGGTTGCTCTCCAACAGCAACTAGAATATAAAACGACTCATGATACGTTAACGGACCTCTATAATCGGGAATTTTTTCAAATGAAACTAGAGGAATATAATGAGCATCGTGATGTGCCTATTGCAATAATCATGGCAGATTTAGACGAGTTGAAGTCTATTAATGATCAGTTTGGTCATTTAATGGGAGATCGGTTAATTCAGGATGTTGGAACTCGACTGAAAAAATATATGGATGAGAACATCGTCGTTGCGCGTATTGGTGGAGATGAATTTGCGATTCTATTAGCAAATGTGACGACTGCAGAAATAGAGGAATACATAAAGAAGATCCGTGATGAAATGAAATTTAATGATGAAAGTAAACCCTACACTCCAATTCAACTATCAATTGGGTATGCCTATAGCCAATCATCTATCGGTGTCATGGAAAAGCTGTTGGGAGAAGCAGATGCTGAGATGTATAAGGATAAGAATGGGAAGAAGGGGAGTCTGGAGCCTAGGTTATCTAGGGTATGATTATAACTGTGTATCTATGCTAAGAACAATTTTTAGAACCCACTAAGTCAGCCTTGTATTTGCTGCTAAGTGGGTTCTGTATTTACGTTGCTTCTAATTTACGATATTTCCTTTTAGTATGCTTAAAATTTCCTGTCCGAACTCATTCGCTTTTTTGGGTCCAATACCTTCTATTCCTAAAAGCTCATTAAGATTGCTTGGTCTTTTATCAAGAATAGATTCTAAGGTGTTATTAGTAAAAATATAATATGGCTTTACATTTAACTCTTGGGAACGTCTATTTCTAAAGGCAGTCAAAGATGATTTTAATTCTTCTCTACTTATTTTTTTCGATTGATTTATTGCCTCATCTTTAGCTACACGCTTTTGAATTTGGGTATCTTTCGTATAATTACCTTTAATAATAGATATTATGTCTTCCCCAAACTCCCCTACTTTCTTATGACCAATACCTTCAATCTCTAACAATTCCTCATTTGTAAGGGGCTTTGTCTCTAGTAAACTATCTAATATTTTATTAGTGAATATATAATAAGGTTTAATCTTGAGTTCTTTGGAACGACTTAAACGATATTCTGACAGTGATTTTCTTAGTTCACTATCGTTATTATGTACTTTATCAGCAGATTTGGTGTTAGTTGTGTTTTGTTGTTGTGGGTCTAGTATATAATTTTCAATGTTAAATTCTTTTTCTTTACTAAATTTTAGGATTGTATCAGCAATGTCATAAAGTTTTTGATCTGTCATTAATACGGGTGATTTTTTCTCTAATTCATCTTTTATGAATGCTTTAATTTGGTCATGTCGGATTACACTAGATTGTATATTAGCAGGTGTGTTTTTAGAGATATTTAAAATGGTTTTAGGATTTGCAAAAGTAACAGCATATTTGACTGGGCAACTTTGGATTATTCCGTTAGCCTTCAGTAATTTTTTAAGAATCGCTACATGCCTTTCTACTTGATTTATAGGGCTATACATCCCCTCTTTGTTAACAACTTTATTATTCTTAGTTATTACTCGTTGGAATTCACCTTTGTCAGTAATATGTATACTTCCGAATAATTTTTTAACTTCTAGAACCATTATGAACTTATGAGTAATAATTACAAAATCTAGTTGAGCATAATAATCCTCATACTCAAGAGATACATCGTGTAGAACGACCATGGGTAACATAGAATTTTGTAGTTCGAACAATACATTTTTTTCACCTGCTTGACCTATGGAAAACAATTTTAAATGGTTTTCTACTTTCTGTAAGTCGATGTTTGGTTCATTATTCTCTACTAATCTAGTAAGATTTGTTATCCAAGGTGAATCTTCATTAAACCCTTTATATATTATAGGTTCTTTTATATCTCTATTTTCTGTTAAAATATTGAATACGTTTTTTAGAAACGACATCATAAACCCTCCTTTAAGAGATTATATATTGATTACTACCTTAATCATATCAAAAAAGATACGGTGGTGCCTGTCACTTCCCGTTTTTTGTCGAACTGCGAATAGTGACAGGCATTTTTTTATGGTGGAGACAGAGGGAGCGAGCGAATACATTGGGGAGTTGAGCGAAAAATGGTGAGTGAGGAGCGAGTTCACAGGGGTGGCGAGCAAATAAAGGTTAAAGTGGAGCGAATCCCCAGGGTTGTGGAGCGAATAAAGGTTGAAATGGAGCGAATTTCCTTGGTTTACGATCGAATATGGGTGCGCGAGGAGCGAAACCTCAGGGGGGCGATCGAATATGATGGTGAGAGGAGCGAATCCCAGGGTTGGTGATCGAATATGATGGTAAGAGGAGCGAGTTCACATGAGTGGCGAG
>NZ_FQVW01000052.1 GCF_900129485.1 Ornithinibacillus halophilus
GACAACTCGTAGATTATTCGGCAGATGTGTCGCTCGTGGCTGAGGTTTTACCACTAAACTACACCCGCATGGTATATAGAAAATTATTAAGTTTTGATTTACGCTCGATCATGTCCCTGCATCTACTAGCATAATCAAAGATGTTAATTCTTCGAGGCAACTCGAAGCTACTCGGCTGATGTGTCGCTCGTAACTACACCCGCATGTTTTTTAAGAATGTAATACTTATTATAACAGCGCAATTTTCATTTTGCAAGAAAAAATTTCTACATTTTTCTACAAAACTTTTAGCACACGATTTAACAGATAAGAGAGTGTGAACTCCCTTACCCATCAACTACAATACACAATTCTCCACGGCACATTTCTCGCAAACTAATAAACGGTGAAAATATCGAATGTTTTTTATAAGGAAATATTTATTTTCATTAGTAATAATGCCTTTTTCTTTCCATTTATTTACTACCCTACTCACCGTTTCTCTCGATACCCCTATATGCTTGCTGACATCACGGAGCATTATTGGATGGGTTATACGAATACCATCTTTCGTTACGATTCCATACATATTGGCATAGCGAATAAAGACCGATGCGACAGCTCCTTCAGAACCAAAGGCAATATAATCCCTTATTTTAGCTTTGCTTGCCTCAAGTGATTCTGCCACCCAGCGAGTAAATTGTAATCCAAGCAAACCATTTTCTTCGATAATTTTTTCGATTTTGGCTTTTTCAATATAAAATAACGTACATTTTTTTGACGCTACTGCCGTATTGGAATATTTTGTCCCACTAAAAATACCTATCTCACCGAATCCGTCGTGAATAAAACGAGTAAATATTGTTATTTCTTTATCTTTTCCCATTTGCTTAAAAACTCTTACTTCACCTTTTTTAATAAAGTAGAAGTATTTAGCATCATCGCCCTCAGAAAAAATTAGTTCTCCTCTAGAAACTTCTATACTTTTAGAATTAGCTTGTATTAGATTAATGTGCTTATTGTCTAAACGCTCAAGTAATGGAATCATTTTATCCCACCTTTTTTCAACATACCATTACTATACAGATTTCCAGCGTAAGAATCTGTGATGTCTGTCACATTAAAATGAAAAAATAACCATCTTTTTAATTTCGAATATACTAAAGTGATTCACACAAATCGATGCAAGTATATATGCGATAAATATAACAATTAGATAGAATTATCTTTTTTAATCTGCTAAAATATATATAATTATGAAGGGGGCGAATTATTTGTCAGTTTATCCAATCGTCTTATCACAATCGAAATTTATCCACCGAGATAGTGTAAAATTTCCTATGCAGGAACGAGCACTACAATTTGGTGATGGAATATATGAAGTAATACGAATTTACAATGGCGATTATTATTTACTTAATGAGCATATTGAACGTTTATTCCGTTCAGCTGAAGCCATTAAAATCCAAATTAATTTAACAAAAGAAGCTCTAGAAGAATTTTTAACTCTGTTGTTAGAGCGTAATAACATACAAGAAGACGGAAAATTGTATTTACAAATATCCCGTGGTTCTGCACCACGTGATCATTTATTTCCTACCGATGTAGAACCAAACTTTTATGCATACATTCAAAATTTACCTCGTAATCTAGAAGCCTTAAAAAATGGTATATCTACAATCACCCATCGAGATGAACGTTGGGAGAATTGTTATATTAAAAGCCTGAACCTTCTTCCAAATGTCTTAGCGAAACAAGAAGCTAAAGAACAAGGACGAGATGAGGCTATTTTGCACCGTGATGGAATTGTGACAGAGTGTACAGCAGCTAATGTTTATTTAGTAAAGAACAATAAAATTTATACTCACCCAACAACAAACCGTATATTAAACGGTTGTGTAAGAATGCGCATCGAGGAATTCACCAAAAAATTAAGTCTGCCATTTATAGAAGAAGCATTTACAATAGAGGATATTATCGACGCTGATGAAATCTTTTTATCAAGCAGCACAGCTGAAATTACCCCAATTACATGTGTTGACGAACATAAAATAAATAATGGTCAGCCTGGCCCAATCACAATCAAACTACAACAAGCATATGAAATAGATGCTAATATTCATCAAAACTCCCAACAATTTGCCTAATTTAAGCCAATCATGGTCAATAGTATGAGAATAAATTCTATAAGACTACCTCTTTACCAATAGAGGTGGTTTCTTTTTTCAGTAAAAGGAGGTAACTATGAAAAAGATAGCGATAATTGGTAATCCCGGCTCTGGAAAATCAACATTAGCTAAACACCTCGGTTCACGATTAAATCTACCTGTTTATCACATGGATCAACTTTTTTGGAATCCTGGATGGAATTCGGTTGATAAAGATACTTTACTAAAGAAACACGATGAGATTTTGCTGGAAAAAGAGTGGATAATTGAAGGAAATTACGGAGTCACTCTAGAACAAAGATTACGAGAAGCAGACACAATTATTTTTTTACATTACTCAACATTAAGGAGTTTATACGGGATTACGAGACGTCGAATTCAATACCATAACAAAACACGACCAGATATGACGGAAGGGTGTCCTGAGAGATTAAACTGGGAATTTTTTCAGTATACACGAAAATTTAACAAAGAAAAGGTTCCAAACCTATATTCACATTTAAAGCCATACATAAATGAAAAGACATATATATTCCATTCAAGAGGACAACTGAATCAGTATTTAAAAACAATTAGGAAGCCTAACAATTTTATTGAAAAAATCTAGCAATCTAATTGCTTCGTATATCGAAATAGTTTACAATAAAACAAAATAAAGTTTGAAAATTCTTTTTACATAGTGGAGGTTAAGGAATGGCACAATCAAAAAGAGCAGTAACAGTAGAAGATTTTAAGAGATTAGAAGTATATAGTGACCCACAATTTGCTTCTGATGGAAAAAGCTATGCTTTCATCACTACTACAGTTAATGAGAAAGATGACTACGACTCTCATATAGTAGTACAACCTATCGACGGAAGTAGTCCGAAACAATGGACCTTTGGAACCGAAAAAAATAGTCACCCTCGCTATTCACCAGACGGTTCGAGAATCGTTTTCCAATCAAATCGTACTGGGGTACCACAGTTATGGTTACTCCCAACAAGTGGTGGAGAAGCAAAACAATTAACCACTTTTAAAAATGGTGCTGTTAGCCCAGAATGGTCGAAAGACGGCAAATACATTATCTTTACCGCTTCATTAGATAAGGATGATGATGTTAAAAGTCAAAAGGAACAATCAAAAGAAGAGCGCAAAAAAGAACAAGAAGAAAAAAGTAAGCAACCATTAGTTGTTGACAGTTTACGCTATAAATCTGACGCAAAAGGATTCCATGATGATAAAAAAGCTCAACTTGTTCTTTATGATGTGTTAAATGACACATTCACACAGTTAACTTCAGCCGATACTCATCATGGCTACCAAGATATTTCCCCAGACGGAAATACGATCTTATTTGCTGGTAATCTAAATGATGATGCTGATTATGAATTAATCACTGATTTATACACATTAGATATTCCAACAAAAGAAGTGAAAAAGTTTACGAATGGTGAAGGAATGTTCCATAGTGCAAAATTCTCTCCAAGTGGTGATAAAATAGCTTGCCTAGGAAATGAGAGAGAATATGGTGGAGCAACTTTAAGTGAATTATATGTCTTCGATGTAGCTACTGGCGAACGTACTTGCTTGAGTAAGGATTGGGATTTCCAACTTGGTGATGCAATGGCAGGAGACACTCGTCTTGGCTCATCTGAAGGTGGCCCTGTATGGTCAAAAAATGAAGACCGCATTTTCTTTGTTGGTACAGATTACGGTGCTGTTAACTTATACCAAGTTGATTTAAAAGGAAATTTAGAACCATTGTATAAAGAAAATAGCCATGTGTTTGGCTTCAGCTATGACCCTAATAATGACACACTTGTTGTTGGTTCTAGTACACCACTTAACCCTTGTGATTTCTACCTAGTGGATTCTAACGAACAAAAACAACTAACAAATGCCAATGCAGACTTTTTAGAAGAAGTTGCTTTAAGTGAACCTGAAGAATTAACGGTCACTGCTCAAGATGGCTGGAAGATTCAAGGTTGGTTAATGCGCCCATACGGATTTGAAGAAGGAAAGAAATATCCATTTGTTTTAGAAGTTCATGGTGGTCCACATGCTATGTATGGTCAAACGTTCTTCCATGAGATGCAATTATTAGCAGCAAAAGGCTATGTCGTTTTATATACAAACCCACGTGGTAGTCATGGATATGGACAAGAATTTGTAGATGCATGTCGTGGTGACTACGGTGGTAGCGATTATACGGACTTAATGAGTGCTGTAGACTATGCACTGGAAAACTATAGCTTCATTGATGAAAATCGTCTTGGTGTTACCGGTGGTAGTTATGGTGGATTCATGACAAACTGGATTGTTAGTCATACGAATCGCTTTAAAGCAGCTGTTACCCAACGTTCTATTAGTAACTGGCTAAGCTTCTATGGTGTAAGTGACATCGGATTCTTCTTCACAAAATGGGAACATGGTTATAACCTATTAGAAGATCCAGAAAAACTGTGGGACTTTTCACCATTGAAATATGCAGCTAACGTTGAAACGCCATTATTAATTTTACACGGGGAACGTGATTTCCGTTGTCCAATTGAACAAGGGGAACAATTATTTATTACGTTGAAACATCTGAGAAAAGAAGTTGAATTTGTTCGTTTCCCTGGTGCAAACCACGAGTTGAGTAGAAGCGGTAAACCAGAAATGCGAATTGAACGCTTAAATCATATTTGCAGATGGTTTGAAAAATATCTATAAGTGAAATGCGTTGTGTTATGGTAACCGCGAGACCTTCTCGATGACCGTAGAAGGATTAAGGCTTGTGCTTGCGTAACCGAGAGACCTTCTCGATGACCGTAGAAGGATTAAGGCGTGTGCTTGCGTAACCGAGAGACCTTTTCGATGACCGTAGGAATAAAATGAAAGAAGCTGACATGAGCGTCAGCTTCTTTTTTGTTCTAATTTAATATGATCTTATATTCTAATCAAAATGTTTATCCAGGAAAGTAGTTAATACTTCAATATACTTCTCTTCTGAGATTGCAAATGCTTCTCCATGATTTGCATTTTCAAAAGTAACCATTTCAGCATTAGGTGTATTCTCATATAGTTCCGTCGTCATTTCTGTCGGAACAAATGTATCAGCATCACCATGAATATACAAAATTGGTAAATCGACTTGTTTAACTTGTTCTAAAGCAGTTGCCTCTGTAAATGAATAACCTGCTCTTATTTTTGAAACTAGACTAGTAGTATCCAAGACTGGAAATGGTGGTAGATGAAACATTCTAGTAATTTGATAACTAAATAAATCTTTCACACTTGTATACGGACTGTCAGCAACAACTACCTTAACATTTTCAGGCAACTCTTCTCCACTCGTCATTAAAACGGTAGCTGCCCCCATCGATAACCCATGCAAAACAATTTCCGTATCAGGGCCAAGTTTATTTATCAGCAAATCAATCCACTTTAAATAGTCTAAACGGTCATGCCAACCGAACCCATAATAGTCTCCTTCACTGCTTCCATGTCCTCGAGCATCAGCAGTAAAGAAATGATATCCTAGTTCTTCATAATAATATTGGCCGTAAAGTCCCATTTGTGACCCGTTCCCCAAGTAACCATGAGCCATGATGACCAATTTATTCGTTGGTTTTTCTGCTTCTAACAAGTATCCCTGTAACTTTAAATCATCAAACGATGTTACCTCGAGTTCTTCAAAGTCCTGCTCTCGAACCCATTGACGCCAGCCACCCTTTGTAAAGGTATTCATAGCTTCAGCTGAAACTTCTAAATCGGCATTATCATTCAGAAAGTCTTTTTGCCCACGTTGAATTGCTAGATTATAAAAGAAAACCCCAGCAACAATATCTATAACTATTAAAACAATAATTAATGCAATTGAAATCTTTAACCATCTTCTCTGCTTCACTCTAGTTGCCCCTCTCAAACAAATGCTATCTATGTTTCTATTATACAGAATAATGTTGTCAATTTGTGGGGTTTTCTATTGGTATATATTTGAAATATAATTGTAATAGTGAAGTAATATAACTAAAGTTAAAATCGCAAGAAGAGGTTGTGAAGCTATTATCGCAATAATAGTTGTCTTGAGAAGAACAATGACATAGATCCCCTTGATGTGCCTGTGTCTACTAGTAAGGAATCAAAATAGGCTTCCTCAGCACAAAGAAGCCAGGAAGTATAACTATAGTCCCTGGCTCCCCGCCGCCTGTGGAAAAGAAGACACTCTTAATGTAACCGAAGGAAACTTGAACAGATGTCGAACTTGTGCTGGAAGTAAAAGTGAGTTGTATTTCTGTAGGAAGAAGGTAATTAGACTACACACTTATATACTTACCCTTTTTCTACTACACCGATTGCTTCTTTTACCTCTTGTAGTTGCTCAATATGTCGCAGTTCGTGATATGCCACAAATTCTATTGATTGTTTTAGGTTCATATCACCAAATGGAGAGTCAGATATTGCTTTGGCTAATAATTGCTCTGATGTTACAGACTCAACCAATTTTCTAAGGTTCTCATGTGAGTTATCCAAGTCTTCTTTAAGTTCTGCTAAAGTTTTAAATTCATCTCCTGGCACCGAAAATTTCGGAGCATCCACTTTAAAGCTGCGGTCAGTAGTCATTTCAATCGGATGATCTTTAGCATAGACATCTTCTCCATTTTGCAATTGTCTATCTATTAACTTTGTAAAAGCCTTCTCCAATAAATATACGTGCTCTAAAATTTGACGGATTGACCATTTATCCTCGTCAGGTTTTTGATTTATTAATTCATCGGAAAGCCCTTCTACCTCATGCCATAATTTATTTCTTACGTTATCATTTAACTCCATGATTCCACCTCATCTAATATTTTTTATTATCTTAATATTAAATCATTTAATAGGTGGAATCAACAATCCTTTTAAATATGCCTTCTTTCCATCAAATGAATTCCAATTCCCATCATTAGTACTCCCATTAAAAGTAGAATACTAACTGGTAATAATAATTCGCTCATGGAATATCCATAAACTGCTATCCCATTTAAAACTTCCATACCATAAGTGATAGGATTTATTTTTGCTAGGGCTAACATGAACTCTGATTCCACTATTTCCAGTGGCCAGTAAGCACCGCCAATCATGGCCGAACTTACAGATACAATAGGGATTGCTGCATTAAATTGAGCAACATTTTTAACAATAGCTGTTATTAAAATGGCCAAGGAGACAATCGCAAACACGTAAGGAATAAGCATTACCAATGCAAGTAAGAAATTCCCATTGAAATCTACTCCAAATCCAAATCGAAACACTAGGAAAATAATCATTATTTGAAAGTAACCCGTTAAAAAACTATAAATTAAATTGGCTACATACATTTCCCATTTCCGTACTGGAGACAATATGACCCGATCCCAAATCCCCTCTTTTTTCTCTGTTAAGATAGGCAGAACATTATAGGCAATCGTATAGATGACAAAAAACAATGTGAATCCAAACAAACTTTGAAAAGTTTGATCATATACGAATGTGTCATCATTTCGAAAACTTTCCCTTTTTAACTCGAACACCGGTTTATTATTTTTCCATTCCCTAACAACGTTCTCTCCATCTTCTGATGCTAAAAGTTTCTCTTGTTGAATTTTTTCCACATAAATCCCTTGGACAGTACTTTCTAACATCTCAATATTTGGTGATTCAACACCAATGATGATTTGAAATGAATCGGATTCAAGGATTAGTCCTAATTCAGCCTTGCCATTGGCAATTCTATTTTCCATATCTTCTTTATCCATCCAATTAAAAGAAAATGCCTCTACTTCTTTTAGTTTCTCTGCAACAAAACCTGATTGCATTGTTTCATCTTCAGCATAAATAGGTACTTGAATGGAATTTACATTACCAGATCCACCAATAAGGAGGGCAAAGACAATGGACATTCCAGTAAATATTAAAAATGTCCATGGACCACGAATAAATGTCTTCCATTTTGCTAATAAGATCCCTTTCATTATGCCTGCCCCCTTTTCGGAAAACTGATACTAGCAATCACAATCGTTAAAACAGAAAATACGACTAGTAAACTAACATGATCCTGCACATCTGCTAAACTATTACCTCTTAGGATAGACAAATATGCAGACATCCCGGCACCATTTGGAGTTAGATCCCCTAATTTCTGAATAAATGCAGAAGAATCACCAATTGGAAAGAAGCTTCCACCTAGAAAAGCCATAATGGTTACAATTATTCCTGAGAAGAAATTAGTGATTACCTCTGAATTAATTCGGTAACAAATTGCCGTTAATAACACGGTAATCCCACCAACTGCTGCTGCATATGCTAAGGTGACGATAAAAAAGGCAAATAGATCCGGCCATGTTACCCCAAAGACTAACCAAGCATATCCATATATAATTAGTAATTGAATAAACCCAAAGGCCATTCCTGATAAAAATATGCTGATGAAATAAGTCCAGCGTGACACATTAGCTAGAATCACCCTGTCAAAGACATGGTCTTCTTTTTCTCGAAAGGCCATTGCCCCAATTGCTGAAGCTAGAAATAATACATTCATCGCAGCCATTCCAACACTATAATAGTCCTTAGATGTGATAGGAAGATTTTGCTCTATTGTCGTGGCCTCTTTAACTATGTTAGACCCATTAATATTCAAAATCGATTGATCTAACCCGTTCTTTTCTAGAAATACACCAAGAGTTAATTGCTGTTGGTACTGGGTTAAAATGCTTCTTACAATACTTTCACCAACTTGGTGTGTATCATTATAAATTACTTTTAGTGCAGGCTGTGTCTTTTCATCCATAACAACATGATTTAACATGTCATACGTAAAATCCTCTGGTACTTCTATAATTGCTGTAAAAGAATCATCTTCTATTATCGATTCTTTCTCTGATGCATTTATTTCTTCTAATAAAATAATATCTTTCAACGCGTTACTCCCAAGAATTTCATCCCTTAATGTGTGTACAAACATAAAGTTTTGACTATTTTCAGTGATGGATTCAATTGCTTCGGGTGGGATAACTTCACGTGCTCTTTCCATAAATCCCTCTACTTCAGCATGTTCATCACTATGCTGAATAAAAGCAACCTTTACTTGAATTTTAGGGCTTTCTCCATCCATCCAGCTACTTAAAGCAATACCTAAAATCGTAATTAAGAGAATAGGCAAACCTATTAGTAATAACAGTTCTTGGGGGTTGCGAATAAATTGTAAACCTTGTTTTTTAACAATGTTCCAAATCACAGTATCACCTCAATCCCTTAATGCTCTTCCAGTAAGATGTAAAAATACATCCTCTAATGTTGGGACTTTTACATCTACGGAAGAGATTTCTAGATTTTGCTCTTCAGCCATTTTGATAAGTTTTGAAAAGAGATTAACTTCTTTAGGAACGATAATTGTAATTTCTTTTTCCGATGTAATGACTTGGTTTATAACTGGATTATCTTTTAATAATTGGATAAACGTTGGGTCCATTCGGTTTACTTTCATCACAATAGTTTTTTCAGAAGAAAGGATACTTTTAATTTCATCTTTAGACCCTGATGCGATCAAGCTACCTTGGTCCATGATGTAGATTCGATCACAAAGATACTCGACTTCTTCCATATAATGACTGGTATACAGTACGGTCATTTGTTTTTCCTTATTCAGACGTTTCACAGTCTCTAAAATATAATTTCTTGATTGTGGGTCAATACCAACAGTTGGTTCATCCATAATAAGAATTTCAGGGTTATGAAGCATTGCAACCCCTATATTTAATCTCCGTTTCATTCCACCAGAAAACTTACTTACTATATCTTTCCGGCGATCACTTAATCCAATTTGTTCTAATACCTCATCAATTTTTTGTTGAAGTTTCTTTCCTTTTAAACGATAGATTCGGCCAAAAAACTGTAAATTTTCTTCTGCTGTTAACTCTGAATATAGTGCGATTTCTTGAGGTACAATTCCGACAATCTTTCTTAGAGGGCTAGGATTTTTTAAGATACTTTTGTTTAGTAACAATACATCCCCATTTGTAGGTTCAACTAAAGATGAAAGCATGGAAATAGTTGTTGATTTCCCAGCCCCATTTGGCCCCAACATCCCTACAATTTCTCCTTTTTCAATGAACATATTCATATTTTTAACGGCGTACGTATTTTTATATTTCTTTGACAAATCCACTAATTCTAGCAATGTACTTCCTCCTCACAAATTACTTCTTTATAGTCCTATTGTAGAAAATAATTAACTACTTCAACACTGTCTGTAGTCATAAAGTGACACAATAGAAAGTGACCTAGGTCATGAAATATAAAACCCTCAGTCATAGTACGCAATAAAGAAAGGCCAACATCCTTCATTTACAGAAGGATGCTGGCCTGATTGGTAAGATTATGTTATTTCTTTTTTGTAAAGTTTAATAACAACAATGCGATGCTGAATATTGCCAGTTGAGCTACTAATAAAATGAGCCCACCTTTTACTTGCTCTGCAACTGGATCAAACGGCAATAACATTGAATAGTATTCTGTTGGAAGGGTTTCTCCAGCTGGCAAACATAGCTCCATTGCAGCAATAAACGACGTCATATCGGTATAAGTTGTATAAAGACTTTTATCCACAAGCAACCATATTAGACTTAGAGGAATTAATAAAAGAATATTACTGCTCGTATAAATTAGCCTTTGTTTATACGAATAATTGGTCGAGATAATTGGTACCCAAAATAAGATAGCTGCGACAAATAATGCAAGTAAGTAAAAATAATTTAGGAATAAGTCCATTCTAGCGAAATCAAATACGAAAGAAATATGGTAAACATAAACCAAGCCATAAAATAGAATAATTGCAAATAGTGGCTTAGTAACAAAATTAATAAATCTTTTAACTACTGGAAGTTTGTCTTTCACCAAATCAATTGATTTTTGTTTAAACCCATATACCAATAGTGGTGGTGCCACAAATAGTAATAATACAACTTGAATAATATGTGTACTAAATTGAATTCTTCCAATAATATTTAATGGGCTACCGATTGATGCAAATACAGCTATTAACCCTAGTGAAAAGGAAAGCGTCTTCCATATCGAATGTCTATCATCATGGGGAAGTAAGAACAAGTAAATAATAGCAGCAAAAGCTACAAATAAGAATATTCCACCATTCCATAATGAGCCGAACATAAATTCATCTAGTAAAATCTCTAGCAATGTTTGTCCCCCACTTTCTATATCTATCTATAAAAAGTATAAATGATTCTATACTCCTTGTGGGGTGATAGTTGTAACAATATGATGACAGTCACACTAATCTGCTATATCATGTTTAACTGCATAAATGGCTAATTGCGTTCGATCTCGTAAGCCAATCTTATGAAGAATTTGTGTGATATGATTTTTTACCGTACCTACGGATAAGAATAATTCCTCTGAGATTTCTTTATTCGTTTTCCCTTCTCCTACAAGCTTGATGATCGATAATTCTCTAGAAGAAAAATCAATCGTAGACTTTTCTTTTTCCTGTCTGTTCAATAGTTTAGGGAATACTTTTGCTGCAACATCATCATGAATAGTCATTCCACCTTTCATCACACTATAAATGGCATCAATTAATTTCTCCGATTCGGCTGTTTTTAATAAAAATCCATTGGCACCTTCTTTTAACGCTTGGACAGCATATTCATCATCATTAAAAGTAGTTAACACTAATATTTTAATATCTGGCCACTGTTGTTTGATAATTCTAGTCGCTTCAATACCATTCATTACGGGCATGCGAATGTCCATCATAATAAAATCAATCATATGCTTTTCTAATAATTGAATGGCTTGTTGACCATTTTCAGCTTCGTGAGTAATACGAATATTTTCGTCTTGTTCTAAGATTACCTTAAGCCCTTGACGGACAATTGCTTGATCCTCCACTAATAACCCTCGCCACATAGTTACACCTCTATTCACTTGGTATGGTTCCTTTTACCGTAAAATACTTCTCTGTTTGGTATACTTCTAATTTACCGTCTACCTCATCCACTCGCTTTTTCATATTGGATAGTCCAAATCCGAACTGAAATGGACGAGCTTCATAAACAGCATTTGTAACCTCAAAAGTAATATCACCGACTGGGGATTTCCCTAGCACAATTTGTACTTCTCTTGAATGGGCATGACGCATCGCATTCGTTAATGCTTCTTGGATAACACGATATAGGGCGATACTTTTTTCGTTAGAAAGCTTAACAGATAGTACTCCCTCTTTCGTCGTAAACTGAATCATAATATGACTTTCTGCTTCTAGCTTTCGAATTAAATGAATAACCGTTGCTAGTCCTTCGCTTTCTTCACTTTGTAATGCTTTTACTGCATTTCTAGTTTCATCTAGCCCTTCTTGAGCCATTTGTTTTAATTCACGATAACTTGGGTCATTCTCTTGAATTGCCTTAGCCTCTAGTTGCATAATTAATGCTGTTAACCGATGACCAACTGAATCATGGATATCTCTTGCAATACGATTGCGTTCTCTTAACTTAGCATCTTGTTCGGTTAATAAATTCATTCGTTTTAACTTTCGATATTCTCCAGCCAATTCTTCATAGATTGCTTGTTTCTCTGCTTTTTCGTTCGACAACCGATTGATTGAGTAAACGAGCACAAATATAAACAAGCTTATAACAACAGTCTCTAGTATCAGAGTTTGATGTACTACAGCTATTGATATAGAAATGATGCTATTTATCAATGATATTAGGTGAAATTGCTTTTCTTTTAACCTAAAACTAGCCATCGTAGTCATGTATAGTAGAAGTAAAATTGTCATTAAAGGATGAATTGCAAACATTAGCCCATATAATAAAAGGGAAATAGACAACATAGCATAAACAACTAAAAATACTTTATTTAATGACAAAATAAAAAAGAGACTTAGAGTAACTGATAAAAATAGAAAACTAATAGCGATAGAAGATGGGTCTTGTATAATAATTCCTACCCAAAGTCCTATAAATATAATTAAACGAAGCCAAAACAGTTTCATTAATTTATCCACCTTTTTCACAAACTGCCCAAAAAGTTTGAAAATATACTATAATAGTAGAATAACAGAAGGGATGATAACATCTTAGAAGATTTATTAAAAAATTTTTATAGGAGATGTTGTAAATGAATACGAACCTTTTCTTGACAGGATATCCTGGTTTTCTTGCCTCCAGTTTAATCGAACAACTACTTCACGACCACCACAAACAAATCGATCACATCTATTTACTAGTATTACCAAATATGCGCCATAAAGCAACAGAGGAATTGAAGAAAACAGCCAATGATCCATCGAAATTTACAGTAGTTACTGGGGATATTACACAACAAGGTTTAGGAATAGAAACATCCATGAATCAAGAATTACAGAATAAAATCACCCATGTATTTCATCTAGCTGCCATCTATGATCTAGCAGTGCCAAAAGATATCGCTTATCAAGTAAACGTACTGGGGACAAATAATGTAAATACATGGGTAAAAGAACTACCTAACCTACAAAGATACATTTATTTTAGCACTGCCTATGTATCTGGTAAACGAGAAGGAAAAATCTATGAACATGAATTAGAGATGGGGCAGTCGTTTAAAAACCATTATGAACAAACAAAATATATGGCAGAAGTTCTGGTTGAAGAAATGAAGGACAAAGTACCAACCACCATCATTCGTCCTGGTGTCGTAAAAGGACATTCTAAAACCGGATATACGATTAAGTTTGACGGATTGTACTTCATGTTAAACATGCTTGATAAACTTCGCTTTCTTCCATTTGTGCCATACATAGGAGACGGAGAAGCAGAAGGAAATTTTGTACCTGCAGATTATGTATTACAAGCAACGAGCTATCTTTCTATTGATCCAATTGGCGAGGGGAAAACTTATCATTTAACCGATCCAAAGCCATATAAAATGTGGGAATTACAAAAAATGTTAACAGAACATTATCTTGGTACGACTCCTAAAGGAAAAATACCTTTAGATTTCGCTAGAACACCTTTACGTTGGCGTCCAATTCGAAAATGGTTACAAGCAGAACCTGAGGCGATGGATTACTTTACAACAACCTCATCTTATGACTGTTCTCAAACGGTAAAAGACCTTGAAGGCTCAGGAATTACTTGTCCAGATTTAAAAGATACACTAAAACCAATGGTCTATTTCTATCGAAAATATAAAGACGACTTTACTAGACAAATAGAATTTGATTAAAAGGATATGGACTTTCGGCAAATTTAAACAAAAAGATTCTAGGCAATTTGTCATAACTTACTGACTTAAGTGAATATTTTACCATTTTTCTGATATATCATTTTAGTGAACATATTTTATAGTATAATGGGAGGGACAGGTTCTGTATGGTGTGACGTAATACAAAGCGAAGAGAAAAACTTGGCGGCTTCAACAAATCCCCTAGGAAAGGGGCTGAATTGTTTGATTCCAATTGAAAAGACAATTGAGTTGATGCTGATGTTTGCTACGCTTATGTTATTAGTTTCAAGTGTACGGGAAAAAAAGTAATCACCCTGTCGGTCGTAAACCCAGGATAATTACCTTTTCACCCTGAAGGAGTCGCCCACTATACACATAATCTGTCCGGGTCGTAAGGGATGAGCTTACGACTCGCTTTTGTGTCTGAACACTCCCAGGTACCATTATACAAAAATGGACAACCTCAGGACAACATAAAATTTAAATTTTCATAAAAATACCAACTGTTGAACCTACAAATACACTAACAACCTTCTCCAAGAAGCCACTTTCTCTTCAAACGTCTTATTGTACTTTCCTGGGATTGGACTAGAAGATGGAAGCTTGATCGTATCCACAGACAAATCATTCGGTTTATATTTTGCAAATGTCTGGTATGCTTTCGTTCCATTACAAGCAATCAATCGAATCGTTGGATATTTTTCAATGATACCTGCTATATCATTTGGCTCCTCATTAGTAATATTAGTATCTAAGCTTCCCTCACGATAGCAAGCACCAATTGCATCCCATAAAGCAATATGATGTTCATGGACTAATTGCATCTTTTCTCTGTAACTATTCGGTGAGTCAACTTGAAACAATTCAGCTAGTATCTTCCAAAAATGATTCCGGGGATTTCCATAATATTCTTGGTTTTTTAATGATAAAACACTTGGCATGGACCCTAGAATTAATACCTTTGGATACTCTGGGGTAACGGGAGGTAAACCAATTAATTTATCTGACATAAATATATACTCCTTATTCCGTAATCATGCATGAATCTCATAACGATAGGTCAACTATACATTTATTAGAGATAATGAACAATCTCTAGAGTTGTCTGCATACAATATTGTGAATCAATATGAAATTGAGGTGATATCAGATTAAAGATATTCCTTTTTTAATTGCAGGACCAATCATTCGCCGTGTAGAACCAAATAGAATCTTTATCTGGATTGCTACAAGTAAAGAATGTAATACTCAAGTGAAACTTTACAACATCGATCACTCCAAACAGTCCATTAATTATGAACCAATTCAAACGACTACAATCAACAAAACCATTAAAAGTGGAAATAACTTATTTATAAGTCTGTTAGAAGTAAATCCTATTCAAGGTACATTCCCTATTGACGAATTTATCGGTTATAATCTGGAATTCTCCACTATGAATCGAAAGAATTTTGACTTAGATACGTTAGGTTTGCTCACCTCTGGTCATCCGCAATCAATTGTTTATGGAGATTTTGACTTTCCAACATTCATTATTCAAAAAAATGCACCTAATAATATTCTGTATGGATCTTGTCAAAAACCACATGGGAAAAATCAAAATGTATTCCCGAGTGCTGATCAATCCATTGAAGAGAATTTTTCAACTATCAAAAAACGGCCAAACTCGTTATTCTTAATGGGAGATCAGATCTATGCAGACGACGTTGCAGACCCTATCTTCCCTGTTGTATCCAAATGGTCACAAGCACTTATTGGTGAAGATAAGCGAGGACTCTATTCTGTTGATAGACGACTACAGACTACTCCTTTTCGAAAAGCTATTGACCGAATTAATGGGCGTCAATATACCCTTGAAAATATTAGTCATCTCACTTCCAATAGTGCTCATAACCATTTAATTCGATACAGTGAATATATGACAATGTATCTTTTAACACTAGGACCAACTCTCTGGGAAAATGTAGAAATTCCTTCATTTGATGACTTAGTAAAGAATGATAACTACTATTTTATTTATCCAGACAATAAAAAAAATAAACGGAATCATAAGAAAGAACGAAAAAAATATAACAAAAGATTTAATACAGAACAAAAAGAACTTGCTAATTATGTGAATACGTTATCTAGTGTAAGGCGTGTATTAGCGAACACACCCACCTATATGATATTTGATGATCATGATATAACAGATGATTGGAATATTTCAAGGGAATGGAAAAAAGATGTCTATCAATCGCCATTAGGTAGGTATATCGTAACCAATGGTTTAACTGCTTATTGGTTAGTGCAAGCGTGGGGAAATGACCCTGACACTTTTACTCCTTATGCTAATAAAATACGTTATTATTTGAATCGTTATTTAGTTACAGCACGTTTTGATGAAGAGTGGGAAAAGCATTTATTAAGCTTTCATTCCTGGTCATTTGTAGCTCCAACCAACCCACGAAGCCTATTTCTCGATATACGAACAATGCGAAGGTATGACATTGAACCACAACCACTCCGAATAGGACGATATATTGGAGAAGGTAACAATGCTGCCCAACTTATAAGTAGGCGAGGTTGGAACCGTATTTCCTCCACTTTGGAGAAAAGTAATTGGAGATACCATGATCCGATTATACTTGTATCACCTACTCCACTATACGGCATTGGACTTATCGAATCATTTTTAAATAAATTTGTTTATCCATTTCGATTGCTCGGACTTCCTGTAAATTATAACCTCGATTTTGAAGCGTGGAAGTATAACGGAAAAGGGTTTAATTTATTTTTACAACAGTTAGCTAAATGGAATCCACAAACATGTATTATTTTATCCGGTGATGTCCATTATGCATCCGCTGTAAAATCAAAGGTAACGTTCACAAACAAACGAGAATTAAATATCCACCAATTTACGAGTAGTCCGATCCATAATATGAGCTTCTCAGGTTTATGGGGTCTTTTATTAAAAATTGTTATTTGGTTTAATGCTCAAAAAAGAAAACGTCGTACAATCCATCGATATTGTGATAATTTCGACCGACTTCAAATTAATAGCGAGAAGTTGGAGTTAAAAAAACGTTATAAATGGCACGAGGAAATTAAGTATCTTACTACTTCTAGAGGTTCTATTATAGAAACGAAGAATAACATTGGTCTATTACAATTGACAAAAAATCAGATGAAAAATAAGCTAATAACAGCAAAGGTTAACCCAAATAAAGGTATACAATGACAAAACTAAAACTAGGAGGCTTTTCTACCTCCTAGTTTTGCTAGTTATTCTAGATCATTTGCATCGATAATCCATATTGCACGGTTAGACCCGAATGGATCACTATAATGTAATTCATAGCTTCCAGAATCGGGAACATCAAACGGAATCTCTCCTCGCAGTTTTTTACCAGCAGCAACCGTGCCATCAAATTGTCCTTGTATACCTTCCGTTAAAATCGTAGTCGTATAACTGTATCCATCTTCATCGTAAAGCTCTACATTCAGCATCGAGCTAATTGTAACTTCTTCATCTGAATTATTTTCAGCTGTCATATTAACGACAACAAATTTATCATTATCCGCTTCATCAAATTCACCACCAGGCTCAACTCTAACTTCATTTAACGTAATCGTCACATCATTAAATGTTGCAGAATCCCCAATACTTAAATCCTCTACGTTCTGATCATCATTTCCTGTTTCGTCACCAGTATCTGTTGTATTCTCTGTATTGTTTTCCTCTTCTGTATCTGCGTTATTACCCGTATTCTCGTCATTTCCAGCATCATCCCCACCACAACCTGCTAATACGAAGACAAAAGAAATAAATAAATATAAAATAATTCGTTTTGAAAAATTCATTACGTTCCCTCCAATACGTTGATTATCCATATTTTTTTGCATAAACAACGAAAATTATACAATCGGATTATGTTGGAGGGTAAGAAAAGATCAGGCACCCGGAGCTAGAATCTCTCTTCTTTATCCATAAGAAAATCTCCCTTACTAGACAGTAAAGGAGATTCAAAAATGGTTATGCTTTTCTAGCTGAGTCTAAATTCATCAATACATTAATAACAAAAAGTAAAATAGCTAACACAGTAACAGTACCACCAATAGCAACGAACGTTAAAAAGATGTCCCCTGCACCTGATAATGCTAATGCTAAGCCCCCCATCATTACTGGTAACCCTATATTATGAACCCAAAAATGGATTTTTGCTAAAGCAGTTTCGGCAAGTGATGGATATATATTATATAATATACCTATCATACCTAAAGACATCCATCCTAGTAAGTTAATATGAACATGGACACCTGTTAATGTATAATTGTGCGCCATTGACATATATAGCCCTAGCAGCACCCCTATTGCAAAATAAATGACTGAAATCTTAATTAACATATTCCCCATGACTGGAAACTCCCTTCATTTTTATTTAAACTCTTAGTAACTATATGTATGAGAATAGTAATTATTGACTATTTATTTCTAGGAAATGTAAAAAATCAGGAGGTCTATATCTTGCCTAAATTAATACTAGCTTCAACTTCACCACGCAGAAAAGAACTTTTAGAACAAGTAAACATTCCTTTTAAAACACGAAAACAAGAAGTGGATGAATCAAAAATTGTGACATTAAATCCTAAGGAAAAGGTAGAAACACTTGCTCACCTAAAAGCAATTAATACACCTATTCTTTCCTCAGATGAGGTCATCCTTTCTGCCGATACGGTGGTTAGTTTTGAAGGGGGAATTTTTGAAAAACCCAAAAATGAGGAAGACGCGTTTCGAATGCTTTCAACTTTAAGTGGTAAGTTCCATTCTGTTTATTCAGGTGTTTGCATTCGTTCGGAAAAGAAACAAGCTATTTTTATAGAGAAAACCGATGTAGAGTTTTGGGAACTTACAGATGATGAGATTGAGGATTATATCCAATCAAAGGATCCTTTTGATAAAGCAGGGGCATATGGAATACAAACACAAGGCGCTATGTTTGTTAAACAAATCGTTGGAGATTATTTTAATGTGGTTGGATTACCAATCTCTAAAGTTGTAAGGGAACTTAGGAGCTTTGCAATCTACACAAAATAAAATAAAAATCAGTATATAAAGTAGGGAAACCACTCTCATGGCTTCCCCCTTATCAAACCGTACGTGCCTTATTAAGGCATACGGCTTACCAATATGTTACAATGATTATCAAGTAGATGCGTTCCAGGCATTTTG
>NZ_FQVW01000093.1 GCF_900129485.1 Ornithinibacillus halophilus
CGTGGCGTTCTTTGCCACAGAGAGGATTGACTTAAGACCTCGAGGGGGTAGGCGCTGGAGCTAGACATCTCTGAATTTTATACATTCTTATCTTTTAAGAAAAGCTAGAGAGCGCCCTATTTGTGACATACGGTTGCGATGGACATGGTTTTTGATAACGCATAAAACAATCCCCTTCAGCAAAAAATGAAAATATATATTGCTTTTTCTATTACTCTATGTAAATATATGTGTAAAGACACCTGTAAAACACATTTAGTGACTAACGAAGGAATTCCAATGTTCAATAATGCACAAGAGATACGAGAGGAGTTATTTTATGAAGAAATTTTGGGGAATGCTTATCGTTATTTTAATTCTTTTAGCTTATATACTTCCCTACACCATTTTCACAAATGTTAATTCATGGTATGGCAGTTTCTTAACATGGGGAATCATCGGAGTTCTCATCATACTAGCAAACATCATGGTAACAAAGGATTGGGGGAAGTAAATTGGATACAAGCTTTGTAATTTGGGGAATTATTATATATGTTATTATCGCTTTAGGAGTGGCTATTCTATCACGTCGAGGCAGACATCATGGTATAGATGGATATTATATTGGTGGCAGACAAATGAATGGTATTCTAGCTGCCTTTAGTTATAGTGCTACAACCTTCAGTGCTTTTATGATGGTTGGATTAGCAGGATTAACATATCAAGGTGGAGTAGGCGCATTAGGTTTTGAGATTGTTTATTTTGCAGGTGTGTCCTTAGTAGCATTATTTGGACCACGATTTTGGTTAGCAGGAAAAAAATACGGATACGTGACACCATCAGAGATGGTTGGTGATCGATACGATTCCAAAGTAGTTGCAACCGTCATCGCGATAACAAGTTTATTATTTTTAATACCATATAGTGCTGTACAGTTGGCAGGAGTCGGTTATCTCTTACAAGGAATCACGAACGGTGGAATTCCTTTTACGGTAGGGGTTATTTTAGCGACGGTCTTAGCTATCATATTTTCCTATACAGCTGGTATCCGCTCAGTTGTTTGGACCGATTCATTACAAGCAATATTTATGATCATTTCTTCGACAATTGTAGTTATTTTGGTTATTAACGGGTTAGGTGGATTTGGTCAATTCTTTGCCAACCTAGAACAAAATCATCCTAAATCCCTATCCGTACCTGGAAATGGTTACTTTAGCTTCATAACTTTCTTAGGTATGACTTTACCTTGGTTCTTCTTTAGTCTATCTAATCCACAGGTTAGTCAACGAATGTTTATGCCTTCCTCACTTAAAGGATTAAGGCAAATGCTCATTGGATTTTTAGTTTTTGGTCTGATCTATACGTTTGTTTCTGTTTTGTGGGGTTTTTCAGCGATTCAGTTATTTCCTAATCTAGAAACAGCTGACTTAGCAACACCTTCCCTGCTATCGTCAGATTTAGTTCCAACAGCATTAGGCGTAATCGTTATGATTGGGATTCTTGCTGCGGCTGTTTCAACAATTGATTCGATCATGTTAACCTTGTCATCTATGTTTGCTCGTGATATTTATGGAAATATGAAAAAGAACTCAAGCGACGAAAGTCAGTTAAAGGTTGGTAAAGTAGTTATTCCAATCATTGCAATTTTAGCGTATGCTTTTGCCGAGCTGGAATTAAACTTAATTGCCGTTCTGTCTGTTGCAGCATCCTCCGGTTTGATTGTAGCCGTACCAGCCTTTTTTGGAACATTTTTCTGGAAAAAAGGAACTTCAGCTGGCGTTATTTGGAGTGTATCGATAAGTGCCCTAGTAGTGCTTTATTTAGAAGCAACAGGAACCAAACCTTTTGGGCTTGCTTCTTCAATCTGGGGGCTTTCCCTATCAACACTTTTATTTGTTGGGATTAGTTTAGTTACAAAAGCACCACAACAAAAAGCAAACGAATTTATTGCGATAATGAAAAATAAGTAAAATATACCAAAAACATCCGAGCTTTGTAATTTTCAAGTTCGGATGTTTCATATATTAAGGTGTTGTGTTTATTAGTTCTAATCTGCCAATGGGACAATACACGCCTCATCATTGTTTTTCGCTGAATTGACATATGTCGCCACATTGTACGCCTTTAATTCTTCTACTTCCACTGCCTCTAAGAATTGATGAGCATCTGCCGGTTGTACTTTAGTTGGCGTGATCCACTGATTTTCTAATTCTTTTGGCAAGATAATGGGCATTCGATGATGTATTTCTTGCATAAACGGGTTGGCATCTTTTGTTAATACCGTACACGTAAATAAATCCTTGTCTTCATGCTGCCATTTGTCCCATAAACCAGCAAAAGCAAAAAGCTTTCGGCCCTTCATTTGGATACGTTTTGGAATCTTCTTATCCTCAATTTTTTGCCATTCATAAAAACTATCTGCTACGATAAGGCACCGTTTTCTTGCCATTAGGTTTTTAAAACTAGGCTTTTCATGTGCCGTTTCACTTCGAGAATTAATCATTTTATAACCGATTTTTTCATCTTTTGCCCATGATGGGACAAGTCCCCAGCGCATATAGCCGGCACGTTTCTCTTTTCCATCATGGATAATTGCTAACACATTTTGCCCAGGAGCGATGTTGTAACTTGGGTGATAATTATCTATTGGCTGATCCAAAGCAAACTCATCTAAAATTTCTAATTCATCAGCAAGTAACGTATAACGACCACACATCTTTCCCACTCTCCCTCGTTCTATTAAGTTACCTAAGATAACCTAGTTAAAAAATACTTAAATCCCATTGTGAAGCAATATGCCGTAATAAGCGAATTCCGGCTACACTATTTCCCTTTTCATCTAGCGACGGCCCGAACACTCCGATTCCACAGCCATTAATAAAAGGAAGTGATTCATCACGAACTCTAGGTGGGGCAACAGCAATAATCCCCCCAGATACTCCACTTTTTGCAGGAACACCAACATAGGTGGCAAATTTTCCAGAAGCATCGTACATCCCACATGTTAGCATTAATGCCTTTGCAATTCGAGCAACTTGACGAGGAATAATCTCTTGTTGAGTTTTAGGGTCAGCACCATCATTTGCTAAAATTAATCCTATTAAGGCTAAATCATCCACGGTAATTTCAATCGAACATTGCTTAAAATACGTTTCTAACGTAATATTCAAATCCGATTCTAGAAAACCAGTTTCCAATAAATAATAGCCAATCGCCCGGTTTCGCATGGATGAGTCGCGTTCCGATTCATATACATCCACATTTAAACTCGGTCGATATCCAAGCATTTCTTCCAGCAATTGAAACATTGGTTCGAGTTTCTCATCGGAAGTTTTTCCAGGTAACATTGAAGTTACAGTTATGGCTCCAGCATTAACAAATGGGTTAAACGGCTTTTTCACTTGTCTCATCTCTAAATGCATGATGGAATTGAATGCTTCACCTGTTGGCTCTACATCAACTCTGTCCAACATATAGCCAACACCGCGCTCCATACAAGCCACAATAAAGCTAATGACTTTGGAAATGCTCTGAATGGTAAAAGGAATATCCACATCCCCTGACCGTATTTTTGTCCCATTGGAACCAATGATAGTGATCCCTAAATGATCCGGATTAGCCTCTTTTAACATAGGAATGTAATCCGCTACTTTTCCGGCACTCGTATGTTTGCGATAAAATCGAACCCAATCATCCACATATTCCTGAAGCCACTCTTTGTTAAGTTGTGTACTCCAATTCGCTGTTCCTTGAACCATAACATCACCCCTTGTACCTATAGAGTATCAATACTTCCTAGCATATTAATAGCATAACCATCTCGTGCAAAAATTAGCAATAAGAAAAGCTAGAGAGCGCCCGCTTTGCGACGTACGGACTGGGACTGCGATTACTCGCCCCACCGAAAACATTTGCGCCTGGCCATGCCAGGTG
>NZ_FQVW01000054.1 GCF_900129485.1 Ornithinibacillus halophilus
ATGTCTTTAATTTACCATTTTCTGTGTAGTTTTGTCTATTTTATTAAAATTTATTCTGGGGCTTTCTCTACTATTTTTTTAAGTTTTTTCGTAAAGTCTCTGCGTGGTATCATAACACTGTGATTACAGCCCATACACTTAATTCGGATATCCATCCCCATGCGAATAACTTTCCACCGATTCTCCCCGCACGGATGGGGCTTTTTCATTTGAACGATATCATTTAATCCAAATTCTTTATCTGCCATAATCCAATCCCCTCGCAATATTAATTTATTACATTATTTTACTATATTCAATTCTGATTGGCCAGACAAGAATTCAATTTGGCTATGAAATTAACAACATCTCTTTCATATTACTATTGCAAACATTTCTCTTATTTCTTTCTAGCATTAGCATTATTCCAAACAGGATAGAGAATTAAACGTGTTAATACGTATAAATTGAGAATTCCATAAATGGGATAAAGAAATCCAATTAAATTAGAAAAACCTAATTTTGTTAATGGAATCATCGTTAATAAAATAATTATCACCAACAAACCGAATGGATATTGCTGAAAATAACTCTTCACCCTCGTTACAATTCCTAATATTCCTGAAGCAGCAGTTGTAAATATTGCGAACCATAATAAAATGGACATAAAAATTACCATTTGAAATGGATAGTTTTTTAAGATCGCAAATAAAGGAATTTCATAAAGCAGCAATTCATCTGCAATTTGTATCAGACTATTATTATATATATATGTTATGAGTCCCAAAATCAATCCACTTCCAATGCAAGCAAACCAAATTTCCTTCTTAGATTCTACTTTATCTCCAATAGCTCCCAATACTGCTATTAGTGGCAATATATTTAATGCAGTAAAAGGAAAGGCAGCCATCCAATTATGTTGTTCATCCCAATGTGAGAACAATTGCAACTCCTGATCAACTGTAAACTTTAATAAAATCGATAATAAACCAATTAAAAGGATTGGGAGAATTACTTGATTAATAGATAATAATCCGGTTATATCACGTAAAAACAGAATAATTAACGCAATTACTATGAACACTATCCCCCACCAATATGGAAAATTAAAAGCTTGTCCAGTCGCACCGCTACCAGAAAGCATAATTACTGTAGTCGTATATAAATATACAAAAATCATTACATCATAGATTTTCGCAAGCTTATCGCCTACAATATCCTTTAATACAGGACGATATTCCGTTGATTGTTTTTGGTAACTAACATTCATAATAACAATACACGAAAAGGAGAAAAGGATAATAAATAATAAGATTGCTAGTCCACTTCCATGGCCAAAAAACTCCCATAACTCACGCCCTGACGCATAACCTGCCCCAATTGTTGTTCCTATTATTAGAAACATCCACTTAAATCCTGATTTTATCATTCGATATCCTCCAGTAAATTTTAATAACTAATGTATAAAAGTTATTTTTCCGCCGTATACTAATATCAATATGTCAGTGGAGGAAATCCTATGAATCTAAAGAATCATTTCAAAACAAAAAAAGATACATTTCGAATGAAACATACTGAAGCTAATTTAACAGAATATATGCAAGAGCAAATTATTGCATGGCTTCCTAATTATCCTCGTGAGTATGTTGTTGTGTGTGTTGGTACTGACCGTTCTACTGGGGACTCTTTAGGACCATTAACAGGTTCCTATCTAACTGAATCTAGGCCAAAACATTTAACTGTCTACGGGACATTACAAGATCCCGTCCATGCCACTAACCTCCATGATTATATAAAGCTAATTAAAACCCAACATCAAGATCCTTTTATTATTGCTGTAGATGCATGTTTGGGACGCACTGATTCCGTAGGTTGTATTATTGCAAATAAAGGAGCATTAAAACCAGGAGCTGCTTTAAAGAAACCCCTACCTGAGATTGGTGATATTCATCTTACAGGAGTGGTCAATATAAGTGGTTTTATGGAGTATTCTGTTCTTCAAAACACCCGATTATCCATTGTAGTAGAATTATCTAAGAAGCTTGCAACGATACTAGATGCAATTGATAAACAATTAACATACAAAAACATTACACCTGCTGTTGTCTTACCACATATTAAAGAAAAATCTATCTAATTTAAATTGAATTATACCTTTAAATGTAAAGAGGACAGATTCCAATCTGCCCTCTTTTTAACGTTTTCTCTATTAAATTAATTGATAAAAATAGTATATAACTGCAACGGTTAAGATAGACGGTAATAGATTGCCTATTCGAATTTGGGTAATCTTTAATAGATTTAGTCCTATCGCAACGATTAATAAACCACCCACCGCTGTTAGTTCTAAAATTAACCCATTTAGAAAAGCATCTGGTATCCATTTTTCAATTTGTGTAGCAAGCAATGCAATTGTTCCTTGGTATAATACGACTGGGATTACTGAGAAAATAACTCCAAATCCAAGTGTTGTAGTTAAAACGAGAGCCATAAAGCCATCTAGAATTCCTTTTGTAATCAATATTTCATGGTCTCCTCTTAATCCACTATCAAGTGCTCCTATCACCGACATTGCCCCTATAACAAAAACTAATGATGCAGTCACAAAACCATCAGAGATTGTAAAGTTCTCATTCGTATTTTTGAATTTGCTACCAATCCATGAACCAAGCCTATTTAATAGCTCCTCTAATCGAAAGAGTTCACCTAATATTGCACCTGATAATAAACTTAACAAAACGACTATGATAGCTTCTGTAGAAAATGCCATTTGTAATCCAATTAATATGACCGCAAGACCGATCCCATGCATTACTGTTTCTTTATATCTATCTGGTATTCTAGTAAAAAATAGTCCTAGCAGCGTTCCTACGATTATTAGTATTCCGTTCACGATTGTTCCATATAATGCCACACTTACATCCCCTTAGCATACAGCAATTTATTGTCTTATTATATCTATGAATTCTATTAATATCTAGTAGATTCTTATGAAATTTTTCGTCTATCTTACGTGCAATCTACTAAAATGTTTCACGTGAAACATTTTGCAATTATAAAAGAAGGTGACTGGATAATCTTACTTCCAGTCACCTTCTTTTATAGTGTATTACTATTCTCCATGGTTTCCAAGATACGTTCTAAGTCATCTTCTGAGTAAAATTCAATTTCAATTTTACCTTTTCTTTTCCCTTTTGTAATATTTACATGGGTTCCGAATCGCTCGCGTAAAATAGATTCCCTTTCTTGAAGGAAAATATCTTTCTTAGGTTTTTCTTTCTTTTTAGGTTGTTTAGTATTTAGTTGAATGATTAATTGCTCCACTTGACGAACATTTAATTTTTCATTCCTAATTTTATTCACTAAAGGAATCATATGATTCTTGTCTTTTAATCCTAATAACGCTCTTCCGTGTCCCATTGAAAGCTCACCATTGTTAATATAAGCAATTACTTGCTCTGGTAAACCTAACAAGCGGACCATATTCGCTATATGAGAGCGACTTTTCCCTAAACGTCTTGAGAGCTCTTCTTGTGTTACATTTAATTTATCCATTAAATTGGCATATGCTTGTGCCTCTTCAATTACTGATAGATCCTCACGTTGTAGGTTTTCAAGTAAAGCCAGTTCCATCATTTTCTCATCGGTTAGCTCTTTAACCATAACAGGTATTTCTGTTAATCCGGCTTCTTTTGCTGCTCGAAAACGTCTTTCACCAACAACAATTTCATACCCTTTGATGCTTTTACGTACAATCAGAGGCTGTATAATACCGTATTCCATAATGGATTCTTTAAGTTCTTCAATTGCTTCTGTATCGAAAGTTTTTCTAGGTTGGTATGGATTAGGTCTACAATCTTTAATTGAAATTTTTTGTACAGCATCGTCTTTCGTTTCTTCAGTTTCCGGGAAGAACGCATCAAGTCCTCTACCCAACCCTCGTGCCATTACCCATCACTTCCTTCGCTAATTCAAGATATACTTCAGCACCTTTTGATTTTGGATCATACGTAATAATTGGTTGTCCATGACTCGGAGCTTCTCCTAAACGTACATTTCTAGGGATTACCGAACGATATACTTTATCTTGGAAGTATTTTTTCACCTCTTCAATTACTTGAATACCTAGATTCGTTCTTGCATCGAGCATTGTTAAAAGAACCCCTTCTATCATAAGTTCTTTATTTAAATGTTTCTGAACAAGACGAATCGTATTTAATAATTGGCTTAACCCTTCAAGAGCGTAATATTCACATTGTACAGGTATGATTACGGAATCTGATGATGTTAGTGCGTTTATTGTTAATAATCCCAGTGATGGTGGACAATCAATGATAATATAATCATAGATTTCTTTTAATTCTTCTAATGATTTTTTCAGTCTAATTTCACGGGATATAGTTGGTACAAGTTCAACTTCAGCACCTGCTAATTGAATGGTTGCTGGTATTATATCTAAGTTTTCCATTGAAGTTGGTACACAAACCTCTTCTGCTGGCAAATCTTCAATTAATACATTATATATACATTGCGTCATATCAGCTTTATTGATTCCTACACCACTTGTGGCATTCCCTTGAGGATCAATGTCCACAAGTAATACTTTATTTCCCAATTGCGCTAAACATGCACTTAAATTTACTGATGAGGTTGTCTTTCCTACGCCACCTTTTTGATTTGCGACGGACATTATTTTCCCCATGATTTCACCTACCTAAACAATATAATATCTATTCTATCACTTTTTTTAATGAAACGACTATTAAATTATTAATTTGTTAGTAATATGTAATTTAATGTCTAATAATATTTGAAGTAATTATATGAAAATCAAGTACGAGGTAATTAGGAGGCACTAGATAACTCCCCCATCTAATAAAGATGAGGGAGGATTATAGTAGTAGTTAATGTATTATTTCTTTTTTGGTATTTTAATAGTAATTTGGTAATAATCATCTAAGTCTTGCTCGTCTGATTCCACTTCAATCCCTGTATCAGAAACCATTGATAAAGATTGGCGAATTGTATTCATCGCAATTCTTACATCCTTATTAACACCTTTTAATTTTGGTCTTGGTTTCTTCTTTTCTTTCGGCTTATTAATCGTCGCTACACGATCTTCTGTTTGTTTAACATTTAATTCATGTTCCAGAATCTCATTCAACAGGTTTAATTGTTTTTCCTCATCTTTTAGCTTTATTAAAGCACGAGCATGTCGTTCCGTAATTTTTTTTGCTAAAAGCGCCTGTTGAATTGGTTCTGGTAGTTTTAATAGTCGAAGCTTATTAGCAATCGTGGATTGATTTTTCCCTAGCCTTTGAGCTAACGCTTCTTGTGTTAAACTATGCATTTCTAATAACTTAGCATATGCAACTGCTTCTTCTATAACTGTTAACTCTTCACGTTGTAAGTTCTCTATTAAAGCAACAGAAGCCGTTTGAGTATCCGTCATTTCACGAATAATAGCTGATACTGTTTCCCATCCTAATGATTGAACAGCTCTCCATCTACGTTCGCCAGCAATTATCTCATACTTCTCATCGTCAATTTGCCTTAAGACAATAGGTTGGATCATACCATGTGTATTAATTGTTTGAGCTAATTCTGTAATTTTCTCTTCGTTAAATATAGACCTTGGTTGATAACGGTTCGGCTCAATATTTTTTACCGGAACCTGAATAACTTCATCTGGATGATAGGACTCTTCTTCTAAATTAGTAGAATCAGTATCTTTCTCCCCTAAACCAAAAATACGGTTAAATGGATGCACCACCATCAGACACCACCTTTTTTTATAAATAGATTAGTAGATAAGAAATGCGCAGGCGCCTTGGTCACCCCCGACAAGCTTAAGTCGAGCCTCGGAGTGGCGATTTTTGCCCGTGATGAGGATTGACTTAAGACCTCGAGGGGGTAGGCGCTGGAGCTAGACATCTCTGTAAAAACTATTTTCTTATCTTATTAGAAAACTTATCTATGATGACTATTAAATAATAGTTCGAAAAAGATTAGAAATGCCCACCCTTCATTAGGTCAGACATATGTATTTGCTTTCATATGCTAAAATTGTTTCACGTGAAACATTCTTATGTTGTAATTAATATCTATGTATAAATTACTATATTATCTTTAAAGCAATGATGCAATAATTAAACAGATAATACTATTCTAACATACTAGAAGCGATAAGAGTATGTTAAAAAATCTATTATTTTCCCTAAATGATAATGTAGATACGTAATACTGCTAGACTTATGTTCAATCTAGCAGTTAAATCATCTTAGTATCCTTTTAGCTAATTGGTTCTTTATTTGGAGTCCCAGGTTTCCGTGGGTATTTATTTGGTGTTTTTCTCTTCTTATTAATTATTAATATAGATCGTTCGCTTTCTTCCGTAGGTAAAGTAAATGAATGTGCCTTTTCTACTTCCCCTCCTAATACTTGAATAGCTACTTTAGCATCTTTTAATTCATCAGAAGCCTGTGCACCTTTCATGGCGATAAATACACCATTCACTTTTGCTAGAGGTAAACATAACTCACTTAAAACAGACATCCTCGCAACGGCACGCGCTGTCACAACATCAAATGATTCTCTAAACTTTTTATTTTTCCCAAAAGTCTCTGCTCGATCATGATAAAAAGCTACATCCTTCAAGTCTAAATCACTTGCTAATTGATTCAAAAAGCCAATTCGTTTCTGCAACGAATCAACAATAGTTACTTTAATATGAGGAAAACAGATTTTTAGCGGGATACTAGGAAACCCCGCCCCTGCTCCAACATCGCAAATATGTATTTCACCTTCAAAATTATAATAAAAAGCAGCTGATATAGAATCATAAAAATGCTTTAAATACACATCTTCTTCATTTGTTAATGCCGTTAAGTTAATTTTTTCATTCCATTCCACAAGTGTTTTGAAATAGATTGAAAATTGTTCTAATTGTCGTTTTGTTAGATTGATACCTTGCTTTTCTAATTGGGATGCAAATTGTTCTGGATTCATAACAAATACTCCTTTATATGTAACAAGAAGTCGACATAATCGTCGACTTCTCATAGTACTATTTAGTTAGCCACTTTGGCAATTTTCCCTTGTTCAATATAAACAAGTAATATTGAAATATCAGATGGGTTTACACCAGAAATACGTGATGCTTGCCCAACAGATAAAGGCCTTACTTCTTTTAGTTTTTCCTTTGCTTCTGTAGCAATACCACTAATATCATCATAATCAATATTCTCAGGAATCTTTTTGTCTTCCATTTTTAACATACGCTCAACTTGTTCATTAGCCTTTTTTATATACCCTTCATACTTGATCTGTATTTCTACTTGTTCTTTAACATCTAATGGCAATTCATCATTAGTTTCAATAACTCTAGAAAGTAAATCATAAGACATTTCAGGGCGTTTTAATAAGTCATAAGCACGAGCTGCTTCTTTTAGTGGTGTTCCATTTGCTTCATTTAGCATTTGTTGCACATCTTCAGAAGGTTTTACAATGATTTTGTAGAGACGTTTCTTCTCTTCTTCTACAAGACGTTTTTTCTCTACAAATCTTTGATAGCGTTCCTCAGAAATTAGGCCCAGCTCATATCCTAATTCTGTTAAACGTAGATCTGCATTATCATGTCTTAACAATAAACGATATTCTGCACGTGACGTTAATAGACGATATGGTTCCTTCGTTCCTTTTGTAACTAGATCATCGATTAATACTCCGATATATCCTTGAGAACGGTCCAAAATAACTGGATCCTTTTCAAGTACTTTGGCAGCAGCATTAATACCAGCCATAATTCCTTGAGCAGCTGCTTCTTCATATCCAGAAGTACCATTAATTTGGCCAGCTGTAAATAGACCTGGAATATTCTTTGTTTCTAACGTTGGCCATAATTGTGTTGGAACAATTGAATCATATTCGATAGCATAGCCTGGACGCATAATTTGAGCATTTTCTAATCCAGGTACTGTTTTAATCATCTCATGTTGGATTGACTCTGGTAATGATGTCGACAATCCTTGTACATACACTTCCTCAGTATCTCTTCCTTCTGGTTCCAAGAAAACTTGATGACGTGGTTTGTCATTAAAACGAACAATTTTATCTTCAATAGATGGGCAATAGCGTGGGCCTGTTCCACGTTTCATCCCTGAATACATCGCTGATAGTCCAAGATTGTCATTAATGATTTGATGTGTAAATTCATTCGTATACGTTAACCAACACGGAATTTGATCCGTAATGAAATCTGTTGTTTCATACGAGAATCCTTGAGGTTTTTCATCACCAGGTTGTATTTCTGTCTTGGAGTAATCAATGGTATGACTATTCACACGTGGAGGGGTACCTGTTTTAAAACGAACAAGATCCAACCCTATCTCTTCAAGGTTCTTCGAAAGTTTTATAGAAGGTCGTTGGTTATTTGGACCACTTTCATATTCCAAATCCCCCATTAATACTTTCCCACGCATAAAAGTACCAGTAGTAACAATTACTGTTTCCGCATAATAAGCAGCGTTGGTCTCTGTTAATACCCCTTTACATACACCATCTTCAACGATTAATTCATCTACCATCCCTTGACGTAATGTAAGGTTTGGCTCATTTTCCAAAATATACTTCATTTCTTTTATATATAAAGGTTTATCTGCTTGCGCACGCAATGCTTGAACGGCAGGACCTTTACCTGTATTTAACATACGCATTTGAATGTGCGTTTTATCAATTACTTTCCCCATTACTCCACCAAGGGCATCTATTTCTCGAACGACTATCCCTTTTGCAGGACCACCGATGGAAGGGTTACATGGCATAAAAGCAACCATATCTAAATTCAGTGTTAACATTAGTGTTTTGGCACCCATTCTTGCAGCAGCAAGACCTGCTTCAACACCTGCGTGACCAGCACCAATTACAATGGTATCGTAATTACCCGCATTGTATACCATACATGTCATCCTTTCTTTTAGTAATTTTATTTTCCTAAACAGAATTGCGAGAACAGCTGGTCAATTAAACTATCGCTAGCCGTATCACCTATAATTTCACCTAAAAATTCCCACGTTCTTGTTACATCAATTTGTACAATATCTAATGGCATATTCATTTCTAAACTTTGCATTGCATCTTCTAAAGCTTGTTTTGCTTGTTTTAGTAACTGAATATGTCTTACGTTTGATACATACGTTAAATCGCCTGTATCAATATCACCTGCAAAAAATGTTTTAGCAATCGCTGACTCTAATTCGTCTACCCCTTTTTCTTCTATTAACGAGGTCGAAATAATTGGACGATCTCCAGCAATTACTTTTACTTCTTCTAAATTTAATTTTTGAGGCAAATCGGTTTTATTTATGATAACTATATATTCAAGACCACTTATAGCTTCGAATAGCTTTCTATCTTCTTCAGTTAAATCATCATTATAGTTAAGAACGAATAAGATTAGATCAGATTCCTTTAATACTTGGCGTGAACGATTCACCCCTATTTTTTCAACGATATCCTCTGTTTCACGAATACCAGCTGTATCCACTAAACGAAGTGGCACTCCACGAACATTAACATATTCTTCAATAATATCCCTTGTTGTTCCAGGGATTTCTGTTACGATTGCCTTATTTTCTTGAACGAGTGTATTCATTAAAGAGGATTTACCTACATTCGGACGACCAATAATCGCTGTAGCTAATCCTTCACGTAAGATCTTGCCTTGCTTAGCTACTTGAAGTAATTCCTCAATTTCGTCATGCACTTCTTTTGTCTTTTTCTTCATCATTTCATGTGACATTTCTTCTACATCATCATATTCAGGATAATCGATATTCACTTCAACATGTGCGACCGTTTCTAATAAATCTTGGCGATATTTTTGAATTAATCCTGATAAACGACCATCCATCTGCTTTAAGGCAACCGACATCGCTTTATCTGTTTTTGCTCGAATTAAATCCATTACGGCTTCTGCCTGAGATAAGTCAATTCTCCCATTTAAAAAGGCACGTTTTGTGAATTCACCAGGCTCTGCTAGTCTAGCACCTTTTTGTAATAAGATTTCTAACACACGGTTAACAGAAACCATTCCACCATGACAATTTATTTCTACTACATCTTCACGGGTGAAAGTTTTTGGTGCACGCATTACCGACACCATTACTTCTTCCGCAACTTCATTCGTTTCCGGATCCATTATTTTTCCATAGTTAATCGTATGTGAATCTACTTTTGTTAAATCCTTCCCATCAAATAAATCAGCAGTAATCGATACAGCATCAGGTCCACTTAATCGTACAATAGCAATCGCACCTTCTCCGATGGGCGTCGAAATTGCTGTAATCGTATCAGTCTCCATCATTACGTTCACCTCCACTTTTCATCATTGTTACACAATCTATCTATATATACACATTAATTTTACACACTAGAAAACTTGGTATTCGTTAATTTTTAATAGCAAATACCTTAGTTACACTTATCAAGATAAGATAGAATTTATTTATTCACATGTTAGCAACAATATTTTATCGTCACTAACTGTATAGAATATCATAATTGTGACTTATCCACAATAATAAATTTTGATTTTATGTTATTCACATGTGGACAAGTAAGATTTTATATCATTTTTCCTCTTATGTACATGTTAACAGTTTCCAGTTATCTGTATCATCTAATTAAAATGCATTAAAAAAGAGCCTTAACAAAGTAAGACTCTGGAAAATACTACTTATTGAATCCCTTTCTAGGAATTTCTTCACCTTTATGGCTTTTTAATTCACCTTGCTCATCGAGTTGATAAATTTGAGCGTCTACTGTTCCTTCCATATACGTATCTGAAACTTGTTCATGTGTTGTTGCTAGCCCTTTACCTAGTTGTGTATTACTTTTATAATAGGATGGCTCATACATCTTTTCTGCAACTTTTTCCATTTCCTTTTTATCATTCTTACTCATAAAAACCCTCCTTTTTAATTAGGATTAGCATTATGAACATATCTTATGAATGGAAAAATAATGAGTCTAAATTCAAAGTTCAAGAAAGGATTACTAATGCTTCAACTCTCTCATTATTTCCTCAAGTTCCTTTAATAACGTTGATATGTCTTCATGCTGTAATAGTACAGGTAGTTGATCATTAACTGTCATTGTAAATGTATCGTTATGTTCCTCTAAATAATGGAAAAGCCTATGTAATTGGTTTCTCGACAAAGTAGATGATGTCGTTAAATTTTTTACTTGTGTCAAATAAAAGCTGTTCGCATCAAATTCACCACTAAAAATCTCTCCAGAATAGTGATTGCTCATATTTTACTCCTTTAGTAACCCAATTTACCTCTTATTATTGATTAAAAGAAATATTTCATACAAAAAAAGCTACCCCGAAGGATAGCTTTTCGATTATGGCTTGATAACAATATGACGATGAGGCTCTGTTCCATCTGAATACGTGCTTACATCGTCTCTTGCTTGTAATACGCTATGAATGATTTTTCTTTCATATGCTGGCATTGGTTCTAATGCTACTTTTTTATTGATTCGAAGGGCTTTTTCTGCCATTCGATTTGCTAAGGATTCAAGTGTTTCTCTTCTTCTACCTCGATACCCTTCAGCATCTACGGTAACCGTATAAAACTTTTTACCATCTTTATTTATCACTAAGTGTACTAGATATTGTATTGCATTTAAGGTTTGTCCACGTTTGCCAATCAATAAGGCAATTTTTTCACCTGAAAGGTCAAATGTTACATGATTATCTTCCACTGTTGTATGAATATTAACTTCTACATTCATATTATTAACGACATCTTTAAGAAATTTCTCCGCTTCCTGAACTTGATTCTTAGCAAGTGTCACTTTTACAAATGCTCGTTTTGAACCAAAAACTCCAAGAATACCTCTCTTACCTTCATCAATCACTTCAATTTCGACGTGGTCCCGAGTTGTGTTTAACTGCTCTAATGCTGATTGGACCGCTTCTTCAACCGTTTGTCCACTAGCAGTTACTTGTCTCACTTTTTGTCTCCTCCAGTATTAACGTCTTTCATCATTGGCTTACGAATGAAAATTGTTTGTGCAACCATGAAGATGTTACCTACAACCCAGTACAATGCTAGAGCTGCTGGGAAGAAGATCGCAAATACCCCGATCATAATTGGCATTACATAAAGCATTACCATCATTTGTGGGTTCTGTGCTGCCGGACTTCCTGCCATCATTAGCTTTTGTTGGAACCATGTAGCTCCTGCAGCTATTAATGGTAGTAAGAAATATGGATCTGCTTTATCAAGTGCAAACCATAAGAAACTATGGCCATCAATTGCCTCTGTACGCATTATCGCATGATAGATCCCAATAAGGATTGGCATTTGAACAAAAATTGGTAAACATCCTGCAAGAGGATTTACCCCATGTTTTTGGAATAATGCCATCGTTTCTTGTTGAAGCTTCTGTTGTGTATTGGCATCTTTTGAGCTATATTTCTGTTGTAATTCTTTTAATTCTGGTTGGATATCTTGCATCGCTTTTGAACTTTTTAATTGTTTTACGTTTAATGGCAATAACAATAAACGAATAATTACCGTTACAATAATAATCGATAGTCCAAAGTTATCATTAAATAAATCTGCAAAGTATAAAATCAGCCACGAAATTGGATATACAAAATATTTATTCCAAATACCTTCACTATCAGGTGTTATCGGCTTTTCTATCTCCGTACAACCTGAAAGCACTGCTAGCAACACGAGTAATATTGCAAGCAAAAATATCTTTTTACGCAATTTGTTTCCTCCTAACTAATCAATAGCAAAACTTACATGTACAAGTCATATTTTACAATAAACCGTTACCAGATTCTATATAAAACTAAAAATGATTCGCTACTTCATTAGTTTTTGTTTTGATAAAAGATGAATTAAGCTTTTTTTAATCTCAAAGTAGTCCATATTTTTAGTAGGATTTCTCGCAATAATAATAATGTCATACTCTGATTTGACTTGATCTTTTAAATCTAGAAATGCTTGTCTTAGTAATCGTTTAATACGATTTCTCATCACAGCATTGCCGATTTTTTTCCCAACAGATAGACCTACACGAAAATGCTTCTGGTCTGTTTTTTTGCGATAGTATAATACTAGCTGTCTATTTGCAAAAGACTTTCCCTGCTTAAAGATCTGTTGAAATTCCTTATTATCTTTGACACGATTTTCTTTTTTCAAGATATCTCACCTAATTAAAAAGTACTTATCTATCTATAGTATTATCACCATTCATTTTAAACCAAACGCTTCCTATCTATTCGAGAGCACTTAAATAATTTAAGCTGCTAAATCAAAAGAAAAGCATTTTTTATATTAACGTGAAAAAAAGACCACTGATTGATTCAGTGGCCTATGCTGATAATACTTTTCTACCTTTACGACGACGACGTGCTAAAACTTTACGTCCGTTTTTAGTGCTCATACGTGCACGGAAGCCGTGTACTTTTTTACGTTTACGATTATTTGGTTGAAATGTTCTTTTCATCTATCTTGCACCTCCCCGAAGGAACCAATTAACTTCATCATTAATGCCTACCTCGTAGACAGTCTTTGTAATTATACTGAAAACATCCTTCATCTGTCAACTTTCATTTTAAAAAAATTAATGAGCATAAAGATCCACCTTCTAAACAATATATAGATGAGATACACACTGAAATAATTGTCCACAGGTTATTACTCTACTTCTAGTACACATTTTTATTATCCACATAATTTATCGACAAGTTAATCACAAAATATAGTAGTGTGGATAGTATTTGTCTACAACCAATGGATATTGTGGATAAATGTCGAAAAACCATTGCAGTAAAGGTTATTATTTGTTATTATAGTTGTGTTTTAGTATGTGAATAATAGATTCAATCAAATTAGTTATACACAGTTTGTGGATATCCTGTGGACATTAATTCACATCCTTGTTTATGAAGTTATCAACATCTCTGTTAATAATGTCTATAAGTTATGAAAGGTCCCTTTAGTTCTGATTGTTATTATCCACAAATGAAAATAAACATTTCATCATATTATTTCTTAAAAAAATACTATCTTGTCTACCTTTCCATCATTGCTATGTAGTCTGAAATGATAGAAAGGGGTTTTTTAATCTTTACTTGTAATCTATTCAAGCCATGGACTCCATAGAACTTGAGAGGGGTGAAACCAGTTTGGAAAATATAAATGATCTATGGGATGCTACTTTAAAGAAGATAGAAGAAAAAATTAGCAAGCCCAGCTTTGAAACATGGTTGAAAAATACAAAAGCCGATTCACTAGAAGGAAAAGTACTAACGATTAGTGCTCCTAATGAATTTGCTAGAGACTGGTTAGAAGAGCAGTATACACAACTTATTTCGAACATCCTGGTGGAAATTACAGGAGCTAAACTTACGATTAAGTTTATTATTCCTGACACATTCACTGAAGGTGAAATTAATCCAGAACCAAAACCTATTCCTAAAGTGAATGATAGCCCAGACAATACCAAAAATATGTTAAACCCTAAATACACGTTTGACACTTTTGTTATTGGTTCTGGAAACCGATTTGCACATGCTGCATCCTTAGCAGTTGCTGAGGCACCAGCTAAGGCCTACAACCCACTATTTATATACGGTGGAGTAGGACTTGGTAAAACCCATTTAATGCATGCTATTGGGCACTATGTTAAAGAGCACAATAAAGATGCAAAAGTTGTCTATATTTCTTCAGAAAAGTTCACCAATGAATTTATTAATGCCATTATGGACAACAAAACAATTAACTTCCGTAATAAATATCGAAATGTTGATATTTTACTAATTGATGACATCCAATTTATTGCTGGGAAAGAATCAACCCAGGAAGAGTTTTTCCATACCTTTAATGCATTACATGAAGAAAATAAGCAAATTATTATCTCTAGTGACCGACCTCCAAAAGAAATTCCAACTTTAGAGGATAGGCTACGTTCACGATTTGAATGGGGATTAATAACAGATATTACCCCACCTGATTTAGAAACTAGAATTGCTATCTTAACGAAAAAAGCAAAAGCTGAGGGTTTGGATATTCCGAATGAAGTAATGCTCTATATTGCCAATCAAATTGACACCAATATTCGCGAACTAGAAGGAGCTTTAATTCGTGTAGTTGCTTATTCCTCTCTAGTTAATAAGGATATAGATGCTGCACTAGCTGCAGATGCATTGAAAGATATTATTCCAAGCAGCAAACCAAAAGTTATAACAATTAAACGAATCATGGAAGTTGTTGGTGAGACGTATAGCGTTAAATTAGAGGATTTTATCGCAAAAAAACGTACAAAATCTATCGCATTTCCTCGACAAATAGCAATGTATCTTTCTAGAGAGATGACAGACTTCTCCCTACCTAAAATTGGCGATGAATTTGGTGGAAGAGATCATACAACAGTTATTCATGCCCATGAAAAGATCTCAAAATTACTAGATAAAGACTCTTTACTAGCTAAAGAAATCGATGAACTTATAGAAAAAATAAAAGCTCTTTAAAATTTAATTCATATCCACATGTGAATATTGAGGATAACAATGCATAGTTATGAACACTTTATACACATGTGGATAACTTACTTATATCAGCGTTTAAAGTACTTATCCACATAATCACAGCTATTACTATTATTATTACTATATTTTTATAATAAAAATAAATATATATAACTTCCGTTAGGAGGATTTTTTATGAAATTTGTTATACAACGAAATCAACTAATTGCCAGTGTTCAAGATGTAATGAAAGCAATCTCATCAAGAACAGCGATTCCGATTTTAACAGGAATTAAAATTGATGCTAGAAATCACGGAATAACTTTAACTGGAAGTGACTCTGATATATCAATTGAATCGTATATTCCTGCAGAAGAGGAAGAAATGGTTTATGTTGAAGAAATAACTGAAGGTAGTATTGTCTTACAAGCTAAATATTTTTCAGAAATTGTTCGTAAATTACCAGAACAAACGGTAGAAATCGAAGCTGATAGTAATTTACAGGTAACTATTCGTTCAGGAAAAGCAGAATTCAATTTAAATGGTCAGGATGCTGAGGAGTATCCACACTTACCTAAACTTCAAACTGATAATAGTTTAGAATTACCAACTGCAGTGTTGAAGAGCATGATAAAACAAACGGTTTTTGCTGTTTCTACAATGGAAACTCGCCCTATTTTAACTGGGGTAAATGTAACATTAAAAGACAACAAATTATTATTTACTGCAACAGATAGCCACCGTTTAGCTGTTCGAGAAATGAATATAGAAACAGTTAACATGGAAGAAATAAATGTAGTTATCCCAGGTAAAAGCTTAAATGAATTAAACAAAATTCTAGATGATACAGATGAAAATGTAGAAATTAGTGTTACAAATAACCAAGTTCTTTTTAGAGCGAAACATTTAAACTTCTTATCTAGAATTTTAGATGGTAATTATCCAGAAACATCTCGTTTAATTCCTGATCAAAGCAAAACAACCATCCATGTAAAAACAAAAGAATTATTAAATACAATTGATCGTGCTTCTTTATTGGCTAAAGAAGAACATAATAACGTTGTCCGTTTAACAACAAAAGGAAATGATCTAGTCGAGATTATCGGAAATTCCCCTGAAATTGGAAAAGTAACGGAAGAGATTGCCGTTTCTTCGATTGAGGGAGAAGAATTAAAAATCTCATTTAGTTCGAAATACATGATGGATGCCTTAAAAGCAATGGAAGCAGATGAAGTGAAAATTGACTTTACAGGGGCAATGAGGCCATTTATCATTCGCCCTGAACATGACGGTTCGATTTTACAATTAATATTACCGGTTCGAACTTACTAAAAATTAAAGAATATTTAATTATGAAAAGCTCTTATTTCTAAAATAAGAGCTTTTTCAATAGACAAGAAAGTATAAAATCCAGAGATGAATGCTCCAAGTTACTTGCAACTAGCATAAAAATACTTATTTTATCTGGTCTTAGTCCCTAGTAATTGCAAGCGCAGTTCAAGTTCGTACGTAATAATGTGGAATCTCAGTGCTCTTTAATTATTCTAAAAAGCATTTTAAAGGCTTTTAGAGCGTTTATTTGATAAATATGGGGTAGTTCCTTTCCTTAACCTTAAATCTTTAGTAAAATAGAAATAAGGACCTTTTATAAACATGAGCGAAGAAATTTGGTGATAAAATTGCATAATCCTATTGTGATTAAAACGGAATATATAACACTAGGCCAATTTGTTAAACTAACAAACGTTTTGGATTCTGGAGGTATGGTGAAATCATTTCTTCAAGATCAAGGTGTTCTTGTGAATGGAGAAAGAGAACATCGCCGTGGAAGAAAGCTATATCCGAATGACGTTGTAGAGATTGAAGATATTGGTACTTTTATTGCAGTGAAAGTTGATGAATAATTATTTAAAATTCAGAGGTGTCTCACATGGGTGCTTCTAAATGAGGAATATACATGTATATTGATCGTCTTAATTTAAAAAATTATCGTAACTACCAGCAATTGGAAATATCCTTTGATGACAAAATTAATGTTATAATTGGAGAAAATGCCCAAGGAAAAACAAACCTTATGGAAGCAATTTATTTGTTGGCATTTACGAAGTCCCACCGAACTTCAAGAGAGAAAGAACTAATAAAATGGGACGAAGAATTTGCAAAAATTGAAGGTAGAATTACCAAACGAAATCAAAATTTTCCTCTAGAAATTATTATTTCAACTAAAGGGAAAAAAGCTAAACTAAATCGAATTGAACAAAAGCGATTGAGTGATTATATTGGGTCACTTAATGTTGTTATGTTTGCGCCAGAAGACCTCACACTAGTTAAGGGTGCTCCACAAATACGAAGGCGTTTTATAGATATGGAACTTGGTCAAATTCAACCAAGATATATTT
>NZ_FQVW01000019.1 GCF_900129485.1 Ornithinibacillus halophilus
AAGTATAGCCACGTCCAGCTCCAGCGCCCAGCGACTAGTGAGACTTCCTTCACCTCCGTACGATAAGTCAACATCGACTCCCTCTGGTCGTCGTGTTTCCTTTATCTCCTCCGGCTCAGTCCCAGTCCATACGTCGCTAACCGGGCGCTTGCGCTTTTGTACTATGAAAAACAATCTTATCCAGAAGAAACTAATAGCAAAAAGGAAAGTAGACCAATAATAGTAAAAATCTCAAGCACCACTCCAACGATACTGCATATCATGCCAGAGCTTGCCAGGCCTTTTCCACCTTCGTTTGTTGTAGCAATCTCTTTGATGGCTTTTCTAGAAAATACAATTCCGATAATCCCTAGTATTCCACCAATAAATGGGGTTAGGATAGATAGAATTCCTAATGTTAAAGAAACAATTGCATTACTATTCGTTTGCACACTCCGTACTTCAATTTCCTCATTCACAATAATTCACCTCCAAAAAGTCGAATTAAAAACTATTTTATTTATTATTATGTATTGGGTTTGCCATGTTTAAATATTATATTATCATACTCCTTGTGTATCTAGAATAGTATGAAATTCATTCTAAAGATAAATGATTCCTACTGTTTGAAGTTTCACTTTATGATAAAATTGTAAAAAGAATAAGAAGGTTTGTATTAATGTAATTCTTCATGGGATGTGATTTCAATCAGCAAGAAAGATGACAAAGAATTAGGTGTAGGTGGAAAAATAACAGTATTTACTTTATTAACCATTGTTGTATTAGGAGCTCTGGCAGCATTTCTAGCGATCGTTGCTTTTGGCTTCATCGGTTTCTTTCAAATTTTTGAGGCGGAGTATGATTCCTTTGGAAGTCTTTTTTCCTATATAGTGATTGCGTTTATTATTAGTATTTTTCTAGAATTATTTGCTCGCGCCTTATTTAATGTAATGTCTCTATACATATCAAGCAAAGTAAAAACGTTTGTTGTTAGGTTGATTCTTGACGCAGGCTGTACATGGTTTGTCTTATTCCTAGTTGATGAATGGATGACTAGTGTACAAATTCCTGCACTTACAGAGTTAGCGTTAGCACTATTATTATTTTTAATTGAATATTTATTTGATGGAAATGGGAAGGAGAAAACGGAATGACTACGTATCATTCGCGTTCAAGCAACTCCATATTAACAGCCCTTATTGTTGTTGGAGTACTAATTGCACGAGACTATCATTTGGTTTTATTAATCATTCCTACTATCTTACTTCTCATAGGACTATTGCGATTGCAGGTAGAGATAGATGAGGAAATTAAGATTACCATTTGCTTTATCCGTTTACCATTGTTCCAAAAAAGTGTATCTGCTGAAAAGATTAGTAGTATTAAATTTACTCGTGCAATGTGGGCTAAGAAACGATCCGTTGTGAAGTTCAAAAATGGTTTCTTCCTCTTTTTAACTCAATATTATCCAGGTGATTTTTACGAAAAATTAATGGACTTTTCATCTCAGTACCAAATCCCTGTTAAAAAAACTAAAGATTTTGAAACTATTATTAGACTGGAACGTAAGAAAATGAATAAGGAGGAAGGTAGAAATGAAGAACTTTTTTAAAAAATATTTTAATAGTATTGCATTAATTGTTGGTACGATTACTTTTATAGCAAACGTTCCTGCCTTTCTAAATAGAGAAGGTGGAATGGTTGCACTGATATTCGGGGGTATTGGCTTATTGGCATGGTTAGTTCTAACGATTGCCATTCATAAAGAGAACAATGAGAAACCAGATCATCGAACAAGTGGCTAAGGGGAGAAGCTATGGAATCAATTAAAAAACTACATGTTTCATCATATAATCAACAAGCGGAAGCGAGAAATGCATTGACACTGCCAGAATGGAAGAAGAGGGAACGACAGAACTTTTATGAAAAATTAGTTAAAGGGCAATCCTTACTAGAATTAGGGGCAGGACCTGGACATGATAGTTTATTTTTCAAAGATAATGGGATCCAAACAATGAGTATTGACTTATCACCAGAGATGATTCGACTATGCAAGGAAAAAGGATTAGATGCCAAGGTAATGAGTTTTGAAAAACTAGATTTTCCGGACCAATCCTTTGATGCCATATGGGCTTTAAATTGTCTCTTACACGTACCTAAAAATGAAATTAGAAACGTATTATCCGAGATTAAAAGAGTTTTAAAGCCTTCTGGGTTATTCTACATGGGTGTTTATGGTGGGCAAGATTCTGAAGGTATTTGGGAAGAAGATACCTATGAACCAAAACGATTTTTTTCCTTTTATAAAGATGAGCAAATCCAGACAATCTTAAAGGAATTTTTTGAAATCGAGTATTTTCAAGTACTTCCCGTAGAAGCATTTGGTGGTAATTTAAGTTTCCAATCAATTATTCTCAGAAATTAAGTTGTAAGTAAGTTACATGCGTATATCAAGTTGGAATGGGAGAGGTTCTGTTGGGAGAATTTTATTTACTATTAGCTATTGTCTTTGTTGGAGTAATTGTCCTTGGTATGTATGAAACAAAGAAGAAAAATGAAGTGAAGCTAGAAGAGATAAAATTAGAACGAGAAAAGATTGCACTAGAACAGAAAAAAATGGACCATGAAAATGCAAAATTATGAGCTTTTAACAATTAATCACCGGAAAATAGAGGTACTTAGAAAAGGAAATAGTGGTCCACCTATTATTATTTTAGCAGGAATGGGTTGTTCATTTGATGAATGGTATGAAGTCACAGATACAATAAGCACATATAGTAAGGTAATTCTTTTTCATAGACCCGGTTTAGGAAAAAGTGAAATAGGGAATGAACCTCGCACAACAACGGCAGTAGTCGAGGAATTAAAAAAAATGTTGGATCAAATTGTGCTGAATGAATCTGTAATATTAATTGGACATTCCTATGGTGGTCTGTGTGTACAACATTTTGCTAAGGTATATCCCGAGAAGGTTTCTGGAGTAATTCTAGTAGATTCTACTTCTGTTGATTTAAAAAAATTAGATGAATTATATTTACCTGTTTTAGATGAAGAAGGATCAGATGCCCATTGGTTAGAAAAATGCCTTGAATACTCTAAGATGACATCTAATGAATTAAAAAGGGAGATTCAGCCAAGCCTTACAAAACAACAAAGGAGGCTTCCTTTTTATATACAGAATCGTTTATTAGAATTTCAAGTTAATCCATCAATGTATCAAGCAATGTATTCTGAGATAACAAATTGGAAAGACGATGCAGAACTAATAAAGAATTTGGGTGAATTTCCAGACCTACCACTAATTGTGATTAAACGAGATAAAGAATATAACATTCTATTAAGTGTACAAGAAGGTTATCCTGAAGATGAGTTAAGGTTACTTGAAGAAACATGGGGAAAATTAATTCATGCCCAGGCTAATCTGAGTGAAAGAAGTGAATTGATATTAGCTAATAATGCTACCCATGCTATCTATTTAGAGCGGCCGGACATCATTAATCTTGCATTGCAAAAGCTACTAAATCAAAGACAGTGAGGTGAAGAAAGTGGATTTTATTATTGGTATCATTGTTTTAATACCAGTAGTTGGAATTATTTATTTTATCGCTAAATGGTATTTATCCGAATCTTTTAATCCTCATGCGATCGTACGATATGGATTACTTTTTATAATTGGAACTCTAATAGGTGGAACGGTCATGTACGTATATTCTAATTTCGGTCTAGAAAGTACTTTGGATCGATTCGGTTTGCTCGCTGCTGCTGCATTGACGATATGGATCGATATTAAGAAACATCAAAATGAAGGTGAGCTATTCAATAAGGCGTTTACTAAGCTACTGATTTTTAGTGCATGTATATTAGGAATAGCGCCAATCGTTTGGAATACCCTTCCTCTCTAAATGGTAGAATCGATGTGAGGACATATAGTACTTTAATTGATTGAAAACAGGTAGTTTTTACCTGTCCGAGGACATTTGGTATCTTATTTGGATAATATAAATAACACATTATACTAATTCTAGTAGTATAAGAGATTAAATGTCCGAACAGATATGAAACTACGCGTATTTTACTAATTAACGGAAAATATGACCGAATCATAGGTGATTAACGATGATTAGACACGCAGTCGGCGCTATTGTTTATCAGCACGATAAATATCTACTTGTACATAAAATAAAAATCAATACGAAAACAGGTAAAGAAAAAATCCAGGGTGAGTGGGATTTTATTAAGGGTGGCGTAGAGAAAGATGACACAGACCTAACAACAGCCATTCTTCGTGAACTAGAAGAAGAAACTGGTTCAAAAGAATACGAGATTGTAAGACAGTTTAATGAGAAAATTTATTTCAATTTTCCATCGCATATAGCATCAAAAATTGGCTACGAAAAACAAGAAACTACCATGTTTTTGGTTGAATTTCTAGGTGACAGTCTTACTCCTGCTGATGATGAGATTAGTGAATTATTATTTGTAGAAAAAGACGAAGTTCCTACTAAGCTTACCCATTCAGAATCAAGAGAATACTTTGAGCAATACATAGGAGGATAAATATGAATTTTACGATCCGCAAAGCAAATCAAGAGGATAAAAAACAAGTACAGGATGTAGCGACATCAAGCTGGCATTCTACATATGAAGGAATAATTCCCATTGAAGTACAGGATAACTTTTTAAATGCTGCTTACAGTGATGAAAATATGAAATATCGCATAGAGAATTCCTTATTATTAGTTGCTGAAGCAGAAGGGAAAGTCGTTGGATTTGCAAATTTTTCGCCGGTAAATAAGGAAGGACAAGCAGAACTTGGGGCCATATATTTGAAACCAGATGCTCAAGGGAAAGGAATAGGGACTGCTTTATTACAGCATGGAATTAATTCACTAGAAGATGTTAAAGAGATTTATATCAATGTAGAACGAGATAATGAAATAGGAAAAACGTTTTATGAAGCAAAAGGGTTTAACGTAGTGAAAGAGTTTGATGATGAATTTGATGGACACATTTTAAAAACGCTCCGAATGGTGTTGAAAGTGAACAGAAAATAGTTGTTTCAGTTTCAAATCACAGAATGGAAGTACCCAAGTAATAAATGGGTACTTCCATTATTATTGTTCCATTAGGTTTTAATAAGTAGAGTAAAAAATCAACCGTTAGATTTGTAATAGTAATTTCTAATCTATTACAATGTAGATCTTTCTTTTAATTTTTCAATTTCAATCTCAATTTTTGAAACATCAATTCTTTCAAATAAGGGTTTAACATCTGTTAAAGTAAACGTGTTGTTTTCAATAGGCTTCCAATGAAGTTCTGCTATACCTAAGATCTTTTTTACTTCATTGCTTGAGAACGGCAGAAAAGGGCTTAACAACTGAGCTAAATTTTCAATGATGTATAAACACGTAGTCAATGTATCTTTGCAATCGGTTATAGACTCCTTCAATTGAATCCATGGTTGTTGTTTGTCAAAATACTTATTTGCACTTCGTATAAAATCAAAAATTATTTCAAGTGCTTGTTTAAAGCGTGCTTCAGCGATAAGTGTCCCTACCAGTGGATAAAGATTTTCAATTTCAGTTTTTACTTGAGAGTCAATTTTTCCACCTTTAATAAATCCATCAAAGGACTTATTAACAAATTTTAATGTTCTATTCACGAAGTTTCCATAGGCACCTAATAATTCACCATTGTGACTATATACAAACTCCCTCCATGAGAAATCAGAGTCTCTATTCTCAGGTGCATTAATAGTTAAGAAATACCGGATGGAGTCTGGATGATAATGTTGAATCAAATCTGGTACCCATACGGCCCAGTTTTTACTAGTTGAGAGCTTTTTATTTTCCACAGTTAGAAACTCATTAGAAACGATGTGAGTAGGTAGAGCATGTTCTTTTATCCCCATCAAGATGGATGGCCAAATAATGGAGTGAAATGGAATATTATCTTTTCCGTGTATATAGTAAGATTTTGTATCGTTGTTCCAATAAATAGAATCATCTTTTTTATTTTCCTTTGCCCATTTTTTACTAGCAGAATAATAACCAGATACAGCTTCAATCCATACGTAAACTTTTTTATCCTCATATCCATTTACAGGTACAGGAACACCAATTGGTAAATCTCTTGAGACTGCACGGTCATGCAACCCTTCTTTCAAGTACCTCTCAGTTAATTTAATTGCATTTTCACGCCATAAGCCATTAGCTTTTGCTTTATTAACATAATTTTTTACTTCATCTTGAAATGCACTTAACCTAAAGTAGAAGTGTTCTGTTTCTCTTGAAATTGGGTCATCCCCACATATCTTGCATTTCTTGTTATAAAGGTCTAATGGGTCTAAGATTTTCGAACAATGATCACATTGGTCACCTCTAGCATCCTTTCCACAGTTAGGACAAAGTCCTTCGACAAAACGGTCAGGTAAAAATTGTTCGCATGTATTACAATACGCCTGTTCAATATTCTTTTTATAAATATTTCCATTATCCAATAGTTTTAGAAAAATTTCTTGAACAGTCTTATGATGATGCTCTGAGTCTGTGCGAGTATAGTAATCAAATGTGAAGCCAAGTTTCTCAAAGCATTCACTAAATTCTTTATGATATCTATCAGCTATTTCTTTAGGTGACACCCCTTCTTGTTTTGCTCTAATTGTAATTGGTGTTCCATTGCAATCACTTCCAGAAACATAAAGTACATTATCCCCCTTAGATCGATAATACCGAGCTAAAATATCTCCTGTTAATAGACTTGATACATGGCCTAAATGTAATGAACCATTTGCATATGGCCAAGCCCCTCCAATTAGTACATTCAATACAATTCCTCCTTTAAATATAAATAAAAAACCTCGCCCCCAGACAAACGTTGTCTAAGGACGAGGTTATACTCGTGATACCACCTTAATTCACTAATCACTCACATGATTAGTCTCAATAAGTACGGAACAATATATCCCACATGTAACGGGCAGTAATACCCCCACTGAATGAAGTTTCACTGATATGTTCTTATACTCTGACATTTATAACGAGTGCCAAATCTCGTCACAACCTTACTCATTATGGAGTTCAGCTATGCAGCTCAGAGACCATATTCAATCAACTGTTCAATACTTCTTTTCACCAACCGAAGCTCTCTGCAAAGGAATAAAGTTGATTTACTCTTCTCTTCTTTGCTTTTATATTATTTTAATCATTATACATTAAAATATAAATAATTCAATATATTAATTAAAAATAAAAAGTTCATTCTTCGATTATTATATAATCACATTTTCTATACTTAAATACCATAAAACGTTTTTAGGATGAATTCTTTTTCCGGTATGTTTTGTTTTTCAAATTCTCTTAGGAAATCTATTTTATTATATGGTACTTCTCTTATATCTATTGAAAATGCGTTCCTTTCAATGTTAACAATTGCATATGGTGCAATGGCATCGTGTTGGCAACCGAGAGACCCAGGATTAAGATAGGTCTTTTTATCTCCACGAAAATAATGGCGTGGATGATGATGACCAAAACAGATTAAATCAGCGTCATAAGGTTCAAACAGTGAATCCATGTTTTGTAATGAAGGTTCAACGATAGAATGAAAAGGATCTTGATGAATGGGCACATTTATGTTGGAGGCATCAATGTAATAATGTGAATATATAATAGAAATGCCTTGTATGTTTTCCTTTATGATTCTAGGGAGTGTAGATAATTTTTCGATGTACTTTGGATTAAGTTGATTAGCTATCCACTGATGATGCTCTATTACATGCCTATGGCTATCTGGATATGGTTCTCCATTTAATAAAGCAATAACAGCTTCATCATGATTACCTGTGATCATTGAAACATCATCTCTAGAAAACAGGATTTCTAGAACTTCATTTGTATCAGGTCCAATAGCAATCATATCTCCAAGGCAATAAATATAATGAATGTCAGTCTGTAAGTCAATGTCATTCAATACTGCTTGTAATGCATGAGAATTTCCATGAATATCAGTTATAACAGCAAACTTCACAATTCTACCCCTCTATTTTTCTCTTAAAAATTAATTGATTAAATTCAACAGAAACTTCTAATCCACGTCCACCGACTTGTGGGATAACATTTACAAGATCCCATCCATTTCTTCCATATTCATTTAATTTCGCTTCGAATTCTTCTCGGTCTGCACTAGTAATTCCTAATGACCATGTTTCTACTGCAAATTCCCATTTATCCAATATGTCCACTTCCTATCTAATGTAAATTAATTCTATCTTACCACATTTTAAATGTTATAATAATTATAATCATTATGAAAATAGAAAGTGGGAATTAGATTGGGAGCATTAAAACGAATTGGAACTACCTATCTCCCTGTTCAAGATGTAAAAGAATCTGCAAATTGGTATGAGGAAAAACTGGATGTTGTTATTAATTATTTAGATGATGAAAAAGCCATCGTTGACATGGCAAATCAAAGTTTCTTTTTGGTGAAGGCTGAATTAGGGGAAACATCGAACTTTATAGACTATCAGGGAAAAGAACATTTTTCATGTACGTTTGAGGTAGATGGACTTCGTAATTTAGAAGAAATACATAAAAGATTACTAGAAAGAGGGGTTCCTGTTGGGGAAATAGAGAATAGAGGGCACGCAGGAAGAAACTTTGTTTTTAGTGACCTGAATGGGAATAAATTTGATGTATGGAGTGAATTAAGTCCGGATTTCAAAAGGAGATATAAATGAAGGCAGTAAGGGTTGTAAGAGGAGTCGTAAATACTATAGGCTTTCCTTTCTATTTAGCCAATTTAGGAATGAATAGGCGAAGAGAAGTTGAAGCGCCAGGAGAATTAGTAAAGATAAATGGCCGATTGATTCATACAATTATTTCAGGTAATGAGAGTACGAATTGTACAGTTGTATTAGACGCAGGTTTAAGTTGTTGTTCCTTAGATTGGATCCATGTGCAGCCTGAGATATCCAAGCTTGCTAAAGTTATTTCATTTGACCGTGCTGGATACGGTTGGAGTTCACCTTCTAAAGATAATTATACAAGTGAAGACGTTGTAAAAGATATTAAAGGGATTTTAGATAAAACATCAGCCAAGCCACCATATATTTTAGTTGGGCACTCATTTGGAACCTTGAATATGAGATTATTTGCGAGCACTTATCCTGAATTGGTTAACTCGTTAATACTAATTGATGGCGTCCATGAAAACAGATATTTACATGAAAATTGGGATGAAAATAGAAAGAAAGCCTATCAAAAAAATCTTTTACTCTATCAATTCGGATATATAACCTCTGAAATTGGACTGCCAAGGCTACTAAGGCATGGTGTTGGACGGAGCAGGTTGAACGGAGAACATCAAAGCTATGCTGATTATATTAGTTACCAACCGAAAGCATTTGAGGCCCTTTACAAGGAATTTTTAAATAGTGAAACGTCGGCTAGACAAGTAGCTGATGCTAAGCCGTTACCAAATGATTTGCCCGTTACTGTAATTAGTTCAAACAATCCAGACCCCATTTGGCGAGAACATCAACAACTTCTATGTGGACTGTCTAGTAATACTGACTTTATTCAGACGGATCATGGCCACTCCATTCATCTAGAGAACCCAACATTAATTACTGAAATCATCAATAAAAAAGTACATCAGTTTAAGGAGGAAATCTATGAAAACGATCGGCTTAATCGGAGGGATGAGCTGGGAATCAACTGCTGAGTATTATCGGCTAATTAATCAATTGGTAAATAAGAAGCTTGGCAATCTACACTCTGCAAAATGTATTCTGTATAGTGTTGATTTTGAGGGAATTGAACGCTATCAAACTCTAGGTCAGTGGGATAAAGCTGGAGAAGAGTTAGCAGAAGTAGGAGTAAATTTAGAAAATGCTGGTGCTGACTTTATTCTTATTTGCACAAATACGATGCATAAAGTGATAGAGCAAATAGAAGGTAAAGTAAACATCCCGATATTGCATATTGCTGATGCAACAGCTGAGCTTATAAACCAACAAGGGTTACAAAAGATTGGTTTATTAGGAACAAAATATACGATGGAACAAGATTTTTACAAGAGTAGAATCGAAGAAAAAGAAATCGAGGTCATCACTCCAGCAAAAGCGGAACGAGAAATGATCAATGATATTATCTTCCACGAATTATGCCATGGTGAGATTCGTGAAAGTTCAAGAAAAAACTATATTAACGTTATTGAACGCTTAATCGAGCAAGGAGCAGAAGGAATTATATTGGGATGTACTGAAATAGGCTTATTGATCAAACCAGAACATTCACGTGTTCCGTTGTTTGATACAACTGAAATCCATGCTCGAAAAGCTGTTGAAGAAGCGATTCGTTAGGAGGAAAAGATGGGTTCAAGAATCATGCATTTAATTATCGCAAATGAGTTAACGAAACGATTGCCAATAAAAAATAAACTAGCATTTTTAGTAGGTGGGATTGCTCCAGATGCTGTTGCACCGAAAGAACAATCTCATTTCTATGAAGGTGATCATGAAAAGTTTACTAGAAACATTGCGTATGAAACGTTCTACAAGAAATATAATTCGAAAGAAGATTATATGCTAGGATACTTTACTCATCTGGTTGCTGACGATCTTTGGCTACAAGGATTTTACATTCCGTGGTTAAAAAATCGTATGGAAAACAATCCTGATCTACATAAACGATATCATCATGATTTTTATTTATTAAATGGCAAATTACTCGATTATTATGGGGTGCGAGAAGATATCTTAGACAATACCGATGATACTATTCCTGATTTAGAAGAGGTAACAAAAAAGGATGTGTTGGCATTCATACCTTCCCTAAAAGGAGATATGAACTATAGTAAGGAAGTTTTAGAAGAAGAACTTCAAGTGTTTACGTTGCAGCAAATTATTGGATATGTCGAGACGTCAGTTAATAAATCAATCGCATTATTAAAAGAACGATAACAACAGAGACTCAATTTAACGAGCTCATAACTAGCATCAAGGAGTCGATAAAATGAGAATATGGTCTGGAGCAGCTGGTATATGTGTCAGTGAACATGGGAAATTGCTTATGGTGAAACAGGGTACAACGGAAGAAGACAAGCTTTGGGCTGTACCTTCTGGAGGTAAGCAGTCCGATGAAACGTTTGAAGCATGTTGTATACGTGAAGTAAAAGAAGAAACTGGATATGATGTAGAAATTGTACAACCATTATTTATAAAGAAAAATACAACGGATACCTATCATTTCGAGGTTCAATACTTTGAAGTGAAAGTAATTGGTGGAGAGAAAAGGATAGATGACCCTGATCACTTAATTTATGACGTGGACTGGAAAGACTTGAACCAATTGAAAGACGATGAACTGGGGTATCCAGGTGACAGGAAATTAATAAATGATGTCATCAAAAATGATGTACATTCCAAGGAAATTGTTACGGCAAGATGTTATTTATCTAAAGTAGTTCGAGAAGATTATAAGCATGTAAAAGAACTATATAACAACGAAGAAACAATGAAGTACCTTGGTGGTATACGTGAGGAAGAAGAGATTCGTACTACTTTTCATGAACTAATAGAACCGGAAAAAAAGTTGTGGGTTATTCGAACTCTTGATAACGATGAATTTGTTGGATTAATTTCCTTAGACACTCACCATAATGGGACGGATGTGGAAGTGTCCTATCAACTTTTACCTAGATGGTGGAAAAAAGGAATTGGATCCGAAGTAGTTAAGGAAATAGTAATGTATGCTTTCACACATCTCAAGCTACTGAATATTGTAGCAGAAACCCAGGTTGCAAATGAGGCTTCAAGAAAGTTATTGGAAAAACAAGGTTTTGTGGTGAAAGAGAAGCTACAGCGATTTGGAGAAGAACAAGTGATTTATTGTTTAGAAAACCCTTTTATAACAGAAGAATCGAACGAAAATGGAAGGGAAATTTTGAAGGCGTTCGGTTTTGAATTGGATGTTGAGCCGGAGAGTATTTATCCATTTTCACCAGTATACAAGATCAATGATGTCATCATTAAGAGAACTCAAGACAATCCAAAAGCCTTAATTGATTATCTTCTAATGCTTAAGGAACATAATATTCAAGTGGTAACCCCAGTAAAGCTTCCAGTGGAAAATCCACAAAGAATAGATGATGAAACGTATATTGCTTATCCATTTATTAAAGGAGATAAGTATGAAGGAACAAGAAAAGAAATCTATGAAGCTGGAAAACTATTAGGTGAAATCCATGCTTTGTCACCGAAGGAAAACTCCTTTGGCCTGTCCGAGTATGATGTATATGATTTTAATGAAGATGAAGTTGAAGCCAGTGTACATCATATTCATGAGTATGCAAGTAAGGTGAATTTTCCTGTAGATACCCTTTCTCTAAGGGAGAAGTTGTTGTCGGTTGTTTTAGTCCAAGAAGAATTAAAGGATAGTGGATTGCCACATATAGCAACACCACATGATTATAAAGCAAATAATTTAATTTATCGTCCAGACCCTTATTTGATCGATCCTGATAATGCGTCATGGATTCCTAGAATATTTGATTTGGCGCTCGCATTATTACTTTTCCATAATGAAATGGATAGTGCACCGGACCGAGTCTTTACTACAGATGAGTGGGAGGAATTTTTACGAGGGTATAAGGAATCAGTATTCTTAACGGATTTGGAAAGGGATTCTTGGCAGAAAGCAATAGAACATGTCTTTTTAGATGAGGTTATGTGGCTGATGGCTGAATTTGAAGAAGATTGGGAGAGTCCTAGTCAACGCAATTTGTTTAAAAACTTATTAGAAGTTCTTAGGGATAGTTCAGGGTATCGAATATAAGAGACTAAGTAAAACATTTCAAACTAGAGGCAATCATTGTTATGAAAACTTCACCTAATATAAATTGCAATTATTTGAAACCTTTTCCTGTTCTGTTTCGTCTAATTATTAGAGGATATAACCTATTTAATAAACACATTTTACATATTCATTTTACTAAACTCGGGTTGGGAAGCATGCAGTGCCAATCTTATCAGGGGGAGGAATATGAGAAAAGGGCTTTTGTTATTGGTGTTACTAATTTTAATGTCAGGTTGTTCGTCTAGTAGTTTAGAAGAAGCAGTTAGGAATAGTGGGTATGACCATGACCAACCAGATATTCTATATCAAGATGATGAGAATGGAATTGTTATTTTTTTAACGAAGAATTCTCAGGATGAATATATGATTGTTCAAAGCACATACAAAAAAACACTTTTTGATAATTTTAAAGTAGATTCAAATAATAACTATGGTGTTATTGTTGATATATCAAATCGATATGAATTTATTACTTTAGATGCAATAGGCAATGAGTCAGATAATCCTAAACACCTTGTTTGGGGCGGTGTTTACCAATATCCGGGTGCTGAGGTCGTTAACTATTCGGTAATAAGTGAAGATGGTGATGAAATCTATTCATCAAGTGTCGAAATCAATAGTAAACATGTTTTTGTTGATTTCTTACAAGATGATTCCTACATCTCAGGTGCTGAAAAAGTTTACTATGAAGTGCTAGATAATGAAGGGAATATTCTTTATACCCAATAAAAAATGGAGGCATTGCTATAATACTAGCAATGCCTTTTGATTTGCTTACATAACAAACGAGAGGTTGTTACACCTCCCGTAATCTTCAATAATATTTACCCTTGTGTTGCTGGGTTTTCATTGATTTCCGAATCTTGTGTTTCTGGTTTAATGTCTTCTGCTGAAGATGTAATTCGCTTCATAAAGAAGGTTAAGACAAGTGCTAGAACAATTACTATAGTAGAGATAAAGAATGAAAGATTAACCCCATTAAGCATTGCTTCTTTTAGGATGGATGCTTCCATTTCTTTCGTAACTCCATTTTCAGCAGTAGCTAAAGCTTGCATGTAAAGTTCTTCCCCTTTTGATTCCGAACGTGCATTCATCAAACTAACTAGTACTGCAGCTCCGATAGCACCAGTAACTTGCTGTAATGTGTTATTCATTGCCGTACCGTGTGGATAATATCTTTGTGGTAACTCATTCAACCCATTTGTCATGATAGGCATGAATACCATGGACATTCCAAATGCTCGAACAGCGAATAATATAACCATACTTGAGTAAGCAATTTCCATATCTAATTGACTAAAGAAGTACGTAGTTACAATTGTAATAGATAATCCAACAATGGCTAAATTCCTCGGACCAAACATATCAAATAATTTCCCTGTAATAGGAGACATAATTCCCATTACAAGTGCCCCTGGTAGCATTAATAAACCTGCTTCCATCGGTGAAAAACCACGGATATCCTGTACGTAAATTGGTAGCAAAATCATTGCTGAGAATAATGCCATTGATAAGACAATAGCAATTGTTTGAGAAAGTGCAAACATAGGATATTTAAAAATCCTAAACTCTAAGATTGGCTCCTCTAAACGGAATTGTCGTAGAATCATAATAACTAATGAGACGGCACCAACGATAATGGTTCCATAGGCCATTGGGTTACTCCAGCCTTCACCTGCAATACTAAATCCGTATAACAATCCACCAAATCCAAGACTTGATAGAATAATAGAAAGAACATCTAATTTAATTGGACGTTGTGGTGTTAAGTTTTTCAATCGGAAAATCGAATACACTAATGCGATAACTGAAAACGGAATAACAATAGTAAATAATGTTCTCCAATCATAGTGTTGAACGATGTATCCGGAAAGTGTTGGTCCCAATGCAGGAGCAACAATCATAACAAGCCCAAAGAATCCCATTGCTGTCCCACGTTTTTCAATTGGGAAAGAAACAAGCATAACGTTCATCAGTAATGGCATCATGACCGCTGAACCAGCAGCTTGGATCATTCTAGCTACAACTAAAATACCGAATGTCGGTGATATACTAGCTAAAACAGTACCAATTGTGAATAAGCTCATTGCTGTGATAAATAGGGATCGGTTTGTAAATCGTTGAATTAAGAAAGCACTGGCAGGGATCAATATTCCATTAATCAACATATAGCCAGTTGAAAGCCATTGAACGGCAGTTGGTTTCACTTCAAACTCATGCATGATAGTCGGTAGTGCAACATTTAATAATGTTTCATTTAAAATTGCCACGAATGCACCAACAAATAAAATGGCAATCATGGCATAAGGAGGTTTATTAGGGATCGCTGATGTCTCAGTCATATATTTTCCTTCTTTCATTTAATATCAATTTGTACTTCACATATTCTATACCGATAGTCTAAAATATGCAATAGTAAACTTTGAAAAAGAATATAATGTTGATTAAACAGTGTTTTAGTAATAGAATGACGGTATAATTAGTATGCGTTCATAACCTAAAAAAAGCTGTGAAGAAAGTAAAGGTGAAAAGCATGAACCCCAAAAAACAACAAATTATCGATGCAGCACTTAAGCTGTTTGTGAATAAAGGTTTCTCTAAAACGTCTATACAAGATATTATTAATGAAGCTAATATTGCCAAAGGAACATTTTATAATTATTTTGTCTCGAAAAATGAATGCTTGATGGCTATCTTAGAATTTGTGGAAGAAAAAGGTGACCAAAGAAGACAAGAGCTTGAATACGGGAAAAAGAAAACAGATGAAAAAGTATTCATTGATCAAGTAGCAGTCAGAATGAATATGAACAAAGAATACAATTTACTCCATCTATTTGAAACAGTGACTTTTTCTAGTGACAAAGATTTAATTGAGTTTATGAAGAAACAACACACAAAAGAGATTAAGTGGATTGGGAATCGTATTTATGAATTGTTCCAACTAGAGAAGCAAGATTATATTGTTGACCATGCTGTAATCTTTTTAGGAATGCTACACCATATCATGCATTTTTGGAAAATAAACAGCGATAGAGATATTCCAATAGAGCAGCCGATTCAATTTGTGTTAAATCGACTAAAACCAATGGTATACGAGCAGATTGAATCTGGAGAGCTATTTTTTAAAAAAGATTGGATTTTATTAGAAATCGATGCTTCAGATTCTGCTGATATTGAAGAACAATTTATAGATACGTTAAAAAAATTAAAAGAGAAATTGTCTAGGGAAAAACAGGATGTATCTAAGGAATTGGAATATATTGAGTTTATTTTACAAGAAATGAAATCAGCTGAACCAAAAGAATTTGTATTAGAAAGCATCTTACTGTCCTTAGCACAAACATTGAAAGATTCGAACTATGAACATGATGTGAGAAGAATCATGCATTTAGCAGAAGTGCTAAAAAATAATTGAAAAAACCTTCATCGAAACCCAATTTCGATGAAGGTTTTTTTAGGTATTGATTAATTGATAAAATATAAACGTTATAGTAAGATGTTTGTAAATGAGTAGACATTAATATGAAATGTTTAAAAAGAGGTGAATTTATTGGAAAGAGAAGAATTGTTTTGGAATGCTTCCATTGATGAGTTAAAACAAGGGTATGTCAAAAACAAAGATGTATTTACTTGCATTGTTTGTGGTAAGGCCTATCAGAAGGGAATAATTTATCCAAATGGTGAATTATTATATGAAGCAGAATTTGCAGTAAAACAACACATTAGGGACCAACATGGCTCGATGTTTCATTATTTACTTCAAATGAACAAGAAATATACTGGATTAACAGACTTGCAAAAAGAAATCATTAGCTATTTTAAAGCTGGCATGTCTGACAAAGAAATTGTGGATGAAATGGATGCAGGGAGTACATCTACTATTCGTACGCATCGCTTTAAACTTAAGGAAAAAGAAAAACAAGCAAAAGTCTTTTTGACAATCATGGAATTGCTAACGGAAGAACGAGAGCAACAGGAGGAAGATCCATTTATACAGATACACAAGGGGGCTACAATGGTGGACGAACGCTATGCAATCACGGAACAAGAGAGAGAAAAAGTGCTGAGTACTTATTTTAAAAATGGATTAGATGGACCACTAAGCCAATTTCCGAGTAAAGAAAAGCGGAAAATTATTATATTACAACATTTATTAACACGCTTCGAAGCAAATAAGGAATATACCGAGAAAGAAGTGAATCATATCATTAAATCTGTCTTCGATGACTTTGTTACAATACGCCGATATTTTATTGAGTATGGATTTATGTTAAGAAATCGTGATGGTAGTAAGTATTGGCTGAATAATTAACAGTGGGGAAACCCCACTGTTTTTTAAAATCAAACATCTCTTCCAGTAGCCCCGGGGTGTTTGTTGGAAGTTTTACGATTGTTCGTATTTGGATCTAGTTCCTTTCCACGTTCACCATGACCTAGATAATCAGTCTTTTCTTTCTTCTGGTATTTTACTAACTTGTCGAAGTCCTCATTTATCACAGTTATCCCTCCTATACCGATTACAATACCCAATTGAAAAATCTTCGATGCACCCATTATTTTCCGAATTAAATTGATCGATTGTTGGGGAATGTAAAGGTGAAGTGTGTAAGTAGGAGGATTATTATGGGGCAAACGAAAAATGAAGAGAAAAATATGAAATGGTGGCAACTATCTTTATTTGGTGTAGGCTGTACGATTGGTACAGGTTTTTTCTTAGGGTCCAGTATCGGGATTCAACTCGGTGGTCCATCCATAATACTAGCACTAGTTATTGCTGGGATTGCTACATACATCGTGTTTGATGCTTTAGCAAAACTGACTGCAGACCATCCAGAAGAAGGAGCATTTCGAACATATGCAAAAGAGGCGTACGGTCGGTGGGCCGGATTTGGAATTGGATGGATTTATTGGAGCGTTGAGATACTTATTATGGGGAGCCAATTGACAGCCTTGGCTATATTTACGAGGTTCTGGTTCCCTAATATCCCGTTGTGGATGTTAGCAGGTGCGTATGCAATTATAGGTTTATTCGTTTTATTAATTGGATCAAAAGGTTTAAGTAAAGTTGAAAATGTACTAGCAATCATGAAACTAGCAGCACTTGTTATGTTTATTGGACTTGCTGGTGCTTTTGTTTTTGGAATAATTGATGGGGCAGAGGAATTAAATATCCCAAAGTCGGTTGGTGAGTTTTTCCCAACTGGATTTGTTGGATTCTGGTCTGCACTGATTTTTGCCTTTTATGCTTTTGGTGGGATTGAAGTAATGGGATTAATGGCTGTTCAATTAAAGAATCCTAAAGAAGCGCCCAAAGCTGGTCGTGTCATGATTTTATCACTTGTCGTTATTTATGTTTTAGCCCTTGGCCTAGCACTAATTCTAGTTCCGTGGGGTGATTTTCCAGCTGAAGAGAGTCCTTTCATCATTTCTATCGAGGGGTTTAAGTTACCATATGTTACTCATATTCTAAATGGAGCAATGATTATTGCTGGTTTTTCAACGATGGTTGGGTCTTTTTATGGTGTAACTACAATCCTAGTTTCTCTAGCTCAAGATGGGGATGCCCCTCGTTTCTTTGCAAAAGAAGGGAGGCTGGCAATCCCGATTCCAGCCCTTGTCATTTTAATTATTGGTTTAATTGGTTCGATCGTTATGGCACTTGTATTGCCTGACAAAATTTACACTTACATTACTACCGGTGCGGGACTAATGCTTTTATACAATTGGCTGTTTATTATCCTTAGCGCAAGGAAACTATTAAAACCTAAATTTAGTATGCAAATCATGTATTTTACAGGAATTGGTCTTTTGCTTGCAGGTATTAGTGGTACATTACTCGATCAAACGAATCGACCTGGATTCTTTATAAGTATTGGGATATTAGCGTTAATTGCAATTGTCGTTTTCTTTATGAATAAAAAATGGAAAAAAGAAGCTAATACTCAATCATCAACATAATGCCTTGTGTACTAAAATAAATGCCAAATCCAATCAAAGCAAGTCCCGAGAAAATGGTAATGGCTCGCAGTAATTTAATGTTAAGTACTTTTCGAAAACTACTTGATAAAGCTGCCATAAACACATCCCAGGTTAGTAACCCAATAAAAATGGCGATGCTGTATAGCAATAATGCTTCATATCCATAGGTGCTAGCAGTATTTGCTAAAACGGATCCGTAAATACCAAGCCAAAATAAAATGGTTAGAGGATTCGTGATGGACATAATAAAGCCAGCAAAAAAGGATTTGTGTAGTGGCTCAGACAACCGATTTTGATTCGTAGTTAACTTTTTTGAACTGACCATGCTTTCTATCCCTGTATAAATAAGTACAAACCCACCAAATAGCCATAAAAATGTCTTTATAAATGGAGTGTCAATTACATGAACTACTCCTAAATACACAATTAACATATAAATAGCATCGGCAGTAATTGCACCAAGACCAACAAACCAAGCAGGGAAGAACCCTCCCTTAATTCCACGATCGAGTTGTGCCGCATTAACAGGGCCAATTGGAGCCGCTAGAGATAATCCTAAAAATATGTAGCTGAGAAAAACGCTCAAGTCATACACTCCTCTTTGAAATAGCTTGTCTACCTATATCTATTCAAAAAGGAGTACTTGTACAACTATTTTTTCTTAATCATTGTTATAAAGGTTGCACGACTATTTGAAAACTCATGTACTTGTACAAAGTTAAATTTTTCGTATAAATGAATGGCTCTCTTATTAAAACTGGCTACGGTTAATCGAATCACGGACTTTGGAAATTCCTCTTCAATACATTGGAGAATATTTGCGAAGAAAAGATGTCCATTCCCCTGACCTGTTCGTTCAGGTTTCATACCAATTCCGATATCTAAACAGTTATCTTTATAGATTTCTTTATGGTTTTTGGAATGTACTTGTGCTGATGAACCAAAACAAAAGAAACCAATCAGCTCTCTTGTTGGACTATGTACGGTACGATAGGAGCCATTTTGTAATTCTAATAGTGCGTCTCCTGAGAGTACATTATTATAAAAATCATACGGTTTCTCATATTTCCAAGTAAGAATTTCTATAGCATGCTTTTGAGTCATTTTTTTTATGATATAACTCATTTTGTATAATCACTCTCTTTTCCGTAAAAAACCACTGATGAAGTTTTCCTTTATATTGAGTTATTCTATGAAGATAATGAAAATTCCTTTAATACAATTCAATTGTTTGGAGAAGGATTCAATGGACCCTTTGTCGAAAATAATATAGGAAGAATCGATTAAAGGGGATGGATAATAATGAATATAACCGTATTAGGTGCCGGTGCAGTTGGAGGTTATTTTGGTTCGCGATTAGCTGATGCAGGTGCGAATGTGACATTTCTAGTTCGGGAAAAACGAAAGGAAAAATTAGAAAGTACTGGATTAAGGATAAAAAGTGTTAAAGGAGACACTTACTTTAGACAGCCTAATATAGCAACAGACCCCTCAGAAATAACAGAATGTGATCTTGTCCTTTTATCTGTAAAAGGGTACCACTTAGAAAATTCCTATCCAATGATTGAACCACTAGTGAATAGAGGAGCAAAAATCCTACCATTACTTAATGGCGTAGAACATTATGAGATTCTGGAAGAAAAGTTTGGTAAAGAAGCCGTCATTGGTGGACTATGTTTTATTATAACCACTCTAGATCAAGATGGAAACATAGTTCATACGAGTAATCAACATAATATAACTTTTGGTATGTTGGATGATAGCCATCGTTCTACCTGTAATCAATTGGAATCCGTACTTAAAAATGCAAACGTCGAATACACCTATTCTGATGAAATCCAGGAAGCAATTTGGAATAAGTATGCCTTTATTACGGCTTATTCTGGTATTACAACAGCAAGTCGATTAGAAATAGGTCCGATTCGTACCCAAAAAGAAACATTAGAATTATACAAGGATGCTGCAGCTGAAATGAAACAATTAGCTTCTGCGCATGGTGTAGATTTAGGTGAGAAATTTATCGATATAATAGAAGAAAGAGCATTTCAATTTCCGGAAAATGGGACATCATCCATGCATCAAGATTTCCGCAAAGGGTTGCCATTAGAGTTAGATAGTTTACAAGGCGGAGCTTTGCGTATGGCGAAATCAAAAGGAATGCAACTACCAATCATAGAAACTATTTATAGACTTTTAAAGCCATATGAACAAGGTAATATGGGAAAAGTATTATAGATGTTTTAATAAATAAAACCCCAACTTTGAATTCTATTAACTGAAAGCGACAACAGTTGACGGTGATTACCAAACTAGCGAAGTGTATTTTCCGGAGCGATCGAGTACACGCCACCAATAAACTTTTTTATGCAATTTAAAAAACTATAGAATCCAAACACTCAAAACATATTTTTCTAGAACCTTGTCTTTAGAGTGATTATTAATAGTTGTTTGCTAGGCTCTTTAAGTGTATAACCTCTAATAAACTCAATTAATTACAATCTACCAATCCAACATGTATAATTGGTGTAACTTACGAACCTTTTAGTTAGGAGGGTGATGATGAAAAAAGTAATAAAAATCATTATGTATATTACAATTACGATTCTATTAGGGTTCGGTGGATGGAAAGCATATGATTGGGTGACTGGTGAACTTGAAAAAGAGGAACAATTACTAAATGAAGAAAAACAACTAGAAGAAGAAGCAAAAGGAAAAATTGAGGAAGAAGATTTAGAGAAATTTGAAACAAAGGGTTTAAATCCCTTTGGGCAACAAAAGGCCATGAATGAAATGACTGACCGGTATTATCAAGATTATATTCACGGGATGTCTCATCAAAAGGTAAGAGCGAGCGAAAAATGGGGATTCTATGAAATACATCCTGATCGGATACAATGGCTCTTGGATGGATTAGAAGAAGTGGATCTGAATCATGAGGATATTTATCGGGAAATTTTAGAGAAATGGGCCGCTAGTGATTTTTCAACCATTGACGATGATCATAATGCCATTTGGGACTTACAAGGTGGCACCATTGGGAAAGCTACAGGTATATTAAGTCCTGAAGAGGAAGAAGCCTATATTAACAAAAATAAATAGCAAGGAGTTACAACAGTGAAAAATATCAGACTAGGTAATAGTGATTTGCATGTATCCAATTTATCACTAGGTTGTATGCGTATGGCAAACCTAAACGAATCTCAAGCATCGGACGTGATTAACCATTCACTTGAATTAGGAATCAATTTCTTCGATCATGCGGATATCTATGGTGGAGGTAAATCTGAGGAGATATTTGCAAATGCTATAGAGATGAACCCGGCCATCCGTGAAAAAATGTTTTTACAAACAAAAACTGGAATAAGAAAAGGATTCTTCGATTTCTCCAAAGAACACATTGTAGGATCTGTTGAACAGAGTTTAAAACGATTGAAAACCGACTATGTAGACGTGTTGTTATTACATAGACCAGATACCCTTGTCGAACCTGAAGAAGTGGCAGAAGCTTTTAATGAACTGGAACAAAGTGGAAAAGTGCGTTATTTTGGGGTGAGTAATCATAATCCACTCCAAATTGAACTGCTCAAGAAATATGTGGAACAAGATTTAATTATCAATCAGTTGCAGTTTAGTATGATGCATACAGGGATGATTGATGCGGGGTTACAAGTAAACACGAAGCATGAAAATAGCCTAAATCGAGATGGAAGCGTTCTGGATTATAGCCGTTTAAACGATATGACGATTCAAGCATGGTCTCCGTTCCAATATGGTTTCTTTGAAGGTGTTTTTGTCGATAATGACAAGTTTCCAGAGTTAAATGAAAAACTACAGGAAATTGCTGATAAGTATCAAGTAACGAAATCCGCAATAGCCATTGCATGGGTTTTGAGACATCCAGCTAAAATTCAACCGGTTCTAGGTACGATGAATATAGAGAGATTAACTCAAATTGCAAAAGCGTCGGATATTGTTCTAACAAGAGAAGAATGGTATGAACTTTATCGTTCAGCTGGAAATGAGTTACCTTAATAAAATATACTTCAATCAATTATATTACTAGTTGATTGAAGTATATTCCTTTTCAACTCCAACATTAAATGTAATCTCCAATTCAATGTTGATAGCGTCCTCTGGTATGTGGAAAGCCTCGATTACTGTTTTTACTACATCCTCATTAGGTGTTTCCTCTGTAAAATTAAACCCCGAAAATTTATCATCTAATTCCTCAAACGCACCAAAACTGTATAGATTAATATCTTGATTTTTGTCTTTATATATAGCGTCTATTCGCTCTCCATCAAATTCATACTCAATATTAATTGCATGTTCTGTGCCATTATAATCTGCCTGAAGAGAGAATGCCTTAAAACGGTATGCAGCAGCTTTAACAGCAGGATTATTAGGCTTAAGGTCTTCATTGTTATTACTATTATTCTCTATTTTAGTTTCCGCTCGTTTGGGATCAGTTGTAGGGTCAAACTCTACTTGTTGATTGTTTAAACCACAGGCAGGCAACCATGTGAATAATATTATCATCATTGTTGAAAGTAATAAGTTCCTCAAGTTGATCGCTCCTAAGATGACTTTACTGTTACTATTCCCAATCTGAGTTATCAATAAACCGGGAGTAAATGTGGATTAGGCAACCTTTTTGTGAATACGTTCTCCTTTCGATATAATCAGTACAGACGAAAATGAAGGAGAGGAACTATGGTTTATTCATTAATTCAACCGGATGATATTTGGATACTGTGGGCCTTTTTAGCTGGATGGGCAGGAATCAGTATCTATTTAGAACAAAAATATGATTGGGCATCCAAAGTTTCTGGAGCAATCATCGCTTTAGTCGGAGCCATGCTATTAGCTAATTTTAATGTGATTCCGACCGACTCACCTGTGTATGATACCGTTTGGAGTTACGTAGTTCCACTAGCGATACCGCTGTTATTATTCCAATCCAATATATTAAAAATTTGGAATGAAAGTGGTCGTTTATTAATTATGTTCCTATTTAGCGCCATTGGTACGGTTGTTGGTGCAATTGTAGGATTCTTCTTTTTGAAAGACTTAATACCGGGACTCGATAAAATAACCGCAATGATGACTGGGTCTTATATTGGTGGAAGTGTAAATTTAGCTGCATTATCAGCGAGATTTGAAACTCCTAGCGAAATGATATCTTCCGCTGTTGTTGCAGATAATTTAATGATGGCTTTATACTTTTTAGTATTAATGGTAATCCCAACACTCACATTTTTTAGAAGAAAGTTTAAAACTCCACATGTCGAAGAAGTTGAGAAAAACAATAATGATGGGAATGAGAATTTAGCTGCAAGTTACTGGAAAGGGAAAGAAATTTCATTACAAGATATTGGTCTAGCAGTAGGAACAGCATTTGCATTAGTTGCTGTATCATTTACTTTGGCCGAGTTTTTTGCAAACTTAATCCCAACTGGGGAAAATATCTTCTTTAATATTCTACATGGTATTTTAGGTGACAATTATTTAATGCTCACTACTATTACTTTACTAGCAGTCACCATCTTTTCTAGTTATTTTGAGAAAATTAACGGAGCCCAAGAGATTGGTACGTATTTAATATACATATTTTTTGTCGTAATTGGTGTACCAGCATCGCTTCCAATTATTCTTCAAAATGCACCATTATTATTAGTGCTCGTATTTATTATGGTTGTAATTAACATGGTTGTATCTTTTGTGTTAGGAAAGCTATTTAAATTTAATTTAGAAGAAGTTATTTTAGCGAGTAATGCCAATATTGGTGGTCCTACAACTGCAGCGGCTATGGCAATTTCACAAGGGTGGAGCAAGCTAGTAGCTCCTATTTTAATCGTTGGGACACTCGGATATATTATCGGAAATTATATTGGAGCAGCCTTGGGTTATTGGTTTGGTACGTTTTAATATAGTTAGTTGTCTGCTTTTTCTATTATTTAAAGCTATTTTTTGATAATATAGAAAACAAAATATAGTGATGGAGGAAGAAAATGGCGACTATTGATGATTTTATGAAGCTAGATTTGCGAATTGGAACGGTAGTAGAGGCTGAACCTTTTCCGGAAGCACGTAAACCAGCAATCAAACTTAAAGTTGACTTTGGTAGGGAACTAGGAATTAAACAATCATCTGCACAAATAACCAAACGCTATAACCCTGAAGATTTAATTGGAAGGCAAGTTGTAGGTGTGGTGAACTTTCCACCAATGCGAGTTGCAGGCTTTAAATCAGAGGTGTTAGTGATTGGTGGAGTACCAAGTGATGGAGATGTCGTTTTATTAAGGCCTGATGAAGAAGTAGAAAATGGTACAAAAATATCCTAATAAGGAGACAGTCAATAGGCTGTCTCCTATTTTTTACATTAAATTTTTAACCAACTTATAGTTATATTTACTCGTTGATTCGTCAAAGTTATAGAGGCGAATTGTTCATATAGTAATTCATAAAACCAAACTTTCGAAATTATGCTAAAGATTGTATAATTAATTTAATAATCTACGAGGTAAAGATATAAACTTAAGGGAGAAACAAAAAATGGAAAGAAATTCTGAACGCTTTTTAACTGCTTTTAATCGAATCGAAAAAGCATTGAGACAAGAGATGCGCAATAGCAAAGGTATCGGTTTTTCAAAAGCCGTTAAGATTATGTCAAAACATAATCTTAACTTAAATCGGTATGCAGAAGATCTGCTTGAGTATGCTGAACTTCGAAATGCAATTGTTCATAATAGGATCGATACTGACTTTGCGATTGCAGAACCACATAACTCCATTGTCGAGCAAATTGAAAAAATAGAAAAGTCGATCACACAACCACAACAAGTAGTACCTGTATTTGAACGCAAAGTAATATCGTTTCAAGAGGATGATTCCTTAGAAAAAGTACTCGATACGATAGAACAAAGAGGATTTTCTAAATTCCCTATTTATCATGATAATGAATTTAGAGGACTAATCTCAGAAAGCGGAATAACAAAATGGTTAGCTTCTAGTAAGTTTAAAAGTGGAATTGATACGAAAATAAAAGATATCCTTCCTTTTCAAAAGGACGGTAATTATCAATTTATTAATAATGATACGCCAGTGATTGAGGCGGTTGAAATTTTTAAAGCGCAAATTGAGAAGGGAAACCGTGTTGATGCTCTGCTCATTACGAAATACGGTTCTTCAAAAGAGCCATTACTCGGAATTATTACATCATGGGATATAATAGCCGTTGAATAGAGAGGAATAGAAAAATGGGGAATACAAATCCAATTGAGAAGAGTAGTCAGCAACCGATAAAAAAGAAAAAGTCAAAGTTGAAATGGATTGGTTTTGGATTAATAGGAATTCTTTTAGTATGGGGGATTCTTTATATTTTTCCAAGTGGTCAAATTCAACAGGTAGCCTATTTTGATAATGAGCGACCACTGGTTATTGCACACCAAGGGGGAGAGCATTTAGCACCTTCAAGTACAATGGTTGCATTTCAACAAGCTGTTGAAATAGGTGTAGATGTTCTTGAGTTTGATGTTCATATGACAAAAGATGATTATCTTGTTGCCATTCACGATCCTACCGTTGACCGTACAACAGACGGTGAAGGGAAAGTAATTGATTTAACCTTAGAGGAAATCCAAAAGCTGGATGCAGGGTATTACTTTCAAGATTTAGAAGGGGAGTATAGTTACCGTGGCCAAGGAATCCATATTCCTACAGTGGAAGAGATTTTCAATGCTTATCCCAACATGAAATATGTTATAGAAATTAAAGATACAAACGAACCAGAGTTATATCAAACTGTCAGTGAAGCACTGTGGCAAACAATCGAAAAACATGGATTAGAAGAGAAAGTGCTGATAGCTTCATTTGATCATGCAATTATTGATTTAGTCAAAGAGGTATCTGATGGAGAAGCTTTAGTTAGTGGTGGTAGAGAAGAAATTAAGAAGTTCGTAATCTTACATAAGTTATTCCTAAATGGACTCTATTCACCTACTGTTGAGGCTGTTCAAATACCAACAGAAGATAGTAATATTAATTTAATGGATAAAAAAATAATCCGTGGTGCGGAACGTAAAGGTATGGATGTACACTACTGGACGATTAATGATAAAGAAATGATGGAACAACTAATCGACCTCGATGCAGGGGGAATCATTACCGATAGACCAGATCTATTAATAGAACTTTTAGATGAGAAGTATTAGTGTTTCTGACATTATAGATAGAGGCAAAAACGTTTGGTTTTTCATCGGCCAAACGTCTTTGTATTTTTAGTTTTCTATCTTAAAGGAAAATTGCTTTTCTTCTTTTAATATTCCATGCTCGTAATTTCGCTCTACAAAGGTTAAATTGTTTTTGTAATCAATCGTTAGAACGGTGGAACATCTTGTCCCGTAATCTGGAAGTTTAATAAATAGCGGAGATAATTTTTTCTCTAATTCTCTTCCTATTCCAGTGTTAGGTAGTTCTTCTTCTGCGGATTCTTCGGCATCAAGTAATAACTCAAATAACTTAGCTTCATCAACTTTGCTAGTATCTTTTGTATAATTCTTTAGGTTTTGTGTTCCTTTGACAACTTTTGGCCATGGTGTATTAAGAAAATGGTTACTAAGACCATATGTACCTGGTTCTATTTTGGTAATCGTATCTTCAACGTTGTTGTAATAAAAAAGTTCTTCAGGGCTTCCGACAAGCACATTATATCCGACGAAATCTTCTTTACTCGACCTCAACTGAGTGATATATTCTTCTGTTGATAAATCCTCACTCAAATAATTCTTTACAATTTCACCACGAGACTTTCCACCTGTTCCCATATGGTCTGGATGTCTAAAATTAGTTAGAGCAGCAAATCGTCCTTGTTTTGTTACACCTAACCAGGTCCCCATTTGTTGGAGGTCACGCCCTGCTAAAATAACAGGTTCATCCTCCCAAAAATGAGCAGAAGCAGTTGGTCGTTTGTAAAATTCATCCCGGTTAGCAGCTACTATTAATTTGTATTGTGGGTGGTCGTGAAATTGAAAATTAATTAAACACATCGCATTCACCTCACTTTATATGGAAGCATAATTCGCTTCACTTTTATGTATTCTATAACTGTGATAGAATCAAGGGTTGTATTGGACACAATTTAGTCAAATTTAATAATTTATCTATGTTGTGGTATCAATAAAATAATGAAGTACAAAGAAAGAAGGAAGAGTATGGCTAAAAATCATGCTCCAGCACCCGAGGAGCCAACAGAAATAAATAGAACTCCACTTATTATTGTATTACTTTCAGGGGCATTTGTCGCCATATTAAATCAAACATTACTTGGAACTGCATTACCTCATATAATGGAAGACTTACAAATCGAAGCAGACGTCGCCCAATGGTTACAATCCATTTTTATGCTTGTAAATGGAATTATGATCCCTGTTACAGCTTTCTTAATTGAAACGTTTACTACAAGAAGGTTGTTTCTAACAGCAATGGGTTTATTTGGATTAGGTACGTTAGTTTGTGCTATAGCTCCTGGATTTACAGTGTTATTAATCGGCAGAATACTACAAGCAGCAGGTGCAGGTATTATCATGCCATTGTTACAAACCATTATGTTTTTAATCTTTCCGATTGAAAAACGTGGGTCAGCCATGGGGATGTTCGGTTTAATTATCGCATTTGCACCAGCAATAGGACCAACGTTAGCTGGATATTTAGTAGAAAACTTTCCATGGAGAAGCCTTTTCTACGTAATTTTCCCAATCGTTGTTATCGATATTATTCTTGCTTACGTTCTATTAAAAAATATTACAAAACAAACATTTCCAAAGGTGGATGTCTTATCAATTATCCTTTCAACATTTGGTTTTGGTGGGATATTATATGCATTCAGTACAGCTGGAAGTGGATTCTTAAGTGGGCAAGTAATTATTTCTTTAGTTATCGGTATAATATCACTCACTTGGTTTATTTTAAGACAGCTTAAATTAGAACAGCCGATCCTAGAATTTCGGGTCTTTCAAAATAAAGTATTTACTTTAACGACGGCTTTAGGAATGATTGTATTCCTATCATTAATTGGTGGAGCAGTTGTACTACCACTATTTATGCAAGAAATGCTTGGTTTCACTGCTTTAGAATCAGGTTTAATGTTACTACCAGGTGCTTTAGTAATGGGCTTGATGAATCCAATTACTGGTCGTTTATTTGATAAATTTGGTGCGAGAGCGCTAGTCCGACTAGGATTATTACTTGTGACGATTACTACGTTTATGTTCTGTAATCTTACCATTGAGACAACATTTAAGTATTTGGCAGTGGTTAATGTTTTTCGCATGCTTGGTGTGGCAATGGTCATGATGCCAGTAACTACAGCCGGGTTGAATCAATTATCACCTAAAAGATTGCCTCATGGTGCTGCGATGAACAATACATTCCGTCAAATATCTGGTGCAGTTGGTACTGCATTACTTGTAACGGTTATGACTGTAGCTGCCGTACCAGGAGAAGGAGTAAGTGGAGAAATAACTGGAGTTAATGTTTCATTCTTAGTAGCCGGTGTCATTTCTCTAGCTGGATTCGTATTATCCTTTTTCATCAGATTACCAAAAGCAGGGGAAGGATATCGAGAAGAACCAGCAACTACAAAAACAGCAACCCAAGAATAAGAAAGAAAAAAGGATATCATCATACGTGGTATCCTCTTTCATTTCTATCCATTCTACATTAGTTAATAAAATTTAGAATATACAGGCTTCGATTTGGATATGTATGATATAGTATAGATATATTTATAGCGTAGAACGTCCTTATTACAGTAAAGGAGTGGGGAGAGTATGAAGATTCTTATTGTTGGTGCAAGTGGGACAATCGGCTCTGAGGTAACCAAAGTACTAGAAGACAATAATAATGAAATCATTCGTGCAGGACGTAACGGCGCGGATGTTACAGTCGACCATACATCAGAAGAAAGTATTAAGAAAATGTATGAAACAGTAGGAAAAGTTGATGCAGTGATTAATGTGTCAGGTGGAGCGAATTTTGCTTCTATTTCAGAGATGACCCCAGAACTTAACCAAAGAGGGATCGATAGTAAGCTAAAAGGGCAGATTAATCTTGTTTTACTAGGAAAAGATTACGTGAATGACGGTGGAAGTTTTACATTAACCACTGGTGTCATGATGGATGATCCTATTCCACTCGGAGCTTCAGCTGCAATGGCAAATGGTGGTGTGAGATCTTTTGTAAAAGCTGCGTCCATTGAAATGCCACGTGGAATTCGAATAAACAGTGTGAGCCCTAATATTGTAGAAGAATCCTGGGAACGTTTAGGTGGCTTTTTTGCAGGGTTTAATCCTGTACCTGCCAAACGTGTGGCATTAGCGTACAAGAAAAGTGTGGAAGGTGCACAAACAGGACAAAATTACGAAGTATACTAAGGCATAAGTAAATCCGAACATTGAGTTCGGATTTTTACTGTTCAAGACGAATGTTTAGATCTAACCTTTTCTTTCTAATAATTCCTGGATTCTACCTGTTTCCATTGGCTTATAAAAGTAATACCCTTGAACGGCACTGCATTTCTTTGAGTCCAGATTAGATAATTGTTCTTCTGTCTCTACCCCCTCTACAATTACTTGCAAGTTAAGGTCATGTCCTAAGTTAATCATAGAATTTAGGATGGCCTTTGTATTTCTATTTGTTTCTACATCATTAATAAAAATACGGTCTATTTTTAAGCTGTCAATTGGAAAGTTCTTTAAATATTGATAAGATGAATGTCCTGTCCCAAAATCATCAATAGCAACCTTCACTCCTAATGCTCGGATCTTCTCTATTTGGATTGCTGACATTTTTGTATCTTGCATCACCATTGATTCTGTTATTTCCAGCTCAAGTAAATTAGGAGGTACTTTTTCTATCTTTAGTAAGGTAGCGATTTTATCGGGTAGATTTTTCTGCATGAATTGTTGTGCAGACAGATTTACAGAAATACGAATAGGATTTCCTAGTTGTTTCCAGTGATGTATTTGCTGGCAAGCTTTTCGTAATACAAAATCATCAATCTCTAAAATTAATCCGGAATCCTCAGCAATTGGAATAAATTCGTTCGGTGGAATAATGCCATACTCAGGGTGGCGCCAACGAACTAAAGCCTCTACAGCTACAACTTTTTCATCAACGATATTCACTTGAGGTTGATAAAAAAGCTCAAGCTGCTCTTCCTTAATTGCTTTTCGTAGCATATTTTCCAGGTGAAACCGTTCAAAATTAGAGGCATGTAATTCTGCCTTAGACAATTCGTAATTGTTTTTGCCTTGCTTCTTTGCATGATACATTGCAGAGTCTGCTTGCGAAATTAAAGCTTCCAAATTTTCTCCATCATGGGGATAGAAGCTTATACCAACACTTATGGTTACGTAGACTTCATTTTCCCTAAGTTGAAACGGAATAGAAAAGTGCTCTATAATTTCCTCCACTTTGTATATGGCTTCTCTTTCATGACCAATGTTTGGTAATAATGCAATAAATTCATCCCCGCCAAGTCGTGCTAAAATATCCTTTTCTGAAAAACATGATTGCAAACGTTCTGCAGCTTTTTGTAACAATAAATCTCCGTATGCGTGTCCAAATGTATCATTGATTAATTTGAATCGATCAAGGTCAAAAAATAAAAGGGCAAAGATATGTTTTTTTAATTCAGGTTTTAATAATAATTGCTTGACATTTTCCTCAAAAGCAAGTCGGTTAGGTAACTTCGTTAAACCATCATTATAAGCAAGATACCGTATCTCTTCTTTCTCTATCATAGTATGAAAGACATATTGAAAATACTTTTCTCCATTTGCTATGCGAAATGATTGTATATCTAAATATTTTTCATATGACGATTCATTTACTGTAATGGTTACATTACCTTTCCAATTATCTTGTAAAGGGGCAGTAAAACCTCCGACACGCACATGCTGCGAGAAAAAGTTGTTGATCGAGTCTCCAATACGAAAGGAAAACGAATGTTTAAATACTTGGTTTACTTGAATTATTATTCCATTAGAGTCAACAACAATTATGGCATGTTCATTTTGCATCATACTTTCTTGTAATATGAAAGGAATATCCAATTCATTTGAGTTTGACATTATGGTTACCTCACTAGTTTTAGTTACTTCAATTGTACAGAAATTGTATTGAATTAAACGTGACTTGTATCACATACATGTAATTTGTTTTCTGTTTATAGTAGAGGGGAATGACTGATTAGGAGGCAATTTGTAATGAACACATTTACCTTTGAAGATTTAAAAAAAATTGACCGATTAAAATTAGGCGAAGATGTACCGTTAGAATTATATCGGGCAATCCGTTTGATCGGGTTAAACCAAGGATTACCTATGGAAGGAAAAACAACAACATTAACAATCGGCAGAAAAATTGGTAGCAGCTTGCCTGTTGAAACGGTAGAAGATTTGTTTAGTATATATGAAGAATTAAAGATAGGTATCCCAGTGCTATTGGAAAAAACAGAAACAACGATGCTCATACGTGTAGAAGACTGTTTTTGTGAAGGATTACCTATTCAAGAAGGGAAAATGGTTTGCGATTTGGAGGGAGCAATCCTAGAAGGCGGACTATCGAAAGTATTAGACAAAAAACTATCTGTATTTGAGATTAAATGCAATATTAACGGGGATGAACACTGTGAATATATGGTTCGTATATTAGATTGAGAATGTGGAGGTTGTCATATATTTTAGAAAATCTCTTCTTTCCTAAATCAGAGTATGTGTATCGGAATAAACTGTTAGTGTGGTAAAATTATGAAAAAGGAGGAGATAACATGGATGTTTTTAAAGCTATTCAAGCACGAAGAGAAATAACAAAGTATCAAGATAAACCAATTCCAAATGAGTTATTCGAAAAGGTAATTGATGCAGGAGTGTTTGCACCCACTGGCAATAACCTTCCTTCTAAACATTTAATTGCAATAACAGATAGAAAAATGCTCGATAAACTTGCTGATACAACTCCTTACATGAAATGGATGAAGGAAGCCCAAGCTGCTATTGCTGTAACGGCAAAACCTAGTGTTAGTAAATACTGGCTACAAGATGCCTCATTTGCTTGTGCTTTTATATGGTTAGAAGCAGTTGAGCTTGGCTTAGGTTCTGCTTTTGGTGCCGTATATCATTCTGAAGATGAGGAAGAATCTCAAATAAGAGAAGACTATGTTCGCAAGCTGCTAGGTATTCCTGGTGACCAAAGAGTTGTAGCTGTTTTAGGGTTAGGATATCCTGATCAGACACCAAAACCAAAAAAGCACGTTCCAAGAGATGAAGTAGTGTCTTATGAAACCTATTAGAAACAAGCAGTCCTAGTAATGGACTGCTTGTTGTTGAATGAGGATTAATTTGCTTAAATGACCAACAAGCAATTTTCCGATTTCATCTTATCCCAAATGTTTCCTACCTATGGTACACTGTCTTAAAAAGGATAGAGGAGCTATTGCATGGTTAAAGCAATATTATTCGATTTAGATGATACATTATTATGGGATGAAAAAAGTATTCAATCGGCCTTAGATGCAACTTGTAAAATTGCGGGAGAGGTGTATTCCATAAATCCCGTGGAGTTAGAAATGAAAGTTCGAGAAACAGCTCGTGGACTATACGCTTCATATGATACATATGAGTTTACTAAGAAAATAGGAATAAATCCTTTTGAAGGATTGTGGGGTAATTTTAATGATGATGGGGAAGATTTCAAACGCTTAAGGGAAATTGCACCAGAGTACCGCGAAAAGGTATGGACCATGAGTTTAAGAAAAATGGGGATAGACGATCAAGAATTTGGTCAGGAACTTGCTGAAACGTTTCGAGCACATCGTAAAAATAACCCATTTGTTTTTGAGGATACGTATCCAGTTTTAAATCATCTTAAGGATAATTTTCAACTATTACTTTTAACAAATGGCTCTCCAGATTTGCAACAGACTAAGTTAGAGTTATCGCCAGAAATTAAAGGATATTTTGATCATATTATTGTTTCTGGGGAGTTTGGAAGTGGTAAACCAGACCCAGAAATATTTGATTATGCGCTCTCTCAATTGGACGTAGAAAGAGAAGATGCCATGATGGTGGGAGATAATTTAAACACAGATATTCTAGGTGCAAACCGTGCAGAAATAGAGTCAGTTTGGGTTAATCGTAAACAAAAGGAGCACCGAGACATTCAGCCTAGCCATGAAATTGGTGGTTTAAAAGAATTGTTAGATAAACTTTAAGAGGCACTTCCATAAATTGGGAAATGCCTCTTTATGATTCAAGCATTCCATAATTATAAATCAATGACTTGAATTTCTTTGATTTCATCTAGTTCTTTTAACCGAGCTAATTCTTGTTCATGTAGGCGTTTATCGACCTTTAACACCATGATTGCATCGCCACCTAAATTGGATCGGTCTACTTGCATGGTTGCGATATTAATTTGAAAGTCTGCTAGTAAACTTCCTATTTTCCCTATGACTCCTGGTTGGTCATTATGGTGGATGAAAATAATATGTCCCTCGGGAATAACATCAATACGGTACTCATCCAATCTTACAATTCTTGGGCCGAGTCCAGGAAGATGTGTTCCAGAAACACTTTTTGACTCTCTATTAGTTTTTATCTCTACTTTTAATAGATTAGTAAACCCTTTATTTGCTGAGCTTTTATTTTCATGAACCGTTATTCCACGTTTCTCTGCTAAATAGAGGGCGTTAACGTCATTGACATGGTCACCAAGATGACGTTGTAGTACGCTTTTTACTATCGTTCGAGTGATTGGGGAAACTTCCAGCTCGGCTAGTTCACCTTCATACGAAAGTGTAATCTCCTCAATTGGCTGTTCAACTAGATGTATTAAAGTAGTTCCTAGTTTTTCACCTAGATGAAAATATGGTTTCATTTTATTCAATATTTCTATTGGTAACGATGGAAGGTTAACTGGGTTTTTAATTTGTTCTCCCATTAGATAACGGATAATGTCCTGACTAACATCTATTGCGACCATTTCCTGAGCTTCTATCGTACTTGCCCCAAGATGAGGGGTAGCAATAACTTCTGGTAATTCTAATAGCTTGTGATGGTGAAAGGGTTCATTTTCAAATACGTCTAATGCTGCACCAGTGACTTTTTTAGAAATGATAGCTTGATATAATGCCTCTTCATCAATGATTCCACCTCGAGCACAGTTAATGATTTGGACTCCCTTTTTCATCTTCTGAAAAGCTTTCGTATTAATTAAATGCTTCGTTTCGTTTAACAAAGGGGTATGGATGGTTATGAAATCACTTAGAGCCAATACTTCATCCAGTGTACCGAAGTTTACTCCTAATTTTTCTGCTTTTTCTTGTGTTAGGAAAGGGTCGTAAGCGATGATTTCCATTCGTTGCCCTTTTGCACGGTAAGCAACTTCTGCACCAATCCTTCCTAATCCAATGACGCCTAATGTTTTGTTTCTTAATTCAACCCCGACATAATTCTTGCGATCCCAATCCATGTTTTTTAATGCTTGATATGCTTGGGGGATTTTCCTAGCTAATGACATTAACAATGCCATCGTATGTTCTGCGGCCGAGTTAGTATTTCCGTTTGGTGCATTGACAACAATAATTCCTCGTTCTGTTGCAGCATCTAAGTCAATGTTATCGACACCAACTCCTGCTCGACCTATGATTTTTAAGCGAGTGGCGTGCTCTAATACATCACGTGTCACTTGTGTTTGACTTCGAACAATTAACGCATCAACATCACGTATCAATTCTTTTAAGTTAGAGCTTCTGCGTTGATTGATTATCGTCAGCTTTATGTCAGGGTGGTTCTTTAATGGGACTAATCCTTCTTCATGTAAAGGATCAGTAATCAGTACATGAAAAGACACCCTATTTGACCTCCTTTGTAAGAATTTTTTGTGCTGCTGCTATTCCACTTCCTAACATTACATTTTTCCCGGTTTTTACTAATCCGATTTCTATCAAGCTAATAGTTTGCAAAATATCAGATGGTGAACAATACCCCATATGTCCAATTCGAAAAATCTTTCCTTTTAATTCTTGCTGTCCACCTGCTAAAACAAGATTAAAATCATTTTTCACAGTTTTTCTTAAAGCATCCGGATTAAAATCATTCGGGATTACTGAAGTGACTGTCGGAGAAGCGCAACTGTCACGAGTTAATAGTGGTATGTTCCAAGCTTTGAATGCTTCTCTTGTCATCAATTTCATTAGTTGGTGCCGTTCATAAACGTTCTCCAGGCCTTCCTTTTCGAACATGTCCAGAACTTGATTTAGCCCAAATAACAATGAAATGGAGGGAGTAAATGGTGTTGAATCAGAGAGAATATTTTCTCTGTATTTTTGTAAATCAAGATAGAATGTAGGTATATTATTTTTTTCAATAACTTCCCAAGCACGTTTACTTGCTGCAACAAAAGTTAATCCAGGAGGAAGCATTAGAGCTTTTTGAGACCCAGTTACGACTAAATCGAGTCCCCATTCATCCATTTTCGTTTGGACTCCTCCAACGGCTGAAACCCCATCAACAATGAATAAGGCGTCGGAGTTTGTGTGAATGATATTGGAAAGCTCCTGAATAGGATTAAGAACGCCTGTGGAAGTTTCACAATATGTGACAAAAACAGCTTTAATTGAAGGATGGCCTTTAAGGAAGTTCTCCACATCTAATGTATCGACTGCTTTTCCCCAGGTTACATCGATTCGATGCACATTCAGTTGATATGCTTCACAGATTTTTGCAAATCGCTCTCCAAATACACCTGTAACAATAACTAAAACCTCATCACCAGGTTGCGTGCAATTGGTTACGGCAGCCTCTAAACCTGCTGTTCCACTACCTGCAAGAATTGCAATCTCTTCTTTTGTTTCAAAAACTTTTTTTAGTTTTGGTTTAATTTTCCTTAGTAATTCTTTCGTTTCTTGATCACGATGCCCTATCATCGGATGTAGCATTGCTCTTTGAACAGAGGGTGGGATAGGAGTTGGCCCGGGAATACGTAATAATTGTTGGTCGGGTAACATTAGAATATCTCCTTTCTAAAGGTAAGGTCATCAATTATTCCAATATAGAAAAAAAGAGACGCTCTTCTAGTTTAGCGACTCCTTCTTTGTCTTGGTTCATCATAAATTGGTACATCTTGAGTTTGAGTTTTACTCTTCTTTTGAAACTTAGCGATTAACGCCATTATTCTACTTTTCCTTTTGCCAAACAAAATTCGATTTTCAACATAATAGATCGTCTCTTCGATAATAATGAGTAGGATAATAAGGCCAATAATCCAATATAGCATACTAGAATACTCCCTTTAACAATAATGATACTACCATTATATACTAAATAATGAGAAAACATTGTGATTTTTTTAAAATAGTATGAAGAAATAATCATTTGTAAAACTAAAGGGTTAGTAGAATATATGGCTCTAAAAAACAGTGCGTTGATTACACTAGTGACACCCATTTACAGAATAGCGGCTGTCACTAGCTTCCAAAAATCACTTATTTACCCCATATTTCCTCGGAAATATCGACAATAAATTTCAATTTTCTCCATTGTTCTTCCTCAGTTAATTTATTTCCATGATGGGTAGAAGCAAAGCCACACTGTGGGCTAATACAGATTTGTTCTAATGGAATGAATTGGCTTGCTTCCTTAATTTTAGTGAGGATGACATCCTTATTCTCCAATTCTCCCCTTTTTGATGTGATGACACCTAATACAACTCTCGGACCATTATTAGGAATAAATTCTAATGGTTTAAAGCTACCGGAACGTTCATCATCATATTCTAGGAAAAAGCCATCTACATTTTCCTTAGCAAAAAGGGTAGGTGCAATTTCTGCATAACTTCCTTTAAAAGCCCATGTTGATTTGTAATTTCCTCTACACAAATGAGTCGTTACATAAAGATCTTCTGGTTTATTTTCTAGTACACTATTAGCGACATGTAACGCAAGTTCAATGAGTTCTTGTCGAGAGTATCCTTCTTCGTAAGGTGCTAAGCTGTCCGCATTTAGACCAGCAATATAAACATCATCAAATTGTATGTAACGTACACCTGCTTGATAAAACGCTTTCAGTGCATCACGATATGTTTGAATAACATCTTTTGCATATTCATCGAGAGTAGGATAAATTTCCGGATTTCGAATCCCTGCATGAAATAATTGATTTGGACTTGGAATAGTTTGTTTTGCAACCGCTCGCCCATTAACAATTTGATTAAATTCTTTAAAGTCTGTTAGAAAAGGGTGATCCTGATTAAAGGATATTTTACCGATATTACGAACATCATAGGCTTCTGTTTCTTCGTCGTGGAAATTATATCCAACCTTAGGAACGTATCCCTCTATACCATTTAAATTTTCTAGAAAATCAATATGCCACCATGAACGGCGAAATTCACCATCAGTGACAGCCTTTAAACCAACTTCAATTTGTTTATCTACAATTCGTTTGATTTCTTCTGTTTCCACTTCTCGTAGCTCTGAAGCTGAAACTTGTCCGTTATTAAATTGAGACCTTGCTTCGTGTAATCTTTCTGGTCTTAGTAAACTCCCCACATGGTCAGCTCGAAATGGTACGCTTGTCATTTTTACATCACCTCGTTTTAAAATTAGAAAAACCCCTTCTAAAGATAGAAGAGGTTTTATAAGCTATTACTCTTCTTATCTTCAAGCAAAACGCTTCTGGAATTAGCACAGTACTTGTTACAGTCTGTTGCTGAGGCTTCGAAGGGCCAGTCCCTCCACCTCTCTGGATAAGAATATAAAATTATTTATTTTTTGTTCAGAGATGTCTAGCTCCGTGCGCACTGCGCTTTTCTTGAAATTATATTAAATATTACACCTTCTAATAAAGGATTGTCAAGAAAATATTTTTCCCTCATGTTTGCTATTAGAGGATCATTAAAATTTAATTGAAAACTATCCTTGTTTTTCACATTATGGTATAATATGGTATAAATCATAATCACTTTGACCTGTGTCAAAGGGGAGTAGCGGTTGGATTAAAATCCAAAAGTCAGGTCGTCATTCCATGGTAATTACCATCGGCCTTACTGGCATGAAGATGCTATGCGAGACCTTTGCCTTCTATAGGCAGGGGTCTCGTGTTTTTTTGTGCAAGATAAGAATGTAGCGTTGCGCTGGCGTGAGTAATCTAAAAAAACTACGTGGATATAATCACTGCTGTTTGTGCCGAGTAACAACAGGCACTGTTTCAGTTCTTACATCGCAACGCGGGCGCGCTCTAGCTTTTCTTATTTCTATAGAATGTTTATGTATATCTAGGGGAAAATGGATATAGAGGAAAGGAGTTTACATATATGGAATTTTATCGTCTAAGTACAGAAGATACGTTAAAAGAAGTCCAATCATCTGAAGAAGGATTATCCCAATCTGAAGTTCAATCACGTATCGAAAAAAATGGATATAATGAGATAGCTGATAAGGAAAAGGTTCCTACTTGGAAGCTTTTTCTAGAAACGTTTAAAGACCCAATGGTAATTGTGTTATTAATAGCTGCGGGTGTTCAGCTAGTTCTGGGGGAGATTGTTGAGTCGATTATCATCTTCCTTGTGTTAATCCTAAACTCAGTAATAAGTGTAGTCCAAACAAAAAAGGCAGAGAGTTCATTGGATGCCTTAAGAGACATGTCAGCACCTGAAGCCAAGGTAATCCGTCAAGGTAATAAACAGACAATCCCTGCTAGAGAACTCGTTCCGGGGGATATTGTTCTATTAGAAGCAGGGGACTATATACCGGCTGATGGAAGAATTTTAGAAAGTGGTTCTCTTAAAGTAAATGAAGGGATGTTAACTGGAGAATCAGAGTCTGTTGAAAAGCATGTGGATGCATTAGAGGATGAAGCAGCACTAGGGGATCGACGTAATATGGTCTTTAGCAGTTCGCTCGTCGTTTACGGACGGGGAACCTTTGTCGTTACAGGAACAGGTGAAAAGACAGAGATTGGTAAAATTGCCGGAATGATTGCGACTGCTGAAGAAAAACAAACTCCGTTACAACGTAAATTAGAGGTATTTAGTAAGAAGTTAGGTATTGGTATTTTAATTCTATGTATTATCATTTTTGCATTACAAGTGGGGAGAATTTGGTTCGGTAATGAAACGGTGGATATGACGACAGCAATTTTAAATGCATTGATGTTCTCAGTAGCTGTTGCCGTCGCTGCCATTCCTGAAGCATTGTCGTCTATCGTAACTATTGTTCTATCTGTTGGTACGAATAAAATGGCCAAGCAACATGCCATCATTCGGAAGCTTCCAGCAGTGGAGACTTTAGGTTCAACTAGTGTTATTTGTACAGATAAAACTGGTACATTAACGCAAAACAAAATGACTGTTACGAATTTTTTCTTGCCTGGTGACCAAAGAGAAAAGCTACCAGATGATCCGTCACAATGGACGAAAGCAGAGAAATTTCTCGTTAATATAGCAGCACTCTGTAATGATTCTTATATTAATAAAGATGGAAATGAAGTAGGAGACCCGACGGAAGTAGCATTAATTAATTTTGCTAATAAAAATAATCAAGATTATGATGCACTTCGTCAACAATACCCAAGAGAAGGAGAACTACCTTTTGATTCGGATAGAAAGTTGATGTCAACGGTTCATACGATTGATGGGGAAAAATTAATGCTGACTAAAGGTGGCCCTGATGTCATGTACAATCGGGCATCCTATGTTTTTTGGGACGGGAAAGAAAAAGAAATTGACGATGATTTACTAAATTTATTTGAACAAGCCAATGAAGATTTTTCCAATCAAGCATTACGTGTATTAGCGTATGGATACAAAAGATTGTCAGATGGAAAAACAACTATTACAGAAGAAGATGAACATGATTTAGTGTTAGTGGGATTAACGGCTATGATTGACCCTCCAAGAGAAGCTGTTTATGGTTCCATCGAAGAATCGAAAAAAGCTGGCATACGTACAATTATGATTACAGGTGATCACAAAACGACAGCCCAAGCCATTGGACGAGATATCGGACTTATGGAAGAAAACGATATTGCCGTAACTGGACAAGAATTAGATGCGATGTCAGATGAAGAACTAGATAAAAAGCTAAAGCAGATCTCTGTTTATGCTCGTGTGTCACCAGAAAACAAAATTCGTATCGTACGTGCTTGGCAAAAACAAGATAAGATTACAGCAATGACTGGAGATGGAGTCAATGATGCTCCGGCATTAAAGCAAGCAGACATCGGTGTGGCAATGGGTAGTGGAACCGATGTGGCTAAAGATTCTTCAGCAATGATTTTGACCGATGATAATTTCGTTTCCATTGTTAATGCTGTTGGTGTCGGAAGAACAGTATTCGATAATATTAAGAAAGCGATAAGTTATTTATTCGCTGGAAACCTAGGAGCAATTATTGCAATTCTGTTTGCTGTTGTCTTTAATTGGTCCAATCCGTTTACAGCGCTTCAATTACTATTTATTAACTTAGTAAATGATTCTCTACCAGCAATTGCATTAGGTATGGAAAAATCAGAACCCGACGTAATGAATCGAAAGCCAAGACATGTTGATGAAGGTATTTTTGCAGGTGGAACGATGCGTGCAGTGATTACAAGAGGACTCTTAATAGGAATCGCTGTAATCATTTCGCACTACATTGGATTACAGCACTCAGCAGAAATGGGAGTTGCAATGGCATTTACAACATTAATCTTAGCTAGAACATTACAAACATTTACCGCACGCTCCAATGCACAAACAATTTTTGGAGTAGGTTTTTTCACAAACAAATATGTGTTAGGCGCTGTTTTAGTTTGTTTTGTTCTTTATACGATCACCATCCTTCCATTCGCTCGAGATGTATTTGCAATACCTGAAGCATTTGGATTCAATGATTGGATGCTTGCAACAGGATTAGCAATTGGAGCAGTTGTGCTAATGGAAATTGCAAAAGTAATTCAGAATCGTAAATAATATGCTTAGATAGAAACTGCACCTCATAGTTGGAGGTGCAGTTTTCTATGTGGTAACCGTGAGAGGACATTGGATACGTTATAATTAAAAAAACGAGATAAATGTATTGTTATGGACATCAGGTACGCTATTTTACTAAATAACTCTAACAAGAGATAAAATTTGAACGGATAACGGAATCGATGTCCTTAAAGCTTCAAATCATCCCTTTTAAATAGAAATTACGGAAGAAATGTCCAATCAAATCCCATCGCAATTTTCACTAATCCTATGGTATCATTGAAATAAAGTTTACTAATAAAGGATTGTGTCAATTTTGAGATTTATATCGATAGATTTTGAGACAGCAAATGAGAAACGGTTTAGTCCATGTGCTGTTGGAATAGTTGTTGCTGAAAATAATAAAATAATAGATGAATATTATAGTTTAATCAACCCGAAAACATATTTTAATCCTATGAATATTCGTGTTCATGGGATAAGAGAAGATGATGTCAGAGATGCTCCAAACTTCCAAGATATATGGCCAACACTAAATAACTTTTTAAGCAGTAATCTAGCAATTGCTCATAATGCTAGTTTTGATATGAGTGTGATTAGGCAGACGTTAGATCAGTTTAAGTTGCCATACCCAACAATGGACTATCTTTGTACTGCTAATATCTCTAAAAAAGTCTGGCCTGATTTGTATAACCATAAGTTAAACACACTTGCAGATTATCATGGAATTACGTTCGAACACCACCATGCACTAGAGGATGCAAGAGTTGCAGCAAAAGTGTTTTTCAAAGCATTAGAAACGTATGAAACGAATTCTATTGATGAATTTTTAGAAAAAAATAGCATTACAAAAGGTAGAATCTTTGAACGTGGTTATTATCCACCAAAAGTGAAACGGTTAAAAACGTCTAAAAAGTTATACATCAAATAAATACAATTGGAGGGGTATCGTGGAGTCTTATTATGTTGGTTGGGGAACATTAATGTTGATAAATGCTGGAATAGCACAGGGTAAAAATCGAAGTGGCTTTAATTGGTTTTTACTTTCATTGGTTCTAGGACCAATTGCTACTCTAATTTTAGTTCTAGTTGAAAAAAGATAGAAATGGAGAGATGTACGTGGCTGATTTAAAATACGAAATAATTGAAACAATTGCAGTTCTCTCAGAATCCCCAAAAGGGTGGAAGAAGGAATTAAATTTAGTGAGCTGGAATGGAAGAGACCCTAAGTATGATCTTAGAGACTGGGCACCAGATCACTCGAAAATGGGAAAAGGAGTAACCTTGTCAGCTGAAGACTTAACGAATTTGAAAAAAGCATTAAACAACATGGATGAGATTGGATAGGTCTCATCCATATTTTTTTACTAATGTTATGGAATTTGCTTGATTCTAGATAGAATAATGTGATAGTTGTCACGTTAGAATTCTAAGTGTAAATAGTGTATCATTTTACATGAAGTACCTTGGTAGAATTTGGAGGAGATTGAATGAATGCAAAACGTTGGTTTGCACTGCTAATAGCAGTGGGATTATTTATAGTGTCTGTTGGGTTTCAGGTAGTAAGTAGTTTTGCTACAGCTAACTTTGATCAAATGTTTGCGATACCTGAAAATAAGTTTGAAGAAGAAGTTATTGAAAATGGAACAGGAGAAAAAATAGTGGTGCTCCACTTGAATGGTGTCATCCAAGATACAACACCAAGTACATTATTAAATACTACATCCTATAATCATAAACAATTTCTAGAAATGCTAGAAGAGGCCGGAAAAGATAGTAGTGTTGATGGAATAGTGTTAAGGGTGAATACACCAGGCGGTGGCGTTGTTGAAAGTGCTGAGATTCACGACAAAATTTTAGAAGTAAAAGCAGAATATGAAAAACCTATTTATGTATCAATGGGGAACACTGCAGCATCTGGTGGTTATTACATATCAGCACCTGTCGATAAAATTGTAGCCCACCCAGCTACATTAACTGGTTCTATTGGAGTCATTATGGAAGGATATGACTTGTCAGGTTTGACGGAAGATTTAGGCATTGAATTCAATACAATTAAAAGTGGGGAGTTCAAAGACATTATGTCTTTCTCACGTGAGATGACTGAAGAAGAACGTGAATTATTACAAGCGATGGTTGATGATATGTACGATGATTTTGTACAAGTAATTGTAGATGGTAGAGGTATGTCTGAGGAAACCGTTCGAACATTAGGAGATGGTCGTGTCTATACAGGTTCACAAGCGAAAGAAAATAACTTAGTAGATGAGCTAGGTTCTTTGGATGACACGATTGAGATGATGGAAACCGATCAAGAATGGGATAATGTACAGGTTGTTCAGTATAATAGTCCATTTGGGTTCAACCAATTCTTTGGCATAACTGCTCAAAATCTATTTGGAAAACAAACAGAAGTATTTGGTGTGATGGATTTCATCCGTGAAGCAAACGCACCACGTGCAATGTATTTATATTCTAACTAGGGGAGGTGCCATAAATGAGTGAAGATCAGGTTTCATATATGGAAGAAGAGACGCATCATGCACGGATATATGCAGGCTTTTGGATGCGATTTTGGGCATATATTATTGATTGGATTGTTGTATTTAGTGTTAGTGGCATCCTCCTAGTACCGTTCAAATTTTTGAATGACGGGATGGCCATTGAAGTAGGGCTTTGGACATTACAAGGTATTCTTGCAACAATCATTTTTTACCTTTATTTCTTATTAATGACCAAGTTTTTAGGACAAACGTTAGGTAAAATGATACTAGGGATACGAGTAGTAAGAGAAGATGAGCAACCACTTAGTTGGATGGACCTGCTATTTAGAGAAGTAGTGGGAAGATTCCTTCACCGCGTCTTTTGGTTTACATCCTTGCTTTATATCACAGTAGCATTTACAGGAGAAAAACAAGGTGTTCACGATATTGTTGCAAATACAAGAGTAGTATATGACAAGTAGAACTGAGATATTAATGTCTCAGTTCTTTTATTTTGCCAATTTCATGTGAGAACAGTGATAAGTACTTGCTAATCCTATTTATCTGAATTAAAATAATAGATAGAAAATTCTTTATAAAGGACCATCAAAATACTTTTGGGGAGTGGGATTGGAGAATGAACACAGATGCAAATGTACTTGGTGAATTAGAAAAAACGTTAAAAAGAGCAAGAAGGAACACAATGGGCGATCTTTTGCTTCGAACAAGAGAGAGAATGCCTGAAAAATTTGCGTTGGCTTATAAAAATCAACGTTTGAACTACGCTGAACTTGATGACCTAGTCAATCAAACAGCACATGTATTTGTTGATGCTGGCATGAGAAAAGGGGATATGATTACCGTCATGTCCAAAAATAGCTTAGATTTTGTTATTGTTAATTTTGCTTTAGCCAGAATCGGTGCCGTTATGATTCCAATTAATTATTTGTTAAATGTAGAGGATGTAGCCTTTATTCTCGAACATGCAGAAGTGAATGGTTTTATTGCCTCCAAAGAATATGCCCCAGTCTTAGATGAATCAGCAGGTCGTTTAGACATTAGTTTTCGATATCTAATGGATATGAATCCTTCAGAAGAAACTCCTAACAATCTTGCATCTTGGAAGCCATTACACTTGGAAAGACAGGGGCAATCAACCGACTTTGTTGATGCTGATATTGCTGATGCTGATTTAGCACATGTGCTTTATACGAGTGGAACAGAATCACGACCAAAAGGTGTCATGCTCACACATAAGAGTATAGTGAGTGAATATATGAGTTGTATTGTTGATGGAAGCATGCACGAAAAAGACGTATTAATTCATGCTTTGCCGCTCTATCATAGTGCACAGCTTCATTGCTTTTTAGGGCCAAGCATTTATCTCGGTTCAAGTGGTATTATCTTACCAGGAGCAACCCCTGAGGTAATTTTGGAAACGATTGAAAAAGAAGCCGCAACGCAATTATTCTGCCCACCTACTGTATGGATAGCACTTCTTAGACATCCGGATTTTGACCGTAGAGATTTGTCTACGTTAGAAAAGTGTTATTATGGTGCTGCAATTATGCCAAGGGAAATTTTAAAGGAGTTATCAGAACGTCTACCAAATGCAAAGTTTTGGAACTTTTACGGCCAAACAGAAGTCGCACCTCTTGCGACAGCACTCCAGCCAGAAGACCAAATGCGTAAACTTGGTGCTGCTGGTAAACCGACTTTGAATATGCAAACGAAAATAGTAGATGAAAATGATGTAGAAGTACCACGTGGTGAAGTAGGAGAAATTGTTCACCGGACACCTCATGCTATGAAAGGATATCTTCATGATCCAGATAAAACAGCCGAAGCTTTTAAAGGAGGATGGTTCCATAGTGGTGATTTAGGTGTGATGGATGAAGAAGGGTATATCACAATCATCGATCGGAAAAAAGATATGATCAACACAGGTGGAGTGAACGTTTCGAGTCGTGAAGTTGAGGAAACCATTTACCAAATGGATGGCGTATCTGAAGTAGCTGTTATTAGCATCCCTGATAAATATTGGATTGAGGCAGTGACGGCAGTTATTGTTCCAAAGGAAGGTGTCACTCTTTTGGAAGAAGAAGTCATTGCATTTTGTCGTGAACGGTTATCAAAGTTCAAAGTTCCAAAGTATGTTGACTTTACCGATTCTTTACCAAAGAACCCAAGTGGAAAGGTCCTAAAGAGATCATTACGAGATAAATATGAAGACGGGTAAACCATAAAGAGAAATCGCACAGCAATTTGCTGTGCGATTTTAAATTACAATACCTTTTCAACCTCGTATCCTTCATCTTCTAAAATCGAAATAATATGGGGCTCTAATAAGAAATGAAGACTACCAACAATGACAAAATACGTATCTCCATTATCTTCTTCTAAAAATTCCACAATCGATTCGGCCATTCCATAATTACGATTGTCATTTAAAGCTTCCATAAATAAGGCTTCATCTTCTGTCATCTCGACTCCTTCAACTGTTAGAGAATCTAGAAGCTCTTCAGCATTTCCTTCTTTATAAAGGTGAAGCATTTCTTTCATTTGTGCATCAAATTCGTCAATATCCACTAACGATTCTTCAAGCATTTGAACTTGATAATCCATCGTTGTATTTGCAAATAGGCCTAATTGTTCTTCTGGTGTCTCAAGTGCAATAATTTCCTTGTTATCTTCATCTGCTTTAGCTAGAAAATATTCATCAACACCAGCTGAATACCCCAGTTGCTGAATCATTAATTGTTGGATGGTTTGTGCAATAAACCATGGCTGGAGGTTTTCCATCATTTGTAGTGGCATATTAAATTCTTGCATGACAGTATCTAATTCCGTATATAACTCTGAAGAAAGATGGTCTCTTAAAGTAGTTCCATCGCTAAAGGTTGCTAACTCCATTGTCAGTCCCTGTAAAGCTAGCGGATTTATATTCGTTAAATCAATTTCAGGTACAACTACATCAGAATCAACATAGGCTTGTTCTATAGCTTTATTTAGTGGAAATAAATCTTCTGTTGCCATATGAATCGTACCTTGTAAGTAGACAGTAGTGTCCCCGTTTTCAACTTTCCATAAAAAGCCACCAGGACCATCTGGTTCTCCAACGACTTCTCTTACCAAAACTGAGGTAACTTCAACACCTTTTGCTGATAAGTTATCAAAAAAGGATTGATGTTCTGATACAGATGGATTCCCTATAACATTAACGGATGTTAGATTTTCTAACTCCTCTAAAAGTGAAAAGTCTTCAATTTTATTGTTTTGTAAGTCTAAATTTTCTAATGCGTTAAAATGTTGTATTCCATCTAATTGTTGAATACTTTCATCAGCTAAATTTAATTCCTCAATTTCTTTAATTACATTTTCATTAATTGGTTCATCGTCCTCAATGTTTAATTCGGTTCGAATAGCTTTCTCAAGATTTTCATCACTGATCGAAATACTTTCTTCTGATTGACAGGCAAATAGTATTGAAGCTAAGAACATTAATATTACTGTGTTTAGTACCTTTTTCATTTCATCAACTCCTACAATGATTGTATAAGAATAGTGTTATCATTACAATTTTTTACTGGCTGTATCTCATCATACGATAATGGATTGGATAAAACATGGTTAAAAGAAAATAATAAGATTGGAGGTGTAGTCATGAGTGAAAAGAACAACCAGTGGAGTAAGAAGCGTGTAAATACGAGTGTCAACCCTCAAGGATTGACTGAGGATGCTGAAGACCATCGACCAAAATCTCAGTTAGAGCAACGTTCCAAAAAGAAAAATACGAAGATCTAATAAAGCAGGTGATGACCATCGATAATACATTACTTTATTTACGAGAGTCGTTGTCCAATTATCTAGAGCATGATTTGTGCAAAGAAATATATAATAAAATGGAATCCAATCAGTATGAGAACGAAGAAGCATTTGTTAATGATTTGGATGATAAAGAACTTTCTTATTTAGAGTCCCTGGTTGAGAGGGAATTGAGTTATGCCAATAACGTAGGCGATGGAACTAGAATATATCAATTGAACGAAGTATATGAGTTACTTTTTTAGGACTTAACGTTCATTCTAGTCAACTGGATGAATTTGACATTGATTTTAAAAAGATTAGATAGTAGTATATAAATATAAGCTACGGTGTTCGTATTTAACTAAGTTTTAACCTCTAATGAAAGAATAGGGAGTTTTACATCGGAACTCTAATGTCGAGCCGCCAAAGAGTGGAAGACAGGAAGGTTTCTGCAAACACCCACTTGGTGAAGTGGTGGTTTAAAACTTTTTATTGAGAGTACGGCATTTGTGGCTATGAATAAGTTTATGGCAGACCAATTTCTTTTTAGAAGTTGGTCTTTTTAGTTTGCTTAAAGATAGTATGGATTTCAGGAATACTTAGATAAGAGTACTAACTCACCTGAGGTAGCAATAAGCTCTACTCCGAATCTCGATTTGGGCTGTAGAGTAGTTCGATGTTGCCACAATTGTATCTTTCGATTACCTTATCACTCTCTTTAATCTTCGTAAGGGCATCGAGAGCGTCTATCGATTACTTTTTGACTTGTCTTTTCTTCAAAAGGGCATCGAGGACCCCTCTCGATAACGGAAGAGCACCTTTTCCTTAAACTACGGTCATCGATAGCCCTTCTCGATGACGGAAGAGTGCCTTTTCCTTAAGCTACCGTCATCGAGGACCCCTCTCGATGACGGAAGAACCCCAATTCCTTAAGCTACGGTCATCGATGCCCCCTCTCGATGACGGAAGAATGCCTTTTCCTTAAGCTAAGTTGATCGATAGCTTTTCTCGATGACGGAAGAACGCCTATTCCATACGCTACCGTAACCGATCCCCCCTTCTCGATGACGGAAGAACGCCTATTCCTTCCACTACGGTCATCGATGCCTCCTCTCGATGACGGAAGAACCTCTTTTTCTTACGCTACGGTCATCGATAGCCCTTCTCGATAACGGAAGAACGCCTATTCCATACGCTACCGTAACCGATCCCCCCTTCTCGATGACGGAAGAACGCCAATTCCATACGCTACGGTCATCGAAGCCCTCTCTCGATGACGGAAGAACGCCAATTCCTTAAGCTACGGTCATCGATGCCTCCTCTCGATGACGGAAGAACGCCAATTCCTTAATCTACGGTCATCGATAGCCCTTCTCGATGACGGAAGAACGCCTATTCCATAAGCTACGGTCATCGATAGCCCTTCTCGTTGACGGAAGAACGCCTATTTCTTATGCTACGGTCATCGATGCCACCTCTCGATGACGGAAGAGTGCCTTTTCCTTAAGCTACGGTCATCGATGCCCCCTCTCGATAACGGAAGAGCACCTATTCTTTCCGCTACAGTCATCGATGACCCTCTCTCGATAACGGAAGAACGCCAATTCCTTAAGCTACGGTCATCTATATCCACTCTAGATAACGGAAGAGCGCTAATTCCTTAAGCTACGGTCATCGATAGCCCTTCTCGATGACGGAAGAACGCCAATTCCTTAAGCTAACGTCACCGATCCCCCCCTCTCGATTACGGAAGAACCCTAATTCCTTAATCTACGGTCATCGAGGCCTCCCTTCAATCAAAGTGATAAGTAAAAACACTCACTTTTGATTTAAAACTACTATTATCTATATTATTAAAGATATCGTATGATTTAAGTAGAAGGGGGAATTTTAATGGAATTTCAATTTAGAAAGATCGATCATGTCCAATTATCGGCACCAATTGGAGGGGAAGAAGAAGCTAGGAGATTTTACTCTGGCATATTAGGATTAAAAGAAGTAGAAAAGCCCCAACCTTTACGAGATAGAGGTGGTGTGTGGTTTAATGCAGGGGACATAAATATCCATATAGGTGTGGAAGAGAATTTTATTCCTGCAAAAAAAGCACATCCTGCAATTGCTGTTCAAAATCTTACTGCAATGAAAAAGTATTTAGAAGAAAAGAATTATAACTACGAAAATGATTATAATTTACCAGGGGCTAATCGTATATACGTACATGATTCTTTTGGTAATCGAATTGAGTTTTTGGAATGGATCTAAGTAAATACGTCCATAAACTGCAACAATCTCTAAGAACTACCATTTCACCGTTTATTTTTCCAGGTAATAAATAAAGCGATAATACCTAATATGATTCCAATACCGAATACGATGAATTGGGAAGATAGACCATGCACAAGATATGCATTAATAGTGGATACAATAAATAAAACTGTCCAAAAACTTACTGCTATCAATTTGCGTGAACGGGCTGAAATCTTTTTTGATAGGCTTGTAAAGGTTAGAGTTACCATCACGATGATTCCAATAATCAGAACTCCAAACCAAATCTCCTGAAAATAAGGCATCACTAACACTCCTAACATAAAATATTTATTAACACCATTATAAATTAAATTTTCCGAAAATAAAATACAAAATTGTATATTAGTAAAGTAGAAAATGGTATAATGTAAAATTGGAAGTAAACGAAAACAGCATCTGAGAGGGAGAAAGAAATGGGAAAAGAACAAGAAATGGACATAAAGCAAATGAAAAAATTTCCAATCGTTGCTGTTTTATTACCTGGTGCTTTCCTTGCAATTTTAAATCAAACACTGCTAGCTCCTGCAATACCAGTATTTATGGATAGTTTCAACATAACCGAGAATATAGCACAGTGGGTCATGACGATTTTTATGTTAGTCAATGGAATTATGATCCCTATTACGGCCTTTTTAATCGAAACATTTACTACAAGACGACTATTCTTATTTGCGATGAGTTTATTTGCTTTAGGAACAGCGGTTTGTGCAATCTCCCTCAATTTTCCGATGTTAATGACAGGGAGGGTCATACAAGCTGCTGGTGCTGGGATTATGATGCCGTTAATGATGACGGTCTTCATGCTTATTTTTCCTATTGAAAAGCGGGGGACGGCAATGGGGACTGTAGGATTAGTCATCGGATTTGCTCCAGCTATTGGACCGACACTTTCCGGATGGTTATTAGAACATTTTCAATGGCAGTCGTTATTTTATGTTGTTTTTCCATTGACAATAATTGATATAATTATTGCTTACTTTGTAATGAAAAATGTAACGAAGCGAACGTATCCTAAAGTCGATATTTTATCTATCATACTTTCGACACTAGGGTTTGGAGGATTATTGTATGGATTCAGTAGTGCTGGGAATTTAGGGTGGTCCAATCCAGTTGTGCTTCTTTCTATTGTAATAGGAATAGCCACCTTAACGATCTTTATTAAACGACAATTCAAATTGGAGCAACCAATTTTGGAATTTCGTGTTTTTCAAAATAGGATTTTCACGTTAATGACGATTATAGGTATGGTTGCCTTCCTTGGTTTAATTTCTGCTGAGACCATTTTACCAATTTACATGCAAACCATGGCAGGTTATTCACCATTAGAAACAGGATTAGTGTTGTTGCCAGGTGCATTACTCATGGGATTTATGTCTCCAATTAATGGGAGGATATTCGATCGATATGGTGCGAGGGTATTAGTAATCACGGGCTTATCCCTCTTAACCGTAACATCTTTTCTCTATACTCAACTTACTGCGAGCACGTCCTTAACTTATTTAACAGTAGTATTTGCTATTAGGATGTTCGGGATATCGATGGTAATGATGCCATCTACGACTGCCGGTTTAAATCAATTACCAAACCGGTTAATTGCACATGGTACTGCAATGAATAATACAATGCGACAAGTGTCAGCATCGATCGGTACGGGTATTTTAGTAACCATTATGACGAGTACAGCACTATCTACTGGTACTACTGCAGAACCATCAGAACTAATACGAGGAGTCAATGTAACTTTCTATGTTTCAACAGCCCTAACAATCTTCGCGTTAGGCCTAGCATTATTAGTTAGACGAACAAAACCAGATAAAGGTATTCCAGCAGTTCAAGGAAAAGGATAAAAGCAGGGGATTGAAATTCCCCTGCTTTTTGTGCGACGGGCAGTTACACGTGGCGCTGACAACTAAGCGCCTGTTTTATCTCTTTTAGGACAGAGACGTCACTGAGGTGAAACGACTGGATGACAGAAAGAAATAAAATTTCCAAATGGTGAGAGTCCATATCCGAGGAGACTGACCTAGCTCGGAAAGCCTAATCTAGGGCAATGCTGCGAGGTGTTGTCTGAAGGAGATGCGGGAATTCGAGAGAACCGTAGGCGAACAAATAGACCCTAATGCAATAAGTGTGAAGCACGGCGGCGGGATAAGTTGGTGACTTTTCGAAAAGTGAGGAAACCCACTAAGAGGCACCTTCTTTAGAAGTCAGAGCTAGAAGGTGTGGCTTATCACG
>NZ_FQVW01000074.1 GCF_900129485.1 Ornithinibacillus halophilus
TCAAAGTGATGAGGTCATTCCTCGAATACTTGCGATACATATTGTCATCGCGAGTAGGTGAGAGGATCCCAATCCGATCATAATATCGGAGTGTATCCTTGGATATCCCTAGTTTTTGTGAAACCTCTTGAATAGAATAAAGTTTTTCCATGATTGAACAAAAGCGCAAGCGCCCGGTTAGCGACGTATGGACTGTACTGAGCCGTAGGAGATAAAGGAAACACGACGACCAGAGGGAGTCGATGTTGACTTATCGTACGGAGGTGAAGGAAGTCTCACTAGTCGCTGGGCGCTGGAGCTGGACGTGGCTATACTTCTATATAAGTTATCAACAGGTATATATATTTGTAATTTCCTATACCACAAGAATATCATTGGAGTTGACTCCAATGTCAAGTGGTATTTTTGTTTTTTTCTGAATACATAGAGAGATGGGAACGGTTCTCATTTTTCACTTCTAATGAAACAAAAGAACCGTTCCCAGTTATCATTGATTGTATTAGAACCCCATTAGTTGAACAAAATATTTATATATTCTCTATTAAAAAACAAAATCAAATCACCAATTGCACCGATACAAAAAAATATGAAGTAGTAACTTGCACTTGTTATTTCCTTATTAAATAACTCTTTAAATGCTTGAATGAAAAGTTTCTCGAAGTTAAACCAACTTAATATCCAACCGCTTAAAAGAAAGATTATAATTATCATTCTTTGATTTCACCTTCTTAATATCTATAATTTGGAACAAAAGTAAAATAATTCTTTACCTGTATTTTATTACAAATAATTGTTAGCCTGCTTAATAACTTATATCTACCTAAATACTAACATAATATTCCAAAAATATTATTTAAAATTTAACCATAAGTAAAAGGCAACCTTATTAGATTACCTTCTTTAAATATTGCCCCTTTAGTCCAACTTCTCCAAAATCAAATAATCTTTTGTTTTATATTGTATTCACTTAATATTTTTTTACCTTTCTATAATTTCGAAATGATTGTCCCATAGCTTTTGGTATAATCCTTTATATTTACTTACTTGCGTAGAATCTACCATTTGAAAATCTAAATCACTAATTTCTGCTGAATACTCGCTAAACTCTTTATCGCTCTCTTTAAGTGTGAATTCTACTTCTAAATGCTCATTTTCATTTTTAAACAGAATTACAAGTTTATCCTCTTTCAACTCATACACGCCTTCTTCATCATCCCTCGTATTTTTCACTTTATTCCCATCTGAAAATTCTAATGTCATCACAGGTGTATAGTTAGCAGAAGTATCATTTGGCGACATCGCCACCACACTAATATCGAACGTTTTTCCCGATAATTCGTCGTTATTGCTACAAGCTGATAATAAAAATACAACTAATAGTAATAGAAAAAATAACCATTTTTTCAAAACAATATTCCCCTTCTTGAATATGTAATATCTTCTTTATATATTCTTCTTACGAATGAACTCGATAAAAGATTCAAAAAATAAAAACGGTATAACCACAAGAAAAAGGCGAGCCACTTGGATCACCTTGTTTTACTCAGCAACCGTTTCAATATGAATTTATAATGGAGGACTATTAGATAGACAAATCAATAAATTCTAGTTCAGTTTCTGCTTCTGCTTTCGAACGATAAACGGTAATTTTATTATAAGGTTTCATGTTGTCTCGCCACGCTCCTATATTACTCAGAAAATCTTCTTCATTTTCAGAAATTATAAAGCACTCTAAATCCCTATTGATATAACAAATTGGTGTGTCACTTTCCGAAACACACTGTTGATAAACAGTTCCGATAAATCCACCTTTACTATCTTTTGCCATAATATCTACATGTGGAACCGTAAAAATCTCTATATGTGGAATATCATCTTCAAAGATAAATTGAATATCATAATCGATAGCACATTTTTGATACTCTTCATTTTTATTGTTAGCACTCATAGGAAAAATTGTTGTCCCTGCTGGTATAACTTCAGTATCTTCTATATCTACAACCACGGCTCCCATTAATTCTGTTCTATCTAGATAAACTTTTCTCATATAAACCCCCGTTTAACAATTTATACTTTTTTTATTGGTATGAATAGGGTATTAAGTTCTTCATATTATTTAGGTAAATTTAGTTGCCAGGAAACTCCATAACGGTCATTTATCCAGCCAAATTTCTTACTGAATCCATAATCTCCTATTGGCATAAGTGCTTGTCCACCTTCAATCAGTTTCTGATAAAGATTGTCAAGTTCTTCTTCAGTATCACAAGTAACAAATATTGAGAATGAAGGTGTAAAGGAAAACTGATGTTTAATATTGCTGTCTATGCACATAAATTCTTGACCTTTTAAGGTGAAAGTAGCCTGCATAACAGTTCCTTCATCCCCACTTTCATTTGCACCATATCGAACAATATTTGTAATTGCTGAATCCTCAATCAGAGATGTGTAAAAATTCATTGCCTCTTCTGCTTTGCCATCTTGAAACATTAAAAATGGTGTGACCTTTTCCATTATAAATCTACTCCTTTTTCGAATCTATTTTCTAAATTATAATTCAACCTATATTTATAATATCCATTCTTTTACTAACCGTTAGCGTAATAACTTCCCCCTAAACACTCATACAAGAAGCAGACGAAACAACATCAGGACCTGCATTTATTACACTGGAAGATCCAGATGGTAATCCAGTTTTAATTGACCAGCATCGGTGATAATGGGTAATATATATCTAATAATGTGTGATTTAGTTTAGTATAGCAAAAAACTCCTAGACGTCTAGGAGTTTTGTTATGACAGGATTTTCTTTAACAATCTGTAATGTCACTAGACGTGATTCAATCCAGCCACAACTGTTTTTATCATTCGCTTGTCGCAACTGCAACCTATATTATTTATCAAGTCGTTTATTAACTTCGATCGTAATGAACTCCGGTAAATAATCTGGAGTACATCCTTTTGCTACCATTTTACCTTTGTAAAGACCAGTTTTCTCACCAAGTTTAATACAACGGTCTCGATATTTTTCATCATAAACGCCGATCCAACCTGCAGTGAAATTCATAGCCCATTGAACTTCTGGTTCTTCCTGTGCCATATTAGCTTCTAATGCAGATAATAAGTCAGCAGTATTGTCAGGTGAAGTTTTACCAGTCCATCTCAATCGTGCTTGGTAATACCAAAAAGCTCGCCTTTGAAGAGCAGAAGGGCTATTTTTCCATGACTCCATCAGCGCAATTGTCTTCTTGCTTTTGGTAAGTTGATTAGCCATTAACCAATCCATTAAATTATTACGCTCATCAAAAGTGTGAGTCTGCATATCACTATCAAGCTTCTCTAGTACATCTTCTGAAAGAAGTTTTTTATCCATAATTAAGATTGCTAATAATCTAGGCAAATACCTTTCGCTTGACCATAGTTCCATAGCGAGTTGGTGATCTTTTTTAATTTCCTTCGCGATTTTTCGTACGTCACCTAGCTTAGTGTTACTATTGATTTGAGATAAGAAATTTCCCGCTTTTGAAGAGAGGTTTTCTACTGTAGCATTATTTTCATTCATTTTATATCACTCCTTATAATTAGAAATGTATAATACGTCCCGAATGGAATAATTAAAAAGTAACTGATTGCAGTAGTGTTATTCCAAAGTTTACCTTTTTTACATTGTAACATATTTCCTACTATTGATTTCTATTTATCAGAGTCAGGAGCCACTTCCGATAAAAAAACACGTTAAACCACTAATAAGTGTTTAACGTGTTTTCTAGTTATTGTGACGTCCCAGGAGAGATTCGAACTCCCGACCCACAGCTTAGAAGGCTGTTGCTCTATCCTGCTGAGCTACTGGGACATATTATGGAGCGGGTGAAGGGAATCGAACCCTCGACATCAGCTTGGAAGGCTGAGGTTTTACCACTAAACTACACCCGCATGGATTATTGAATTATAATGTTGTCTTGTTTACGCTCAATCATGTCCCTGCATCTGCTAGCATATTCATAGTTGTTTATGCTTCGGGACAACTCGTAGATTATTCGGCAGATGTCTTGCTCGTGGCTGAGGTTTTACCACTAAACTACACCCGCATGGATTATTGATTTATGATGTTGTTTTTCTAATTAACAATTGCTAATTGCTATTGTTTTGTCACAAAGATTATTATATTGATTTAAGTTTACTTTGTCAACACCTTAAACTTTATTTTAAAACCTACAATGATAAAAGGAATACGGAACATGTTAAAAATCAATGATTTAACGGAATGAGGAACCACCACCTGATTGAGGTGGTCCCTGGTTCCGTTAAAGAACAGAAAACAGTAAATTTTACAGGGAAAGAAGCAAATAACGGAACGTGGACTACACAACGTGTTTAAAACAGACGTTTTTCCGATAATAACGGAATGAGGAACCCCCACCCATTCGAAGTGGTCCCCCGTTCCGTTAATACCTTAAAGCTCTGTATGATATGTCATATCTTCTACAACTTCTCCATTCGTGTTGTAAAATGTTACGCTAATATCTTCTTTTGTATTCCATGTAACAATCGCATATGTTTTATCTGGTCTATTCCTTGGCATGCGAATACTACCCGGATTTATAAATAATTGCTGATCAATTTTTTCGGCACCAGCAACATGGGAATGTCCAAAACAGACAACATTCGCTTGAACCTCTTCTGCACGATAAGCTAATTTCATCAGATTCATCTTAACATTGTAAAGATGGCCATGAGTTACGTAGAAGGTCAAATCACCAACTTGAACAATTTGATCATCAGGAAATTGAGGATCAAAATCACAATTTCCTCCTACTTTAATATACCCTCCTAACTCTTTACTATCTGGGTGCAATTCGGAATCTCCACAATGGATGAAATATGTAGGGTCATGGCGTTCCTTAATCTCTAATAGCTCATTTGTCAGCCCATGACTGTCACTTACAATCACTACACTGTTCATACTATCACCTCTTATTGAAGCCCCTTCAACCAATCCTCTAATTGAACAATTGCATTACTTCTATGGCTTATCTTACTTTTTTCATCAGGAGATAATTGGGCCATCGTTTTCTCATAGCCTTTTGGGATAAAGATGGGATCATAGCCAAACCCATTTTCCCCACGAGGTTCCAATCCAATTTTCCCCTCACAATACCCTTTACGGAATACGGTTTTCTCCCCAGGAGTTGCAATTGCTAATACACAAACAAATCTTGCTGTGCGTTCATGGTCTGGAACATCTTTTAATTCTTCTAATACTTTTTCGTAATTTTTACGGTCATCCTTTGGTTCACCAGCATATCTGGCGGAAAAGATTCCTGGTCTTCCCTCTAAAAAGTCAATCTCTAATCCAGAATCATCGGATAGTACGGGGATATTTAATAGATTAGAAATTTCCTCAGCTTTAATAGCAGCATTTTCTTCAAAGGTTGAACCAGTTTCTTCAATATCATCAATCGGCTCATCTAAGTCCAAAAGTGATTTCGCTTCTATTCCATATTTAGAAAAGAATGCTTTGAACTCTTTTGCTTTCCCTTTATTTTTGGTTGCAATCATGATTTCTTTCATTATTTCGATCCACTACCTTTCACCGTTTCTCCAACTCTGTCGGCTAAAGGTCCAATAATTTCTTTTTGTATATCAAATATTTCCATAAGTCCTTCGCTTGCAAGGTTTAACATCGTATGTAGTTGGTCCATAGAGAATGTTGCTTCTTCTCCTGTTCCTTGAATTTCTACAAATTCACCAGAACCTGTCATCACAACATTCATATCAACTTGTGCAGTAGAGTCTTCTATATAGTTAAGATCTAATATTTCAGTTCCGTCTTCAAGTATCCCCACAGATGTCGCTCCTAAAAAGTCAGTGACAGGCATTTTGTTTATCGTTTTGTTTTCAAGCAATTTCCCAAACGCTAATACAACAGCAACAAAAGCACCTGTTATGGATGCCGTTCTTGTACCACCATCAGCTTGGATTACGTCACAATCCACCCATACGGTTCTTTCTCCAATACTATTTAAATCTACTACAGAGCGTAAAGCTCGTCCGATAAGACGTTGAATTTCCATCGTTCTTCCACTAACTTTACCTTTGGATGATTCTCTAATATTACGATCTTGCGTAGCCCTTGGCAGCATAGCATATTCTGCTGTAATCCACCCTTTTCCTTGGCCACGCATAAAAGGAGGAACTCTGTCTTCAATGCTTGCGTTACAAATTACTTTTGTATCGCCAACTTGAATTAACACAGAACCTTCTGGATGTTTTACAAAATTTGGTGTCATGGTTATTGGTCTTAAACTGTTAAATTTTCGTTCATCATTTCTCATTTTTCATCCTCCTTGATACACAACTAGCTTAACATATTTTATACAAATGCAACATGTTCATACATTATGGCGACACTGTGTTCAAAAGAATTAAGACCATAAGAAAAGGAGGATAGCAAGTATCCCCCTTTAACACATTATAATTTTTCTGATGGATTAAGTGTTTCCGTTGTAACTGGCTCGTTGTACACTTCGCCACTCTCATTAGCAATTTGATCCACATTTTCTACCCTTACATTGACAGCTTCAATAGACTCTTGTTCTGTAAGCGTTCGTACTAATGATTCCATTACTTCATCAGAAATCACTTGATTTTCCATATCGATCAATACATTTTCATTAAACACTAACTCTAGTACACCATCTTCTAGATTCGGTTTATCTACTAACAATGTCCCTTGGTTGAAAATATGCATAACATTAGTAGCATATCCAGGGCCTTCAATTAGTCGTTCAACTACTGCTTGAAGTTCATCTCCGTTATTATTCTCCACATGCTGTGTCACAGGAACAAAATATTGATTATCATCATGTTCTGTTGGGAAATACATTGTCACTGCTTTACTGTTGATTAAGTCAACCGTATCCGAATGAACAACATTAATTCCATTAGCTCTTGAATACCCATTAGCTACAGGTGTCCCATTAACAGGCATTGCTTTTACTTCATGTCCATTCATCCACAGTTCTACTCGCTCTACTCCATCAAATTGAGTTAACGTCCAAGTCATCGACTCTAATATCTTTAACTCATCTTCTGGTTGATAACTTGCAAAATCCTCAGATACATCAACAATCATTGTTCCATCCTCTTGTAAATCTAAGCCAAGTATTTCTGTTTCAGCTGGTAAAACTGCTCCAAATCCATTTGGAAGCAATTCTGTAATCGGACCATCCTTTACAAGATATTCCAAGGCCTGTGTTGCTACTTCTTTCGATTCTGGCATTGGGATTTCTAATGTTTGTGGTACAACTAATCCATTTGAATCAAGTAAGTAAAGCTCCCTTTCTACTGTTGACGGCTCATCTGTTTGAACACTAGATGTGTCTCCTGTATTGCCATCTACTGCTTCAGCATTTGGTGGTGGTGGATCCATTTCCTCCTGTTGGGATTGTTCGTCACTACCGAAACATCCTGTTAAGATTAGTGCAATACTAACCGTTATTAGTAAAAACAACAATCGGCGTATTCTCATGTAATTCCCTCCTACGATGGTTTGTACTATTATGTATACGAGCCTATCGTAAAATTAGACCAACCGATTGTAATAAATAAATAAAAAAATCAGGGAGACCCCTGATTTTAGATAACTGCTTTTTCTATCGTAACTGATTTTAAATTATCGATAGAACTGTGGAAGATGCTTTGGGTAATCTTTGTAAACAGCCCCAATTCACCAGTTGTATAGAACTCATGATTAACTGGTCCATCGTCATTATTTAAGAGCTGATGAACTTCCAATATCGTACTAGTTTCTCTAGCTGTCTCTTCACTGGAGGAGATTAATGTTACTTCATCTCCAACAACTTTTTGGATCACATCTTTGATCAATGGATAATGCGTACACCCAAGGATCAACGTATCAATATTATGCAAAGCCTTTAATGGACGTAAAGACTTCTCCACAATATGCTCTGCTTTTATCCCTGATAGAATACCTTGTTCCACCATTGGTACAAACATTGGGCACGCTAATGATTCAACACGTAATTCAGGCTTTATACTATGCAATGCTTTAGGATATGCTTCACTCTTCACTGTACCTTCCGTACCTATTACACCGATATAGTCATTCGTTGTAAAATTAATTGCAGCCCTTGCTCCTGGTTGAATGACTCCAACGACTGGAATATTTAGTTTTTCTTGAAGGTCAGGTAACGTGTAAGCTGTGGCAGTATTACAAGCAACGATTAACATTTTAATATCCTTTTGGATTAAGAAATCAACCATTTCCCAAGTAAATGTCTGCACTTCTTCCTTTGTCCTCGGACCGTACGGACATCTCAACGTATCCCCTAAGTAAATAAGTTTCTCTTTTGGTAGCTGTCGCATTAATTCATGTACTACTGTCAATCCACCGACCCCAGAATCGATGACACCTATAGGTTGGTTCAAAAAAATCGCCTCTTCTTTGATGATGTTATTTTTCATTGATGCTCTTCATCTGTACATGTAATTGTCCTAAAAGTTCAATTAACGTTTGTGTCTGTTCTAAATCAAAGGTTTCTAATACTTCCCCTAAGTATTCTTGTCGTTTTAAAATTACTTCATTAATAATCTTCTTCCCTTTATCTAACACATGGATTCGAACGACACGACGGTCATTAGAATCTCTTATTCTTTCAACTAATTCATTTTTTTCCATTCGATCAACAAGGTCCGTTGTTGTACTAAAGGCTAATCCATTTTTTGCAGATAGTTCCCCTATCGTTAAATCGCCTTCTTCTAATAGCCATTGTAAGGCAATGAACTGTGGGTTGGTTATTGGGTAATTATTGAGGATTTTTCTACCGTTATGCTTGATTGCCCCTGATATATGTCGTAATGTTTTTTCTAACTTAGCAATTGCTTCATTTGTAATTTCCGTTTCCAAAATGTAACCTCCCGTAATAATCCCTCTGCTATAGTCATATTTTATCATAAAAACACAAAAAACCTTACATTTTGTCTTTAAAAACATAAAAATGATTGGAATCTATCCTATATTTTCCAATGCCTAAGTGTTAATTCAATATATTTAACAACCTAGGTAAATGTGCGCACTGTTTATTAAGATTTTCATAAGCTATTATTGACTAAATAATTTCCCTTCACACTGCGGCTCTATGACAGCAAGGAGGGGTTAACATTTGAAGGACAACGACTACAAACCGAAGCAATTATTAACAAAACGAGAAAAGGAAGTTTTTGAACTCTTAGTACAAGATAAAACAACTAAAGAAATTGCCCAGGAATTGTTTATATCTGAAAAGACTGTCCGTAACCACATTTCAAATGCTATGCAAAAATTAGGAGTCAAGGGGCGTTCTCAAGCAGTAGTTGAGCTTATTCGTATGGGAGAATTAAAGCTCTAATGAAGTGAGTCTTCAATTATCGGGGGATGCTTAAATCCCCCATAATTGTTAGATGGATGCAATACATAGAATATCGCTATTTTAAGGCGCAAGAAAAGCGCAGAGCGCCCGCTTTGCGACGTACTGACTGCGCCAGCGCAACGCTGGTGGTTCAATGTTGCCACGCAAAGTGGCGATTTTAATTGAACATACTTTCGTAGGAGATAAAGGAAACATGCCCCTTCATAGGGATATGTCGACGTTGGACGCAAAGTCCGGTTTTAGTCGACCTTCCTTTTTATCGGAGTCGATGTTGACTTATCGTACGGAGGCGAAGGAAGTCTCGCTAGTCGCAGGCACTCGGAGCTAGACATCTCTGAAATTTTATACATTCTTATCTTTAAAGTAAACCGACTTTCCATTTGAAAGTCGGCCACTCTTTACCCATTAACCAATTTTGTTCTCATTTCTTCACTTAATGGGGCAGGTTTTCCTGTTGTTGGGTGGATGTATACTAATCTCCCTCTACCAGTGAAACACCATTCCCCTTTTTCATTTAACGCTAAGTAATGAATATCAATTGATGTATTACCCACTTT
>NZ_FQVW01000053.1 GCF_900129485.1 Ornithinibacillus halophilus
TCAAGTAGTCGCCTGGCTGAGGCCGTGCCCGCGGCAAAGAAGACACTGTGAAATCGACCGAAGGAAGATTGAACAGATGTCGCCCTTGTGCTGGAGGTGAAAGCGACTGTTCGTAGTGTAAATCAACAAAGCAGTTACATCAGAATTGAATAATTTATTAAAAATTAGATTTCACCTAAAGACTAACATTCTAACTACCTTCATGGTAATTGTTCGACTTTGGATTATAGAGATTATGTTATGTCCCACCCCTCTATGTGTATGACTTTTTTATTAATCGGACTTTTTCAGCAGCCTCGGTAGGCGCTGGAGCTAGACATCTCTGAAAATCTCTTATCTAATAAAAAAGCCTTCGCAAATTTGCAAAGACTTCCTCAATCTATGAATATAGTTTTGGTTTATTTATATTTTTTAATTTTTGGAGATAATATTGATATTTTTCCTCTCTAGGCTCCGTATGGATCATATTATGTTCGCAATCTAAACAAATAAACATATTATATAAATGAATGCCTTTTTCTTTTCGATCCTCACAAATCCCACATTGTTCTACTTCTTCATATAATCTTTCTTCCATTACTCCCACCTCCATTAAACTAGTAATTAGTGTCTCCTAATTTAACGGTTACTATACCAATCTTTGAAACTTTTTTTGAAAAATATATTCATAAAATTGCATATAAAAAAACATGTGACTTTTAAATCATCACATGTTTTATCCTATTCAAGGGAGTATGATTAAGTGAATCGCAGCAAGTGATGCTATTCCAAATAAACCTAAAAATCCAGATATAATAACAGTAAAGACATTAATTGGAATGTGTAAACCAAAGGAGCCAGCAATTATATTAAAGAAAAACAAAAATAAGACACCTATTGCAATTCTGACAGTACCTTGTCCAATTACACGCATCGGTTTTGCAGGTGCACCGACGAATACTAAAACTATAATTAATCCGATCATAATTGAAATAACTAATACAGGGCTTAATTCCATACGATCAACTCCTTTTCCTTGTCCCACTACTAGAATCTATGATTGAGAACAAGAAAAAAGAACTAAAAAAGCAGATAGGAAAATTCATCCCTATCTGCTTCATAAATTATTTACTATAACGAACAGCACTGATTTTTCGGATTCGTGCTTCTTTTAATAATAACAGGTATTTTGCTTGAGCAACTAATTCAGTATTTCTTCCCTCAATTGTTGGTTCAATACTTTGATTTAAAAGTGATTTAATCTGTTTCCATTCTCTTTCTACGGTGAACAGTGAATCCAATAACTGTTCATCCACTTCACGCTTCTTTCGTTTCTTTTTCCCCAATCAAGTCACCTTTTTTCTTACAAGTCTCTCCTACCCTCTAATGCTTTGGACAATGTGACTTCATCTGCATACTCTAAATCGCCACCAACTGGTAATCCGTGTGCAATTCGTGTTGTTCTGATTCCAGAAGGCTTAACCAGACGCGAAATATACATCGCTGTTGCTTCCCCCTCGATATTAGGATTTGTAGCTAGAATTAATTCATTCACTTCTTCATCCTTTAATCGATTAATCAAGTCTGGAACATTTATATCCTCTGGTCCAATGCCATCCATCGGTGAAATCGCTCCATGTAGAACGTGATATTTCCCATTATATTCCTTCATTTTTTCCATTGCGATCACATCTTTTGGATCTTGTACAACGCATATGATAGAGCCATCTCTAGAGGAATCTTGACAAATAGAGCATGGATCCTGGTCAGTTATGTGACCACATACAGAACAGTGGGATAGCTCACGTTTAGCATTCACTAAGGAGTTTGCAAATTCCAATACATCATCATCTTTCATATTTAAAACAAAAAAAGCCAGACGGACAGCAGTCTTAGGCCCAATTCCTGGCAATTTTGTAAAGCTATCAATTAGCTTTGAAATCGGTTCTGGATAATACATTTATGTTCCCCCTAAAACATTCCGGGCATATTCATTCCTTTTGTGAATTGTCCCATCGTTTCATTGGTTTTTTCGTCGATTTGATTTAATACATCATTCGTTGCAGCCAAGATTAAGTCTTGAAGCATGTCGATATCGTCTGGATCTACAACTTCTTCTTTTATTTGAACATCTGTGATTTCCTTTTTTCCATTTGCAATGACAGTAACCATACCACCACCAGCACTTGCTTCAAATGTCATTTCATGAAGTTCATCTTGTGCCTTCATCATTTTCTTTTGCATTTTTTGCATTTGTTTCATCATGTTACCCATATTTCCCATACCTTTCATGGAAAACGCCTCCTTCAATTTGTTTTATTCTTTTCTAATTATTAGTCATGTATTTCAATTAAATCATCACCCACAAGTTTTCTAGCTTCTTCTACTACTGGATCTTCATTAGTTTCTTCTTGTGGATTAGATTGTTCTTGTTTCATTACATATTCATTTCGCAGTTCTGTCCAATCATTGATTGGAATTGGAATGATCGTTAATTGTTTTTGAATGACACTTGAAAGGATCGATTCTACCATTTCTCTGTGGTCTAAAAATAAGGAACAATGAATTTCATACTTAAAGGCCACAACAAGTGCTTTATCAGATGCAGCTGCAGGTTTACTATCTTGTATTGTAGCATGTGCAGGTGCATTTGTTGTTTTTAATTTATTTAAGAAATTAGCCCATTGTGACTGTACTTCTTTTAATGCAGGCTTTTGTGCCTCTTGTAACACCATGCGAATTTTTTCAAAAGGTATTTTATAACTATTCTTCGATGATCTAGGCTGTGGCCTTCTCCTTTGATCTTGAGATGGTGCTTGTTGACTAGACACATTGGTTTGTTTTAGTTGCTCTAATTGCTTTTCTAACTGTGCCATTTTATTCGTTAGCTGAATCACGAAATCGGAATCTGTTGCTTGAACAGGCTCACTTTGTTGATACTGATTAGTGATGGTTAGTATAGCAATTTCAATAAAAACCTTTGGATTATTCGTCCATTTCATTTCTTGCTGGCATTGATTTAACTGCATGATTGCATGTTGGATCCATACTTCAGAGACTTCCGTCGCTAATTGCTTAAAATGATCATCCATTATTGCCCGTTCTAATATTCCTTCTAAACCAGGTGCACTTTTATATAGTAATAAATCTCTTAAGTAATAAATCATGTCATAAACGAACCGACCTGGGTCTTTTCCTCGTTGAATAATTTCGTCTAATAGCTGTAAACCACGTTGAACGTTCTTTTCGTTCATTGCCTGTACAATATCAGTTAAAATTTGTTGAGATACTGCACCTGTTACAGCTAAGACATCATCTAGTTCAACTCCATCTTCACTATAGGAGATTGCTTGATCCAAAATACTTAATGCATCACGCATACCACCCTCAGCAGCTAGAGCTACTGCATCTAATGCTTCTTTTGATACACTAATTCCTTCTGCATCAATAATGGATTGCATCCGCTCAACTATTGATTGGTTGGATATTGGCTTAAAATCAAATCGCTGACATCTAGAGATAATGGTTAATGGTATCTTATGTGGTTCTGTTGTAGCTAATATAAAAACAACATGCTTTGGTGGTTCTTCTAATGTTTTTAACAACGCATTAAAGGCATTTACAGAAATCATATGAACCTCATCGATGATATAAACCTTGTACGGAACGACACTAGAAGCATACTTTACTTTATCACGAATTTCCCGTATATCATCAACACTCGTGTTCGATGCAGCGTCAATTTCGATTACATCTGAAATAGAACCATCTTGAATACCGCGACATGCTGCACATTCATTACATGGTTCTTTAACTGGAGCCTTTTCACAGTTAATCGTTTTCGCAAAAATCTTCGCTGCACTTGTCTTCCCTGTTCCACGAGGTCCTGAGAACAAATACGCATGAGAAAACTTTTCTTGAACAATCGCATTTTGCAATGTTCGTGTGATATGTGTTTGTCCGACAACGTCTTGAAAAGTTCTTGGACGCCAAACGCGATACAGTGCTTGATAGCTCATAAGACATAATCTCCTCTATGATTTCTATCTAATTATACCTATTTTAACAGAGAATGTGAACAAATATAAGTTACTTAAGATAAATAACACTTGTTTATTCATGGTAGTACAATAATATCATTTTTATTTATTTTATTATCAATAACTATTGCATATTTTCTGATAATATTGTAACATATTTCATACAATATGTAAAAAATATATTACAAAGGGGATAAAAATGAAAAAAGGCATATTAACAAATAATCTTTATTTTTATCGATCCCAAGCTAAGCTATCACAAGAAAAATTAGCACAAAAAGTCGGGGTTACGCGCCAAACAATAAATGCACTTGAACACAATCGATATAACCCTTCTTTAATTCTTGCTTTTGAGATTGCAAACGTATTTAACAAGTCCATTGATGAGATTTTCACATATGAAAAGGAGGAGGAAAAAGAATGAATATTTTACTGGACATCTTATTTTTCATTGCATTTCCTTACTGGATATACTTCCTGTATACCTCTGGTAAAGATGAACGTGGCAAGAAAATAAGCTCTTATACAGCTGTTTTAGGAGTAGGTATTTTAGTTTTGGGGATTATCGTAATAGACACCTATTCTGATTATAATCAAGTTAGCGTGGACGATATGAAGTTATGGCTGAACATGACTTATCGTTTAACTATTATCGCCATTGCGACAGCATCTTTTTTCTTAAACCGTTATGCACGTTTGTAGTTAGAAGTGTTTTTATAATTAAGGCTGTTTTCTCAAAGATTGTTGTTTTTCGTTATAAACAAAGAATCATTTTTGTATAATGTAAAGAGTTCTTTACAAATAAAATAATCTATGTTATAAAATAAGTAAAGAGTTCTTTACATTATTGGTGGTGAAAGAAATGCCTGTTAAAAACAACATTCGTAAGGTTAGAAAGGAAAGAGGTATAAAGCAATTACAAATGGCAGAAGATTTGCAAGTGACACGTCAAACCTTTACTGCAATTGAAAACAACAAATACAACCCAAGTTTGGAACTCGCCCTTAAAATTGTGAAATACTTTGACCTTCCTATCCACGAAATCTTTATATTAGAGGAGGATGATAAAAAGTGAATAAGAAGAAGATACAAAAATGGAATTTAGCATTTATGGCGGTTTGTACAATGGTTGGTGTATTACTTGGACTTACACTTATTTACATCGTGAAGGGTCAGTTTAATTTTAGTGTTTTACTTGGGGCATTAACCGCATCGGCAATTTTAATTATTATCAATGTAATTAAAGTTCACTTGAAAAAGGACAGAACACCAGAGACAGATGAACGAACGGTTAAGAATCTGTTAAAGTTTTACGTTTATTCATCACATATCTTTTTAGGACTGCTTTTTGTAGCACTTGGAATTATTACGCTCGTTGGTATAGAAAATATTTCGATTACCTATCTATGGATACTAATAATTGCCTATTTATGGATTAGTGGTATTGGTGCATTGGTTGTAAGTCGTAGGTAGATAACCAAGTTTAAATAAGACCTCATAACAAGGGGTCTTATTTTATGCACTTCTTAACATCTCAACGGTAGTATAATTTGATTTTTGACAGGCTGAAATAAGCATTTGCTCTACACGTTTATCAAATGCCAAATCCTTCCCCAAATCGAGCCAACGAAACCAATAGAGGTAGTTATCCAAGTATTTAGTTGCTACCCCTTGAAAACGGTCTATCCACCCTTTCAAGCGATTGTGAGCGTTATTAACGTGCTGAATATGATAAATCCCCTTTTTAACACGCTGTTTTTGGCGTTCATTAACGGTTTCGTGCAATAAGCCTTTAAGTTTGGCGAATTTTTTGTAGTTCGTTGCTGTATCAGTGCATAACAAAGCAGACGGGTGAATATACTCGCCTATAACACTATCGATTTCTTCGGCTTTTACACGACCAGTTCCCGCTTTACGAGCAATCATATTACCATTACGGTCTTGTGCCACTACAACAGCAATTTTAGAATTAGATATACCTCTTTTCTTGTCTTTTTCTCCACGTTTTTTAGGCTTCCTATCGGTGACTTCACGACCTTTTAAAGACCTACGAAAGAAGGTTTCGTCACTCTCAACAATACCTTGAAGTTGATTAAAACCAAGACTACCTAATGCGTTCAAGATTTTATGTCTCCAATAAAACGCAGTGGAAATGTGTATTTTAAGGCGTTTAGCGATTTTTGGTAGAGTGTATCCCTCGACCATTAGTTCAATGTATGTTACCCACTTCTCAGGGTAGCGTGAGCCTGAGAATGGCGTATTGGTCATATCATTGAAGGTTTTTCCGCAATCTTTACATAGATAGCGTTGTCTTGAACGATATTTACCATTACGTTTTACAGACATACTGCCACAATGAACACAAGCCATACCCGAAGCAAACCGAGCCTCACGAATGGTTTTGAGTAATTTAGTGATTTTGTCTGGTTCTTCTGGAAACAAATCCTGTTTCATAGCGTTAAACAACGCTAACTGCTCTGATTTGGTTAAATCGCTGAAATCCTCATATACATCTTTCCACATGTCCGAACGCCTCCCTGAACCCTATTATATCAACCTTCTACAAGTTCAGTCAAGAAAGCAACAATCTATACGAAAACAGCCATAATTAAAAACCCCCTGTAAAATAACAGGGGGTTCATTTTCATATGTAAGCCGTGCACCCATCGTCGATGGAACGACCCTATGCGTTACTTAAGTTCATGGCTCGGCCTAGGTAACCCCACGGCACACAGAAATTACCACTTACTGCTGCTTCCTTCCGGACCTGACAGGGTTCATGGGTTTCTGTTGCGCAGGACCTAAGCGTCAACACCAATCCCTTAAGGCAGACCATAAAGTCGACCACCTCGTGATGGGGATTCAGCCTCGCTATAGCGGATTGCGAGTTCAGGGCACCGCTACCTCCCCGCCTAGCACGGTAATTTCCATTATACCATTTTTAGTGCAGATTGCAATGCATTTTGACTGAGAGTATATGGAAATTGAGAATTAATAGAGGGCTCAGAACTAATTACCACATGCCTAACTATTTCCCTTTACGCTTTCTTAAATCACGAAAGAAACTAGTTAATAATTGACTACATTCTTCTTCCTTTACTCCACTTGTTAGTTCAACCTGATGATTAAACCTATCCTCCTCTAATAGATTCATGATAGAACCAGCACACCCTGCTTTAGGATCATAAGCACCAAAAACAACTCTTTTTATTCTCGATTGTACAATTGCTCCTGCACACATTGGACAAGGTTCTAATGTTACATATAGCGTGCATTCCTCTAATCGCCAGCTACCGATCACTTCATTTGCTTTTTTTATAGCAATTAACTCGGCATGTGATAACGTCTCTTGCGTCGTTTCTCGATAATTTCTCCCAGTTGCAATAACGGTATCATTGTAAATAATTACTGCTCCAATAGGTACTTCATTCAATTCTCTTGCTTTATTAGCTTCTTCTATTGCCAATTGCATGTATTTTTGATCCATATATCATCAACCATTCATATTAAGATTCCAATATTCGCACACAATAGTAAGATGTAAACCTTATAAAAGGAGTATATCATGAAAGCAACTGCAAACAATACTGCACTACTTTTTATCGATTTAATCAATGATTTTCAATTTGATGGTGGTGAAAAATTATATGTACACACTAAACAAATTTTACCCAATTTAATAAAATTAAAGAAATTTGCTATAGAGAAAAACATACCTATTATTTATGTTAATGATCATTACAAATTATGGACCTCTGATGCCGACACAATTATTGACCATTGTTACAATGAAAAAAGCAAAGAGATTATTGATGCATTAAAGCCTGATGAACAAGATTATTTCTTTATTAAACCTCAACATTCTGCATTTTTTCAAACCCCTTTAAAATCATTATTAAATGATTTAGATAAAACTCATTTAATTATTGCTGGTATTGCTGGTGATATTTGTGTTTTATTTACTGCAAAGGATGCGTATATGTACCAGTTTACAATGAGTATACCTAACAATTGTATCGCTTCAGAAGAGAAAGAAGGAAATGATTACGCACTCTACTTAATGAATACGGTGATGAAAGCAGATATTACACCAATTTAATGACATATTTTACAATCTCCCTTCATATATGTGTAAGTAGGATACAACTAGATTGTTTAGAAGCTTCATTCTGAACAAACATAAGGAGGGAGATTTTTTTGCAAATTCATGTCGTGAATAGTGGCGATTCGTTGTATACAATCGCCAACACGTATGGGTCTTCTATTCAAGCACTAATTGATGCGAATGAATTAGAAACCCCTGAACAACTCGTCGTTGGGCAGGCATTAGTCGTTCCAATTATTGGCCAATTTTATTATGTTCAGCCCGGAGATAGCTTATATCTTATTGCTCAACGATTCGGAATGAGTTATCAAGAGTTAGCACAAATCAACAACATTCCTATAAATGAAACATTGCCTGTTGGGTTACGCATATATATTCCACCAAGAGCAAAACAAGAAATTATCTCAAATGCCTATGTGGAACCTATTGGAGGAAATGTTTCACAAACATTAGAAAATGCAGCTAGAAAAGCAGCCCCTTATTTATCATACCTCGCACCATTTAGTTATCAAGTCAATCGTGATGGTACCTTAATTCCACCACCTTTAAATAACTTTGCTCAAATTGCCAGTTCAAATAATGCTTCCTTAATGCTTGTTGTCACAAATCTAGAAGAGGGTGCCTTCAGTGCTGAACTAGGTCATATACTTGTTACCGTTCAATCTGTTCAAAACACCTTACTGGACCAAATAGTCAATACTGCCCATCAAGTTGGTTTTACTGATATACACTTTGATTTTGAATTTTTGCCACCGGAAGACCGTGATGCTTACAATGCTTTTTTACGAAAGGCTAAAAACCGTTTATCTCAAGAAGGATTACTAATGTCGACTGCTCTTGCACCAAAGGTAAGTGCTACACAAGAAGGGGAATGGTACGAAGCACATGATTATGGTGCCCATGGAGAAATTGCTGACTTTGTAGTTCTTATGACGTATGAATGGGGGTACAGCGGAGGGCCAGCTATGGCTGTATCACCGATTGACCAAGTAAGAAGAGTGGTTGATTATGCACTGACAGAAATGCCAGCTAGTAAAATATTACTTGGTCAAAATTTGTACGGTTACGACTGGACTTTACCATATGTTCCTGGTGGCGAATATGCCCGTGCTTTAAGTCCACAACAAGCAATTTCTTTAGCTAGAGACAATAATGTAGCCATTGAATATGATACAACAGCACAAGCTCCATTTTTTACGTATTATGATGCAGAAGGAAGTCAACATGAAGTATGGTTTGAAGATGCACGATCCATACAAGCAAAATTTGATATGATAAAGGAATTAGGGTTGAGAGGGATTAGTTATTGGAAATTAGGCCTTGCATTCCCACAAAATTGGCAGCTATTACAGGATAACTTTATTATTAGTAAAGTATAAAAATTCCCTCCAGTACCAAATGGATACTGGAGGATTCCTATCTATCGTTTTGTACTTGCAGAATTACTACTTTTTAAAATTTGAATCACTTTACAAAAAAGTTAAGATGTTACTTCTTCAGAAAAAGGTTCTGGATGATCCTCATGGTCAGTAGATTCAAAAATTGATGTAAAGTTACTAGAAGAAATCCAAATAATCCCTGTCATGAAAATTAAGGTCAAAATCACTTTTTTCATTTTTTTTCCCCCCTGAAAATTTATATTCATTAGCTTTTATAGCTAATTTATACATATAATTTGCCCTTTTATAATAACTTTGCTTTTCGTACATATAAGCAAATAACTTTGAATACTCATATACGAATTGCCATAAATCATTTTTTATAAAGTAGTTAAAGCTTGTCTTTTCCAATTGATTAACACTTTCATAATTATAGTCGTCATCTTGTAATAACTTCTGGTAAATTTGAAGCTGTACCGTATTTCTTGACATAGAGTTATTGTTTATCCTATCAATGCCCAATTGTAGCCAATGTAATGCCTTTTCTTTATTTTCATCTACGTAATTTGATCGAACAAGATTGATGATGGTTCTTACTTTATCATTAACATCTTTTTTATGTTCCAAACTTTTCTCATAATATGTTATAGCTTGCATGTAATAGCCTTGGCACTCCAAAGAATACCCAATATTATTGTAAATCATTCCCAAATAGGTGTTTCTTTTTTGTTCAGAAAGGAATTTAATAAGTTTTTCTGAAAGAAGATAGGATTCCTTTGACTTTTCCCAAAGGTTCAATCTATTGAAAGAAATACCCAGAAGAAGATGGCAATCTATAGCTCTATCTAATAAATAATTATCTTTGAATATGGATAAAGCTATGTTAGAAAAGTGGATACACCTTTCACTTTGGTACATTTTACTATAATTTAGAGCTAGGTTATAATAAAACATTCCAATTTCGTGATTATTACCTAAGAAGTCTAGGCCTTTTGCGTTAATAATAATTAACCCTTCTTCAATAGCACGTTCGTATTTTCCCTTTATGAAATAATAAATCATCAGTACTCCTACATATAAAAAATAATTTCTGGTATACTCGAGTTTCATGATGTTTCCAATATTAAATAGAATTTCACTTGCTTTATTAGTTTTTCCGTTCATTAGAAGGTATCTACTGTATACGATATTGAATTTAATAGTACATTTCTCATTACCAACTTGTTCAACCAAATCTTTCAGTCTATAAACATTTTCTTCAAAGTGTTTTCTTTCCAACATATTATTATGCCAGTTTTCAAGCCTTTTATTTATATCAACGTTGTTTACTTCTTCCTTTATTATGGGGATATCCAATCTTTCAATTAATAAATTAAATATTGATTCATCAGGGATTACATGATTATTTTCAATTCTACTCAGGTATGAAGGTGTACATATTCCCTCACCTAACTCCTCCTGTGTCAACTTATTTTCTAGCCTTTTTAGTTTAATAATGTAACCTATATTTTTTTTCAACGGGATTCATACCCTTCAGGATATTTTATTTAATTACATTATAACAAATCATACATTATTAAAATTGAAAAAGTTGTATAAAAAATACTATTTAATCTGTCTAAAATAAGAATTATTTCTAGATAGTCTTTTATAGACACCTTTGTTATACAATATTCCTATACTTGTTCAAGTTGTAAATATTATTAATTCAAATTAGCTCCTATAGTAATAACTTGTTTAATACAAAATTAAGTGAATTATGTTAATATTTAGCTAAGTTTAGTACTAAACAAATAGTTATTAAGGTGGCTTTTTTTTATGGCTATTTTATTTACATTGAAGGTATATAGGAAATTTAATTATAAAATTTATGGAGGGGATCTACCATGAAAACTAGAAAAAGCTGTTTTTTTTAAAATACTGGGATTATGTTTCTGGTTGCTATGCTTATATTTACTATTATTCCAGTAAATTCGACTTTTGCGGAGGTAGATAAAGATATTCTTAATCGTTTTGACATTAGTGAAACAATACTTGATGGAAAAAAGGCTTATATAATAGAAAATAACTCATCAGGAGAATTAAAAATAAAAGTTATTGAGGAAGGAAATAAGACTGTCTATGAAACTTATCTTGATAATAAATTTATTGATAAGACAATAATATTTTCTAATAGTAATAAAATTTTGTATTATGATAATAAAGGTAACAAAACCTTAAGTACATTTGATGATTACATCATAGATACTAAGGATACGATTAACAACAAATTAACTCATACTCCACCATCAGATTATTACCTTATACATCGTGAATATAGTAGTACTTGGGATGAATGGGGTTATTTGTATGGTAAAAACAGTATTACGTATGGCCCTACTAAGCAAATTGTTTTTCCTGCTGGTACAGCGGTATCTACTATAATTGGTGTAATTGGCGCCATATTTACAGGTGGAATTCTGGGAGTTGTGATTGCTTTAGGAGCTACAGTTGTTGGGGCAACGATAGATACAGCTATTAGTGGTTCAGTTTTTAGTAGGCAATCAAGATGGGATTATGAAGTTACATCACAAGGTGAATTAGGATTAAGAACATATAAAATTGACATAGACGCTAAAGTAATTAATGCTAGAAATGGAGAGGTTAGTTGGGTTGATTTATCTGAAAGAGGTGATACACGATCATGGTCAGATTTAGTTCATGCTGGTATATACAATGTCATTTTACTAAATTAAAGACCTAATAAATTTGTGATTATTTGTGTAAGGAATGGAAATTAGTATATTTATTCTACAGTAACTTGACATGGGGATCCTTGTGGTAAAAGTAAAAGATAATAAGTTTTTGGGAATAACATACTTCTACTACATCTCCATGTTAAGTTTTTTAAAGTAAATTCATATGACTATTTACATGTTATTATCCTCATAAACACTAAAACATTACATTAAAATGGAAAGTGTGGAATTTTTATGAATAAGAAAATCAAATTATCTTTGATTCTTATACTCCTCCTTTTATTATTCTCGTGGAATATTTGGGTTTTTTATCAAAACTCTAAGCCTAAAACTAGTGCTGATCTACTTCAGGAATTATTAAATAATAATAAATACGAATCTCTTATTTTAAATGAGGGAAATAGGAAAGAAGAAATACCTAACAAAATCCGAAATATCAAATCTAATCATGCTGTAGAAGCGCCACAAAAAGTTTATCAATTTGCAATATATGAATATGATAATCAAGTATTATTAGTAGAAACTACTCCTGATTTAGTTAATCATCAATTGTATATTAAAAATGTTATGTATATTTCTAAAAGTGAATTTGAAAAAATATTTAATGAATAAAATCAATCTTAACATAGGGTTATGCCTAAAAGCCCAAATGGTTAATTGTAAAAGTCCCCCCTAAAAGGCTAGTTTTTGTATAGCCTATAAGGACATTTCACTAACAATAGGCAATAAATTAGCCTAACAAGTAACTACCAACTGTTTACAACTCATAGTTTAATAAAAAATAAAGATTGATTTCCAGCAAAAAAGGCATCGAAAAGCTCCGATATTTAATGGACCTTTCGATACCTATTTTGTTCTTTTTTGTTTTCTCAATTCATTAAGCTTCTTTCGATAAATACATTTCTCAAATCCTGGAGTATGGTGAATGCATATGGCGATGAGGCACATTTATCTACTGTATATCTCACTACTCATCAGTATATTTTTTAACAACAATGATGACGAAATCTACTTTTACATGTAACACATATAAATTTTGGAACAAGATTTCCTATTCCTCTAACGTGGAAGTATCTCCTGTTGGTAATCCAAGTTCCCAAGATTTTAGTAAGCGTCGCATAATTTTACCACTTCTTGTTTTAGGTATTGAATCACGAACCTCTAACTCGCGAGGGGCTGCATGTGCACTTAATCCTGTTTTTACAAACTGACGAATGTCTTCTAGCAATTCAGGTGATTCTACATACCCGGTATTTAAGGTAATAAATGCTTTAATAATTTCTCCTCTTTCAGGATGAGGTTTTCCAATAACACCAGCCTCTGCTACTGCTGGGTGTTCAATTAACTTACTTTCTACCTCAAACGGCCCAACACGCTCTCCTGATGTATTGATAACATCATCCAAACGACCCTGGAACCAGAAATAGCCATCTTCATCACGATAAGCACTATCTCCAGACACATACCATCCATTAATAAAGTAACTTTCATATTTACTTGGATTATTCCAAACGGCACGCATCATAGCTGGCCAGCCGGCTTTTATAGCTAAGTTCCCCATTTGATTTGGAGGAATCTCATTGCCTTCATTATCTACGATTGTTGCCTCTATACCAGGAATTGGTTTTCCCATTGATCCTGGGCGAATTTCCTCGGATGGAAGGTTCACGATAAGTTGTGCACCAGTTTCTGTCATCCACCATGTATCATGAATACGTAGATTAAATGCTTTTAATCCCCAAGTTACTACTTCAGGATTTAATGGTTCACCAACACTCATAATATGACGAAGAGAGGATAAATCATATTGTTTAACTAAATCGTCACCATTACTTACTAACATGCGAAGAGCAGTCGGTGCAGTATACCAAACTGACACTTCCTTATCTTGTAATGTTTTATACCAATCATCAGGTGTAAAACGCCCACCTCTTATAACATTTGTCACTCCATGTAGCCATGGTGCAAAGATACCATAACTTGTTCCTGTTACCCATCCTGGATCAGCTGTGCACCAGTAGACATCATCTTGCTTTAGGTCTAAAACCCATTCTCCTGTTTGGTATTGCTGAATCATCGCATTATGAACATGATAAACACCTTTTGGCTTACCAGTAGACCCTGAAGTATAGTGAATTAACATTCCATCTTCTAAATCTACCCATTCGATACTAAATTCACTAGATGCGTTTTCCATTTCCTTTGTATAATCAATGTACTGATCACCAGTTTCTTGATGTTCACCTACTAGAATTATCTTCTCTAAATCTGGTAAATCCTCTTGTGGTACACGCCCTAAAAGATCAGGGGTAGTTATAAGTATTTTCGCTTCACTATCCTGCAAACGATCTCGTACAGCCTGTTCCATAAATGCTTCGAATAATGGCCCGGCAATTGCTCCAATCTTTAAAATACCAAAGAAAGCCGCATAAAATTCAGGGCTTCTTGGTAAAAATAGAAAAATTCGATCCCCTTTTTTTACATTATACTTTTTAAGTACATTCGCAAACTGATTGCTTCGTTTACTTAATTCATTGAACGTTATATTTTCTTCACGATCAGGTGCTGAATATATTAAAGCAACCTTATCTTTTTTATCCGGATTTTCTGCATGACGATCTAATGCTTCATAAGCTATATTTACCTTTCCTGTTTTGTCCCAGCTAAAATTCCTTTTAACATTATCCCATGAGAAATTCTTTCTAACATCTTCATAGTTTTGTAGATTATGATTCCCTTCTCTAGCTGGTATACGCTGCATATCCATCCTATCACCTCATTTTAGTTTAGAAAATACGTTTGCAAACGATTACAATTCCTTCTTTTAAGAAATATTAAAAGAGTTAAGTAATTACTATTTTAGAACATTTTATGACAATTTGAAAGAGTTTAACACGAATTATTAGAATTTTTTATAAGAATCGGTCCTTTTTTCTTAAGAAAAGCGCATGCGCCTTGTTCAGCCTCAGGCATAGCTTAAGCCAATCCTCTCTGTGGCGCTTTTTGCCCGTGATGAGAATTGACTTAAGACCTCGAGGGGGTAGGTGCTGGAGCTAGACATCTCTGTAAGGAATGCTTTCTTATCTTTTAAAAAATCCAGCTACCTTTTGTTAAGGCAACTGGACTTCACTTATGCTGCTTCTTTTCTCTTTTCATTTTCAGATATGATATAAGCACATGCTGCATCCCCTGCTAGATTAAGGGACGTTCGTAGCATATCTAATAGACGGTCAACTCCTATAATTAAGGCAATTCCTTCTACTGGTAAGCCAATTTGATTTAAAACCATGGCTAACATAACAAGTCCCACCCCTGGCACACCTGCTGTACCAACACTTGCTAACGTTGCCATTAAAATAATCATAATCATTTCATTAAGGCCTAATGGAACTGCATAAACTTGGGCAATAAAGACAGTTGCTACAGCTTGCATAATGCCTGTCCCGTCCATGTTTATTGTCGCACCTAATGGTTGTACGAAACTACTGATTGATTTTTTAATCCCTAATTTCTCTTGAGCAATTTGCATTGCAATTGGTAATGTAGCACTGGAACTTGATGTACTAAAACCAACTGACATTGCTGGAAAGAACTCTTTATAAAACTTAATTGGGTTTCCCTTACCTAACAGTTTTATGGCTAAAGGATAGATTACCCCACCATGAATAACTAATGCTAATATAACAGCTAACATATACATTGCCATGGAACCAATCGCATGTAACCCTGCTTCACCAATAGCAGATGCAATTAAAGCAAATGCTCCATATGGTGCTGCTTTCATCACAAGGTTTACTAAAAAGATTAAAATCTCATTAGCTTGTTCAAATAAACGATGAATTCCAGCAGTTTTCTCACCTAAAGCAGCTAGCGCAATACCTATGAAAATAGCAAAAGCAATAATTTGTAACATATCACCGGATGACATCGCTTCCAGTGGATTTTTAGGAATGATGTTGATTAATGTTTCTGTAATTGGAGGTGCCATACTCTCTTCATATTCAACATTATTTACAGGAAATACACCTTCTTCACCTGGTTCAAGAATTATTCCCACACCCAAACCGATAGATAAGGCGATTGCAGTTGTTATTAAATAAAAAGAAATCGTTTGAATTCCTATTTTCCCTAGTTTGGCTGGTTCTCCAAGTCCTGCTGTTCCTAAAACAATTGAAACAAATACAATTGGAACGACAAGCATCATAATTAAATTAATAAATAACTGTCCGATGGGGCTTAATACATATTGATCGACAGAAGCGAAAAATTCTTGTGAGGAAATACTTAGTCCTATACCGACTATTACACCTAATAATAGGGAAATTAATATTTTTTTTGTTAGACTCATATAGTTGCTCCCTTCATGTTGTATCGTAATTTAACAATGAGTTGTAAAAGAAATGTGAGTTGGAATGGGATCAATCGACGCATTGCTTCAGATTTGAGATGGGATACGCCCCCGGCAGGATTCGAACCTGCGACACACGGTTTAGGAAACCGATGCTCTATCCCCTGAGCTACGAGGGCTTAGTAAAAGGTAACCTCATTCATTATAACAAATAGGAAATAATATTTAAAAGTAATAAATATTACCAATACCCTATGTAGATGTAATATAGATGAAACAGTCTATATGTGTTAAAATGATAAAATGACTGTCGAATTCGTTTGATAGGGGGAAAAGAAATGACAGACGTCCCATTTATAGCGATAGAAGGCCCTATCGGTATTGGTAAAACATCGTTAGCGAAAGAATTATCGCACCAGTTTGATTACCACTTATTAAAAGAAATTGTAGAAGAAAATCCTTTTCTTGGAAAGTTTTATGATGATATTGATGAGTGGAGCTTTCAAACAGAAATGTTCTTTTTATGCAATCGATTTAAGCAATTAGAAGACATAGAGAAAAAATATTTAAATTTAAATAAACCAGTAGTTGCTGACTATCATATATCCAAAAACATGATCTTTGCTAAACGTACTTTACAAGATGATAAATTTGATAAATATGAACAAATTTATCAAATTTTAACAAAGGACATGCCTGTTCCTAATATGATGATTTATTTAAATGCAAGTTTAGATACAATATTAAAACGAATCCGATTGCGCGGGAGAGAAATTGAACAAAATATAAAAGCATCCTACTTAGCGCAACTATCACAGGACTATGAAGCATATATGAATGATTTCGAAATTCTACATCCCAACATTCCAGTGATCCGAATAAATGGGGATGAACTTGACTTTGTGCAAAATAAAACTGATCTAGATTTAATTATTAATAAAGTAAGGCAATCTTTAAATAATCAGTTAGCATCATACAAATAAAAAGTTAAGCCACCAATTGAGACGGTGTTTAGCTAGATGAAAAAGGGGAATTATATTATGAATTTACGAGAAAAGTATAATATACCAAATGACAGTATTATTACGATAGCTGGAACAGTTGGTGTTGGGAAATCAACAATGACAAAGGCGCTTGCAAATGCGCTTAATTTTAAAACATCCTTTGAAAAAGTGGATACGAACCCATATTTAGAAGATTTCTATGCAGATTTTGAACGTTGGAGTTTCCATTTGCAAATCTATTTCCTTGCCGAACGTTTTAAGGAACAAAAGAAAATATTTGAATATGGTGGAGGATTTATCCAAGATCGCTCCATTTACGAAGATACTGGGATTTTTGCTAAGATGCATTATGATAATGGAACAATGTCAAAAACTGATTATGAAACATATAAAAACTTATTTGATGCAATGGTTATGACACCATATTTCCCACATCCTGATTTACTCATCTATTTAGAAGGGTCATTTGACGAAGTACTTGATCGTATCCAACATCGTGGTCGTGAAATGGAGAAAACCACTCCTATTGCCTATTGGGAAGAAATGTACAACCGCTATGAAGATTGGATTAATAACTTTAATGCATGCCCAATTTTACGTATTAATATCTCTGACTATGATTTAATGAAGGAAGAAAATTCTGTTGAACCTATCTTGGAAAAAATCGGTCACTTCATTCAACAATCTAGACGTTGGGAAGCTAGAGAATTAATAAAATAATAAGCTAAAACCCACTTGTTATTTTTCAAGTGGGTTTTTTATGTATTAGTTTTAGAGGAGAGATGAGAATCTATACCACAGACGATTTAATAACAATAAAAAAACCGCTACATTCGTAACGGTTTTTTGTATCTCCAAAATTTTATGCGCTATTGTTATAAATGGAGGAGGTAGAGGGATTCGAACCCCCGCGCGGTTTGACCCGCCTGTCGGTTTTCAAGACCGATCCCTTCAGCCAGACTTGGGTATACCTCCG
>NZ_FQVW01000082.1 GCF_900129485.1 Ornithinibacillus halophilus
ATTCTGATGTAACTGCTTTGTTGATTTGCACTGCGGACAGTCGCTTTCCGCGGGCACGGCCTCAGCCTCCAGCAAGGAAGCACTGTACCTGCGTCTACAAGTTATGCTTCGAAGCTGGCTTCCTCGGCACAAGGGGCTAAAGTAGATTATTCAAGTAGTTCCCTCGCTGTGGGGTCTTCGGTCACGTGCTGTTCCCGCAGGAGTCGACTGCCCTCCGCTCCAATCAACTAGTGATATTGCAGTAGATCCATAATTCTTATTGTCTAAGAATACATACTAGCGTAAGAAATACACGTAGACTCCTGCGGGAGCAGAGGCATCGGTGAGACCCCGGAGAGCAACGAGCAACACTTCTGCCGAGTAAGCTACGAGTTGCGAGGAGCAATACTTCTCTGAAGAACTAACGCGACGAGCATACGGCTCGAGGAGGCTCACCAGCCGCCCGCGGAAAGCGAAGTGTATTTCTGAAGCGGCAGAGATTACACTTCATTTACATTTCATAAAAAATCTAAACCTTGAATAAAGTTCAGGTTTTACTTTAACTAAAACACTTTTGTCTCAGCCTCTGAACCCCTGCATACTACACTGCATATAGAATTGTCGGGCTCATTTTTTTATTATCACTTAGTTTTTCAGTGTCCTCGCGCCTACCCCCTTGAGGTCTTTGTTCATTGCGAAATAAGTTGGGATAAACTAAAATGTAGGATAGAAAAGAGGTACTCGACATGAACGAAACGAAACGATTTAACATAAAAGATATCAATGAAGCAAAATCAAAAGCTCTAATTACAGAAGCAGCACAGCTTTTGAGAGCTGGTCAAACGGTTGCATTCCCAACTGAAACGGTTTATGGATTGGGGGCAGATGCTACAAATAGTGAAGCGGTCGCTAGAATTTTTCAAGCAAAAGGTCGCCCACAAGATAATCCGTTAATCGCCCATGTGGCTACAAAAGAACAATTGAAAAAATTAGTTACGGAAATCCCTGATTATGTGGATAAGTTAATTGAAAAATTCTCACCTGGTCCAATAACTTATGTTCTTCCTAGTAATGGAGCATGTGTAGATAATGTAACAGCAGGGTTATCCACAATTGGTGTACGAATACCAGACCATCCAATCGCAATCGAACTCTTAAAAGCTTGTAATGTACCAATTGCAGCTCCAAGTGCGAACCTTTCAGGAAAACCAAGTCCGACATCAGCTGATCACGTATGGCAAGACTTGAATGGTAGAATTGCTGGGATTGTGGATGGTGGTCCTACAGGCGTTGGGGTAGAGTCGACCGTCGTGGATTGTACCCAAAAAATTCCTATTATCTTAAGACCAGGGGGTGTTACTAGAGAGGAATTAGAAAATACAGTTGGTCCTGTTATGATGGATCCTGCTCTAGTCGATATTAGTGAAAACGAAAAGCCAAGAGCACCAGGAATGAAGTATACCCACTACGCTCCGGAAGTTCCTCTGTGGATTATTGACGGTCCACTGGAAAGAATGCAAGAAGTCATCAATGAACAAAGGAAAATTGGAAATAGGGTAGGGGTGTTATTAAGTTCCGCAAGTTATCCACAAATCCAAGCAGATAACAAATGGATTCTAGGTGATCACATCCAAGAAATCGCATCCAAATTATATGATGGCTTACGCTATTACAAGCAGTCAGATGTGGATATTATTATTTGTGAGTCCTTTCCAGATGAAGGGCTAGGCCAAGCCGTTATGAATCGGTTACGAAAAGCAGCAAGTGTTCACTTAAAATAATAGTGGATGCTGATGCCTGTCATATTCCTTTTTTGCCATGCATATAGTGTATAAGCATGTCCAAGGAGGAAGGGGAATGGCAGGAATCCAGATTGGGGAAGTAGTTTCATTATTATTTATGGCAATCGCACTCGGAATGGATGCATTTTCGGTAAGTTTAGGGATTGGAATGCAAAAAATTAGGCTAAAACGGATTGCGTTCATTGGAATTGTAATTGGAATTTTTCATGTAATTATGCCTTTTATAGGAATTGTTTTGGGACAAGCCATTTCATCTTCTATTGGTAGCTTAACAACATTACTAGGTGGGCTATTATTGGTAGGCATAGGGTCACAAATGGTGTTTTCTGCATTTAATCATGAGGTCCCACAAGTAATTAAAACGACTGGAATCGGTTTATTGTTTTTTGCTATCAGTGTTAGTATTGATAGTTTCTCGGTTGGTTTGGGACTAGGTCTTTCTGGAGTGAAAATTGCTCTAGTACTAATCTTATTTGGTGCAGCAAGTACAATCCTAACATGGTTAGGGATGATCATAGGTCGAAAAGTTCGTGGATTATTAGGTGTATATAGTGAAATTCTCGGTGGGAGTATTCTTTTTGCGTTTGGCTTATATATTATTTTTGGGTAAGGATATGGTCTTGTTCTATTTTAGGGCAAGGCTTTTTACTTGTTCTCAAGTCTATCTTCATCACGAGTATTGATCACAACAAAGAGGATCGCCTTATGCATGTCGTGTGAATGTATTACACTAGAATTTTTTGAAGCCAAAAGAAGGATGTAAACACTTTCAATATCTCGAAAAAGATGTTGATTTTTTCTGACATAAACACCTCTTCTATGGTATATTCATAGTAGGTGAATTTTGTCGAAAATCTAACCTGTCAAATCACAAATTAACTGTCCAATTCATACGTATGCATATACTCACAACTTATCGGAGGTATCTTTATGAAGATTTTGTTTGTCTGTACTGGAAATACATGCCGTAGTCCAATGGCAGAGGCACTATTAAAAAAGAAAATGCCTGAAGCAGAAGTACAATCTGCAGGTATTTTTGCAGGCAAAAATGAACGTGCAAACCAAAATGCCATCGAAGCAGTTAATAAACATTATGATATTCAGTTGAATCATCGCTCACAACCAGTGGACCATCGTTTATTAAATTGGGCAGATATTGTTTTAGCGATGACAACTCAACATAAGCAATCAATGATTATGAAATTTCCGGAGTTTCAAGAGAAATATTATACGTTAAAGGAATATGTTTCTGATGCCGATCGACAAGTGTGGGATGAGCTGAAGAAATTATATGCTGATTATGAAGCAAAACGGGCATTATTTGTTCAACAAAACGGCCGTGAATTACCACAGGGAGAGTTAGATAGAAAATTGAATGAGTATTTACAAGCTGACATTCTTAGAATTAATCAACTTGAAAATAGTTTAATCAGCTATGATATTTCTGATCCTTTTGGCGGGGACTTAGCTACCTATGAAAAGACAATGTTTGAGCTTGATAAGTTTATTGATCAATTAATAAAAAAATATAATAAATAAAGGTATTTGGGGGATTAGGAATGTCAAAAAAGAAGTATAAGTTTAGCCTACGATTGAAGCTCATGTTATTTACAACCATCTTAGCATTAATTACCTATTCTACGAGTGCGGTTTTCCTTTACTTCGTATATGATCATGTCGTAAATTTCTGGCAAGTTTCCTTTGAGGTATTCACGATCATTACATTGTTGTTAGGGATTATTTGGTCTGGAATACTTGCATATTTTGCTGCTAGAGTGATTACAAAACGATTGGATCAGTTAGAGCAAGTGGCCTCTCGAGCAGCGAATGGAGATTTGAATCAGTCTATTGAAATTGGAAAATCAGATGATGAAATTAAAGCGTTAAGTATTGCATTTGATACAATGTTAAAGAATCTAAAAGAAATGGTACATAATATTGATGTGAACTTTGAAACGACGAATAAATCAGTCATTCAAATGAAACATGCATCAGAACAAGTTTCTCAGCATTCCGAACAAATTAGTGCTTCCATTGATGATATTTCACGAGGTGCAGAAAGTTCTTCTGAAGCAATTCAGACAACAGTAGAAGCGGTGGAAGAAGCTACAGAATTAGCTGAAAAAGTACAAGAAAAAGCAGCGCAATCAAGAGAAAAATCGAATACGATGATGGTTACTTTAACTAAAAGTAAAGATGTAGTGAATCAGTTAGTGGCAGGCATCCAAAAACTTGCCGAGGAACAAGAAGTCTCCTTAAAAGATGTTGAACATTTAAAACAAAACGCAATCCAAGTCGAATCCATTATTACGATGGTTGGGGAAATTGCAGAACAAACGAATCTCCTAGCATTAAACGCCTCAATTGAAGCGGCTCGTGCTGGTGAGCATGGAAAAGGGTTCGCGGTAGTTGCCGAAGAAATTCGTAAATTAGCTGATCAAAGTGGACAAGCTGTGCAGCGAATCTCAGAATTAATTAACGCCATTCAACAAGATGTCAATCATGTGGTCGAGAAAATAAATGACAATATGGTTTATGCCAAAAAAGAAGCAGACAATGGTGTTCATACGAATACGGCAATCGAACAAATGTCAGGGTCGATTGAAGCGGTTGCATCAGAAATTACGACAATCTCAGAATTAGTGAACAAGCAGCTTGAATCCATTCAGTCGACAGCAACGCAGTCACAAGAAGTAGCAGCTATTGCAGAAGAGACTTCAGCTGGTGCTGAGGAAGTAAATGCATCGATTCATGAACAAGCGAATACGATAAGTACTGTTGATCAATTAGCACATGATTTAGAAGTGCAAGCACAGAATTTGAATAAGCAAATTCAGAAGTTTACAGGGGTAAAAAGTAAAGAAGCTTAATTTGAATACACTCAATGAAACAACTTAGATAAGGAGCGATAGAAATGAAAGTTATTATTTCTGGAGATCACGCAGGAATGGCAATTCGTAATGAAGTAAAAAGTCTACTAGAAGAAATGGGAATTGAATACGAAGATACAGGTTGTAGCTGTGAAACATCGGTAGATTACCCAGATTATGCTCTACCAGCTGCGAAACGAGTAGCGAGTGGTGAGTTTGACCGTGGCATTCTTGTTTGTGGAACAGGTATTGGTATGTCAATTGCTGCTAATAAAGTAAGAGGCGTTCGTTGTGCATTAACACATGATGTATATAGTGCGAAGCTAACACGTCAACATAATAACTCCAACATGATTGCCATGGGTGAGCGTGTTATTGGACCTGGTCTAGCTCGTGAAATTGCTAAAGCCTGGTTAGAAACAGAGTTTGAAGGTGGTCGTCACGAACGAAGAATTGAAAAAATAACCTCCTATGAGGGGCAAGAATAATAGGGTGATTTCATTGGATTTGAAAAACGACATGCAAGCAATTGTTGGGGAATGGCTCCAGAGCTCTTTTTTGAGAGAAGATGAACTTTTTATTCTCGGGTGTTCCACAAGTGAAGTTGCCGGAGAAAAAATAGGTACCTCCGGAAGTGAAGCAATCGCTGCTGAGATTTTCAATGAATTACAAGAAATGAAACAAAAAACAGGGGTCCATCTTGTTTTTCAATGTTGCGAGCACCTAAATCGTGCCCTTGTAATGGAGAGAAAAACGATGGAACGGTACGGGTTACAAGAAGTTTCCGTAGTTCCTGTACCTAAAGCGGGTGGATCGATGGCCTCCTATGCATTCAAACATTTGGAACATCCAGTTGTCGTAGAACATGTCAAAGGGCATGTTGGAATGGACATTGGAGAAACAATGATAGGAATGCACCTAAAGCATGTCGCTGTCCCCGTTCGTTTTACCCAACGTTATATCGGAAATGCACGAGTAACAGCAGCACGCACAAGACCTAAGTTAATCGGTGGCCAGCGTGCTGTTTATGAACATACAAAAGCAAATAATCAATGTACTTAAGGAAGACCAATATTTTTAACAAAGGGGTAGGTAGAGATGAGTCATGTAAAAAACACAGATGTAGAATTATACGAAGCTATTCAATTAGAGAAAAAGCGTCAACAGGATAAAATTGAATTAATTGCATCTGAGAATTTTGTTTCAGAAGCTGTAATGGAAGCAATGGGTTCTGTTTTAACAAATAAATATGCTGAAGGCTATCCTGGCAGAAGATATTACGGTGGATGTGAATACGTTGATATTGTAGAGAATCTTGCTCGTGATCGTGCCAAAGAGTTATTCGGTGCAGAACATGCAAACGTTCAACCACATTCAGGTGCACAAGCAAATATGGCTGTTTATTTTACTATACTTGAACCTGGTGACACAGTTTTAGGAATGAACTTAAATCATGGTGGACATTTAACCCATGGTAGCCCGGTTAACTTTAGTGGAACACTTTATAACTTTGTTGATTATGGTGTGGATAAAGAAACTGAACAATTAAATTATGACAAAGTACTAGAAAAGGCAAAAGAAGTACAGCCGAAATTAATTGTTGCTGGTGCAAGTGCCTATTCTCGTACGATTGATTTTGCTAGATTCCGTGAAATTGCTGATGAAGTTGGCGCATATTTAATGGTAGACATGGCTCATATTGCTGGTCTAGTTGCTACTGGATTGCATCCTAGTCCAGTTCCTTACGCTGATTTTGTAACAACAACAACTCATAAAACACTTCGTGGGCCACGTGGTGGAATGATTCTATGTAAAGAAGAGTATGCAAAGAAAATAGACAAGTCTGTATTCCCTGGAATGCAAGGTGGACCATTGATGCACATTATTGCAGCAAAAGCGACTGCATTTAAAGAAGCACTTTCCGATGATTTTAAAGTGTATAGTGAACAAATCATTAAAAATGCAAAAGTCTTAGGTGAAGCACTAGTAGAAGAAGGTATTCGTGTTGTATCTGGTGGTACTGACAATCATTTATTACTATTGGATGTTACGCCACTAAATCTAACTGGAAAAGTAGCAGAGAAAGTATTAGATGATATTGGTATTACAACAAATAAAAACACAATTCCGTTTGATACGGAAAGTCCATTTGTTACAAGTGGAATCCGTATAGGAACAGCTGCTGTCACAACACGTGGATTCAAAGAAGAGGAAATGAAGGAAGTAGCAAAAATTATTTCCCTAACTCTAAAAAATCATGAAGATGAAGCTGCATTAAAAGAGGCTGCTGAACGAGTATTGGCCCTAACAAATAAAGCACCGTTGTATGTATAGAAAATGTAAATGATTTTCAAATAGTTGACTGTTATTCGCTCCAATAGACAATACGCCCCAACTAGCGGAGGAAATACACGAAGACTCCTGCGGGAGCAAGGCGAGGCTAGTGAAAAAGTCCGATTAATAAAAAAGTCATATACACATAGAGGGCTGGAACATAACTTAATCTCTATAATCGAAAGTCGAACAATTACCATGAAGGTAGTTAGAATGTTAGTCTTTAGGTGAAATCTAATTTTTAATGAATTATTCAATTCCGGTGTAACTGCTTTGTTGATTTACACTGCGGACAGTCGCTTTCCGCGGGCACGGCCTCAGCCTCCTCGCGGAAAACCACCGCTGTGGGGTCTTCGGTCACGTGCTGTTCTCGCAGGAGTCGACTGCCCTCCGCTCCAATCAACTAGTGATATTGCAGTAGGTCCATAGTTCTTATTGTCTAAGAATACACACTAGCGTAAGAAATACACGTAGACTCCTGCGGGAGCAGAGGCATAGGTGAGACCCCATGATGCGCTTGCGTCTACAAGTAATGCTACGCAGTATGCTTCCTCAGCGCAAGGGTGCTAGGAAGCATAATCAAGTAGTTCCCTGGCTCA
>NZ_FQVW01000057.1 GCF_900129485.1 Ornithinibacillus halophilus
GCTTTGTTGATTTGCACTGCGGACAGTCGCTTTCCGCGGGCACGGCCTCAGCCAGGCGACTACTTGAATAAACTTCTTTGCTGCCTTGTACCGAGGAATTGACTTCTTAGACTTTCTAGTAGACGCAGGTACATCTTTTGGGGTCTTCGGTCACGTGCTATTCCCGCAGGAGTCGACTGCCCTCCGCTCCAATCAACTAGTGATATTGCAGTAGAACCATAATTCTTATTTGTCTAATAATACACTAGCGTAAGAATACACTTATACTCCTCGGAAATAAAGAACAATTTCCTTCGTGCGAATATAATGCTGCCGTAGCATAACATTACTTGGGACTGTGATTATTCCCCCCACCAAAAACATTTGTCCTGCGGGAGGAAAGGCATAGGTGAGACCCATGGATGCGCTTGCGTCTACAAGTGAAGCTTCGAAGCTTGCTTCCTCAGCGCAAGGGAGCAAGGAAGCTTAACCAAGTCGCACCCTGGCTCACCAGCCGCCCGCGGCAAAGAAGACACTGTGAAAGCGACCGTAGGAAGCTTGAGCAGATGTCGCACTTGTGCTGGAAGTGAAAGCGAAGTGTATTTCTGTAGCGAGGGCATTAGTAGTTAGTCTTGTACCCATCTACTTATACAAACTCTAGGATTCTTTTAATAAGCTGTGTACGATTTTTCACCTCTGCTTTTTTTAGAATACGAGATACATGTTTTTTAACTGTTATTTCTGCAATGAAAAGCTGCTGTGCTATTTCTTGATTACTCTTATCCTCAAGTATTAACTCGATGATATCTTTTTCACGTTCTGTTAGAGAGAACAACTCTGCCAGGATATCTAGTTTGTTTTGATTATCATCTTCGGGTAAAAATTGCTTTAAATAAACATCAAATCTTTCACCACTTATATCTAGTAAAAAAGTGGAAGATGGCGTACTTTCTCCAAAATCGTAATGACTAGCACCTTCTACTTCTTGAAAGCCAAAATTCTTTAACAGGTCTTGAAAGAATTCAATTGGAGTAGAAGTTATTATTTTACCTTCAGTAAATAATGTAAATAAATTATATAGTAGGTAGGATAGCAAAGAACTATCTGAAGGGTCTACAAAATCTAAATGTCTAATATACCATCCAGCATGTTTATTCGGAGGTACTTGATAGTACTTCATTTCCTCGGTTGATAAAGATTGAAAATAAGCTCTTGAAACAGGCTCCTTTTCTAAGATAGAAACGGACGCTTCATTAATTGGAACAATAATCGTCATTCCTACTGTTTCACCATCAGAATTTTTTAGTAAACTTGTTGTCTGGTATCCTAGCTTTTCAATGTAATCTGGTCCTAAGTAGTTTGCTTCATTTTCATTATGTTCTTTAGATGCATGAAAATGGTACGATTTATTAGAAGAACGATTGTAAAAGGATGCGTCGCTTTCCACAATATTCTTCTTTTTAAATTCGAAAAAATCGATTACTTCTTGAAAGTTATGCTCATCAACAGCTTCTAAATACATGGAAGTCGAATTCGGAAAAAAAGTGGATTGGATATAGTCATTCTGAATGTGATAAAAGAACATCCCCACATCATGTTGAGATTTTGTTCGAATCGCTTTTTTATAGTAATATTCAGCAATTTTCTTAAGTACAGTTTGATACAATTTTGGATCACGCTGTTGCAATTCTACCTGGATGGCATCACGAATTAGGTCATGCATCATCCACCCCATTGCAGACTTTCGAATAAATGACAGCGAAATCAACTTCTGAAAAATGTCATTCGTTACTTCCTTTTCTAAGATCGTAGACAAGCCTTCACGATCAAAATGGTAAAAAAGGGCAGCAGAATATAATAGATGTAGAATATCCTCGTCTCGCACTTCTTGTAACCACTGTTCCGTTAATTCAGTCAAAATATGCGAAGAGTCATGTAATGTGCCATGTTCATGATTTGAAATAAAATGTTGCCTGTCTGTAAGCGTAGTAAGGGAAAGAGTAAGTGGATGCCCATCTGTAAATCTCCAAATCGCTTGGATATGATTCTCATTGTCTATACCAAACTGGTTTAAGAAAGTACGAGATTGTTCTAGACTAAATTCCTTCAATTCAAACTGATGAGTTTTAAAGCGATATGAAGGAGAAGGGTTCCAATCTTTCAATGGATATCTACCAGCAAGTACAACTACAGTATTCGGTGGTAGCTGTTGAATGAAAATCTGTAGAAACCACCGTTCTAATTCTTCCATTTGTTCAAAGGTATCCATCGTAATAATTAATTTTTGTGTTATTGAAATTTTTTTGATGAGTTGCATCATATTTTTAAACGTATATGGTTGAAGTTCATCTTCATCTAGTTCTACTGTTAGGCCTAAAACATTTAGAAAGTAATCAACAAATTCACTAGGAGTATGAAGAAAGTCTTGACTATCTAGTTGAATATAAGTAACGTTTTCTTCTTGCGCTTTTCGTGCAAATGCATTAAGTAGAAAGGACTTTCCTACACCTCCAGTACCATAATAGTGAAGGATATTAACTAACTGATCATTTGTATGAAGGTAATTATGAAAAAAAGATAGTTCTTCTTGTCTACCGATAAAGTAATCTTCTTCTACTTTTAGGATGTAGTCTTTTGCACTCCGTTCGGATGTCAGACTCCATTTATTTACTTCATACTCCATCCAATTCCCCCTTGGAATCATTATTAGTCAGAAAACTCTTAATTATATACAAAGATAAAGCAACTTTACGAAAGTGTCAAATAGCCCCATAAATTGCTTGTTAATATATGGTATTATTGAAGTAGATAAGATACTGGTATGGAGGGATCCATGTGGGCTTTGATATGGCAGCTACTTTCATCATCTTGGTTCTTGCGACGTTGTTGTTTATTCATGGGAAAATAAGGTCGGATATTGTAGCATTGGGTTCATTATTGCTATTAACGATATTTGGTATTATTACTCCAACAGAAGCAATTGCTGGATTTTCGAACTCTGTTGTCATTATGATTGCAGGATTGTTTGTCGTTGGAGCAGGAATACTCAATACTGGATTGGCTAAACAACTGGGAAACCGACTATTGCAATTAGGAGATAATAATGAAAAGAAATTATTTATTATTATCTTAATTACAGTTGGAATTTTTAGTGCGTTTATGAGTAATACAGGAACGGTAGCAGTATTGCTGCCAGTTGTTATCAGTATGGCATTACATTTAAAACAAAACCCATCTAAGTATCTCATGCCACTAGCATTTGCGAGCAGTTTAGGTGGCGTTTTAACTCTAATTGGTACACCACCAAACTTAATAGCTAGTGAGACAATAGCGAGTAGTGGTTACGAAGCTCTCTCGTTTTTTGATTTTACTCCAGTAGGATTAGTAGCGTTTAGTGTAGGTATCTTATTTTTGTCTACGATTGGGAAAAAGCTACTACCAGATAAATTAGATCGTAACATTCGAGATAATAAGGCTTTCTCAGCTAAGGAACTTGCAGGGTTTTATAAAATCTATAATGATTTACATGTATTGGAGATTCCTCCATCTTCATCAATTATTGGAATACCTCTAAAAGAACTAAAATTACCAATCTCACACGGAATCACGATTATTTCTATTGAAAGAAAAGCAATCGAGCGCAAACCATTCCGACATGGTACTACACTTACACCTAAGGCTGATACGACATTAGAGGCTAATGATAAAATTATCGTGTTAGGTGATTCCAATCGTTTAATTGAAGAATTTAAGCTAAGAGAAGTTAAAATTGATAATGAAGATAGTGCATTATTAAGCCGAACGAATGGTATTTCAGAAGTATTAATAACACCACATTCTAATGTTGAAAATAAAACGATTCGTGAATTGCATTTCAGGAAAAAACATGGTCTAACCGTGTTAGCTATTCAACGAAATGGAAAATATGTATTGAATAATGTTGGAAAAGAAAAATTACATCTTGGAGACTCTTTATTAGTTCATGGACCCTGGGAACAGTTTGAATTACTAGAAGATACTTCAACTGATTTCGTAGTAGTTGGACAAGTATCTGATCAAGCTACTTCTGCTGCAGCCAGTGGGAAAGCGCCAATAGCTGGGGGAATAATGATACTTATGTTAGCATTAATGACTCTTGAGTTATTAGAACCAGTTATTACTGTATTGATATCTGCGCTATTAATGGTGGTAACAGGGTGTGTTCGTTCAACGAAGGATGCCTATCAGAACATTAATTGGGAATCGGTTATCTTAATTGCAGCTATGCTTCCAATGGCCACTGCGCTGGAAAAATCAGGTGGTGTTCTATTTTTAAGTGACGTATTACTTGGTAGTTTAGGAGATTTTGGCCCTTATGCAGTCTTAGCAGGTTTCTACCTATTAACGATGATTTTAAGCCAGTTTATTAGTAACACGGCTACAGCTGTAATTTTCGTTCCAATTGCGATAACAACAGCAATTAATCTTGGAGTAAGTCCATATCCATTTGTCATTGCAGTTGCTATTTCAGCAAGTATGGCATTCTCTACACCAGTTGCTTCACCAACAAATGCACTTGTTATGAATGCAGGGGGCTATTCGTTTAAAGATTTCGTAAAAGTGGGGGTTCCCCTACAAATCGTATTAACATTTGTGATGATTCCAATTATTCCTATCTTTTTGCCATTTTAGGAGAATAATAGAATATTGGATTATATCAAAATAGGAAACTGTCAATTTTCGCCAAAATATATTATAGTAGTAACAAAAGTGTAGACATTCAAATTTTCTTGGATTTTATATGAATTGATTTTAGTTTTAGGGGGGATAACATGGAGTTTAAACGGGAGGCTATTGGGATTGTTGCCACAATCTTATTATTAATTCCATTGGCCGGTGGAGGATTTTTTGTAATTAAAAGTTTAATGGATGCCCCTGTAGATGCAAAGGCAGACCGTAATTCTTCTTTTAAAGTAGAAGATCACGTGGAAGATTTAGAAAGTGATTTGGTAATAAAAGAAGAATTAGATGATGAATATTTTGCAGGTGATGTTGATGACATTGAAAAGGAAGAAATGGAACTTGGTGAAGAAACAGATTCAGAGGAAGTAGCCACCGAAGAACAAGAGAAAGCTAATATAACTGATTCAAATTATAAAAACAATTCTAGCGATCATTCCGAAGATCAGGATACTAATAAAAATGATACGACAAAGCCTAATCCTGATAAACAAGAGAAAGATAAGGTAGAAACTAAGCCAAAAGAGAAAGACAAGGAAAAAGATAAAAAGCCAACAAAACCAAAAGATGATTCAGAAGAGGAGCAACCAACCAAACCAGAGCCTGAAAAAGAACCAGAAGAGGAAGAACCAGTAGATTCTGAACCAGAAGAGGAACCAGGCGAAGAAAAACCAACAGAACCAGAAGATCCAGAAGAAGATCCAGTCGAAGAAGAACCAACAGAACCGGAAAATCCAGAAGAAAACCCAGGAGAAGAAGAACCGGAAGATCCTAATCCCGATGACGGTTCAGGGGACGAACCGACTGAACCAGAACCCGATCCAGATCCATCTGATGGGGATGGAACGAATGGCGTTGGATAACTTGATATACATAACGGAATCATAATTAGTTCATACATAATCGTACACTCCATCCACTTTTAGGGTGGAGTTTTCATTTTGAAAGATCAGAAAGTATAACCTGCAGTGATGTTTAGCTCCGAGCGCTCTGTGCCTTTCTACTATTGCATTTCTAAAGTATGTGCTATAATTTTAACTATCTGAATTTTAATACAACTATCTTGAAGGAGGGAATTACACACCATGGAAGAACACACAATTGCAGAAAATAATCCAGTAACCAGAAAAAAGCGAAGTTGGAAGAAAATTATCCTTATCATAATAGGAGTAATTATCATCACATTAGTAGCTGCACTTCTTTTTGTAAACGGATACATAAACCGTTCACTTCCTCAATTGGAAGGAACAATTGAACTAGAGGGATTGCAAGATGAAGTGACAGTTATTACGGATGAACATGGTGTTCCTCATATAAGGGCTTCAAATGAGCAGGATTTATATATGACTCAAGGATATATGCAAGCCCAAAATCGAATATTTCAAATGGAATTATCTCGTCGACAGGCATCTGGTACGTTAAGTGAAGTTGTAGGAGCAGCTGCAGTTGATCAAGATAAATATTTTCGTACCCTTGGTTTACGAAGAGCAGCAGAAGACTCGTATGAAATATATACAGATGAAGGAAAACAAGTCTTACAATGGTTTGCGGATGGTGTAAATGCCTATATAGACGAAGCAAAAGAATCGAATTCCTTACCAGTTGAATTCACGTTAATGGGAGCCGAACCAGCACCATGGACCCCTATTGACTCATTAACAATTGGTAAGTTCATGGCATTTGACTTAGGTGGACATTGGGAAAGACAAGCATTTAACTACTATGTTTTAAATGAATTTGAAGAAGAAAAAGCATATGAACTTTTTCCAGACTATCCAGAAAACAGGCCAACAATTATTGGCGAAGAAGAAGTCGATGTAGTAGCTAGTTTTGAAAAGGCAGTTATCCCACATGCATTTAACGGAAGTAATAACTGGGTGGTTAGTGGAGAGAAAACAGAAAACGGAATGCCTTTATTAGCAGATGACCCGCATTTAGGATTAGCCACACCTTCCATTTGGCTACAAATGCATTTGGAAACGGAAGATATGAATGTCAGTGGTGTTATTTTTGCTGGAGTACCAGGTATCATCCTCGGTCACAATGATCAAATTGCATGGGGTGTAACGAATACAGGACCTGATGTACAGCAATTATATCTGGAAAAGAGAAATCCTGATAATCCGAATGAATTTCTTTTTGAAGATGAATGGGAAGAAGCGACCATTATCGATGAACCTATTCATGTCAAAGATGGGGAAACCGTTGAATATCAAGTGGTCGAAACAAGACACGGACCAATTGTCTCCGAATTTGCCGAAGAAAGTGGAAAAGATACGGTAATGTCTTTAAGGTGGACAGCGTTAGAACCAACTACTGAACTGCAAGCAATTTTGGATATTAACAGAGCAACAAATTGGGAAGAATTTGAAACAGGATTGGAAAAGTTTTTAGTACCGGCGCAGAATTTCGTGTTTGCCTCAAAGGATGGAATTATTGCTTATAAAGCAAATGGAAGAATTCCTATTTACGAAAATGGGGAAGATGCATTGTTGCCACTTCCAGGTTGGGAAGCTGAATATGAATGGAAAGATTATATTCCATATGACGAATTGCCACGAGTTGTGAATCCAGAAAAAGGATATATTGCAACAGCTAATAATAAAGTAGTAGGGGACGATTATCCATACCATATTAGTAATGTGTGGGCACAACCGTATCGATATGAACGAATTGCTGAAATGATTGAAGCAAGTGATTCCTTGACCGTTGAAGATATGATGGATATCCAGATGGATCAAACCAATTTACAAGCAAGAGAATTTGTTCCATTATTTTTAGAACAATTACAAGATAAATCGTTAACAGAAAATGAAACAACAGCACTTTCTCTACTAGATGATTGGAATTTTGTTGATGATGTAGATGCTACTCAACCATTAATTTTCCATCACTGGATGGATGAAATTGAAGTGATTCTCTATGAAGAGATACCAGACGGGATTATGGGGCTATTTGGGAGTCGAGCACAAACAACAGACGAACTATTAAGAAATGCAATCAATGGGAATGAATCCATCTGGATCGAGGAAAATGAAGGGCTAGAAAATGTGTTAACATCTTCATTGGAAGCGACAATTGCTAAGCTAACAGAAGAATATGGTCAGGATATGACAGAATGGGCATGGGGAGATTATCATAAGGTCCAATTTGATCATCCATTGTCTGGAATTCATCCTGTATTAGCCTATTTCTTTAATAATGAGGATCCTATGCCTGTAGGTGGGAGTAGTGTGACGCCAATGGCCGCAGCATATAATTCAGAAACTGGTATCGTTGGTCACGGTGCATCTTGGCGATTTGTAATCGACACGAATGATATGAATACAGGATACCATATTGTAGGCCCAGGTCAGGAAGGTCATTTTAGAAGTGACTGGTATCATAATCAAATGGATGATTGGGTCAATGGTGATTATCATGCTACAGAACTTGATGTAGAGGAAGGGAAATCATTGCAATTTGTTCCTAAGTAATTGTATAGATAAATGATTTTGATGAAAAATAAGCTTGAGGTTGTATCCTGTATGGTCAACCTCACTATTCCCACGAGGAGTGATTGGTTGTGGCAAGGAACAAATTGTTAGTGCCTGGTGCACAGAATGCAATGGATCAAATGAAAGAGGAAATTGCAAATGAGTTCGGAGTCCAACCTGGAGCGGAAACGACTGCACGCGATAACGGTAAAGTGGGTGGCGAAATGGTCAAACGAATGATCAAAATCGCCGAAAACAGTATGCAAAATGGGAATAAATAGCATACGCAAAAAGGAGGCTCGATTCGAGTCTCCTTTTTGTGTGGGCGGGGAGGAGTTTCTGCTTTTTTGTCGAATACCTTTAGCTATGAAAAAAATGGAGGAGAAGCTTATGGACTTATCAATCAAGCTAGATGGTGGGAGATTTAATTTCCGTACAGCAGTAATTTTATTGGATAATGAAAGAGTGTTACTACACAAAAATGAATATGACGAGCACTGGGCACTTCCTGGGGGAAGAGTAGCGTTGTTTGAGGAAACGGAAGCAACAGCAGTAAGGGAAATGAAGGAAGAATTAGACGTAGATGTGGAAGTAGAACGATTATTATGGTTTACGGAAAACTTCTTTGACTTTGAAGGAGAAGCCTTTCATGAAATCGCTGCTTATTACAAGGTGAATCTGCTAAGTGATTTGTATAAAGGAAATAATATATTTCATGGGAAAGAAGGAGATAGGATACTCCTTTATCAGTGGTTTCCTATTGAGCAATTAAGACAAGTTGAGTTATATCCGTATTTTTTAAGGGAAGGTTTAAAAGAAATTCCAACTCATACTCAATTTATCTCAATAAAGGATTAGAATGATGAAGATAGCAAAAGAAAAGCTGAATGAAATCTGTAATTTGTTTGCTTTAGATGGGGTGGAATCCTGCCAATTGGTTAGGCACATAGACGATCATAATACGATTATCCAAATTAATGCTGGAAATAAACGCTATATTGTAAAACTATATCATGATTCTTTTACAACAAAAAAAGGATTGGAAAAACAGGGTCAGCTATGTAATACCCTTCATCCTGCTATCCCTGTCCCACAGAGATACAAAACCATTGATGGTTATTTCTATACTGAGATAAAAGTGGATGGAAAATGTTCATTAGTAACTGTAGAGGAGTATATGGATGGAACTGAAATTGAGATAATTGATATTAATGTAATTAGGCAAATTGCACAATTATTAGCTGTTCAACACAATATTAGTGAAGAGAGTGGCATGAGATTTGGATACGGAACATCTTGGAGTATGTTTGGAGGCAATGAAACGGACGCATTTGGTGACTACGATGAAAATGAATTATGCTTTAGAGAATTAATTGGGGCTTTAAAAGCGAATAATTATGATAAACAATTGATAGACCAAATAAGTGCAAGCTATCTTACACAACGAGGTGAGCTCCATCAGATTTGGAGTGAATTACCAAAAGGTGCGGTGCAAGGAGATTTTTGCCCGTATAATATGCTGTTGGATGATGAATGGAAAATAGGTGCCATATTTGATTTTAATCTTGCTGGAGATGAGGTTTTTATTAATGAATGTTTGGCCATCGCAGTTTATCTTGCATTTTCTCATTTAAAACGGGACGGAACATCTTTAGAATATTTACAAGCATTTCTTGTAGCATACAGAGAAAAAAGGAATCTCTCCATTAAGGAGTATAGCGCAATACAACCATTAATAAGAGTCTTGCGTCCTTTTCGTTATGAAAGAGTTGATGGAATAATGGAATGGATTAAGCAAGGTAAAAGAGAAGAAGTAGAATTAAAATTGAAGGAGACAGTTAAGTTATTGAACTTGAATTATCACTATTGAATATGAGAGGAGGTTTCTAATGAAGGTTTGGTATGCTAGCTATGGCTCGAATATTTCTGAAGATCGGTTCCTGTGCTACATAACAGGAGATACACCACCTGGTTCTACAAAAGCAGAAAGAGGCTGTCGTGATAATACACGACCTATGGATAGTGCTGAAGTAAACATGCCGTATCCACTTTATTTTGCTAAGAAGCGGAGTAAGTGGGGAGAAGGTGGTGTAGCATTTATTGATCATAAGAAATCGGAAGCGGCAAATGCAACGGTCGGGAAAATGTATTTAATAACTGACGAGCAATTCGCTGATGTAGTTGCACAGGAGAATAATCAATCAACAATGGATATCGACTTAGAAAAAGTAATCAGAAATGGTCATTTGAAAATAAGGCCAGGTTGGTATGGACGAATTATTTATCTTGGTGAAGAGAATGGTTATCCAATTTTTACGTTTACTAATAATGAACCGATGAATGTACAGGAACTCAACAAACCAGCCATCCCATATATACGAACCATTGCCAATGGAATGCTGGATTTAGGATATGACCAGCAACAAGTGGTTGATTATTTCTTAACAAAGAATGGTATCGTTGGAGAGTTTTCGGAAGAGACATTGTGGAGTTATATTTTTGATGAATAAATGTGGGCCTGGAGAAAAGGGTCAACATATCGGTCATATATTCCTTTACTTTTTAATATAAGGCCAGATTTGATATTTATAGGACGTATGTTCCTCTATTTTACACGAATGGCGTTTAAAACGGTGGATTTAGGATGAAATAACGGAAAAAATGTCCGAAGAATTTCAAAAAGGCATGTTTTCCAATTAATTACGGAAAAAATGTCCGTTCAGCCAAATCCAAAGCGGAGGACAGGAATAGAAACCTAAACCTGTCCCCGTGTTCCTAAAAATGCTTTCTAGCAAGCTCTGCAACTTTCTCTGGAACTTTATACGATAAGGGTTCATGATGAATGACTTGGAAGTAGTTGAAATCACTCGTATCTAAACCGCCGATTACAAGTCTTGGTATTAGTCGTGCATGAACAGGAAATCCCTCATTGGAGAAGGTCAATCCCATGTTGAAACTAGCTAATCCTTGTTCATCTAATGTAGCAAATATTCCTTTTAATCCCTTTGCAAAGTTCGTCCAATCGTCTTCGGATAAATCCTCCACCTTAGTGCGCTCACGGAATATAGCTTGGAAATCATTATGCCCTTTTGGTGAGAACGAATGAATCCATGCAACATCCCCGTGCTCACCAATCCAACGTTCTCCATTCTTTTCATGTTCATATAGGAAATTTAAATAGTCTCTATCATGGTTCTCTTTAAAAGCGCGTGATTTTCTCTCAAATTGACTTTGGTAATTTGTTGCCGATTCCGATATAATCACGTGTAAATGTGGATGAAGAATACTACCACCAGAATATGGGAGGTAATTCCAATTAATCGATACATAAACTTCTTTTTCTTCGGTTGCTAAAACACTTTGGATATATTTTTGGCAAGCAATAAATGCGTCTCGGATCATTGGCACTGTGAAATCAGCTAATTTTACATAATGATCTTCAGAGAACACAGCAACTCCATTATGCTTACTATAAGGAAAAAGGTTTGGAAATAGAGTAGCTTGTCCATGAGTGACTCTCTCATTTGGTGTAATATTATCTGGGAAGATTGGTGTCATTTTTAAAATATTTTCTTTACAAAATGGGCAATTTTTTCCTGAGGTCTGTTTAGAAGTTTGAGTATAATCTGGAGGTGTCAAATCCATTCCTGGGTCAAATACAATACGTGATGATTCCCCTGTTAATGGGTCATAGCGGATTTCTGTCTTGCGTTCAATTTTGTTACCTTCTCCATCATAAAAAACAAAAAATTCTTCATGCTTTTGAAATAACGTATCCAATTAAAAATCCTCCCTTTGCAAAAATAGTATTTACCAATATCTTACTGTATTTAAACGTTTTTTCCAATATTAATGAAAATATTTGTACGGTTGGAACATAAGATTAAATAGAATGTTAAGATAATGTGAGGAGGAACGGGATGAAACCGAGAATTGGCATCACGACGTCAATGGAAGTGGAGCAGGATTATTATATGGTTGCATCTGCAAATGTTCAAGTAATTAAAAATGCAGGTGGGTTACCAGTTTTGTTACCGTACATGGAATCTGAGGAGGATATTGAAGAGGTGGCACAATCAATTGACGGACTGTATGCCACTGGTGGCTATGATATCGATCCAACACTTTTTGGCGAAGAACCTCATCCCAATCTAGGGACCATAATTCCTGAAAGAGATACATTTGAACTAGCCTTGATGAAGCGTTTATTAGAACTGAACAAACCAATACTAGGTGTCTGTCGTGGCGCACAAACATTAAACCTAGCAGCAGGTGGTACGATGTTTCAAGATATCTACTCTCAAGCTCAAAGGGAATTACTACAGCACCAACAGAAAGCCCCAAAAGGGTACGGCTCCCATTTTGTCCATGTTGTTGAAGGGTCCTTGCTTCACCGTTTAACAGGCAAGAAAAAACTACGCGTAAACAGTAGACACCATCAGGCTAATCGCAGTGTAACGAAAACATTTTTAATCACAGGTAGAGCAAGTGATGGAATAATCGAAGCTGTGGAAAGTACAACACATCGATTTGCTTTAGGAGTACAATGGCATCCAGAAAACATGGTAACAGTGGGAGACGAAGCATCGTTCAATATTTATAAAGGATTTATTGAAGCATGTAAATTAAACTAGGAGTTGAGGAAAAATGAAAGTAATTGATACGCATTGTGATGCACTACTAAAACTACAACTCGCTAAAAGAGGAACACCATATGGGCAAGAACTATTAACCTTCACTGACTCTGTTGAGTTAGAAACAAACCTTGGATTTTTAAATAAGGGAGAAGTGATGGCACAGTTTTTCGCTATATTTATTGAACCTGAAATTCCGTCTGATGAAAAATGGCAGCATGCGTTAGAGCAAGTGGATTTGTTTTATACGGAAGTGTTGGGCAAAAATCCACAGATGAAGCATATTCGTAAGTGGGAGGATTTTGACTCTTTAAAATCTGGTGAAATTGGTGCTGTTTTGACGTTGGAGGGCGCGGACGCTTTTGGTAATGATTTAACAAAATTACGCCATTTGTATCGGCTCGGGGTTTTATCGATTGGCTTAACATGGAACAATGCAAATCTTTGTGCTGATGGGGCAGGCGAACCACGAGGTGGAGGACTCACACTACTTGGAAAAGAAGTTGTTGAATTAAACAACGAACATCGTGTGTTTACTGACGTTTCCCATCTGAGTGTAAAGGGATTTTGGGAAGTAATGGAATTAGCAAAATACCCAATTGCCAGTCATTCCAATGCACGTGCAATCTGTGACCATAGAAGGAACTTAGATGATGAACAAATCAAAGCGATGTTTGCAAATAATGGATTAATTCATGTTGTGTTTAATCCACCGTTTATCAATAAGGATCGCCATGATGCTTCCATTGCTGATTTAATAAAACATATTGATCATCTCTGTGAACTTGGTGGGGAAAAGCAAATCGGCTTTGGCTCTGACTTTGATGGAATTATAAGTTTTGTTGATGACTTAGAAAATGCATCAAAGTATCAAAATCTTATTAATGAATTATTAAAGCACTATTCTGAGGATGTTGTGAGAGGATTTGCGTATCAAAATTTCTTGGATCATAGACCTAAGTGATTAATAACGGAATAAGGATTCATCCCCGGAATGTGATGAATCCTCGTTCCACTATTACGCCAAAAAACTGCTATTTAGGGGACACCATGGATTCTGGTTCCGTTAAATGCACAAAATCAGTAAAAATTGATTAATAATAAGCCAATAACGGAATGAGGATTACACAATACACAAAAACAAGAGTATTTTCACTAGATAACGGAATGAGGATTCACCTACCACGACAATGAAATGGAACCACATTTTTTCATCTTTTTCATACAATGATAGAATCCCTAGAAAAAACTTTGCATATGATGGTATGCAGAGTTTTTTTCACGCTGTATGAAAGGATGAGGAGATATGTGTGGAATAACAGGCATTGTTAACTGGCACCAACATGTAGCATCCGAACAGCATATATTAGATGGGATGATAGATACATTGTCACATAGAGGTCCTGATGATACACAAACTTGGATTGACAAACATGTTGGTTTTGGTCATAAACGGCTGGCTGTTATTGATTTAGAAGGTGGCAGGCAGCCCATGCAAAAGAGATGGAAGGGTATAAATTATACGATTGTATATAATGGGGAGTTATATAATACGGATGACTTACGGAAGGAACTCGTTAGAAGGGGTTATCAATTTTATACAACCTCCGATACGGAAGTATTATTAACGGCATATATCGAATGGAACGAGGAATGTGTCGACCACCTTAATGGGATTTTTGCCTTTGGTATTTGGGATGAGAATAAAGAACACTTATTCATGGCAAGGGATCGTTTAGGGGTTAAGCCACTGTTTTATTCGGAGAACTCAGGACAATTTTTATTTGGTTCGGAGTTAAAAGCAATCCTAGCTCATCATTCGGTAAAATCAGAAGTCGATCGAGATGGGCTTGCTGAAATATTTGGTTTGGGACCATCTAGAACTCCTGGGCACGGTATTTTTAAAGGAATCGATGAACTACGATCTGGTCATGCCCTTACTTATACGAAAAATGGGTTGAAGGTTTGGCGTTATTGGAATGTGAAAAGTGAAGAACATACGGACGATATTCAAGAAACGACACAAAAAGTGAAAGAGTTATTTACAGATGCTGTAGAACGACAATTAATCTCCGACGTTCCTGTTTCGACTTTTTTATCAGGGGGATTGGATTCAAGTGCAATAACGGCAATAGCGAGTAATTTTTTTGAAACAGAGAATAGAGGTGTATTGCCAACTTTTTCGATTGATTACGAAGAAAATGAAAAATACTTTGAGGCGAGTACGTTTCAACCTTCAAGTGACCGTCCATGGATAGAAAAAATGGTCAATGCATTCTCAACGAATCATCATGATGAAATTATATCAGGAAAAGAGCTTGATCATTTTCTAAAGGAAGCAGTTGAGTTACGTGATCAACCAGGGATGGCTGATATTGACTCATCTCTGTTATGGTTTAGTCGCAAAATTAAGCAACATACAACCGTTAGTTTATCAGGAGAATGTGCGGATGAAATATTTGGTGGTTATCCATGGTTCCATAGTCCAGAAAGTGTTAAAGATGGGTTCCCTTGGGTCCGTTCATTAGATTCTAGAATTGACTTGCTCCATCCAGAATGGCAAAAGAAACTAGATTTACAGACATATGTGCAGGATCGTTACACAGAAACCATTCAAGAGACTCCTCGATTAGTAGGGGAAAGTAAAGAAGATGCACGCAGAAGAGAGTTGTTCTATCTAAATATGCATTGGTTTATGGCTCAATTACTGGACCGAAAAGATCGAATGAGTATGGGAGCTAGTTTAGAGGTTCGTGTGCCGTTTGCTGATCATCATTTAGTTGAATATGTGTGGAATATTCCATGGGAAATGAAAATGTATGAAGGCAGGGAGAAGGGGATTTTGAGAAAGGCTTTAGAAGGGATATTACCTCATGAAGTACTTTATCGTAAAAAAAGTCCGTATCCGAAAACATTCCAACCAGAATATACAAAACAAGTAATCGAATGGATGGACCGTATTTTACAAGATTCAAATTCTCCAATCTTTCAATTCGTTCGAAAAGATAAGGTAGAGGATATCGTTAGAAGTGAAGGGAAAGAATTTAAGGATCCTTGGTATGGCCAACTGATGAAAGGACCACAATTATTAGCACATCTTGGTCAGATTGATTATTGGCTACGAAAATATAATGTAAGTGTTAGTTACTAAGTAAATTAGTATTCAGTAAAGGTGATTGCGTTTAGACTTATTTGGAAAGTACTCTACGCTTCAGAAATACACTTCGCTTTCCTCGGGCGGCTGGTAAGCCTCCTCGGGCATTCGCCCTGTGGGGTCTTACCTATGCCTTTTTTCCCGAAGG
>NZ_FQVW01000058.1 GCF_900129485.1 Ornithinibacillus halophilus
TTTAGTCGGCCTTCCTTTATATCGGAGTCGATGTTGACTTTCACCACAAGGGTATAAGTGCGACTAAGCCTCTGGTTTCACCAATCGGCAAGTCTCCTTTATCGTACGGAGGCGAAGGAAGTCTTGTGCCTGTGCCTGCGGTTACTCGGTACAAAGGCCAGAGGAGTAATTCTATGTAGTTCCTTCGCTAGTCGCAGGCGCTCGGAGCTAGACATCTCTGAAAGTTATACTTCCCTAACTAATTAAAAAACAGATAAGATTTCAATAGAATCTTATCTGCTTTCACCTCCACTAGTAGGAATTTGAATTAGTAGTTGTTGACGGCGTCGTAGATATTGTTGCATTCGTAGATGACACTTGTGATTCGCTTTCATCTTCTAAATATGGCATACCAGTACGTAGTAAACCTCTTGTTTCTACTCCACCCATTCCTTTATCACCTGTTAACGTATTCCTTAGTGCGTCCCAAACACTAACTTTATCCATAAACGGAGTATAAGCTATTCTAGCCACGACATATACAGGATCTAATGCATGGATATTTACTCGCATGGGAGAACTAGCATAGTTAGCTCCTGCACGAATTAATGATTCAAAATGTGACTGACACGCTCCAGCAAAAATAACCATTTGATCTAGATGGGGTACTACCTTCCTCGCTTCACGTACCGTTTCTACAAAATACTTGGAATGCCGATATGCACGAAGGTCATTCTTATCTCCCTTTCCTTTAGAAAAAGCATCATGACCGGTTATCACGATAATATCAGGTTGTATTTTTTGAACAAGTTCACCGATTTTTAACGGCATTTCTTTTTCATGTAAGTGAACACCATGCACTTGTAATCCTAAGCGTTGATATAATGAAATACATTTCCTTAAATACATTTGGTCCCCATCTAAATGAAGAACACGAGCAGGCAATTGAAAGAACTCTGTATATTGATAGCCATTGGTCGATTCATAATCCCTTTTTTCTTTCAACAATTGATAATCTTGTCGAAATAACCGATAGGAAAATTCCTCTTCTTCTTTTCCTTTTTGTCTCCTTCTTTCTAGTTCTCGCTTCTCAACAGTTTTTAAATCACTAATGGAAGAATTTGCTACTAAACGGATATCTTCACCATGTAAAATTGCTTGTTCCTGTTTTATAGACTCTACCCGAAATAATAAATCATGATCATACGAATAACGTGTAACTAAATCACCTACAGTTAACGCTCTCATCTATTCACCTCACAGCCCTCAGAAATTCGAAAGCATTACTTTTATAGAATATGTATGATTTGGGTTAACTGTGCTGAGATTAGATTCAGAAGAGCAATAAACCAAAGTGAAAAGACTAACCCAAGTTGGATTAGTCTTGATTATCGCTCTTATACTTATAAAATGCATTTGCAAGTGTTGCGAATTCCTCCATTGATAGAGATTCGCCACGCCTAGTTCCATCAATTCCAATTTCTTCGAGCAAAACACTTATGGTTTCCTTATCATACTCATTTTTAAAATGACTCGTCAGGTTATTGCGTAATGTTTTCCTTCTTTGTGCAAAACTTGCTTGAACAATCGTAAAGAAAAAGTCCTCGTTTTCTACTAGAACTGGAGCTGTTTTTCTCGTAGTCAATCTTAAGATACTTGATTCAACGTTCGGTTGAGGCATAAAAACCGTCTTGGGCACATTCATAACCACTTCTGCATTAGTATAATATTGAATCGCGATGGTTAATGATCCATAGCTTTTCGTATTTGGTTGGGCAGCCATACGATCAGCTACTTCTTTTTGTATCATCACCGTCAAACTAGTTACAGGTAAGCCTTCACGTAATAACTTCATTAAGATTGGAGTTGTTATGTAGTATGGTAAATTAGCAACTACATGTATTTCCTGGTCCTCTTCAAAATACTCTTTAATAACATCATGTACATTTGCTTTTAGAATATCTTCATGAATAATATCAACATTAGAATACTCCCGTAATGTATCCTGCAAAATTGGTAGTAAACGTTGGTCTATCTCAAAGGCTACTACTTTCTCTGCATGAATCGCTAACTGCTCTGTCAACGCTCCAATACCAGGCCCAATTTCAATTGCACCTGCATTCTTATCAATTCCAGCATGATGGATAATATTTTTTAAGATATTAACATCAATTAAGAAATTTTGACCTAAGCTTTTTTTAAATGAAAAACTATATTTATTCAGTATTTCTTTTGTCTTTACTGGAGTTGCAATATACTTTTTACCTTCCATGGAACTCCTCCTGCTCCAACTGATTCACTGCCTCTTTAAATTGCTTTTTACTTATTTGAAACATCGTCAATCGTTTTAATAATTGTTTACCGTTAGTATGTCCGATTTGTAGTAACTCACCAAGTCTTTCTCTTCTTCTACTAGAATCCGGGCTACCAATAAGTTGGTAATTAATGAGCTCTTCTTTACTAATCTGACTTTCCTCTGCTTCCATGAGTTCATAGACATCCTGTAGGGCCTTTTGAATTGATTCTATAGAGGCATGCTCAATTCCTAAGCTTTTATTCTCAGGATACTTAGCTCTCGCCTTATCTTGCGTTAAAAATGCGTGTTTACATCCTGGAACATGGTTATTAATAATTTGTCTAATTCGTTCTCCAGGATAATCAGGATCCGTAAAAATAATAACCCCTCGTTTTTCATTAGCATGTTTTATTTGTTGTAATGTGCGCTTATTAATTGCTGAACCATTTGTTTCAATGGTATCTGCTTCTACAGCAAGTTTTATTTTGGTAGTGTCGTCTTTACCTTCTACAACAATTACTTCTTTTACTTTCATGAAAGTTCCTCACTTTAAGATATTCTACTTATTAGTTTATTTTATATGGTTTTATGTATACAAAGCTTCTTCTTTATTTGTTTGACTACGGACTTTATAAGTACACCTACTTGTATGCTACAATACCTTTCCCATGGCTCTCCATCTGTTACAAGGCAAAAAATAAATGCTCTCACCATTATACACGGCAAGAGCATACATTTCATATATTAATCTATAATAACTACTTTTACAGTTCTTACTCCCCAACGGTATGCGTCAGATTTTGTAGGAACATGAACGTCGATACGATTTCCTCTAATACTTCCTCCTGTATCACCAGCTATTGCTTCTCCATATCCTTCTACCCAAACCTTTGTTCCTAATGGGATGACATTGGGATCAACTGCAATCACTTTTCGATTCGGATTAGCTTTTAAGTTTATCCCTGTTGCCGTATATCCTGAACATCCATTACAAAAAGCTGTAAAAGCACTTGCAGTCATTGTTAATTCTGTACCACTTGGTGGCCTTGTTCCACTAGATAGGGTGGTTAAATTCCGTGCCGGTTCTCTTGTACCAACTGCAACAACACGATTTTGACTTTCTTTAAGTACTTTTTCTTCAATTAATTCACGATCTATTTCTTCGCCATTTTCTAGTGTCACTTCATATGTTTTAACGATAGTACCATTCTTACCTTCACTAACTACTTTCTGTTTCCCTTTTTCCAATTCATTGGATTGCTTTGTTTCCGTTTTATATTCGATGGATTCTTCAACTTCAACAGTTTTGATTTCTATTCTCGTTATATCAATTTCTGTATCTTGTTGAACATTTTCATCCAGTGTTGGTTCAACTTTATCGTGGTCGTTTAATATAATATTATGATTATCTAATAAGTTCTGTATTGTACCACCTGTTGTCCATACCTGTTTCTCTTCTACACCATCGTTTATCGTCACTTGAAACGCCTGCTCTACAGAAAATGTAAGTCCATCAGTAATAGTTGCATCCTTTTTATGTGAAACATCATCACGATCAGAAAAGGTAAGCTGGTTTTCTTCTAAGAATTCACCAACTGTTTCTGCAACTGTATAGTATATTGATTGCTCTCCATCGATTGAGACGGTGACTTGCCTTGCTGTTTTATACTCTATCCCCATACCGTTTTCAATTGCTGCATTTAATTCATGTGATAATACATCATGTTTTCCAACGGTTACATCAACTTCTTCAAGCAGTTCTTCTACTGTATTTACATGTGTTTGATAGGTTTCTTTTTCCCCGTCTACAACAAGTGTCACATCTGCTTTTGTAGATTCATATAATACTACTGCAGAGAATACGACAAGTGCTAACACACCAATACTTGAAATAACCAGCTTCAGCTTTGAGGCCGGCAATAGCTTTGAAAAAATTCGCATGCTACATGCCTCCTTAATCGAATTCGATTATATAAACACTGTTATGCAAAGTCAAAGCATATACGATTACGTTTAGATTACATTTTTATTACAAAAGGACTAGTACTTTAGAAATTTATCCTTCTAACCCTTGATGATACTATGTTTATCAGAGGTCTATGAAACAAGAAAAAAAGACTAGAAATAATATCTAGTCTAAATAAAATTACCAAATTGTACATATTTTTTTACGTTTTTATTTCCTCTATTTTACATCTAACCCAAATAAAGTGAAGGCATTTTTTGTCGTATTTTCACTTATTTCCTCAAAGGAAATACCTCTGATTTCAGCAATTTTTTCTGCTACTAATTTTACATATGCAGGCTCATTTCTTTTCCCACGATTTGGATGTGGAGCTAAAAATGGTGCATCTGTTTCTACTAACAATCGATCCATTGGGACTTCAGCTGCCACTTCCTTTGGTAATGGCGCATTTTTAAAAGTTACTGGACCACCGAGTGAAATATAGAAATTCATATCAAGGCATTGCTGAACGTATTGAACAGAGTCATTATAGCAATGCATGATACCTCCAACTTCCTTTGCATCTTCTTCCTCTAATATTTGAATAATATCTTCAGTTGCTTCTCGGTTATGGATGATAATAGGCATATTTACCTTCTTAGCCAATTGGATTTGCTTACGAAAAACTTCTTTTTGGACATCCTTAGGCGATTTATCCCAATGATAGTCCAGGCCCATTTCTCCTATTGCAACAACTTTAGGGTGAGATGATAATTCTTCAATCCATGCCAAATCATCATCAGTCATATCAATTGCATCAACTGGATGCCAACCAACAGCTGCATAAATTGTCTCGTATTGTTCTGCTATTTCAATTGCAAGTGGTATTGTTTCTCGATCAAATCCTACCACTACCATGTAATGTACCCCTGTATCAAATGCGCGCTTAATCACTTCATCACGGTCTTCTATAAACTGTCTAGCATTCATATGAACATGTGTGTCAAATAACATCATTACACTTCCTTCAATGTAAAAACTAAAGTAAAAGGTCGAGCTTTTACTTTAGTAAAAACAAGACCTTTTTTATTCTATCTATTTAACGATTGAACCATTTGGTAAATCTTGCTCTATCGTTGCAAGAGATAGTTTTCCTTCCTCATCTTCACCAGATAAAATCATTCCTTCAGACATTTCCCCTCGTAACTTAACAGGCTTAAGATTAGTAACACAAATAACCTTTTTGCCTACTAATTCCTCTGGTTTATAATGTTTTGCAATTCCAGAGATTACTTGGCGTTTATTGTTACCTAAGTCTAACTGTAATTTTAGTAGCTTATCTGCTTTTTTCATTTTCTCAGCTTTTATGATTTCAGCTACTCGCAAATCAAGTTTCATAAAGTCATCATAGATGATTTGTTCTTTTTCATTTTGTTTCATTTTTTCTTTCTTTGCAGCTTCTTCTGCAGATGGATTACTCATCATTGCTTTAATTGCTGCTACTTCCTCTTCAACATCTAATCTTGGAAAAATTGGCTTGCCTTTATCTACTTTTGTACCAGCTTTAATCTGTCCGTTTTCATAGATGCTATCCCATTCTTTTAATGTTTCATCTTCTATTCCTAACTGCCTAAAGATTTCCATTGGAGCATTAGTTAAGAACGGGCGAAGCATAACAGCTACCACACGTAGTGATTCTGCAAGGTGTGCCATAACATTTCCTAGACGTTCTTTATTACTTTCATCTTTTGCTAGCACCCATGGTTCTGTTTCATCAATATACTTGTTTGTACGGCTAATCAACTGCCATAGCGCAGATAAAGCAACAGAGAATTGCATCTGTTCCATCGCTTCTTCCACTTTTTCAATAGAATCTTTCTTAAATAATTCTAAAGTCTCTTCAATGCTAGTTTCTGATGCAATATAAGATGGAATTTCACCATCAAAGTACTTATCGATCATAGCAACCGTACGATTTAAAAGGTTTCCTAAATCATTGGCTAAATCAAAATTCGTACGTTCCACAAATCCTTCTGGTGTGAATACTCCATCTGAACCAAACGGTACTTCACGTAATAAATAATAACGTAAAGCATCCAATCCATAGCGATCGATTAAACTAATTGGATCTACTACATTCCCTTTTGATTTCGACATTTTGCCATCTTTCATCAAAATCCAGCCATGCGAGAATACTTTCTTAGGTAATGGCAGATCTAGTGCCATCAACATGATTGGCCAATAAATCGTGTGGAATCGAACAATTTCCTTACTCATTAAGTGAACATCTGCTGGCCAATACTTCTTAAATTTCTCTTCATTTTCTGTGCCGTATCCAAGAGCGGTAATATAGTTACTTAACGCATCAATCCAAACATAGATAACATGTTTAGGATCACCTGGTACTTTTATCCCCCAATCAAAGGTTGTCCGGGAAACAGCTAAGTCTTCTAATCCAGGATTAATAAAGTTACTTAACATTTCATTTTTACGGCTAACTGGCTGAATGAATTCAGGATGTTCATCATAGTAAGCAACTAAACGATCAACATATTTACTCATCTTGAAAAAGTAGGATTCTTCTTTAACTTTTTCAACAGGTCCACCACAATCAGGGCAGCTCCCTTCATCTAACTGACGCTCCGTAAAGAAGGATTCACATGAAGTACAGTACCATCCTTCATATTCATCTAAATAAATATCTCCTTGTTTCAGTAAACGATCAAAGATCTGCTCAACAACTTTTTTATGGCGTTCTTGCGTCGTCCTAATAAAGTCATCATTCGTAATATCAAGCTTCTTCCAAAGAGCTTGAATACTAGCAACAATGTCATCTACATATTGTTGTGGAGTGACCCCCTTTTCTTCAGCCTTTCTTTGAATCTTTTGACCGTGCTCATCCGTTCCTGTTAAATACATAACATCATATCCACGCATACGTTTATACCGTGAAATCGCATCCCCAGCTACAGTGGAGTATGCATGACCAATATGTAATTTACCGCTTGGATAATAAATAGGAGTTGTTATATAAAATGTTTTCTTTTCTCCTGACATGACCTTTCCTCCTCGTTCTACTAAACATCTTTTGATTCTTCTATTGTATCATTTTACTAAAAGTTTTCCATTCATGCATAACTCAAGTATTTTTAGCAGTATTATCACATAATTCCTATTTTAATACTCTAGAAAAACTCTACCTTATAGGTACTGGCTGGGGCAATTTCCGTAAATATCTTCCATTATTTTATAAATAATACTTTTTTTTATAAAAAGTGGTTTATTTTTTTAACGAAGGGGTAAAGAATAGTGGTTACAATTTTGACACTATCATTACAGTATTTGAAAATACTATTCATCAGGAACGTTGGTCATACTTATTTTAAAATTTAATTGAAGAAAATTAGTTTACGAGGGGGAAAGTAAATGAAATCTACAGGTATTGTTAGAAAAGTTGATGAACTAGGGAGAGTTGTTATCCCGATTGAATTACGAAGAACTCTTGATATCAACATCAAAGATCCTTTAGAGATTTATGTTGATAATGACAAGGTAGTACTGAAGAAATACCAAGCAAATATGGCATGCCATATTACAGGTGAAGCAACTGATAGCAATGTTTCAATTGCAGATGGGAAGATAGTACTTAGCCCTGAAGGTGCAAAGTCGTTAATAGAAGAGATTCAATCCCGCTTTAATATAAGCTAATTATATGTACCATTGAATAAAATCTATATAATCCCAACGTTCCAATATCGACTGGTAACCTTTCCAATCTACAAAAAGAAAAGAGCTGATTGACCAAATCGAGCTCTTTTTTCTATTTCACATGATATTCTTGATAGATTTCTCTTTTTGGTAGGTTTCTGTCCTTGGCCACTCGTTTAATTGCTTCCTTGCTAGGTAGATTCTCCTCTTGCATGTAATGATTAATATGATCCACAATTGAGATTTCTTCCCACCAATTTTCTACTTCACTTTCATTCGTTTCATCAGTATTTCCTTCAACCACTAGGCAGAACTCACCTTTTAATTCATTTGAAGCGGCCCATTCAGATACTTCTTGAACTGTACCTCTTACATATTCCTCAAATCGTTTGGTCAATTCCCTAGCGATAGTTACATTTCTGTTCCCAAGTACCTCATAAACATTCTTTAGCGTATCCTTCACTCGATAAGGGGACTCATAGAACAACAATGTTGCTTTATTTGACTTCAAACGATTTAGTTCTTCCACCTTTTCTTTCTTTTTCCTAGGTAAAAATCCATAAAATAAAAATTCCTTAGAAGGTAATCCTGACCCAACAAGGGCGCACAGTGCTGCATTTGCTCCTGGTAACACAACTACTGTAAATGCTTGATCAATTGCAGCTTGAACTAATTCATATCCTGGGTCGGAAATTGCTGGCATCCCTGCATCACTTACAATAGCTATGGATTCCCCCTTAGCTAAAGCTGACATTAATTCATTTTCTCGTGCTAATTTATTATGTTCATGATAACTAATTAATGGGGTCGTAATTTCAAAATGGGTAAATAACTTCCTCGTGTTCCTAGTATCTTCTGCTGCAACAATAGAAACTTCTTTTAAGGTAGTTAGTGCGCGATATGTAATATCCTCTAAATTCCCGATAGGAGTTGGGACAACGTATAATGTTCCTTGTTCCTGTACTTCAAAACTCTTTTGAATGTTCATTTTGGACTACCTCTTTCAGTTTAGCTCGAATCAATTCAAATTTACCTTTTCGTGTTAATTGTTTAATTTCATATTCTCTTTTCATTGCTAGTTCTTTTGTTGGGAATTTTTCAACAAACATAACCTGAAAAGGGCCTCGCCCTCTCGTATACTTAGCACCCTTTCCATTTTCATGCATTTTTAAACGATTTTCTAAGTCATTTGTATAACCTGTATAAAGTGAATCATCCTTACATTTTAAAATATATACAGCATGGTCTAGATCACTCATAAATAATCTCCTTTGCATCTTGCGTGTAGGAACCATCTTCATCATAAATAAACAATGGAGGTAATATTTTTAAGTCAGCCTTCCCATCACGAATCCCTTCTATTAATAGCATATTTGCTTCCTTCCCTCTTTTTGGGTAGACAAGTTGCATTCGTTTTGGCTCTAAATTATATTCCCTAAATGTTGTTACAATATCAATGAGCCTTCCTGGGCGATGGACCATAGCCACTTTCCCACCAGGTCTTACATGAAGTTTACAAGCTTTTACGACATCATCCAATGTACAAAATACTTCGTGTCTTGCAATTGTTAAATAATCATTTCGATTATGTTCTGTCTTTGCAGGAGTTTTAAAGTACGGAGGATTACACGTGACAACATCAAAATTACTATGTCCTAATAATGGTTGCATTTCTTTTAAATCACCATGAATCATATTAATTTGCTCCGATAACTCGTTTAGCGCAATACTCCTATCAGCCATACTAATAATTCGTTCTTGTATTTCTACACCGGTGATTTGTGCTTTTGTTCGTCTAGATAGAAGTAGTGGTATGGCTCCATTCCCAGAACATAAATCTAATATTTTCCCACTTTTAATTGGTATCGAGGCAAAATGCCCTAATAAAACGGCATCTAATGAAAAGGAAAAAGCTGTTGGACTCTGTATAATCTGTAAGCTTTCATCAGCTACTAAATAATCAATTCGTTCATCATCATATAATTCTACCATTAATGTCATCCTTTTTAGTTTAAGCTGTTTTTTGTGATGATTTATTATAAATTCTGCTATGAAAGAAATACAATCTTAAAAAAAGCTGCCTCGTATCTTATGATACGTAGACAGCCTTCATTATACTTTATTTTTTTTACTTAGAAAATCTAGACAAAACATACAGTCATCATTTTGCCTTGGACTACCAAATTCCAAATTACAAATATGGAACCCCTCTTCGTAAAGCCTAGCAAGATTATCATATCCTTCTCCAGGCATTTCACCACCTGGATTCTCTTCAATGGATTCTTCTTTATGATCACTCTCATCACGGTCTAAACGTTTTCTAAGGTGATGATTTTCCATTGATAGTCGGTGATTTTCTTCTAATAAATCACTTAACTGGCTTTTTAAATCTCCAAGCTGCTCATATAATTCACCAATTTGTTTCTCCATATCTGATACTTGATCAAATATTTCTCTCTTATTCATGGCTACTCACTCCGTTATTTTTGGCCCTGAGCTGTTACTATTCCTTCTTCGATGAGTTCGTCTAAAGTATATTCGATTACTCGTTCTTTCTCCGGTATTTCAATTTGTACTAATTTCTCAAGAATATTTAACCCGACAACTTTACCCTTACCGTATGGAGTTTTTATGCTATCTCCTAAATCGGGTAATTCTCGTTTGGCATTTTCATATTCATCGTTTTCGTATTTTAAACAACACATTAAACGACCACATAACCCTGATATTTTCGCTGGATTAAGCGATAGATTTTGATCTTTAGCCATTTTTATGGAAACTGGCTCAAAGTCACCCAAAAAGGTTGAGCAGCATAACATTCGACCACATGGTCCAATTCCACCTAGCATTTTGGCTTCATCTCTCACACCGATTTGTCGAAGTTCTATTCTAGTTTTAAATAATGCTGCTAGATCCTTTACTAAATTACGAAAATCAACTCTTCCATCCGCAGTAAAGTAGAAAATGATTTTGTTACGGTCAAATGTATATTCTACATCCACTAGATTCATTTCCAGTTGATGTTCGGTAATTTTATCAACACATGTAGCAAAAGCTTTATCCGCATATTCTTTGTTTTCAACTACTGTTAACTTATCTTCTTCTGTAGCGATGCGAATAACTTTCTTTAGCGGTAGAACAACATCTTCCTCATCTACCTTCTTGTTGGTAATGACTACTTTACCAAATTCAATTCCTCGTACTGTTTCTACGATGACATAATTATCCAGGTCAATGGAATATTCTCCTGGATCAAAATAATATATTTTACCCGCCTTTTTAAAACGGACACCTATAACCTCGATCACTTGATCACCCCTGTATCTGAAGTGTTACCTCTTCCATCACTAAAGTTGGATGGATATTTTGCTTTATCCGCTGTTTAGCTTGTAATAACTGTTGTAGGATTGCAATGAGTTGTTCTTGAGAATACTTCATTCCTAACCTTTCAAGCCTTTCACGGTCATTGTAAAAGAAGACATATGCATCTTCCTTACCAACATGATAATAAATTATATCTTTAAAAGCGAGAATCAGTAAATCAAATCCTTTTTCCTGCTGACTTCGCTCTTTAAAATGCGAAACCCAATGATTATGAATGAATAAATAGGCATCATTAGAATTATCTGCAATTGTTTCTATTAATTGTACCATTAATTTACGTGCTTGGACAAACCACTCATCTTCATTCCATTCAATTGCCTCTTTTAAGTTATTCGTTAATGCACTCATTAATTTTGCATTTTCTTCCGTCAGGCCAGATTGAATTAGTTGTTCCTGAAATTTTGGGGGGCTCAGAGGTTGTAAATCAATGATCTGGCATCTGGAACGAATCGTAGGAAGGATTGATTGTGTGTTCTCCGTTAGCATAATGGCTGTTGTTTTTTTACTAGGTTCTTCTAAAAATTTTAAAATGCGATTGGCAGCATTTGCCGTTAATGTATCGGCACCTTTTATAATATATACTTTTTGATTGGATTCCACTCCAGAATATGTAAATTCCTTTTGTAGGTTCTTAATTTGTTCTATTTTAATCGATTGCCCATCAGGCTCTATCCAATGAACATCTGGATGATTTTTTGATTCAATTCTTTTACAAGCACTACACGTATTACACGGCTCAACATCAATTAAATTATCACAAAAGAGACCTTTCGCAATCAAATTCGCAATGGCCTCTTTCCCTGTTCCTCTATCACCATGCAATAAATAGGCATGAGAAATTCGATTTTTTTTAATGCTATTCGTGATAACTTTACTTGCTAAGGGCTGCACTTGAGCAATTTCAGACCATGTATTCATTGTTTCCCGTCCTTCAACCTATAATCTTTCATTAAATCAGCGTCGATTGCTAACATGGTTCGTTTTTATCATTACGTATATAAATTAACTAGTAATCCTTTAATTTCTCCTATTAATCCTAAAAGGTCTACTGACTTTTTCTCTTGATTCATGATACCTTCCGTTAATTCGATGAGCTTTTCATCGATTACTTTTACAACAGATAATTTTTGGCTGCTTCCAGTAAAACTATAACTATGTGAATTCTCTAATTCTAACCCATTGGATACGGCTTCTTTTAAAAAGCCTTTTACTAAGCGTTTAAATTTTGCTAAATCCTGAAACGAGCGAAAACGTGCCAATTTATTTCCTTGTGCCGTTATATCTTGAATCAAGCGATTTAATTCTGCTTGCTGCATTTTATTAGCTTGGGACTGAACAATATTTTGAAAAGATTTGTTACCTTCTATGTTTTTTTGGAGTTGATTGCTAGTAGAGTCTACCTTTGTTCTTACATCTTGACTAATCTTCATCATTCAGCCCCTCTTTTTTGCTTATAGTTCTATTTCGTTAAAAATGAAAAAATGACTCAATTGGTAGGATAAATACGGTTGCTCCACCAACTTCAACTTTAACTGGTTTTGGAATATAAGAATCAGCATTTCCTCCCATTGGAGAAATTGGTGCTACCATTTGTTCACGTTTAGAGCAATTATCACGAATAATATCTAACGCTTCATCCACATAATCATCTTCGCAACCAATCATTAACGTGGTGTTCCCCTCTTTTAAGAACCCACCTGTGGTGGCCAATTTTGTAACTTTAAAATTCCCTTGTCCTAACGCATCCGTTAAGCGATTAGAATCCTTATCTTGAACAACAGCAATAATTAATTTCATTTCATTCCCTCCTTATTAAGTTATATTAAGATAATCTAAAGATTGTTCATTATTGATACAGAATCATTTATACATACCTATTTCTCTATGAAGTGAACTATTTTTTCAAGACTGTCCTTCTCCACTGTCTCTATGGACTGGTCTGCATTGATATTTACTATACGCTCAGGAAATCGTTCTATTAGATTTTGATAGGCAGTATACACATCTTCATGAAACTTCAACTGTTCTAAATCTAATCGATTCTTTTCTCTATCTTTATTCGCGGCGATACGCGCTAATCCCTTTTTTGGTTCGATATTAAAAAATAAAGTTAGGTGTGGCATAGAATCTTGAATTGCAAATTGATTAATCGAAAATACTTCATCTACCCCTAATCCTCTAGCGTAACCTTGATATGCAAGACTACTATCTATAAAACGATCACATAGAATCACTTTATTTTCCTCTAATGCTGGGAGAACTTTCTCTACTAAATGTTGTCTACGAGCTGCAGCATAAAGCAATGCTTCGGTTCTAGCATCCATTTCTGTATGACTAGGATTTAGTATAATATCTCTAATTTTCTCAGCAATATCGATGCCACCTGGTTCGCGTGTTGTAACTACATCATATCCTAATTCTTGAAGCTTGTTACTAATAGAATGGAGAATTGTCGTTTTACCTGCACCTTCTCCACCTTCAAATGTTATAAAATAACCACTCACGATTTTTACTCCTTTAGCTGATAGAAAGTCGGTACCCGTCAATCCGAGACGAAAACCCACATGTATCTATTCCTTTTCTTGAAAAACTTGGATACCTTTATCTATATTTCTATGCTGAAAATTAGCACCTTGCTTTAATAAATGTTGAATCATTTTTACATGGTTTGTATTAATTTCTTCCCCCTTGATTAACATTGGAATACCTGGAGGATATGGAATAATAGCCTCTGCAGCTATTCTTCCTGTTGCATTGGCTAGGGGAATATATTCTGTTCGTAGCTTTTTTATTTCCTTAAAAGTCAATACTGATCTTTCAACTGGATTGGAAAAAAGCATGCTTGTATCTATTGTAGCATGGTTTCCCATATAAATTAATTGTTCATTGACAGTTTTTAATGCCTTATTAATCTGATCCCACTGTTTTATTTGACCTAAACCATGTATGAATAGTACTTGGTCTGTTGTCGCTAACTCTGGATAAATACCTTGGCTTTCAAAACTTTTTGCTACATCAAACCCCGTTTGTCCATTAATTATCTGTAATGTTATTTTTAATGGATCATTACCCTCAATTATCTTCCAATGTGGACTATCGAAAAGTTCTTTCATAGTCGATACACTTTCTAAAATTAAGTCGATTTCTCCAACTGTGAGATTAGCTAAGAAATAACGTGCAAGATCTAACGATGCCATTAATGGATAAGATGGACTACTCGACTGAAGCATTTGTAAATAATGTTCAACTGCTTCAGGATTAATTAGGCTCGAATTAATATGCAAAAAGGATGCCATCGTCATTGCAGGACCCATTTTATGTGCAGATTGAACGACAATATCAGCCCCTAAATCAAGTGCAGATGTTGGAAAAGGGGCACCTAATGAAAAGTGGACACCATGCGCTTCGTCAACCAATACTGGTATATTATGTTGATGGGCTTTATTAATTATTTCTTTTATAGCATATGTACTTCCAAAATAGTCTGGATAAGTTAATACAATGGCTTTTGCATTAGGATGACTCTTTATAGCTTGTTCAATGGTTTGCATACTAGGAGCGGTATAGCGGTTGACCATTTCATCATATTCAGGTGAAACATAGATTGGCATTGCATCACATAATTCAAGCCCATTCATAATAGACTTATGGCTATTTCTTTGTACAATTAGTTCATCACCTTCTGAGCACGTAGCTAAAATCATAGCCAAATTACCAACTGTACTTCCACCAACTAAGAAATAAGAGTGATTGGCTCGAAAAAAGTCAGCAGCTAACTGTTCTGCTTCCTTTATTACCCCATCTGGTGCATGTAAATCATCAAGCCCACTCAACTCAGTAAGGTCAATAGGTAAGATTGATTTAAAATAATCATTAGTAACATCAGGGAAAACCAACCCGTTTTTATGACCTGGAACATGAAATGATAACGGCTTTCTTTGAGAAAATTCCCTTAGTTTTTCATATAATGGGATGCTCTTTTGTTCTAAGTTCATCTCTATATCCTCTCTACATTCATTTTCTATAGTAATCATATCAGAAATTGTCTAGATAAAATAAAAAAAGCGCAAGCGCCTTGGTCAGCCTCAGGCATAGCTTAAGACGAGCCTCGGCGTGTCGATCTTTGCCCGTGATGAGGATTGACTTAAGACCTCGAGGGGGTAGGCGTGAGGACACTGAAAAACTAAGTAATAATAAAAAATGAGTCCGATAATTCTATATGCAAGGTAGTATGCATGGTTTCGGAGGCTGAGGCAAAATTGTTTTAGTTAAAGTGAAACCC
>NZ_FQVW01000098.1 GCF_900129485.1 Ornithinibacillus halophilus
AGGCGACTACTTGAATAAACTTCTTTGCTGCCTTGTACCGAGGAATTGACTTCTTAGACTTTCTAGTAGACGCAGGTACATCTTTTGGGGTCTTCAGACACGTGCTATTCACGCAGGAGTCGACTGCCATCCGCTCCAATCAACAATTTATATTGCAATATAATAAATCTATATTGACCTCGAAACTAGCGAAGTGTATTTTCCCTAGAAATCGACTCTCGTCTATACTATAATTTGCACTAACATCAAAAAATCCGAACAAACTTGTTCGGATTTTGATTTATCTAAAATACTTTTGTCCCAGCCTCTTGAATTAAATCGACTTTCAAATTTTATTCGTAGCTTTTTTCTAGTTCATCAACTAGTGAGCCTACATATGCAACTGCTTGTTTAATAGCATCTGGTTTAGACATATCCACGCCAGCTTTTTTAATTAGATCAAGAGGTTTTAATGTGCCACCAGCTTTTAGGACATCTAACCATTGATCAACGGCTGGTTTTCCTTCTTCCTGGATTTTCTGTGCAACTGCAGTTGAAACAGTTAGTCCTGCTGAATATGTGTATGGATACAATCCCATATAATAATGTGGTTGACGCATCCATGTAAGTCCTGCACCTTCATCGAACTCCACCGCATCTCCCCAGAAGTTTTCAAGAGCTTCTTGTTTTTGCTGGGATAATACATTTGCAGTTAATGGAGTCCCTGATTCAGCTAGATCGTACACTCGGCGTTGGTATTCACCTTCTAGTAGGTGAGTTACAAAGTTATGATAGTAAGTTCCCAATAATTGAGTAATTACCCAACGTTTCATACGCTTATCGTCTGTTTTCTTCATTAAATGATTTGCTAGTAATAACTCATTAATAGTAGAAGGTGCTTCTACGAAATAGGTTGATGGACGAGTATTTACTAGTGCGTTATTTTTACCAGCTAAATAGAAATGACCAGCATGTCCTAATTCATGAGCTAATACGAAAGCTCCACGCATTGTATCAGTCCAAGTAATTAATATATATGGATGCACACCATATGGGCTCGCACAGAATGCACCTGTTTGCTTCCCAACATTATCAGCTAAGTCTACCCAACGGTCATTTAACCCTTTTTGCATGATGTCACTATATTCAGGACCCATCACTTCTAATGCTTCTAATATAACGGACTTCGCTTCATCATACGTTGTTTTTGGATTAAATTCTGGATCAAGTGGTGCTTTAAGATCACTATAGCGCAATTCCTCTAATCCAAGCTTTTCTTTTTTCAATTTTGCATAGCGACGCATATGAGGTGCAAGTTCTTTTTGAATCACATCTAATTGATTGTGATACATTTCTTTTGTCACTTGCTGTGGTGCAAGCAGCATGTCAGTAACTGACTCATACCCACGTAAGCGAGACATCGTTACTTGCTTCGTTACCTCTGTAGAATACGTAGCAGCAAACGTATTTTTATATTGATTCAACGTCTTAGTGAATGAATCATAAGCATCACGACGAGTTTTCGTGTTGGAATCAATTTCATATCGATCTTCATATAATGCAGCAGACATTGGTAGTTCATTACCTTCTTCGTCTGTGATTGAATCGAAGACCATATCAGAAGATTTGCTTCGACCATAGATCATGTATGGTGCACCGTGAACTTCACTGAGTGCTGCTAATGTTTCTTCGATCTCTGGAGCTAATGTATATGGCTTATCTTCTAATGTATCTTCTAACATTTTCTTGAAAGTCACTAAGCCAATTTCTTCTTCTAAGTATTGTTCTACTTGTTCATTTGATAGAGTTAATAATTCTGATTGAACGAATGATAGTTTCGCTCCAATACTCGCCATTGCAGATGAAACTCTTGCAGAATCTCTTTGGTTGTTAGGATCACTTCCATCAGCGCTAGAACGTAAACTTGCGTACGTTCCCACTCGAACAAGTCGCTTTCTATAATTTTGTAATGCAGTTAACCCATTTAATAGAGTTGTAGCATCACTAACTAATTTTCCTTTATATTGAGTGACTTCACTAATATCTGCTTGTACAGCTTCTAGTTCTTTTTCCCATTCTTTATCGGTGGAAAATAGATCGGTTAAGTCCCATTGCTGTTCTTCAGGTACTTCAGAACGCTGTAGACGTTTTGCTTTAGTAGGTGTAGTCATACGAAAAATTCCCCTCTCTAATATTAAATATTATTTCGTTACTCTAAGTATTATAATATAAAATGAGATAGAATGATATGATTTTTCAGTATTTTTTAGAAAAATTTCCTAACTTTCCATTTGGAGTTCATGTTTGGTAGAGAATGTGAGTTATGTTCGGGACGATGGGTAGGTAGTGTCAGTTCCCTTAGGAGAGGGAGAAGGTGGAAAGGTGATTGATAGAAGTTCTCGATGCCCTTTTGAGAGGAAAGGTAGGGCGAAAGGTAATTGATAGGCGCTCTCGATGCCGGTAGGAAAAGAAAAGTAAGAGCTACGGTAA
>NZ_FQVW01000060.1 GCF_900129485.1 Ornithinibacillus halophilus
AAGAAGTCAATTCCTCGGTACAAGGCAGCAAAGAAGTTTATTCAAGTAGTCGCCTGGCTGAGGCCGTGCCCGCGGCAAAGAAGACACTGTGAAATTCACCGAAGGACAATTGAACAGATGTCGCCCTTGTGCTGGAAGTGAAAGCGACTGCCCGTAGCGTAAATCAACTAAGCAGTTACGTAGGATTTTTAAACCAGAAATAATTAACCTTCTGAACAACTGCTTATTATTTTTTAATTTGGATTATAAAAATTAATTTCCAACTTTTTTATCGATATTTTTTATGTTAAAAATGTCGAGTATTACGATAGCTGCTTTGTTATTATGAACTCATGAAAGGAGGGATATGTTTTGCTTAAAGAATTAAACCAAGTAATTGATTATATAGAAGACCATTTAACAGATGATTTATCTCTAGAAATGATATCGGATTACGCAGGAGTTTCCGACTACCATTTTAGAAAAATATTTTTTTACCTTGCTGGAATAACGCTAAATGAGTATATAAAAAACAGAAAACTATCTGAAGCAAACAAGGAGTTATTGAATGGCGAAAAAGTAACAGATATCGCCTTTAAATATGGCTATCAATCAGTAGACGGCTTTACTAGAGCATTCAAAAAATGGAGTGGCTTTTTACCATCAGATGTGATTAAAAAGGGGATTAGCAAAACCTTTCCCAAACTTTCATTCGTAATAACTGTTAAAGGAGGAACAGCTATGGAATTTAGAATTGAAGATAAACCAAAGTTTAATTTAGTCGGTGTAAGTAAACGTGTTCCAATGCAATTTGAAGGGGTTAATAATGAGATTGTAAACCTTGCGAAGAGCATTACACAAGAACAGAGGGAAGAAATGCACTCTCTACAAAACATCGAACCGTTTGAAGTTGTTAATGCTTCTTATGATGCTGATGCTAATTTCTTAAAAGAAGAAGGTGGCTTAACGCACTTAATTGGTGTATTAACGACGAAAAATGTTGTAAGCAATCAATTAGATGTCGTACCAGTCGAAGCTTGTACGTGGGCGATTTTCCCAAATGAAGGACCATTTCCATCTACATTACAAGAAACGATGGCGAAAACTTATTCAGAATGGCTGCCTTCATCTGATTATGAAGTCATCCAAGCACCTTCATTTTCGTTTACTAAAATGGACCAACACAAAAAAGACTATGCATATAGTGAAGTGTGGATTCCTGTACGAAAGAAATAAGGAACGATTTTCCATTTCTCACATTACAAATATTACATGCTAGTTTCATATTTTAGTGTTAATTTTCATGCTACTAACATGTTGATTAAACCTCTCCATAATGCGCTTTTTCCTATTGATGAACGGGTAAAAAGGTAATACGATAGGAAAACAATGCACAAGGGAGAGGGAGAAATGGAAAGAGAAGCTTACTTTGACAATGCGAAATTACTACTAATCTTTCTTGTCGTATTTGGTCATGTGATTCAACCATTTACCATAGATTCACCAGGGGTCAACACTTTATATATGTGGATTTATACGTTCCATATGCCAGCATTTATTTTCTTGGCTGGATTTTTTGCAAAAGGATCAGGAAATAAGGAATATATTGTAAAGCTAGCAAAAAAATTACTAGTTCCCTATATAATCTTTCAATTGATCTATACGAGTTATTATTTTTTAATAGGCAAATCAGGCTTTCAAGCAGATGTCTTTTATCCGCATTGGTCATTGTGGTTCTTGTTAAGTTTATTTTGCTGGCACCTTTTATTATCGATTTTCAAACGAATCCCAGCACCAATCGGAATCGCTCTGTCTGTTGTTATAGGGATAGTCGTTGGGTATTTTGGAGAGATAGGCCATCAATTTAGCCTCTCTCGTACATTCGTGTTTTTCCCATTTTTCTTAATTGGGTACTGGGTAACGAAAGATCATGTTTTTTGGCTCAAACGTAAAAGTGTTAAAATTATATCTGTTATGACGATGGTAGTTGTTGCGGTTGCGATATATCTTGCTCCCGAGTTAAATACTGGTTGGTTATTAGCATCAAAATCTTATGGTGACTTAGGGTTACCAGAGTATGGTGGATTAGCAAGATTTCTTGTCTATGCTACATCATCACTGATGGCGATTAGTGTTTTAGCGTGGATTCCTTTGAAACAATTCCAATGGACGAAACTTGGTCAACGAACATTATATGTCTATTTGCTACATGGATTTATTGTCCAATACTTCCGTAAAGAGGAGTTGTTTTATGTAAATGGTATATTCGATTTACTAGGTCTAGCTGCAATTTCAGTAGCCATTGTATTCTTACTATCTAGTAAGCCAGTGCAAGGAATTAGTCAGCCATTTATCGAATGCAAAGCCTCCATTATGAGAAAATACGTTTCTTCGGTAAAATAACGGTTATAAAGAAATCCTGAAACCATTTTTCGAGTGATTCGTATAAATAGATACCCCCCCTTTTTAAAGTTTTAATAGTTAAGACTGCTTTCGTTTGAGGAAGCAGTCTTTTGCTATATTTTAGGTGAAATCCAAATATTACTCAGAAAAGATGTAAAATTCAGTTAAAATTTAAAGGAAAAAGTAATAGAATAAAAGAAAGAATATATTATTGGGGGTTAGCCTATGAATCCCAGTACACGGAAACAAACTGTAACAATCCAAGATGTGTGGGAAGCACGAAAACGAATCAAATCCATTGTTCAACCAACACCACTTATTACCTCACCAAAGTTGTCACAGATACAACAAGCAAATGTCCACCTTAAGCTAGAAACACTTCACGAAACTGGTGCCTTCAAAGTCAGAGGGGCTGCCAACAAAATTCTCAGTTTATCACCAGAAAAAAGAAAAGCAGGAGTTACAACATTCTCTACTGGAAACCATGGTTTAGCCGTAGCTTGGATTGCCAAACAACTAGGTATGAAGGCTGTTATTTGTATATCGAATCGAGTCCCAGTTGCTAAAGTTAACGCCATGAAACAGTATGGTGCCATCATCGAAAGAGTAGGGGACAGTCAAGATGATGCCGAAGAATTTTGCTATCAATTGGAAAAAGAACAAGGGTTAACGGTCATAAAGCCATTTGATGACCAACATGTAATTGCCGGTCAAGGAACAATTGGAATAGAAATAATGGAGGACCTCCCCACAATCGATACAATTCTAATCCCTTTATCTGGAGGGGGGTTATTTTCAGGAATAGCACTTGCACTTAAATCCTATCAACCTGACATTCGTGTTGTGGGTGTGTCGATGGAAAATGCAGCCGTGATGGCCGAAAGTTTAGTAGCAGGTCAACCAGTTGTGCTGCCGGAAGAGGATACTTTGGCAGATAGCTTATTAGGAGGTATAGGGTTAGATAACCAATATACTTTTCAAATGGTACGTGATTTACTCGATGATATGATCCATGTATCAGAAGAGGAGATAGCGGATGGCATGGCATTTTTGTTAGAACATCACCAGTTAGTTGCTGAAGGTGCAGCAGCAACTGGAGTGGCTGCAATTCTAAGTGGCAAGTTACAAACGAAAGGGAAACAAATTGCAACGATTATTACTGGAAATAATGTAGATATGCCAGTTATAGCCAGGATTTTACAAAAGCGATTTTTGTAGTTGTACGGGGGGAGGGTAACGATGAATTTATCTGTGGAGGAAGTAGTTAATCTGCCAATCTTAAAACCAGCGAAAGTAATCACAGGAAAAGACCAGCTAAAAAACTATTCAGTTGAATGGGTATCTGCTATTGAAGGAACGGTTGAAAATTTTGTCCGAGAAAAAGAATTTGTTTTAACGATGGGTATGGGATGTGAGAATAATCCTACGAAACTATTATCTTTTGTCCGTGATGTTCAAGAATCTGGAGCATCTGCCTTAGGAATTGCTACAGGGAGATATATTTTTGAAATTCCAAATGAGGTAATGTCATTTGCAGAAGAGAAGAATTTTATTCTAATCGAATTACCGTGGGAAATTCGTTTTGCCGATATTCAGCAGCAGACGATGAATAAAATTAATGAATGGCAAGAAGATGTTTCCAAACAATCTCGAATGATTCAGAAGCGACTAATTGATCTAGTCGTACAAGGAAAAGATTTATCAACAATTGTAAAATATGTGGAGGCGAAATTAGGATGGTCCATCGTTTTTACAGATGATAAAGGGAGAATTACTGCTGGTGGGTCAGACCCTAAAGAAATGATTCGGTTATGGGATGAATTAGAAGAAAAAGATGGAGTATCCGTCGATGAGCCTCTCTCTCATCATATGCAACGCATTCAACATGATGGTCGAAAATTGTTGAAGAAGGAAATTTCCGCAGGCGGAGTTAGTCAGGGGAGTTTCATTGTTTTATTTCCAGCTAATACCGATATCACGAGCAATGTGCTTCATATATTGGAATATCTATCTGCAGCTGCAGCTCTTTGGATTTCCCGGGAGGATGCTATTGTAAAAACGGAAAATCGGTTACGAAATGATTTTATCTGGAATTTGGCGAAAACACCGAATTATTACGATGAAACCCTTCATACACGTGCAAAGTTGTTTGGCTATAATTTGCTTTTGCCATATATTTGTATGATTGGGTATTCGGAAAATATTGATGAGTTATCGGAAGATCGATACGACCATAGTCAGTACGGGCTAAAAAGTCTTATTTATTATATTGAAGAGGAAATTCGATATGCAGGTAAAGTTGTGGATCGTCAGGTGGCATTCACATTCGATGATGATCAACTGATAGTGTTCTTAGAAACCGATGATACAAATGAGCCGAATTCCATTCATTATTTTCTAGATTTAGTAGAAAAAAGGTTGAATGCGCTCATTCCAGGGGTAATTTTTTCTTGGGGAATTGGCATGCATGAGGATGGAGTAATGCATTTTCATGATAGTTATAAAAAGGCCAAATCCGCATTAGAGATGGGAAGACAGCAAAAGGGAATCGGTCAGCGCGTGAATTTTGAAGATACGAGATTAAATCGACTGTTGTTAAACTTAGCCCAAAATGATGAAATTCAGGAAATTGTACTGTCCACGATTCACCCTTTAGTGCAATATGATAAGAAACGAGATGCCGATCTAATCGAAACCTTTATCGTTTACGTGAATCAAAACAGTAATGTAAGTAGAGCAGCAAGAATTCTCAACCTCCACCGTCAATCTTTATTATACCGATTAAGAAAAATTGAAACATTAACGAACTTGTCACTCGTCAATCCAGATGATGTCTTTCTATTAAACTTTAGTATTAAAGTTTGGTTAACTGGTGTGTTGAAAACATGATTCGGATGGAGGGGATTTATGTAAGATAACGGAACCAGAGCCCACCTTACAATACCGATGAATCCTCATTCCGTTAATCAACGAAAAACCCCATAAAAATACGTCCAGAAGGTTACTGGTTCCGTTATTCCCCAATTTGTAATCAAAAATTACTAGATTTGAAGCAATAACGGAAAGAGGGCCCACGAACCACATCAAAAAGGTAGATTTATATAAAATAAAGGAACCAGAGCCCACTACAAAAAAACGATGAATCCTCAATCCCTAATCCCCCTAAAATCGCATATTAATATCAAACCACCAACAAGCATCCAGTTGCTTGTTTTTTCTTCTGTAAGCGCTTTTATACAAATTGTATAAAGCCCATTCGGTAAAGTTCTTACAATATAGCGAATGCTTTGTCTCGTTGTTCCTACATATAATGATGGTAACTTATTCACCTATATGTAGCTTAAGAAATAACAGGGGTGGAGAGGCCCTAAAAAGAAAAGGAGGAAATGCCGTGTTATTTAGTCATGATGAATATCAAGAGTATCAGAGTCGGATTGCTAAGGTTAAAAAGAGCATGGAGGAAAAGGGAATTGAGGTACTGCTAGTCACCAATCCTTCCAACATGAATTATCTTACTGGTTATGATGGATGGTCATTTTACGTAGACCAAATGGTGGCTGTCATTATTGATGAAGATGAACCACTTTGGATTGGAAGATACCAGGACGCCAATGGAGCAAAAGCGACGGTGTGGCTCGATCATAACAACATCATTCCTTACCCTGATGAATATGTGCAATCACAGACAAGGCACCCGATGGACTTTATTGCTGATTTTCTAACACAAATCGGGCAGGCAAAACGAAAGATAGGTGTTGAGCTGGAATCCTATTATTTTACTGCGTTAGCCTATGAGCGATTAAAAGCAAAGCTACCAGATGCAACATTTAAAGATGGTAGTTTATTAGTCAATTATGTACGGATTATCAAATCAGAAATGGAAATTGACTATATGAAAAAGGCTGCAACGATCGTAGAAAAAGCGATGCAGACAGCGGTGAATTCTATCCATGTTGGGGCAAGACAATGTGATGCCATCGCATCGATTTATTATGACTTAATAACCGGTACAAGTGAATATGGCGGTGATTATCCAGCTATCGTCCCACTAATGCCAACAGGGGAAAACACATCAGCACCACATTTAACATGGTCTGATCAGCCGTTTAAAGATAATGACATGGTAATCATCGAAATTGCTGGATGCTTTAAACGGTATCATGCCCCACTTGCAAGAACAGTTTCATTAGGAAAGCCATCGGAGAAGGTTACGGATTTATCGAAGGTTGTAGTGGAAGGTCTAAATCATGCGTTAGATGCTGTGAAGCCTGGAAACACATGTGAGGATATTGAAGCAGCATGGAGAAAGGTGATATCCAAACATGGAATTGAAAAGGAAGCACGTCTCGGATATTCCATGGGATTAAGCTATCCACCTGATTGGGGCGAGCATACAGCTAGCATTCGAAAAGGGGATAAAACGATCTTAAAACCAAATATGACATTCCACTTAATTCCGGCTTTATGGTTTGAGAATTATGGCATCGAGATTAGTGAATCCTTCCGAGTTACGGACCAGGGAGTGGAAGTGTTAACGAACTACACTCGTGAATTAATTGTCAAAGGTGATTTTGATTTTGAAGAGCCTGTCATTAGTTAAGTAAAGGAGGTTTAACGGTGCTTATTTTTAAAGAAGAGGAAATCAAACAACAAGTCACCATCAACCGAGAAACGATTGCTGTTGTTGAGGATGCTTTTACTGATTTAGCAACAAAGCCGGTAGAAATGCCACCTATTATGCGTGTCGATATTCCTGAGAATAATGGGGAAGTAGATGTAAAAACAGCCTATATTCCAGGGCATGAGCTATTTGCTTTAAAGGTATCATCAGGATTTTTTAATAATTATAAGCTTGGATTACCGAGTGCAAATGGATTAATGATGCTGATTAGTGCAGTAACTGGCGAACCGAAAGCACTTCTATTAGATAATGGATATTTAACAGATGTACGAACGGCAGCAGCTGGAGCAGTCGCAGCAAAATACATGGCAAATGAGTCGATAACAACGGTTGGTGTGATTGGTGCAGGCGCACAAGCGAGATATCAATTGAAAGCATTACGAGAAGTTCGATCTTTCCAACATGTACTCGTTTATGGACCAACTGAAAAAAGAGTCTTGGAATTTAAAGAGGAGATGGAAGAATCGCTTGGTGTCAATGTATATATAGCAGATACCCCTAAACAAGTTGTTTGTGATAGTGACATTGTGGTGACGACTACTCCTGCAACCGAACCTGTGATTAAAAGAGAATGGTTGCATCCAGGGTTGCATATTACGGCGATGGGGTCAGATGCTGAACACAAACAGGAATTGGAAGCATCAATTCTGAAAGTGGCAGACCATTATGTGGCTGATGTGAAAAAACAAGTTAGTAGACTGGGAGAATTACGTTCTGCAATAGAAGAAGGGTTGTTTTCTGAACGCGATTCAATTGTTGAATTAGGTGATTTAACCTCAAATAAAACGCCCATCCGTACCAGTGAAAAGGATATAACGGTAGCCGATCTGACAGGTACTGGTGGGCAAGATACTGCCATTGCATTATATGCGTACAACCGATTAACGAAGACGGCACAACTTGGGTGATGAATGATGACAACAAGAGAGAAATCTTTCATTGAAATTGCAAAAGGATATGAGGAGAAATTGATTGCTTGGCGAAGACATTTACATCAATATCCTGAACTTAGTTTTCAAGAGGTAGAGACGGCAAACTTTATCATTAGTATTCTTGAAAAACTCGACAATGTCACTATTGAAAAAAATATTGGTGGAGGGAACGGGATCGTTGCAACGCTATCGTCTGGAACTGGTCCAACGTTTGCGTTACGAGCAGATATGGATGCCTTACCCATTCAGGAAGAAAACACATTTTCTTTTGCATCCAAAAATAAAGGAGTCATGCATGCGTGTGGTCACGATGCCCATGTGGCCATGTTGCTTGGTGCAGTGCACATTTTAGCAGAAGAATTTTCTAAAGGGGCAATTACAGGAACGGTTAAATGTATTTTTCAACCAGCTGAAGAAGCAGCTGATGAAGATGGATTAACGGGGGCTCCATATATGATTCGAGAGGGAGTACTTGATGACGTAGAAAGCATTGTTGCTTTACACGTTTGTCCATGGCAACCTGTTGGAACGATTCAGATGAATGATGGCTATAGCATGGCTAATGTTGATAATTTTAAAGCAAAGATTTACGCAAAAGGAGGCCATGGTGGCTATCCACATATGGGAACGGACCCCGTTTGGATACTAGGTGCAATCTTGCAGGCGTTTTATGGAGTAGTTGGTAGGAGAATATCTCCATTAGATACGGCTGTAGCTAGTATAGGAGAAATCACTTTAGGTACTGCGAACAACATTATGCCTAATGAGATACAAATAGGTGGAACGCTACGAACGTATACACCAGAAATAAGAGAAAAGTTGGCATTAGAAATTGAAAAAGTATTTTTACTGGCTGAGACATTTGGGGGAGAGTATGAATTTCACCTAGAAAAAGGGGAGCCTGCTTTAAACAATGACAAACGAATTAATCAGCTTATTGAATCAGTTGTCCGAGATACAGGAGTAACGATTCATTGGGAACCATTTGGGCTTGGTGGAGAAGATTTTGGACATATGACCGAAAAAATCCCAGGGGCATTATTTTTTCTAGGGTGTGCATTAGAGGATGGAGAAGAAAGGGATTTGCATACTCCAAACTTTACGATAGATGAACGTTGTTTACCAATTGGGGCGGCGATTCTAGCAGAGACAGCACGACGGTTTTTAACAGCACGAGCAAAGGGGGAATTGTAATTACGACTATAAAGAAAGGTGTGAGAACATGACAACAAAAGTACTTGGGAAGAAGATGTTAATCGGTGGGAAATGGGTAGATCGGGAACAAACGATTTCTGTGTTTGACCCACAAGATCAAACTGTCATTAACACGGTTCCACGCGCAACAGTTAAGGATATGCTTTTTGCTATTGATGAAGCAAAGGAAGGGGCAAGAGTTGCTGCGAAGATGCCAGTTCATGAACGGATACGAATCATTCATCTTGCAGCAGATTATGTAGAAGAACATAGGGGGATTTATGCGACAACAATTGCTAGGGAAGGTAGTAAAACAATTCGTGAAGCAAGGGGAGAAGTTGCACGTTGTATAGAAACGTTACGAATATCTGCTGAAGAGGCGAGGCGTATCAACGGGGAAACGATTCCATTTGACCAAATGCCAGGTCATGAAAATCGCTTAGGGTATTACTATCGTTTTCCAATCGGAATTATTGGCGCGATAACGCCATTTAATGATCCGTTAAATTTAGTTGCTCATAAAATAGGTCCTGCTGTGGCTTCAGGAAATGCAATTATCGTTAAACCATCAACACAAACACCACTTAGTGCACTTCTTTTGGCGGAAGCGTTTGAAGCAGCTGGTCTACCTAAAAAAGTAGTATCCGTTATAACTGGTAGCGGGTCAGAAATAGGGGATGTATTAGTAACTCATCCGGCTGTAAGAATGGTGTCATTTACGGGTGGGTTAGACACAGGTAAAGACATCGCCCATAAAGCAGGATTAAAGAAGATTAGCATGGAATTAGGGTCCAATTCACCAGTTATAGTGCTAGAAGATGCTTGTATAGAGGAAGCTGCAGAAGCGTGTGTTCCAGGAGCCTTTTCAGCAGCTGGGCAAAATTGTATTGGTGTTCAACGAATTTATATTGAGGAAAATGTGTATGATGCCTTTCGTAATCATTTCATTGCAAAATCAAAACTCTATAAAACTGGTAATAAACAACTGGAGACAACGGATATGGGTCCACTCATTAATGAACAAGAAGCAATTCGAGTGGAGAACTGGGTAGAGGATGCCTTAAAGAAAGGCGCAAATTTGTTAGCAGGAGGAAAGCGAAATGGTGCGTTCTATTCACCGACAGTGCTTGAAAAGGTGCCAAATAACGCAACAATTGCACATCAAGAAATTTTTGGTCCAGTCGTCCTTCTTTATCCTGTGAAAAACTTAGAGGATGCAATCCAACGATCGAATGCTGTTGAATTTGGGTTGCAGGCAGGAATTTTTACGAATAATGTAGACAACGCTTTTGAAGCAGCAAGAAGATTAGATGTTGGTGGATTAATGATTAATGATAGTAGTGATTACCGAATTGATGGAATGCCTTTTGGTGGAGTGAAGGGGTCTGGATTAGGTCGTGAGGGTGTGAAATTTGCGATACAAGAAATGACGGAGCCAAAGGTAATCCAATTTAATTTGAAACGATAGGGGGAGATTTTCATGGAAACAGCTATGATGAAAGATTTGCAGAAAAAATACGAGGAACTAGTAGATTTAGATAAGGCGCATTTTCTACATCCAACATCATCGATTAAACAACATCAAGAAAATGGTCCAGCATTTATTTTTACGGAAGGGGAAGGGATTTATTTAAAAGATATACAAGGAAATAAATTGATTGATAGTTTGTCTTCTTTATGGAATGTAAATATTGGTCACGGTAGAAAAGAATTAGGAGAGGTTGCTGCAGAGCAAATGGGGAAATTAGGTTTTGCTTCCACATTTGCAACATGGAGCCATGAACCAGTTATTCGATTAGCTCAAAAGGTGGCTGAAATGACGCCTGGTGATCTAAATACAACATTCTTTACTTCAGGGGGATCAGAGGCCAATGATACAGCCTTTAAAACGGTAAGACATTATTGGAAATTAAAAGGTCAACCAGAAAAGAAGAAAATTGTTTCTAGAAAGAAGTCGTATCACGGTGTTGCGATGGGATCTACAAGTGCAACAGGGTTAAAGCCATTTCACGATTTTACAACATCGATCGCACCTGATTTTCACCATGTAGATAGTTCAGCAGATGCATTAAGAGCGTTTATCGATGAAGAAGGTGCCGAAACAATTGCAGCATTTATTACAGAACCGGTGCAAGGCTCTGGTGGGGTTAATCTCCCTCCAGATGGGTATTTTCAAGAAGTACAACAGATTTGTAAGGAAAACAACATTATTTTTATTATGGATGAAGTAATAACTGGATTTGGTCGCACAGGTAAGACGTTCGGTTCAGATCATTTTAATATTGTTCCTGATATTATGTGTATTGCAAAGGGAATTACCAGTGGGTATGCTCCACTTGGTGGGATGGTCCTGACTGAAAGACTGTATAAGGAATTAATTGATTTGTCAGGAGATGGGATGTTCATGCACGGTTACACGTATAGTGGTCACCCTGTTAGCTGTGCAGTAGCATTGAAAAATATTGAAATTATCGAGCGTGAAGGCTTAGTAGAACATGTACGGGAAATGGGAGAAGAATTATTACGTGGTTTTGAAATGCTAAAACAAGAGCATGATTCAGTAAAAGACTATCGTGGGTTAGGTTTATTAGGAGCAGTTGGGCTTGATGCTGGGACCGAGGAACCAATTGCACCAAAGGTAGTGAGTGAATGCTTCAAGCGTGGAATGATTGGTAGAGCCGTAGTTTACGATGGGCAGGATACCCTTGCATTCGCTCCACCTTTTGTTATTACAAAAGAACAAGTACAAGAAATGATTGACATCGTCCACGAATCGCTGGTGGCAGTGGAGAAAGATTTATAAGAGTTCTCTAGCTTAAATATCATTTACTAGAGGCTAGGATAAAAGGAATTCAAAAAAGCACAAACCAGAACAATGTTATCTTTGGTAAAAATCATCGCTGCGGAAATATACTTCACTAAGCTAGCAAATTGTTCACTTTTGGTAATGACTTTTTAGTTCTATCCTAGCCTCTTAATTTTTGTATTAAGACAAATAATCTTCTATGATAAATAATCACTGGCTACTTTTACATCAAAAATTCCACTTTCTCGCAAAAATTGTAAAAGTAAATGAAGATGACCAAAACCATATAAAACAAAAATACGTTCTTCTTTATTATCAATCAAATTAACCAAGTTTTTGTAGATTAACATATTACGATAATACCAATATTTTGCAGTCCACGTTGCACCATCTGGGTTATTCTCATTTCCTACTAGAGCTAGCTTCATATATATTTCCTGGTTTTTTAATATATTAGGAGTTTGATTTAGCCAAAGTAAAAAATCTTTTAGTGAATGGTTTTGTTTATATGTATTTGTAGCGTATAATAAGTCTTCTCCAATTTTTGTAACTTCTTTAAATAAATCGGTGTCTTTCCATTTACTCATATCAGGAATATCCTTTTGGTCTTTATTCCAATCAACTGCATAAACTTGATTGTGTTTGCACTCTTTTGCTAAGCGCAATCCTATTTGGTCGAATTCGTTTATAGTTAATGTATAATCCTTATTTAAATAAGAAACATACCGTTCATTTAAATCACTTTGTAATTCTTGTGGATATTCTAAAGCAACTTTTGTTGGTTCAAATTTCTTTAAGCAGGCAATGACCTCTTTTATTTCATTTTGCTTTCTATTTGATAACATATCTTGCTTTTCGGATTGAAACATATCTCCGTTATCGTGACCAGAAAAATGATCTGTACCTAAAATAAATATAGTGGGTTTAATATTTAGCAACTCCTTTAACGAATATAATGATTTTATTTTGTTATCATTTTATTTGCTATAGCACAGTTTTTAAGTGAGTTAAAGCTAATATACTTCAATACTACCGTAAATAGATTTCAAAAAGTGACCAGATGAATCCCCCTTTTTTGTTTACAACAATTCCTTATTCTTTTTATAGGAGCGTTTTAAAGAAATATAACTAGTAATAAACCATAACAAACTCACGCTGAGTAACAAGGCAATTATTTCAATCCATTCACTTTGGCTGTTAGGTATACCAGTCACAACAAGATATAACAGCATAAAAATACTTGCAAAACCACCAGTTCTTACAAAAATATGCTTTAGTTCTTTTCTATAAGCTCCCTCGGTTACGACATCTGTATATTCCATACCAGAAATTATATATCTACCTGAGATGTAAGATAAGAATATAGCAATAGCAAGCAATAGAGAAACCTCTGTCTTTATATCAATATAATTGTTAAGGATACTCATTCCTACAAGGGTAAGTAGAAGAATAATCGAACCCTCAGAAAAAAAATATAACATTCTTTTTTTCTTATACTCATCATTCGGCAATAAAAAAGATATCCATGACTTCATGATTACTTCACCTCCCAAAATAGATCATTTAATGTTTTATTTAACTCCTTTGCAATTGCAATACAAAGTTGAAGACTAGGGTTATATTCCCCTTTTTCAATTAGTCCAATTGTCTGTCTAGTCACACCAACCCTCTTAGCTAACTGTTGTTGAGTTATCGACTGTGTTATCCGTATGATTTTAACATTATTTTTCATAACTTCACCTTTACTTAGAGCAATATATATATTGCATATGTAAATTATATATTACATTATATATTAAAAAAATACAACAAGTTATTTATTAAATATTTTATAAATTAACCTCGCTAACCCAACATGAATCAAAATAAAAAGAAGGTGCAACATTAGCGTCACCTTCTTTAACCATGCAACATACAGTATAAAGTTTGATCTATAAAATGAATTATCGTATTTGCATCATTTTTTGATATTCAAGAATTTCATCATCTGTAAATACGTTGGATGAAAGTCGTTTAACTTTATCCCAGTATTTCTTGAATTCTTCATAACTGTGATTTTGGTTTTCTATAAACTCAACTAAGCTTCCACCTGTAAAAATCGGATGTGTTTTAGGGTATTTTGTATCCCAGTATATATTTGCCTTTAGGTTTAATTCATTTTGGGTCTCTTTAACACGAAGATTAATTTCAACTGCACAACGAAGTCTAGGTTCTCCTCCATCTTGCCCTTCTCCCTTTCCTTTAATAAGCATTTCAGTTACATATTGATTATTTTCAAACACCATTTTCTCTTCATCTATTATGAATTTCATTTTCTAAATTCCCCCAATATTTTTATGTATATATCAAGAATAGCAGTTGAAACTTTAATTTTAAAACATTAAGTATCTGTAATTGAAGAGGCAATATATACTCTACATTACTTATTTCATTATACGTGAATAATAGTTAGGGGAAGTTCATTTTATGGGGATTCGCTCAAATCTACAATCTAAATTGTAAATGCTAAAACTAGCGAAGTGTATTTTCCGTAGCGATAGATATATTGCTAAACATCAGAATTGCTGGCAATCTACTTAAAAATCCGAACAAAATTGTTCGGATTTTCGTGCGACGGGCAGTTACACGTGGCGCTGACAACTAAGCGCCTGTTTTATCTCTTTTAGGACAGAGACGTCACTGAGGTGAAACGACTGGATGACA
>NZ_FQVW01000100.1 GCF_900129485.1 Ornithinibacillus halophilus
CGCTTTCCTCGGGCGGCTGGTAAGCCTCCTCGGGCATTCGCCCTGTGGGGTCTTACCTATGCCTTTTTTCCCGAAGGAGTCTTCGTGTATTTCTTTCGCTAGTTTTGCACAATGAAGAATGTTTTATGTATTTTTGAAATAAAAACTCTCCACAGTTATATTGTCATTCACATAATTTAATTTGAAATGTCATTAATGACTTTCTATCAATAACCATTACAAAATAGTGTAAACTACCTATGTTTATATTATAATGATAGATACTTTAATATGTTAGGGTGTGGGTTGCAAATGAATTTTTGTAAAGAGTGTGGCAGTAAATTACAGGATGGAGCCCGATTTTGTCGAGAATGTGGTACAGAAGTTGCAAAAACGAGTACTAGTATAACTAACTCTAGTAAAACTAACACTAGCACAACTAATACTAGAACAACAGCTCAACAAAGTCGAGTGAGTTCGCCTAAGAAAAAATCACTAAAATGGCCAATGGTAGCAGGTGTAGCACTTATTATAATAGTTGCAGGTATTATTATCTATAAAATGAATGATACAGAAACGGCTAGTAATCCAGCTGATGAAGAAAATAATAACGAAGTAACAACAGAAACACAAACAGAAACTAATGAAAATCCTGAAGTTGTTGAAGAAGAACCACAGTCAGTGACTAGTGAGCAATTCCAGGAACTTTTTCCCGACTGGCAAATGATTAAGCAGGAAAAGGTAAACTTTGAAGAAAGCAATTATCCGATTCTAGTAATGGGGAAAAAAGGTTCTAGTGATTTTGGTAAGGTTAAACTTACTGTAATGGATTATAACAATCAAGAAAAACAATGGGAAAGTGTGTGGGAAACAGAAGAATTTGAAGCAGATCCTTACTTAGATGTGGATTCATTTTTAGGTGATATGTTCTTATTAAATCCAGAAGGACAAAATGGTGCTTTAATAGTCTTTAATCTCTTACATAGTGGAAACTCAGGCATGTATTCAACAACTGCCATCCAAATTGATAATCAAGGAATAGGTACCAATAAATGGACAGGCTATGGTACTAGCATGGAAGTGGATAATAGTACAGTCATCGTCTATGAAAAAGGTGAAACCCATATAACTTTACAAGATGGTAATGTGGCTGTTGAAGAGATTACTAGAAGTGATTTAGAAGTGACATCGGATTCTACAATAGTGAAGTTTATTTTAGATAATCATGGACTAATTGTGCCAACAGGCGATAAGGAAATCTATGTTGAACTCGGGGAAGAAATATCGTTTGTTCCAGCAGATGACATAACCAAGCAACTATTTGATGATGGTGAAATCGCAATTTACACCAATCTTTGGAACAATGATTCACCAGTTAACACGTCCAACGCAAACCGATTGCCTGGTGGGAACACAGTTGAATTCACGGAAGAAACTACAGTTGAGTTTATTTTAGAATATTATGATGGTGCTAATTTTGGCTTGGATGGTCCACCTGTCACGTTTATTGTTCATGTAGGCGATGGGAAAGCAGTTGATGAAAATACGTCCGCGGCAATTACTACTCGCTTCCAAGTTGGAGATTCATTAACAGACCTAATTGATCATTATGGGGAACCATCGTTTGATGATTATTATAATGGCGGGAGATTAGTCTTCTTTGAGGATGATGGCTACTTCATAGATGGAAATGAACTAGTATATGGATTTTATATTACTAGCTCAGATTATACGATCTTTAATGGACAAGTTGGTATGACAGGAAATGAATTAAATGAAGCTTTACCAGTAACAACCGAACCGTATTTTGATGATGTATATTCTCAAGAGTACGTATATCAATATAATATCGATGATTATAAGATTCATTTTTATGCGAAAGAAGAAAATGGGCCAACGTATTCAGCTACGATTATAAAAATGAACTATTAAAATAAAAAAAGAGAGGGTGGGACAAAAATATTTTGATACACAAAAATCCGAACAATCGTTTGGATTTTTTAGATTACGAGCAAATTTTTAGTGGTGGCGTGAATTCGATCGCTACGGAAAATACACTTCGCTTTCACTTCCAGCACAAGTGCGACATCTGTTCAAGCTTCCTACGGTCGCTTTCACAGTGTCTTCTTTGCCGCG
>NZ_FQVW01000062.1 GCF_900129485.1 Ornithinibacillus halophilus
GGAGTCGATGTTGACTTATCGTACGGAGGCGAAGGAAGTCTCGCTAGTCGCAGGCGCTCGGAGCTAGACATCTCTGAAATTTTATACATTCTTATCTTTTAAAAAAAAGAGCAGCTTTTGCTAGCTCCTAATACTGATTATTAAAAAACTACCGTAATACAAAGAATAATATATCTCCTACTCATCAGAATTCTTACTGTTTTTCATCTCCTGTAATTCCCTGTAAATCTTATTAAGCGTACCTTCAATCGAAGTTAAAGCGAAAAAGACTAGCACAAAACCAATCAACACGACAACACCTAATACGATCGTAAAGTCCATCGGTATCCCTCCTAAGCCAAATTAATTTTAACACAAAATTCAGATAAATTGTAATACATTTCAAACCGTAAAAAATCGCACAGTGAAAACACCATGCGATCGGTAATTAATCATTCAATTTTTTTCCTAATAATGAAATTGGAAGGGCTTCTTCCTTCTCATATTCTTCTCCTAATAGATTGATACGGTGCCCCCAAGCAAAAACACCTTCCAAATAATTAATTTTAAAGGTATGACCAGGGTCTGTCCCTAATTCATATTCTGCGCCTGGCTCATAGTCTTCTGGATTTAGCATATAGGCCATTGCTACTTGCATTTTTCTTTCATAAACAGCCACTTCACTAATATTTCCAAGCTGTTCGGCTTTTTGCGCCTTTTCCTTTAGTTTCCCTACTTCCATTCGTAGCTGTTCGATGGAAAAATCACTATATCGATAATTCATGAATTCATCTCCCCTTTAATCCTATCATTTTACATTTTACCAATAGTTTAAGACAATGGAAATGATGACACTCACTATTTCTTTCTCGAAGGGGGAATTCACCATGCCAACAGTAGCCATAACAGGAGCTGGAAGTGGGCTTGGAAAAGCATTAGCATTAGAATACGCGAAACATAATTATAAAATATATTTACTTGGACGTTCAGGAAATAAATTGCATATCGTCCAACATGAGATAAAGAAAAATGGTGGGGATGCTGAAGTTATCCTTTGTGATGTACAAGAATATGCATCTGTTAGTATTGCCTTTCAACAAATCGGTGAGCTAGATGTGTTTATTAATAACGCCGGCATCGGATTATTTGGACCAGTAGAAGATTATTCTCTCGAAGATATTGATAAAACATTAGATACCAATGTCAAAGGAACCATCTTAACTGTCCAATCAGCGCTTCCTTTAATTAAAGAAAGCAAAGGAAGAATCCTAACCATCATCTCTACAGCTGGACTTCGTGGTAAAGTAAACGAATCCCTCTACTGCGCAAGTAAATTTGCCGTTCGTGGTTTCACAGAAAGCTTGCAAAAAGAATGGGAAAATGAAGACTTCTCCATTACTGCTGTATACATGGGAGGCATGAATACACCTTTTTGGGAGAATTCAACCCACGTGGACAACCCTAGCAAATTAAAAGGCCCAGAAGTCGTCGCTGAACAAATTTTTAAAGAAGATGATGGAAGAAAAGAAATATTGATCGATCGCTAACTAACGTAGGTTTCGTCATAGATTTGGCGAAGCCTTTGTTTTGCCAAAACATATAGTAAGATAAACATAGTTTGAAAGAACGTATTACATAAAACAAAAGGGGAATAAAATGGAAAATTGGTTAACTGAAATAATGAGTGAGTTTGGTTATATGGGAATTATGTTTCTCATAGCTATCGAAAATGTTTTTCCTCCGATCCCTTCTGAAGTAATCTTAACGTTTGGAGGGTTCATGACTACTACATCCACACTCAGTATTATTGGTGTAGTCATTTCAGCAACTGCAGGTTCTGTTATTGGAGCGATTATCTTATATATTATTGGCTTACAACTTGATGTTGCTAGATTAGAAAAAATTGTAGATCGCTGGGGACATATTCTTCGCATCACAAAAAGTGACATCTATAAAGCAGATGCATGGTTTGATAAGTATGGTCCTTGGACAGTCTTCTTTTGTCGTTTCATACCCTTAATTCGTAGTTTGATATCTATTCCAGCTGGTATGTCCAATATGAATGTTGGCTTGTTTCTATTGTTTACAACATTGGGCACGTTCATCTGGAATGTCGTTCTTGTGAACTTGGGGGCTTCACTTGGAGCTTCCTGGGAAGTCATTGTAGAATATATGGAAGTTTATTCAAAAGTGATTTATGCATTGTTGATCGTACTCGTTCTCCTATCGCTATATCTATTAATAAAAAGAAGAAAGTAATTGCTAATTGGGGATTTTATATGAATCCCCAATCTTCATTTAACGCCTACATCTCTTCCTTTAATTCGTCTAAAAAACGATTAATATGATCCATAGTAAACCCTTTACGATATAGTCCCTCTTTTATTTTCTGCTCTAGTTCAAATCCTTCATATTTACGCTCATGTTTTCGCATTAGTTTTTCACCTTGATAGCAGACGGCTTCCCACTCTGAATCATCATTTTTTTCTGATTCAATTTCCTGTAGAACTTCTTGAATTACACCTTGTATGAAGCCTTTTTGGATCAAGTTCGCCCCTACTTGTTGGAGTTGTTTACGAAAAGCATGCTTGCTACCCGTCTTCAATTTTTTCTCAGCAAATTTTAATGCTTTCTCAAACTGAACCTCATATGTATATAACTCAACGGCCTTGGCAGCAATTTGTGCTGATACTCCTTTTTCCATGAGTTCTTTTTTCACTATTAATGGACCTTTTGACGATGTGTTAATTCTAGTTTGTACAAACGCATTGGCAAATTGTTGGTCATCTAAATACCCTTCAATTACTAGCTTTTCTACAATCCGTACAATTTGCTCATGCTCGACTTCCTTTTTCACTAAATAATCTCGAATTTCCTTTGTTGACCTCATGCGATAGCTTAGAAAATTAATAGCCATTGTGTACGATTTTTGAAAGCTGTCCTCTTGAATCAGAGAATCCATCGTTTCCTCATCCAATTCAAGTCCTTTTCGAAGGCCATACTCAATCAAGACCGTTTCATCTACACTAAATCCGTACTTATCGCTTTCTCCATCTTTCAAAAATATATTATACCGACTTTTACTTTTTTTCTGTGTTGTAATCCGACTAATCACGACAGTCATCCTTACCACTCCTTAATTACATTTTACCATGGGAAAAATAACGTGGACACTACAATAACTGCAACTTATATCATATAATAGAATAAACCGTATTATGAACGGCTGATGTATGTACATTGGAGGAGTGAACATTTATGAATTTCTTAATCACAGGGGGAACTGGTTTTGTTGGTAGGAATTTAGTACACGCGTTACATAGAAAAGGCCACCATACCTATATTCTGACAAGATCACCAGAGAAATTCGAGCAAGAAAGTGCATCCACCTTTATTGGCTATGATTATCCGGTTGACCAACTACCGAAAATATATGGTGTTATTAATCTTGCTGGTGAATCTTTATTTGGCTACTGGACCAACCAAAAAAAGAAAAAGATTTTATCCAGCCGCATCGATACAACCAATCACGTAATAAAAATGATCAAGGAAATGAAGCAAAAGCCTGATGTTTTTATTAGTGGTTCTGCAGTTGGATTTTATGGGATGTCTGATGAACGAATTTTTTCGGAGGACACTGAAACACCAGGTGATGATTTCTTAGCAGATGTCGTTGTGAAATGGGAAGATGCTGCAAAACAAGCTGAGGAATTAGGAATCCGTACCGTTTTCACTCGATTTGGTGTCATTCTTGGAAGGGAAGGTGCCTTACCATTAATGAGCATGCCAGTAAAGATGTTTGTCGGAGGAAAAGTTGGGAAAGGCGAACAATGGATGTCTTGGGTCCACATTGAAGATGCAGTACAAATCCTTGTCTTTTCTGCTTTCAATAAAAAGATTTCAGGACCGATCAATGTCACTTCACCAAATCCAAAGCGAAATAAAGACTTTATTAAAGTTTTAGCAAAAGCCTTGAAGCGCCCGAATTGGCTCCCGGCTCCAGCACCAATGTTTCGCATGGCAACTGGACAGATGAGTCAACTCATTACCAGCGGACAATACGTCCTCCCAAAGAAGGCAGAAAATCATGGTTACGAGTTTGAATATCCCAACTTGGAGGATGCTTTAAAGCAAATATTTGGTTAGTCGATAGGTGAAGTAAAGTCCATTATGCACAGGTTATTTGCCTGAGAAAAAACTTTACAAAAAAGACATAATTTTTTTCAAAAAAATGATTCCCTTTTTTATAAAATGATAGTATTATAATAAAAGAAATTGAAAATGAAACTAAATAGGGAAGGCAAATGGTGCGCCACCAGTATTCTTACTGGTTCTAGTGGGTTCGATTCCCACCCCGAATTTTTGTTGTAATTTAACTAAAAATTCGCGGGTGGGTATCTTCCTACTAAATTTCCTTATGGATATTTTTATGAAACCCTCCTGCTTAAATAAGGAGGGTTTTTCCATGCTAAAAACACGTGATTTACACGAAGCACCAGCATTATTTGAACTAATGTCACACCCAGAAGTTTTTCCATATGTACGCCATAAAACCGAAACAAGTGATGAATTTTATTTTATGACCAAGCAAACCATTGAAGCAGAGGAAAGAGGAGAGTTAATCTCTAGAACCATTTTAGATGAGATGCATCAACCGATTGGCACGATCAATTTATTTGATATTGAAGACAATCATGGGTTTTTAGCAACCTGGATTGGCCAGCCATATTTCGGCAAAGGATACAATCGAATAGCAAAAGAGGCATTTTTTGAAGAGATCTTTTTCCACACTTCTATTGAGACCATCTTCATGAAGGTTCGAAAAACAAACACTCGCTCATTAAAAGCCGCGTTAAAAATTCCTTATGTTGCACTCGGAAATAACATCTACCCAGAAATCTATGCCAAAGTTAACCCAGCAGAAGAAATCTATGATTTATTTGCCATCACTAAAGAACTTTACTTGTCCTACCATCAGTTCGCACAAAATGCCACTGCTGACGGCGAAGAAGTTGTCTAATTTTTACAGTTTTACCGTATAAATCTAACGCCGTAGGGAAAACTTAAGGAAAAGCGTAAAGCGAGGGATTCTTTATGGCAAAGGAAAAGCGTGACAAACGAGCAAAAAACCTAAACAGTACACAGGAAGTTTTGTATCAAAAAGAATTTAAAATGGCAGATCAAGCGTACAACCAATTCACGAAAAAAGAGAACCGGAGCTAATAGGGAAATTTAATGAGATCCGAACTATGATAATCCTTGAAAAAGGATTGATGTAGTTCGGATTTTTATTTGGGACGGCGGTTGTGGGGGAGCGAGTTTTGCCGGGGGACGAGCGAGTTTTCATCGGGGTGGAGCGACTCTCGCCTGGGAGCGAGCGAGTTTTCATTGGGGTAGAGCGAATATTGCCTGGGGGCGAGCGAGTTTTAATTGGTGGGGAGCGAGTTTTCATTGGGGTGGAGCGAATATTGCATGGGGGCGAGCGAGTTTTCATTGGGGTGGAGCGACTCTTGCATTAGGGCGAGCGAGTTTTCATTGGGGTGGAGCGACTCTTGCCTTGGGGCGAGCGAGTTTTCTCTTGTGGGGAGCGAGTCTTGCCGGGGGGCGAGCGAGTTTTCCTTGGGGTGGAGCGACTCTTGCCTTAGGGCGAGCGAGTTTTCCTTGAGATGGAGCGAATATTGCCTGGGGGCGAGCGAGTTTCCAGGTGGAGCGACTCTCGCCTGGGAGCGAGCGAGTTTTCCTTGGGGTGGAGCGACTTTTGCCTGGGGGCGAGCGAGTTTTCCTCGTGGTGGAGCGACTCTTCCCTGGGGGCGAGCGAGTTTTCATCGGGGTGGAGCGACTCTCGCCTGGGAGCGAGCAAGTTTTCCTCGTGGTGGAGCGACTCTTTCCTGAGAACGAGCGAGTTACCCTTTACAAGGAGCACCCCCTCCTTATCCACAACACTTATCCACATTATTCATCTTTTTGTGTATAATAAGTCTGAGTGGCCATATACCAGTAAAAAAATATTAACAACATATTGTGTACAACACTTAATAAATCTGTGGATTATTGTGGATATATCCCATTAACCCTCTTTTATCAACAATTTATTTGTGGATAATATTAATAACTTATATTTTATTGAATCAATTTTCCTAGTATATACGTATAACAAGATATCGAATAATATGGAGTGATTTTTATGGAAGAAATAAATTGGGCTTTAATCGCACCTCTACTAGTAATCCAAGCAATACTTATGATTGTTGCCCTTGTTGATTTGGTGAAAGCTAGGGATACAAATGGGCCGAAATGGCTTTGGTTAATTATTATTTTATTCGTAACAACAATTGGACCCATTATTTATTTCATTTTTGGAAGGAGAAATCGTTAAATGGCACTTATAAAAGTAAACAATCTTTCCAAACGATATGGTAATAAAACAGCAGTTAATAATGTAAATTTTGATTTCGAACGTGGAAAATGTATTGCCTTAATTGGACCAAATGGTGCTGGTAAAACTACTATCCTACGAACCTTATCTGGGCTATTGAAACCAACATCCGGAACAATTCAATTTGCAGATGAGAAGGAAAATAGTGATATTCGTCCACACATTGGCTATCTCCCACAATATCCCTCCTTTTACGGATGGATGACAGGAAGGGAATTTTTGATTTTCAGTGGCGAATTAGCATACTTATCAAAAGACGAAGCAAAAAAACGTGCAGATGAATTGCTAAAAAAAATAGGCATTTCTGAGGGAGCTAGTAATGAAAGAATCTCTCGTTATTCTGGAGGGATGAAACAGCGTCTGGGAATTGCTCAAGCCATTATTCACCGTCCTAAATTACTTATTCTAGATGAGCCTGTTTCATCGTTGGATCCAATTGGTCGTCGTGAAGTAATGACACTTATGGAAGAACTTAAAAATGAAATGACAATCCTTTTCTCTACCCATATTTTATCGGATGCAGATGAAATTAGTGATGAACTCCTCCTACTTCATAATGGAGAAATTGTAGAATCAGGATCTATGGATGAATTAAGAGCAAAATACCAAACATCGAAAATTGAATTGGCTTTTGAAAATGATCTAGAAGAATACAAAGAAAAAATCGATCAACTAAATATTGTCTCGGATAGTATGATTGAGCGTGGGTTACTACATGTTACTGCTAGCGACATTAGTCAAGCAAGGAAAGCTATTTTAGAAACAGCTTCACAGGAAGATTGGCCACTCACAACTTTTACAATTAATCGCGCTTCCTTAGAAGATATGTTCATGAAAGTGGTGAATAAATAATGCAATTCAATACACTATTCAAAAAAGAAATGCTTGAGAATTGGAGAAATAAAAAATGGATTTGGGTTCCTTTAGTAATCATAATACTATCAATTATGGACCCGATTACGAGCTATTATTTACCACAAATCATGGAATCTGTCGGCGGGATGCCTGAGGGAACAACTTTTGAACTACCAGAGTTTTTACCAGCTGAAGTTGTGACGATGACTTTAGGACAGCTGAGTAGCTTAGGAGTATTAATCATTGTGCTAATGTCAATGGGAACAATTGCAGGTGAAAGAAAAAGTGGTGTATCAGAACTTGTCCTAGTAAAACCTGTTTCGTACAAAAATTATATTCTTGCAAAATGGTCTTCCCTTTTAGTTTTAGTGTGGTTTTCATTAGCATTAGGAATATTGGTGAGCTGGTATTATATCAATTTGTTATTTGGTGAATTATCAATTGTTGCACTACTACAGATCATCTTTTTCTATGGATTATGGATGACACTAGTAGTGTCGTTAACGATTTTCTATAACACGGTATTCCGCTCATCTGGGTTGGTAGCCTTCTTAACGATTCTTACAATCATGACGATGAGCATACTGACACAAATCTTTGGAACATATCTAGCATGGAGCCCTAATAATTTATCCAGTTATATATTTGAGGCCGTTCTAACCGAGTCTATACCATCAGAACTTATAGGTACTTCAATCGTCACCATTATACTGTCGGTGGGATTATTAATCGGATCGTTTTATATTTTTAGAACAAAAGAGCTAGCAAATTAAAATACTGCATACATTTAACCAAAAGGACTACAATGAAACGCAGCATGTTGTAGTCCTTTTAATATGAGAATTACAAGAAAGGTGAGAGGTGAAAAGGATGAAACTAGGTAAAAAAATTGCAGAAGGCGCTAGTGCAGAAGTATTTGAGTGGGAAGACGATGAAAAAATTATTAAAATAGCAAGACCAACAATTGATAAAAAATATTTCCAAACCGAATTCGCTAATACCGTCAAAATGTGGAATTTAGGCTTACCCGTTCCTCAAGCTTACGAAATGCTAGAATACGATAATCGGCCTTGTATAGTCTTTGAAAGAATTCATGGAAACACATTGAGAGATCGCTTTTTCAAAAGGTTATTACCACAGTTAGCCAGCCATCCAGAAAAAATCGATTGGAATGATGCTCTATTTTCTGCCCGCCTACTTGCGAATATTCATACGTTAACTCATCAAGAATTACCCACCAACCAAAGAACATTCTTAAAGAACCAAATACAAAGCGTGAATTATTTAAGTAAAGAAGAAGAAAGTGCAGTTCTTGAACTATTGAATGATTTACCTTTAAAAGAGAGAATTTGTCATGGCGATGCTAATCCGAATAATATATTGTTCACTCATGAGGGAGAACCGATATTAATAGATTGGTTAAATGCATCTCTTGGCAATCCTGAAGCCGATATCGCCGAATTCATCATCATGATTCGTTTTGCTATTCTACCAGAAGAACTACCTATAAAAGTCATTGAATTATTTGATTCTATTCGGGAAAAAATCATCGCCTTATTTATGAAGGAATATACAGAACTCACAGGTATCACTTATGAGGAAGTCGAGAAATGGATTGTTCCAATAGCTGCCCGAAAGCTTGCTTCTGACGGTATTGTTGAAGCAGAAAAACAATTACTAGTCCAGGAAATAAAACGTAGACTAGAATTGGGCGAAACACATTAACAGACAGGAGAATTTTCTCCCTAGTAGGAGGGTGTATTTTGAAGGAAAATTATAATACCGATGAATTTGAATCCATGGTGAATACGATTAACAATTTATCAGAAGAAGACGCAAAAGCATTATTAAAAATCATTTATGGATTTATCAACACCGCTATGACAGGAAATGGTGGGGATGAAATGAAATTAGAAATAATGAACAAACTACCCAACGTTTTTGACCAAATACCTACTATCTATGAATCATCACGGAGTTCTGATTAAACTTTTTTACAAAAGTACTCCGATCCAAATCACACCTAAACTAATTAAGAGTCCACCTCTAAAAAGCATTTTATCGCGTGAGGTTGCACCAATTTTTTCATCAGCTAATTTAAAATAAGAAACAATTAATAAGTACGCAAACAAAGCGAGTGATTGGGTAAGCAAATCTTGGAAGACATCAATAATTCGTAAAATAGCTAATCCTAATAAAAGCATACCAATGTATCCTGCTGTCATAGCAAGATACTTTTTCTTTTTGTCTTCTCCCATGTTACTTCCCCCTTTTATTTCCTTCATCTTTAAATGCATAACGAATTCCTTTACCAGCGAGTGTCTCGTCTTTATACCTAGGCAACACATGAAAATGAGCATGAAAAATATGCTGGCCACCAACTTCGCCACAGTTCCAGCCAAGATTATAGCCATCTGGATGGTACTTATTATCAATGTATTCTTTTACCTGTTGTAAAAGCATATAGGTTGCATCCCACTCTTCACGGGTAAGGTCAAATGCCGTTTCTCGATGCTTCTTAGGGACGATCACACCCGCTCCTTCCAACGGCCTTCCTTTCATATCTGATTGTTCCAATTGTAAAAACATGCAATACTCATTACTTAATACAATCGATTGATTTTGTTCTAAATCCGGGTGACAAAAAACACAGTCTTTATTCATGTTTATTCCTCATCTTTCTATGTCAATTATCGTCCACCATGAAAATAGAGCTCTAAAGCAATAACAGCCCCAAGTAATGCAAATATCACATTGCTACTAAGTTTACTGCTATCTATATGATATACGTCGTGCTCTAATAAATTATCTTTAATTGATTCATACACTAGCGAACGTTTTTGAATTGACGATATTTGATTTCCTGTTTGACAATCCAATACGTTGAAATCAGTTGCTCCATATCCACCTGTTGCTTTAATGAGTTCATCTCCAACTTGATCAACTACTAAAATCGATGGGGTACTTACTTTGAATGTAGATTTTACTGTGGCAATCAAACTTCCATCTACAGAGTATAAATTCAAATCCTTATAAAAACCGGCATCTTTTTGAATGTAACCAATCTTTTCTGCTCCTGCTGTCACATGAAATACTAGACTCTCTACGATTATTCTAGGAGAGTTTAGCAAAAATAAACTTACTAGTTTCATAGCTTTATCTTTAAAATTACCAGAGGGCTTCTTTACCTCATGTATATTTCCAATCACAGTTTCACCAGAATTGATGGAGTAATATAATCGAGCAGTTTTTATGCTGTCCTTTCTTTGTACGTAGATTCTACTGTAGTCATTAAACACAAGAGCAACCTCCAGTAAAAAGATGGTTGAATTACTTAGTTAGTACCAAGGCTATTTTATCATATGATTCTGATAAATTTAACGATTAACTGTCTGTTTTTAGTAAAGATGTACTGAATCTAAACTTGACTGGCAAGAAATATCGCACGATGTAGTCACCGTACGATTTGTTTTATTATTGTTCTTTTCCTCACCTAACTTTATGAATGGTAATCCTACGGAGTAGTAGAAAAGATAACGCATAGAACAGTAATCCTACACCAAATATTTGATAGAATAATACCATATCTGCAGTTCGAACCATATCACTTAGAAACTCAAATAACCAACCCTTTGCAATTCCAATAAGTAATGAAATAGCAAATAAACCAACTACGGCACCTCCACCGATTAAACCAAACTTATGAAAGACCAACCCAAGCAAAAACATAACCGATAGCAAAGTAAACATAATTAGCGTGTCAATCGTAAATCGGGTTAACCAAGTATCTTGTACTGCCAATGAAGGATGTATAAAATTAAACGTATCAATGCTAGCAACATCTTTAAAAAAGATAACGCTAGAATGTACAATGTTAGACAGCAGTGCTTTAAATAAAGCAAATACAAAGAAGAATATTGCTATTGCAAAGTATAAGTTTTTCCTAGTTGCTCCCATTTTTATGGAGAATGGAATACTCTCTTTTACTGTTATGAAACCCATAATCATACAATAAAAATATGTGCCAAATGGGATGGCAAACCATAACTTTCCATCCTCTACACTTAATAAAAAGTAGGAAAATGCCAATGACACAACTAACGTCAGTAACAAAATCGACCAAAAAACGATGAGCGAATGACGGATATCAGTAACAAAAAAGTATAGTAATCCTTTAATTTGTCTATTCATGAATTATGCCCCCTTCTTTCCTTCTGTTAGATAAATCATAAGGTCCTGGATTGGGATTCCTTCCACCTCTAACCCGAATTCTCTTGCTTCTTCACTCGTTCCATAAACATAAGCAGTCATCATGCCTGCTAGTTTTTTACTCTCAATGACTTTTTTCCCTTTAATAAAAGCTTCTACTTTATCAGCCGGCCCTGACACAGCACACGTATTATTGCGCAACATATCCGCATCTTCCTGCATGATCAACGACCCTTCTTGTAAAATCAATACCTCTTCAAATAACAAACTAACTTCATCGATTAGATGGGTAGAAAAAATGATCGTACGCTTTTCATTTTCATATTCTTCTAACAATATTTCGTAAAATTTTTTCCGGGCTGCTGCATCTAACCCGATATATGGCTCATCAAAAACAGTAATTGGTGCCTTACTTGCTAACCCTACAATAATTCCTAACGCTGAACCCATTCCTTTGGATAATGACTTTACTTTTGCATTCATATTTAAGTTGTATTCCCGCGTTAATTCTTCAGCTAGTTGGCCATCCCAATTTGGGTAAAAGTACGATGCTATCTTTAATACATTTTTGACTTTTAAGTCTTTCTTAAAATTATCTCCCTCTTTAATGAGACAAATAGACTCCGTTAGTCTTTGATTATCAAAAGGATGTTCTCCATCGATTTTAATCTCTCCACTTGATGCTAAAATTTGCCCTGCTAGAATTTCCATAAATGTCGTTTTTCCAGCTCCATTTCTACCAAGAAGACCATATATTTTTGGTTCCTCTAATGTGAAGGAAATTCCTTTCAATGCCTCATTATTGCCATATTTCTTGGCTAAATTTTTCACTTCAATTTTCATTTTCCCTCATCCTCTCTTTGCATCATATCCAGTAGTTCAGCCGGTTCAATTCGTAATTTCTTCGCTTCTTCTCTTAAAGGTAAAATATAATTTTGAAAAAAAGTCTCCTTACGCTTTTGAATTATAATCTCTTTCGCACTATCCGTTACAAACATTCCAACACCCCTTCGTTTATACAAAATCTCTTCCACCACAAGTTCATTAATGCCTTTTGCTGCTGTTGCTGGATTGATTTTGTAGTATTTTGCAAATTCATTCGTTGAAGGTACGCGCTCTCCAGCTTTAATGGTGTCATTAATAATGGAGTCCTCTAGCTGCTCTTTTATTTGAAGGAATATTGGCTTGTTTTCATCCAGAGTATTTTTCATAATATAACTCCTTCGTTATTTGGTTCATTACCTGTGTAACTAACCATACAACCAATTAACTTAGTTGTCAAGATGTTTTCGAAAGTATTTTGAAAAAATTTGGACATTTGTTCCTCTATATAGTCCAAAACCGGGTATTTCTGCTTCTTTCGGACATCTGTTCCTTTAAAAATGGTTTAAGGGTCTATTCATAATGGTATTTTGGAAAATAACGAACCTGATGTCCTTTACGCCTCAAATTTACCCGTTATCACAAAAATAACGCACTCCATGTCCACATAATCCCATCAAAAAAGCACGCAGAAACGTCTGCGTACTAACTTGTTTTCTTATACATCCCTTGAAGTGGGCTTTTCTCTGGCATAATGAAATAATCATCACCTGAGGTATACACAACCACATTACCGAAGACTGCAGTTGAGTATATCTGAGCATTCACTTTAAAAATAGTATCAATTACTCGGTCAACAGGATGCCCGTAATGATTGTTTTTACTATAGGTAATCATCGCAATTTCAGGCTTTACCTCTTTAAAAAATTCATATGAACTACTCGTTTTTGATCCATGATGGGCTACTTTCAAAATCTCTGCATCCAATTCATATTTGTCCATGATCTTTTTTTCCTGTTCTTTTTCAATATCACCCATTAGTAAAAAATCAATCTCATCGTAAGTAATTTTTAAGGCTAAGCTTGATTCATTATTGTTTTTCCCTTTGCTGTATGCGTTAAGAATTGTAATGTCTATAAGTGGGTCAATCATTATTTTTTCATTCTCAGATGCAATCTTAGTTGGAATGTGCTGCTTTTTAATTTGACTTAAGTAGCGAGCATACGCCTTTGTTATATGAATTTTACCGGAATCCATTATCTTCTCTACTTCTATTTCTTTCATAACAGATGGTAAACCACCGATGTGATCCATATCTGGATGTGTTGCAATAACTAAGTTTAAGGAATGGATATTTTGCTTTTTTAAATACCGGACAACTTTTTTGCCTGATTTCGGTGGTCCACCATCAATTAAAATTGATTTATCATTAGGTGTTTGAATAAGGATACTGTCCCCCTGACCGACATCGATAAAATGTACCTTCATATTTTTTAGTGGCATACTGTGTGAGGACTGTGGATAAAAGCTAATTACTAAACAGAGTGCAATGACAAGGGATTTCATACACCTAAACGATTGCATAGCATACATCCTTTTTTAAGGTTTCTATCTTAGCTTTTGCACGAGGTCGGTTAAATATTTATTAAAGGATTGTTTCAAACTAGTAAGGAAATACAGTGTAGAAAAGTGTAAGTGGCCCTTTGGTAAATTTAATATTTTAAAATGGAGCGATTTCTATGCTGTGGGGAGCAAGTTTCACCCCGGGACGAGCAAGTTTCACCTGGGGCGAGCGAATTTCACACCACGGCGAGCGAGTTTCACCCACAGCGAGCGAATCTCACCCCACAGTGAGCGAGTTTCACCCCGAGGCGAGCGAATTTCACCCTACGGCGAGCGAATTTCGCCTGGGGCGAGCGAGCCACACCCCACAGCGAGCGAGTTTCTCCCCTCCGCGAGCGAAGATCACACCACGACGAGCGAGTTTCACACCACGGCGAGCGA
>NZ_FQVW01000083.1 GCF_900129485.1 Ornithinibacillus halophilus
CTAAATAACTAATATTCCATAATTATATCCAAAGTCGAACAATTAGACTGCAGATGTTTGGGATGTCATTTACTAGGGTTTCATAATAAAACCAGCGTAAGAAATACACGTAGACTCCTCGGAAATAAAAGTCAATTTCCTTCGTGCGATGATAATGCTTCCGACGCCCTTCTTGTCCTGCGGGAGCAGAGGCATCGGTGAGACCCCATGATGCGCTTGCGTCTACAAGTAATGCTACGCAGTGGGCTTCCTCAGCGCAAGGGTGCTAGGAAGCCTAACCAAGTAGTTCCCTGGCTCACCAGCCGCCCGCGGAAAGCGAAGTGTATTTCTGTAGCGGTGGAGAACATACTACTTCATAGTTTATCATAGAAAAAATCCGAAATTATTCTATAAAAGGATAATTTCGGATTTTACGTTATCTAATGCACTTTTGTTTTAACTCCACTGAATTGCTTGAGCAATGATTAGCATGACAATGGATAATCCAGCCCAAAATACAAATAATGGTAGGAAGAATTTGATCCATTTTTGATAAGGTACACCTGCTATAACCAATGCTGCCATAAAGTATCCTGAAGTTGGATATAGAATATGTGCAAACCCATCACCTAATTGGAAGGCAAGTACAGCTGTTTGTCTAGTTACTCCTATAATGTCAGACAGTGGAGCCATGATTGGCATCGTTACTAAAGCTTGTCCACTACCAGAAGGAATAACAAAGTTAATGATTAATTGGATGAAATACATGCCCACAGCACCTAATATTGGCGGCAGATCACTAACTACATTTCCTAAGCTGTAAACGATAGTATCCATTATTTGTCCATCTTCCAATACAACGGCAACTGCTCTTGCTACACCGACAATGATTGCACCCACTAAAACATCACGAAACCCTTTATTGAAACCTTCAGCAATCTCTACAGTAGATAGACCAGCGATTAAACCAACAACAATTCCCATAAAGATAAATAGACCTGACATCTCAACCATAAACCAACCATGTCCGATAACACCATAGACTAGAATTGCAAAGAAAACAAGAGTAGCAATTGAAGCATATTTTTGCCTTGTTGTTGCTGTTCTTTTTTCTACTTTTTCTGCATTACGGTATAGTTCTCTTTTTTCACGATCATCTTCATATACGTAACTATTTAATGGATTTTGTTTGACTTTGTTTGCATATCGCATAATAAACAGTACGGCTAATGCAACAGCTAAAATAAAAATAATTAAACGGAATCCTAATCCTGAGAAAACAGGGATTCCAGATATTTTTTGCGCTAACCCTGTATTGATAGGATTCAATACCCCCGCAGCAAATCCAACGACTGTCCCACAAAGTGCGATAGCTGCAGCAACGATGGAATCATAGCCCAAAGCTATTAAAAGTGGGAGGATAACCGGTATGTAAACCAACGATAATTCGGGAGTCCCGATCAGTGTTGCAACCGTTGCGAATACAGTTGTTAAAATTGGTATTAGTAGAATACTTTTATTCGCAAACTTTCTTGATAAACTATCAACAACTATTTCAATTATTCCAGTTTGACGAAGTACCATAAACATTCCACCTATAATAAAGGTGAAGAATACGACTTCTCCTGCATCAATCAACCCTCTAGGAATAACAGTAAGGAAATCAGTAATGCCAACAGGTGTTTGTTCGACTGATGTGTAAGAATTTGCATCAATTGTAATTCTGCCCTCTGGACCAGGTACTCTTTCATACTGTCCGGCCGGTACGAAGTAAGTTGCTACAGCGGCAATTGCACTAAATAAAACTAAAATAACATATATATGTGGCATTTGAAATTTACTTTTCTTTTGTTCTGGTTTTGCTGTATTCTGTGCCATGTAAATTCCCCCGTTTCATTTGATTAAATAAAAAAAGAATGATTTCTAAAACTTAAAATACTATTTACTGCCCCCCAATAGTCTTAAGAATTATAAATATTTAAAAATGTAATCGCATACCATGTTAAATTAATGTCATCTCACTGTCATTGTTCTTTTTGACTAAATATTTTTCATTTTTTTTTGTTCATAATGAATAATGTTCTGTAATAAGTACTGACTATAAAATAAAAAGACCACTTCTTTTTCGCATGACAACAAAAAAGAAGTGGTCTTTTTCGATATAGAAATTAGCATTAATCTAATCTGTAAAAAAGTTACGTACTAATAGGGCGGTTCTCAGTCTTAAAGAATTATCAGGATCATGAATATTATATTGTAAGATTTTTTTACATTTTGCTATTCGATATTTTACAGTGTTACGATGGACAAATAAAATTTTGGACGTCTCAGTAATCTCGCAATTGTGATCCAAATAGACACTCAATGTGTTTACTAAATCTTTTTCCTCATTTGTAGTTGGGAATGCTAGGGATCGTAATGTTTCTTTATAAAAATCTCTTAGATTCTCTCCTGGAATGGTTCGTAATAATTCTTTTAATTCTTTTGTTCGATAAAACTTGATTACTTGTTTTTGGTTAAGAGCTGTACCGGTAACGAGAGCGTCAATCGCTTCTCTATAAATTACAGGTAGTTCAATAATTTCATTCACAAAATTACTAATACCAAATGATATGGACGTCTCAAAATCCTTAAACATTCGAATTTGAAACTTATTAATTATTTCAGAAATAGAACGTTTTAATGTTTCATTAAACTCTTTAGGGAATTGAAGAATAATTACAAAATATTCATTTTTCATGAAGATAATATGTTCAATCTCGTATTTAGAGAATGTATTCACGAATAAGTCATATATAAAATGAGATAGATTATTAAACTTTTGCTCTTGTTGAAAAATGTTTGTATTCCTATCCTCATCCAATTTACATACAAGACAAGCGTACTTTTCATCTGCCTTTAATCCATAATGCTTTCCACGGTGGATTACTTCATCTGTTGATTGGTAGTTACCGTCAACAAGTGAACTAAAGAAGTTATTTTTAACCACTCTCTCATTTTCCTTAACTGCTTCATTTTTAACCAAAGTGGAAGAAATAACATTCGAAGCTTGTTCGATTACTGTATAAGAAGTTTCTTCAGAATCAAATCCCAATAAAGCTAACATATGTGGGTATGGATGGGAAGTTTTTACTGGGAAGACGGTGATGTTACACGGTTTATTATCAGTCGTGATAAATTCTGTTGTAACATATTTCTCCTTTAAATCATTATATACAATCGTTTCCTGTAAGTGACTAGTGATTTGCTGTTTTACTTCACTCATATCGGAACCTCGGAATGCTTTTGAGCAAATTAGTGGGGAGATTATCGGGTTATATAAGATAACCGGACTATTTGTAAGATACCCCAATTGATCCACTAGTGATTGAAGAGTGGCCCCTTTTAACATCATATTTGTAAACTTCTTTTGCACTTTGTAAGCACTGAAAAGATCATCCATTTTATTTTCCCATAAAAACTGAAGTAAGTGATGTCCTATTTCAGTTAGAGTAATGGTATTGGGTATACTTATAATTGGAAAATTTAAATCATTGGCAAGATCGATTACATCTTCAGGTATTTCGTGTATGAAACGGTTTAATTTAATTCCAATACCTGTACATGTAGACTTATCTAATTGTTCAATCAACTGATAAAGACCACTGGGGTTATCTTTAAAGGAAAATCCAGTAGTTAATAATAAAGAATGTTTTGAAACAAACTTGGTCATATCTGGTGTATCTAACGTTTCTACCGATTCGACCAATCTATCTAAGCCATTTTCGCCAGCAATTACACTCGAACCCTGCATAACGTCTTGAGACAGTAGTTCTTTTAGTTTTTTCATAGATGTCCCCCTAATTAAGCAACCTTTATGTTGCTCAAGATGTAACAATATATATAATAATTATATTATACATTTTGGACAAATTGAAGAGGTAATTTTAGTCATTATAAACATACTGAGTTAATAGAAAAAACCGAACTAAGCCAATTTGGTTAGTTCGGTTCTGATTGGATCGTTTACTTATTCATAAATGGTTCCTTTTTTGAATTTAGAATCTTTGAAGGCAAATTTCGTGATGAGTGGATAAATAATCGCAGCAGATACGAAACCAATAATCCATGCCAAGTCGACGAATATAAAGGCTAATGCTGCAGCAACTAACATTGCTATAAGTGCAGCAGGGTTTACCCCGGTGAACTGTCCTTCTTTCTCATATAACTCATCAACATCAAATTTTTGTTTTCTTAGTAAATAGTACTCAACTAATAAAATGGCAACCATTGGTCCTAAAAATGCAGAATAGATAAGCACGAACATGTCTAGCCCCTTCGCATTGTCATCTTGGACAAGCACCCATGGGAATGAAACCATAGCTAACAATCCTGTAATCGTCACAGCAATTTTATAGTTTAGTTTCGTAAATAACTGTATAACGTAGGTGGGTGTAACGATATTTGCTACCATATTCACTGCAATGGCACCGAAAACGATAAACACAGAGATAAATAAATCAACATAAACATTATCGAATAATGCAGGTAAACCAAGTGCTGGATTTGTATATCCAGTTACGGTAGCAAGCATTGCACCGACAGCGATTACCGAACCATATGCAATTACAATAGGCAAGAAATATAGAAGCCCACGTTTTGTGTCACTATAACCTGTCTTTAATTCTCTGGAATAATCAGCAGCACTTAAGAAAATAGCTGCATAGTTACCTAAGAAAACCATGATATATCCGAAAAACGCTAATCCCCAAGTACCTTCAACAGAAACCCATGTGTCCATAATTTCTGCGCGATGATCCTTTATAAGAATAAAGAAAACTGTTAATACAATTCCCATGAGAACAACAGAAGCTACGGATTCCACCCATTTAATACTTTCGAATCCCTTCATGGAAAGTAAAATCTGTATAATCAGTAAAATAATGAATCCAACTGCTACATTATCAAACGCACCATCAGATACAATTTTAAATATCTCGTTTAATGCTGTTCCACCAATCCAACTTTGTATTCCGTACCAGATTACTGCAGGAATTGCACGAAGTAGAGAGGATATAAGTGTTCCTTTGCTACCAAATGAAAGTTTTAATTGGGTTACATAAGGAATCCCTGTCCTATAACCAACCCGGTCATTCAGAGCAAATAAAAGTGAAATAATCCCGATAGCTATTAATGCAGCAGCCATCGTTTGCCATACGTTTAGTGTTGCAACACCAACAACAACGACACTAGCCCCTAATGTCATATTCCCCATGTTTACACCATCGCCAACCCATAGAGCCATATAACCAAGGGCACCTAAATTTCTCTCACTTTCACCTAATGGTCTTAATGAATCATTTTTATCAACATTATCTTTTGAAGTATTACTGTTATGATCGACCATATTTGTTCACTCCTATTTTAAATCGGTCTTGTCAACCTATTTTTGTTCCTTTTTAGAGTTATTATGTATCAATCGATAATTCTTATTTTAATTTTTATACAGAATAGTGGTAGGTAGTGAATGTTTACAAGTGAAGCACAACTTCGTTAGTAATGACTGGATGTAATTTAATGAGGTTAATATAGGAAAACTCTTTTCCACTCCTTTTGAATAAATTATCAGATTGCTCAAATCCTAATTCATAGATATTAGCCAAAATGTTTTGTTATATGTTAACAAAATTGAACAAAAAGCAATATGTTATTTAGTTGTTTTGAACAATGACTTAAGCGTCCATGTTATATAAAATAAGTGATGTTGATAGCCATTTAGTACAAAGTTAGTTTACCTACCAGCGAGAAAACTTTATGAATTTAATAAGAAAGATGATGTGATAAATATGAAGAATGTATTAGTAAAAGCAGACAATTGGTTAGGTGGTTTACAATGGTTAATGTTTATTTTCGTAAACACTGTTGTCGTACCAATAACAATCGGTGCTGCTTATGGACTTAGCCAAGAAGCAGTAGTAAGTACCATGCAATTCTCATTTATTTTAGGTGGGCTTGCGTGTTTGTTACAAGTATTTGTTGGACATAGAAGACCAATTATGGATGGGCCGTCTGGACTGTGGTGGGGTGTTATTTTAGCACTTACATCAATGTCTGCAGCACAGGGCGTACCACTAGCTGAAGTTGGTGGAAGTATTGCCGTTGGTGTCATTATTGCTGGGGTATTAACAATATTAGTAGGGATCACTGGCTTTGGTTATTATTTAGAGAAGTTATTTAATCCAAGTGTTATGGGAACGTTTATGTTCTTATTTGGGGTATCACTTTGTATTAGCTTTTTAAAAGGGATGTTGGGGATTCCATCAGGTGGTGGAAGTGAAGCCACTATTGATGTAGCAGTAGGAATATTAGCCCTTATTATTGCATTAGTCGTGTTAATTTTAACTATTAAAGGTTCGAAAAAAATTGCACAATATTCTATGCTAATTGGTATTGTTATAGGCTGGCCACTGTTCGCAGTACTACTAGGATCAGAAAGTCAATTAGGTGGTGAGGTTTCAACTTCTCTAGAGTTGTTCATCTTCCCATTAGGTGCCCCTGCTTGGAATATTGGAATCATTATTACAGTAGTAATTACCGGTATTTTAAACTTATCCAAACAATACGGTTCAATCAAGGGTACTGACATCATGTATGAAGACGATCCTTCTACAAGTAAGGACTATCGTAACTCATTCGCAATTACTGGTGTATTTAGTATTTTTTCAGGAATATTAGGTTTAGTACCTTATTCGCCGTTTGTTTCATCTATTGGATTTATTCAACAAACAAAGATTTATGAAAGAATGCCATTTATCTTTGGTTCAGTAATGTTTCTTATCATGGGAATAATCCCTCAAGTTGGTTATTTCTTTACACTTCTTCCATTAAGTATAGGTTCTGCTGTACTATTTGTATCTTATGTAACACTATTTGGTTCAGCTTGGGATTGGTTTAAGAAAGTTAGTTTTAACACAACAAATGTTTATCGTTCGGCAATTCCTTTGTTTACTGGATTAGTGTTGATGGCTTTACCAGGTTCAGCATTTGTAACTTTACCGGATTATCTACAACCATTACTATCTAATGGACTGTTAATGGGTACTATTCTAGCTCTGTTATTTGAGAATGTAATGGATTGGGATAAAGTTGGTTTAGAAGAGCAAGTAACGGTAAATACAAAAAATATATAATTAAATGGAGTTTTTAGGACTATGGTGGAGAGCTCTTGATACCCGTAGCAGAAGAAATAGAGGTTCTACGGTAATCGAGGAGAGCTCTCGATGCCCGTAGCAAAAGAAACAGAGGTTCTACGGTAATCGAGGAAGGGTCTCGATGCCCG
>NZ_FQVW01000059.1 GCF_900129485.1 Ornithinibacillus halophilus
AGCGAGCCACACCCCACAGCGAGCGAGTTTCTCCCCTCCGCGAGCGAAGATCACACCACGACGAGCGAGTTTCACACCACGGCGAGCGAACTTCACCCCTCCGCGAGCGAGTCTCACCCCACAGCGAGCGAGTTTCACACCACGGCGAGCGAACTTCACCCCTCCGCGAGCGAGTCTCACCCCACAGCGAGCGAGTTTCACCCGGGGCGAACGAGGATCACCCCACGACGAGCGAACCTCACACTGGGACGAGCGAGTTTCACCTGGGGGTAAGCAATTCAAACCCCTACCACCAAGTCACATATATACATAAAGAAGGCTGCCCCACACCAGGGCAGCCTTCCTTCTCCTAATAATTATGCTTTTTTCACAACGACCTCGTTATTTTCCAACACTACATCTACTTTATCAAGTGTGCTATCATCCAATAACAAGTCAGTTAATTGGTCTTCAATCCTATCTTGGATAACGCGACGAAGTGGTCTAGCCCCGAATCGTGGGTCATACCCCATATTAGCTAGCTTTCTTTTCGCTTCATCCGTTATTGTGATTGTAATATCATTTTCTTCCACTGTTTCTTGTAATTCGTGAAGCATAATATCAACGATTTGAACTAGATGTTCTTCTTTTAATTCGTTGAAATTAATGATTGCATCAAAACGGTTTAAGAACTCTGGCTTGAAGTACGCACTTAGGTTCTCTAGTTGAGAAACAGACTCATGTGCATCCTGATTAAATCCAACATTGATTTGCTTTACACCTGTTCCTGCATTACTTGTCATGATGATAACTGTTTCTTTAAAGCTAACAGTTCGACCATGTGAGTCTGTTAGATGACCATCTTCCATGATTTGTAGGAACATGTTTTGAACATCTAGATGTGCTTTTTCAATTTCATCCAATAGAAGGATTGAATAAGGATTTCTACGCACACGCTCTGTTAACTGACCTGCTTCCTCATGACCTACATATCCTGGTGGTGAACCGATAATTTTAGAAACGGCATGTTTTTCCATGTACTCACTCATATCTAGACGGATGAGGGAGTCACGTGAACCGAACAGTTCTTCAGCCAGTGCTTTTGTCAATTCTGTTTTACCGACACCAGTTGGTCCGACAAATAAGAAGGAACCAATTGGACGGTATTTTGATTTAAGACCTGCACGACTACGACGGATTGCTTTCGCAACTTTTTGAACGGCTTCTTCTTGTCCAATGACTTTTTTACCCAGATTATCAGCTAGACTTTTCATCTTTTCTTGTTCATCTGCTTGAATTTTTGTAACTGGGATACCTGTTTTCTCTTCCACGATTAATTGAATATCAGAAATATCTACATCAACAACCTGCTCTTTCCCTTTAGCTTTTTCTAATTGTTTTTGTAATTGAATTTCTTGATAACGAAGATTTGCTGCTCTTTCATAGTCTTCTTTTTCTGCAGCTGCTTCTTTTTCTTGGATTGTTTCTTGCAGTTTTTGTTCAATCGAATGAGAGTCTTTTTCGGCATTTGCTAAGTTCAAACGAGAACCCACTTCATCCATCAAGTCAATGGCTTTATCTGGCAAGAAACGATCTTGGATATAACGTTGTGATAAAGTAACAAACGCACGAATTGCATCCTCGGAATAGCGTACCTCATGGAAATTTTCATAGCGGTCTTTAATACCATTTAGGATTTGGACAGCTTCTTCCACAGACGGTTCCTTAACGATAATTGGTTGGAAACGTCTTTCTAGCGCAGCATCTTTTTCAATTTGACGATATTCTTTTAATGTTGTTGCACCAATAATTTGTAGTTCACCACGTGCTAGTGCTGGTTTTAAAATATTCCCAGCGTCCATTTGCGAACTTTCTGCTGTACCAGCACCTACTAGTAGATGAATCTCATCGATAAATACAATGATATCTTTACGAGATTGCAATTCTTGGATTAACTGTTTCATACGTTCCTCAAATTGCCCACGAATGCCAGTGTTTGCTACTAATGAAGCAACATCTAGTAGATAAATCTGTTTGTTCATTAGTTTAGCTGGTACTTTACCTTCAGCAATTTTTAGAGCGAGTCCTTCTGCAATTGCGGTTTTACCAACCCCAGGTTCACCAATTAAAACTGGGTTATTTTTATTTCTTCTGTTTAATGTTTCAATCACACGTTTAACCTCGTTGTCACGACCAATTACTGGATCGATGTTACCTGAACGAGCTGCGTGAGTTAAATTTTTACCAAGTTGGTCAATTAGTCCATTTCCTCTATTTGACTTTTGTTTCGTCTTTGTTGTTGTTTGACCATTGTTCGCACCATTCGCTTGGAATCCTGCAAATCCTTCTTCCGCACTTCCGCCAAAAAATGGATTTGAGAAAAAATCACTCGAATTCATCATTTTATTTTGGATTTCACGGAAACATGAATTGCAGAGGTGCATCTCTGACTTATCACTATTCATTTGCATGTGCACATTAATATTCGCTTCGTTTACACCACATTGTTGACATTTCATATTCCATTCCTCCTAAAAATTTATAATCTATATTTAATCAGGTTTGACTTTGACTATCTTTGACCTTGTGACTTTATTATACTCTGACCTTTTTTGACTTTCAAGTGTTTTGATCAAATTTTTTTGGATAATAGCCTATGAATTTTGCCTTAATGCCTGTAACGGTTTGTTTCTCTTGTTCTTGTATCGGGGAAAAGAGGGTGTTTATCGGTAAAGTTTTTAGTTTATCGGGGATTAAATGTTTTTATCAGCAAAGTCCTTAGTTTTATCAGTAACTTTGACGATTTTATCGGGAATCCACTCCATGATCGATCAACCTTCCAATCAAAAAACGCCCCTAACCTAATAGGAGCGTTTTCTCAATTATCGATTCAATAATTCTTTCTGTCTTAATTCTACTCGACGGATTTTTCCTGATGTTGTTTTTGGTAATTCGTCTAGGAATTCAATTATTCTTGGATATTTATATGGTGCTGTCAATTCTTTCACATGATCTTGCAGTTCTTTCACCAGTTCATCCGTTCCTTCTAAACCAGGTTTGAGAACGATGAATGCTTTCACAATACTTCCTCTTATTTCATCTGGGCTTGCTACCACTGCACACTCCTGAACAGAAGCGTGTTTGACTAAAGCATCTTCTACCTCGAACGGTCCAATGGTGTAACCAGAACTGATAATAATATCATCACGGCGTCCTTCAAACCAGAAGTAGCCATCTTCATCTTTCCTTGCTTGGTCACCTGTTATATAATATTCTCCTCGACGTGACATTTGCGTGCGTTCTTCATCTTTATAATACTCTTGGAATAATGCTGGACTATCTAATTTTACAGCTATATCTCCGACTTCATTAACACCAACTGGTTCACCAAATTCATCAATAATTTCTACTTCATTGCCTGGTGTTGGTTTGCCCATAGATCCTGGTTTTACCTCCATATCTTTCATAACACCTAATAATAAGGTATTTTCGGTTTGACCATATCCATCGCGAACAGTAATGTCAAAGTGTTTTCGGAACGTATCGATTACTTCCACATTCAGTGGTTCCCCTGCTGATACAGCACTATGTAATTCCTGTAAATTATAATCAGCTAGATTATTAACTTTTGCCATTAGACGATACTCTGTAGGCGTACAGCATAGTACATTTATTTCTTCATCCTGCAATAATTGTAAATATGTTTTAGGCTCAAACTTCCCTTGGTAAACAAATCCTGTAGCGCCTGTTCCTAATACTGATAAAAATGGACTCCAAATCCACTTCTGCCATCCAGGTCCAGCAGTTGCCCATACTTTGTCACCTTCATTAATACATAACCAGTTTTCAGGAGCTGTTCTTAGGTGAGCAAATCCCCAACCATGTGTATGTACCACGCCTTTAGGATTTCCGGTTGTGCCTGAGGTATAGGACATAAATGCAAAATCATCCCGTTTTGTGTCTGCCATTTCAAGCGTTTCTGATGCATCTTCCATTAATCCATCCAGATACAACCAGCCTTCCACAGGATTCCCAACTGAAAGCCTCACTAGATTATTAAACTCATGAATGTCTTCAAACTGCCCGGTATACGGGTGGTAGCTTACCACGGCTTTTATTCCACCGTGCGTTATTCGATATTGTAAATCCTTTGTTTTTAGCATTTCCGAACTAGGTATGACAACGAGGCCAATTTTTAACGCAGCAAGATACACTTCATACGCTTCTATTAGTCTAGGGATCATTACAAGCACTTTATCTCCTTTTGTTAATCCACTATCATAGAAAGCGTTTCCAATTTTATTTACATTTTTGGATAATTGGCTGTAGGAAATCTCTTTTTTATTTCCAGCTTCGTCTTGCCATATTATTGCATTTCTTTCCCCATCTTTTGAGGCAAACTTCTCCATTTCCATGACAATGTTGTAATCTAGTGGAGCAATTAATTCATCCCTTTTCAAAAGTACCAACTCCCCTTGTCCTATTTTAAAGTTAGTATATCAAAGATTACGAAAATTTAAAAGATAGTTGATAAACTAAAAGTTAAAATGGTTAACATGGTCGATACCCGAAAAGACGCGAAAAAAAGCCAGACCATTCAGCCTGACTTTTCCATCGCTTACAACCCATAAAGTTTGCTATTTATTTTATCCTTTATTACGTAATCATCCAGACTTTTAAAATGATAGCCATCCTTTTTTAAGTCCGTAATGAGTTGATCCAATGCTTTTGCATTATCTTCAGAAACGGCATGTAACAATACAATCGCACCTGGATGGATTTGACTCATGATTTGGTCATAAGCATACTTCCAGCCTTTTTGAGTTTCCCAATCAATGAATGCTAAGGACCAGAATACGTGGATATATCCTAATTCGTTGCCCCATTTTAAGGTTTGTTCACTAAACAATCCTTTTGGTGGCCTGAGGTATTTTATATCGTCTTGATCCGAAACCTTTGCCACTGCATGTTCTAAACTCTCTAACTCACGCTTCATTACTTCTTTCGTTACAATCGTTAAATCTGGATGATGATAGGAATGATTGCCGATAATATGCCCTTCATCAACCATTCTTTTAACCAAATCCGGTTGACTTGTAACATAGTGACCTGTAACAAAAAAAGTTGCAGGTACTTCATGTTTTTTTAATACGTCTAACACTTCTTCTGTGTATCCTTGTTCATATCCATTATCAAATGTCAGATATACATTCTTTTCTCCCGAATCATCTACGTAATAAGAACCGTATTCTTCAAGAATTTGCTTGTATTTTCCTATGTCCGGTACTTCGTGGTTTTTATTTTTCTTATAACCCCAACCATAGCCACTAGCTTGGGTTTCAGAAACCCCGACACTTAACGAGAAAAGAAAAATTAATGTACTTACTATCGTTACTATTTTTTTCATAACACCCCACCTATCTTTCTTATTTTTCCCGGTGGGCTGTTACTTATGCATGAACTATACCTAAATTAAATTAGCAATGACAAACCCGTAATTAATCCTAAAACAAATCCAATCTTTAGACACCATTTAACGGTTACTGTCCATTTTTCACTACCGATAAGAAAATATTCTTTCATATGATCTCTCCTCACATTCTACACGTTCTATATTTGTAAGAAGTATAACATATCTGAAAGTTCTTTCAAATCAAGGTGATACTTTAAAAAATAATAGCACCAATCCACCCGAATAAAAATAATGGAATATTAAAGTGAATAAAGGTTGGTACACATGTGTCCCAAATATGATTATGTTTTCCATCGGCATTTAGTCCAGAGGTTGGTCCAAGCGTACTGTCTGATGCAGGTGAACCAGCATCACCTAATGCCCCAGCTGTACCGATTAAAACCGTTGTTGCAAGTGGGGTGAATCCTGCAGTTATACATATAGGCACAAAAATCGCAGCTATAATAGGAACAGTACTAAAGGAAGATCCAATACCAATTGTTATGACTAATCCAACTAATAATAAGATAAAAGCAATCATTGGTTTATTATCTCCTAAAAATCCTGAAGAAACTTCAACTAACGCTTCAACTGACCCTGTAGATTTTAGGATATTACCAAAGCCAGAAGCAACAAGCATCACAAACGCAATTGTACCCATCATGCTAATACCTTCAGTTACTACTTTGTCTCCGTTTCTAAATGGAACAACAATGAAGGCAAACATTAAGATGATACCCGTTAAAGCCCCGAGAATTAATTCACCCGTTACAATTTGTACAACTAGAGCAGCAACAATAGCCACTAATGTTAGTGCATGTTTAATATTAAATTTAACTTCTTTTGGCTCTTCTTGAGCTACCAATTCAGAACCACCAGCTCCAGGAACTGCATCTCTTTCTTTTCGGTACGTAATGAAAATCGCAATTAATAACCCTACTATCATTCCAATTCCAGGAATAATCATCGCTAACACGATATCGTTCTCTGGTACAACCATCCCACTTTGGTCCATTGCATTATAAATTGTTTCATGGAATAATGCTCCAAATCCATATGGGATTACAATATAAGGCGCTTTTAAACCAAATGTTAAAGCAACGGCAACAGCACGACGGTCCATGCGCATTTTATCAAATAGCTTTAATAATGGTGGAATTAAAATAGGAATAAATGCAATATGCACTGGAACTAAGTTTTGTGATAATGAAGCCACACCAGCAATGGCCAAAACCATCATCGTTTTCTTTCCTGTTAGTACTTTTATTAAATAGTTTACTAGAACTGAGGTAATCCCTGTATAACTAATCGCTACAGCGAACGCTCCAAGCAAAATATAGCTTAACGCTGTACTGGATTGGTCCCCCATTCCTTCGACTAATAATTTAATGGAATCATTTAAATTTAAACCAGCCATTAGCCCTGCCGTTAATGCAGCAGCAATAATAGCTACAATAACATTTACTCGCAATAAGCTAAGTATTGTCATGACTAGTACTGAAACAACTACTACCCATTCCATTTTGACATTCCCCTCTCATCTATTCTATGTTTTAATCTCTTTATCCCCTTCAACACTTTACCATACTAAAGCATTAAAGAGATAAAATCAACCCCTTTTTTAATTTTAATAACATACAAAGGCCATCCTACATGAAGCCTATTACTACATTTTCGAGAGAACATCGGACTCATGAATCGACCTTCTACCTAAAAATAAGGCTCTCCGTTTAGGACAGCCCTATTCATCAATTATTTTAATTGAAAGGAGAAGGAAACATAGTCTTGAATTGGAATCCAGGCACCAATTCCTTGTTTCGTTACATTTTTAATGACAATTGTTTTCTTTGATCCTTTTAATTCAATATAAACTTCTCCAAATGTAACTTGCCCTTTTTCATTTACGGCAGGGGCATAAGCTTGCAACGTCCCGAATTTCTCAACTGGAACATTGTAAGAGTTCTCTTTCTTTGTTCCATGTCCGATTGTTGTTTGGTAGGAAAGTGGTAATTTCGTTTTTTCTTTTGCTTTTAAAATCATCATACGCTTAACATCACTTGGATTTGAGATTTTATTCGTCAATGCACCTTTAATACTCTGTTGTTCTTGTTGGATATAATTTAGCTTCTGAGGATTACTGCCTCCTAAATTATTTACTTCATTTTTATTAATTGGCTGATACTCCCAGTTTAAAGTTGTATCTGATGATTGGTAATTTAATGGCCATCTCCCTAGGAAAACCATTCCTCGATAACCAAAAGCAATTGGTGAAGGCTTCAATGATGTTTCATTGAGCATTTTTATAAGGTTTGGATTGTCAATTGGAATATCTAATTCATCAATTAATTCCTTTGTTAATTCACTTGGTTCAATCACTTCTTCATCTTCAGTTGAGTTCGGATACGTATTTTCTTTAGAGATATCTAGGGCATGACTTGGTACATCGTATGCACTCTTTTCTTCTTTTTTCTTATCTTCGTCATCCTTTTTCTCTTCTGCAAAGACAACCAAAGGGACTAGTAAAAAAATTATAAATAACACGAAAACAAATCTATTCGTATCTAATCGTTTCATGCAGACGTTCCTTTCCTTTTTTGTATTAGTTTCTTACCAAATACGGATTATTATTCATACATGAACATGTTGATTGACGCTAAATTAAAAATCGCCTAAATTGATATAGTGGAATAGTTTGAGGAGGTACAACATGGTTTCAACAAAAATGCGCTTTTGGATTTTAATTAGCCTAGTTACAATTTCAGGTTTTTCTCAAGGTATGATTCTACCTTTATTAGCAATAATTTTAGAACAAAACGGCGTACCATCCTCAGTGAATGGGATGCATGCAACTGGATTATACATCGGGGTCTTATTAGCATCTCCTTTTATGGAGAAACCAATGCAAAAATTTGGTTTTAAACCCATTATTATTGTAGGAGGAGTCCTTGTTTTTGTATCTTTAGCACTTTTTCCTGTGTGGGATGCCCTTTGGTTTTGGTTTATTTTAAGAGTAACTATTGGTATTGGGGATAACATGCTGCACTTTGGTACACAAACGTGGATTACGACTACTGTCATTAAAGAAACACGCGGAAGAAGTATTGCTTTGTACGGAATGTTTTTTGGTCTTGGATTTGCTCTTGGTCCACTAATGACAAGACTGTTAGCTATTCATGAAGCTTTACCATTCCTAGTTTCAGCTGTGTTAAGCATGCTCGTTTGGTCGCTCATGCTATTGGTGCGAAATCAATGGCCACAATCAGACAATACAACAACTACTATGAGTACTAATAGCTCGTTTAAACGATTCATTAAAACTGGAAAAATTGCTTGGGTTGCTCTACTAGCTCCAATGGCTTATGGAGTTTTAGAAGCCACTTTACATGGGATTTTCCCGATTTATGGGTTACGTATTGGTCATGACGTCGGTACACTATCATTAATCATCCCTTGCTTTGCAGCAGGAAGTTTAATCTCACAGCTACCATTAGGTATGTTAAGTGATCGGATAGGAAGGAGAAAAGTACTTCTATTAGTTCTGAGTGGTGGGGTAGTTTGCTTCCTTTTAGCCGCTTATCTAGAAACTTCAGTCGTAGCACTATTTATTTTGTTTGCATTTGCAGGTATGTTTGTCGGTTCTTTATTCTCATTAGGAATATCGTATATGACTGATTTATTACCAACTGATTTGCTACCAGCCGGAAATATCATGTGTGGGGTTGCATTTAGCTTAGGAAGTATTGGTGGACCTTACATTGGAGGATTATTTTTACAATGGTTCCCAGGGGTATCATTCTTTTATATTCTCGTATTCCTTCTACTGCTAATAACTGTAGCAATCATTTTTAAACAAGAACAGAAGGCTGTTGCACAAGCATAACCAAAAAACTATCCTTTTTCATATGAAAAAGGATAGTTTTATTATTGATTTACATATCTACTATACCGTTCTTCTAACTTATCTTGCATATACGATATTCCGATACAGATTGGCCAATAGATCAACGCAACTAAAATGTACATTGTCATTGAGTCAAAGGTGCGCCCTGCCACAATTTGTGCTTTTTGAAATAGCTCTGGAACTGTAATTACTGCAGCAAGAGACGTTGCCTTTACAATATCTAAAAACACATTCGATAGTGGAGGTATGGCTATTCGAGTTGCTTGTGGTAGAATAACTTTTCGCATTGTTAACCAGTATCCCATATTAAGGGCCCTTGATGATTCCCATTGTCCATTATCCACACTATTTAATGCAGAGCGATTGATTTCTGCTATATATCCAGCACTGTTCATCCCAAATACGAGAGAAGCTGCTAAGTAAGCAGATAAATCAATGCCGACAATAGGTAAGCCATAATAGACTAGAAAAAGGAAAACAATTACTGGTGTCCCACGCATAAACGAAATATACACACGAGCTGGCCAACGCAAAAGAATTTTCTTAGAACCTCGCGCTAAAGCAATAAACAACCCTAAAAACAAGCCCAACCCCATTGAAATAATTGCAATAGAAATCGTCATCGGAACCCCTTCTAATAAAAACGGAAGGCTTTCCCATGCTAACTGGAAATCAAATAAATTTTCAAGTTGAACTTTGTCAATCTTAAATTCAAACATATTATTCGATTCCTTCTACTTCAATGATTTCTCCTTCTGGTTCTTTTGAAACGTCCTGACCACCGAAGAATTCTTCAGAGATTTCCGTTAAGGTTCCGTCTTCTTTCATTTCAGCGATTATTTCATTTACTTTTTCCATTAAGACCGTAGCTTCTTTTTTCGTAACTACATTATTTGTTGTTGGATGGAATTTCAAATCTGGATGTAATGTAATGTCAAACTCTGTAATAGCTGTTAATGCTAGACTTTGTAAATAATAATCATTAATAACAAGGTCTGTACGTCCATTATGAACGTCTCTTAAGTATGCATCGTTCGTTACGTTTCCATATGTAACAACTTCAGCACCGAATGCTCTTGCAATCTCACTATAAACGGTAGTTGCAGCACCACCTGCTTTTTTTCCTTTTAAATCTTCTAATGTCTCTATCCCTGATAAATCATCCGAGCGAACAATCATCGTTGAATAGGAATATTTAACAGGTTCACTAAATGCAAATTTTTCACGGCTGTCTTCTCTAGGCCCAGCTTGAATCATATCAACACGACCACTTTGTAAAGCAGACAACATTGCATCAAATGCCATTTCTTCAAACTTAATGTCTACACCTAAACGATCTGCAATTTCTCTAAAAACTTCCACATTGTATCCTGTTAACTCATCTGAGTCTGCCGGATAATAGGATGCTGGAAATAAGGTACCCGCAGTTCCTACTACAAGTTCCCCGGACTCCTGAATCTCAGCCCAAATTTCGTCCTCTACTTCTTCCTCATTTGCAGCTCCATTGTTATTATTCTCAGACCCACACGCTGCTAAAAATAGTACTGCCATTAATGTAAATAAAGACAATGCCTTACGCATTTTTATTCTCCCCCTATACGTTGAGTTAGACTCTTTTAGTAACAATAGAATATAAAAAGAGCCTTTTTGTTATAATCAGAAAACAACAATGATTATAACAGTTATTCCCCACATAATCAAAGTTTCTAAACCTGTACCAACTTTAACTGAATACTGTTACAATTCAAACTTAACAATAAAATAGCTGCCACTTAACTGACAGCTACCTCTTTCGTTCTAATTTATATTTTCTAATGGTTGCATTTATAACCCCACCAATAATAATGATGACTCCAGAAATATAAAACCAGATCATTAACACAATCACTGCTCCTAAACTTCCATAGGTGGCGGAGTAATTTCCAAGTGTTTCCACGTAGTATGAAAAGCCAAATGAAACTAATTGCCATGTAGTCGTTGCAAACAATGCACCCCAAAAGCAATTTCTAAAATGAATTCTCATGTTTGGTGCTAGTTTATACAAAAATAAAAAGACGATAAAGAAGACTACTGATGAAATTACCCAACGTAGCATTTCCCAGACAGTTAGGAAGTTATCTGACAAACCAAAGAAGGAAAAAATATAAACTCCAATCATTCTTCCTAGCACAGGAAGTAATATAGCGACAATAATAACGCCAATCATTGCAATTGTTAAGACAATAGCAATGAATCTAGAAACAATGAATGAACGGCTTTCTTTTACATCATACGCATGGTTAAAGGATCTCATTATTGCATTTACACCATTTGAAGCAGACCATAAAGTACCAATTAACGTAATTGATAATAAGCCACCATTTTGTTGATGGGCTAGCTGTTCAACATTAGATTCAATTAATTGCATGGAATCTGCTGGCGCAACAGTAGACAGTACTTTCATAATGACCTGTTCATCAATAGGAAGGTATCCGATAAGAGTAATTAAGAATAGCAAAAACGGGAATAAGGATAACAGAAAGAAATAAGCAAGCTGTGCAGCTAATCCAAACACATCATCATTGATAATTTCTTCATATAATTCCTTTAGAAAAATAAGTACCTGCTTCACATTATTCCCCCATTCCCTCATAGAGTTCAACTACTTCTTGGTCACCTTGTCCAACGTCGTTTCAATTTGCTCCAAAGCATTTATAGCATTTTCCGCTTGATAGTTAAATGTACTGTTGAATTTATTAAAGGTTTCACGTACATTGTGGACAGTTTCAGTTGGGTGTTGTGCAATATACGATGTTTTTTCTTTTAAGTTACCTAGCTGTTCTTTCGTATAATTTCTAGTATCCTTATCAAAAAGAGCATAGACACCACCTAAAAGTGCGCCCACTGCCATACTTGTATACAATCGTCTTCTACCCATAATACATACCTCTCCTTTTTATATGTTATGTTTGTCCTTAATATACATTAACAAATTCTTACAACCCTTTGAAACTAACTGATAAGTATAATCAAAATCTCCAGTAAAATATGGATCTGGTACATCCAAAGTATCTGTATCCTCTACAAAATCCAAGAGCTTCGCAATCGTCACTTGATCATTCTTATTATGGATTGATTTTAAGTTCTTTATGTTATTTGTATCCATTGCAATTAAATAATCAAAACGATCCCAATCTTCTTTTTGAACTTGTCTTGCTTTCATGCCATTATAACTAATCTTTTGTTGGTCTAATATTTTTCTAGTACCTTCATGTGGCATATGCCCCTCATGCCAATTTCCAGTGCCAGCAGAATCTACTTCTATCATATCTTGCAATTTCTCTTTGTTGATTAAATCTCTAAACACTGCTTCTGCCATTGGGGACCGACAAATATTCCCTAGACAGACAAATAATACACGAATCATTTTTTCACCATCCTCCCTCTCATTATAATCGAACTATTTTGCTTTTTTAAGTTAAATGGTAAGAATAGGATATATTATTTTTTTATTAAATATTGCAAAAGGGGTTGACTTTTTAATCAAATTTTCGGAATATTTAATATAGGTATACTTTATAAAAAATTGTAAAGGAGGAAGTAACATGCTAGACATTATTAATGAAATAAGTAGTTTTGTCTGGGGACCACCTACTCTTATCTTAATTGTAGGTACCGGTTTGTACTTAACATTCCGCTTAGGGTTCTTACAAATACGTGCCTTACCGTATGCCTTACGATTAGCTTTTAGCCCAACTCGACAAGACAAAAAATCAAAAGGGGATATTAGCCATTATCAAGCGCTCAGTACGGCAATGGCAGCCACGATAGGTACCGGGAACATCGTTGGTGTTGCGACAGCTGTTGTTCTTGGTGGACCTGGTGCAGTATTCTGGATGTGGATTACTGCAATCTTTGGAATGGCAACGAAGTACGCCGAAGCGATTCTCGCTGTAAAATATCGTGAGGAGAATAGTAAAGGCGAAATGTCCGGGGGACCAATGTATTACCTGGAAAAAGGATTAAAGCAAAAGTGGTTAGGTGTAGCTTTTGCAATCTTTGGTGCTGTTGCAGCTTTTGGAATTGGAAACATGGTTCAGTCCAATTCCGTGTCAGATGCGTTAAATGAATCATTTAGTGTACCTACTTGGATCACAGGTGTTGTTTTAACCTTACTAGCTGGACTTGTTATTCTAGGTGGAATTAAGAGTATCGGTCGTGTAACTGCATTCTTCGTACCGATTATGGCATTATTTTATGTTATTGGTGGACTTATCATTATTGTGATGAATTTTGATATCGTTCCTGCTGCTGTTGGATTGATTTTTTCTGATGCGTTTACTGGAAGCGCTATTGGTGGGGGTATTCTAGGTACTGTTATTCGTTACGGGGTTGCCCGTGGGGTATTCTCAAACGAAGCAGGTCTAGGTTCTGCACCAATTGCTGCAGCTGCAGCTAAAACAGACTACCCTGGTCGTCAAGCACTTGTTTCTATGACACAAGTATTAATCGATACGATTATTGTGTGTTCTATCACTGGTATCGTTATCGTTATGGGTGACCTAGCAGGTAGTGGACTAGAAGGTGGACCATTAACAATGGCTTCATTTGGTGCATTCCTAGGGGATACTGGAAGTAATATTGTAGCTATCGGTATCGTACTATTTGCATTCTCTACACTAGTTGGCTGGTCTTACTACGGTGAGAAATGTTTCGCTTACCTATTCAGCGACAAAGCTGTACCATATTATCGCATCGTATTCGTATTAGCAATTATGATCGGTGCCGTTCAGTCTCTTGACCTTGTTTGGGGCATCTCTGATGTCTTTAATGGCCTAATGGCAATACCAAACTTAATTGGTCTACTCGGACTTTCTGGTGTCGTCGTATACGAGACGAAACGATTTATGGAAGTCGCCAAAAAAGAGAAAGAGCAAGAAAAAGCCCAAGCATCCTAATAGAAAAGTCGCCTGGACAATTTCCAGGCGACTTTTTAATGAATAGCATTTTCTTCTACTCCAACAAATATCCCTTCGCTTTCAACACTTCACACACCTCATCCAACTGTTGCTTTGTTTCTGCCTCAATAGTATGTATATGAACGCCATTTGTTAGATCTGATAATAAAGAGACTTTCTTCTCTTTAAGCTCCGTTATAAATATTTGTACATCTCTCCTATTTTTTAACATAAGGGATCCAGTTAAATCCCCATAAATAGGATGTTCAACCATGACATTTTTCACTGTCACACCATGATCAACTAGTGTATTTAATTCATCTTCCGTCTCTTCTGGCTGATGGCTTACAACGATAATTTTAGAAAATAGAGCCCCGTTTTCTTCGTCTTGTAAATAGACATATCCTCTTGAAGTTGCCATAATCGGTTCCCCTTTAGCTTTCAATAGAGAAACATCTTGTACAATGACTTGTCGACTAACATTCGTCCGTTCTGCTAATAATTTTCCTGTTAGTGGTTCCTGGCTTTCTTTTAACCATGACAGTATTAAATTTCTCCTATTCTCACCCAACACTTTTTCATCATGCTGCATCCAAATCCCTCTCTTTCTTTCCGACACTTCTTACTACTAGTATACCGAATCCATTCCCTAATTGCATTTACTAAGAAGAGCGCAAGCGCCTTGGTCACCCCCGACAAGCTTAAGTCGAGCCTCGGCGTGGCGTTCTTTGCCACAGAGAGGATTGACTTAAGACCTCGAGGGGGTAGGCGCTGGAGCTAGACATCTCTGAATTTTATACATTCTTATCTTT
>NZ_FQVW01000064.1 GCF_900129485.1 Ornithinibacillus halophilus
GCCCGAGGAGGCTTACCAGCCGCCCGAGGAAAGCGAAGTGTATTTCTGAAGCGGCAGAGATTACACTACATTTCATAAAATATCTAAATCTTGAATAAAGTTCGGAATTTAGTTTAACTAAAACACTTTTGTCTCAGCCTCCGAACCCCTGCATACTACACTGCATATAGAATTGTCGGACTCATTTTTTTATTATCACTTAGTTTTTCAGTGTCCTCGCGTAGCACGGAAGAGGCTCACCACTCCCCCACGGAAAGCGAAGTGTATTCGGGCTGCGGGGCATTTGCAACAAACTATGCGAAAGATTTTTTTAGAAAAAACGACCATGAAACACACGGATTTTAGCTGATTATCTTATTAAATATAAAATTTTTTGAAAAAATCGTAAATAAGATTTCAAAAAATAGCAATAAGTCGGTATAATGGGAATAAGTACTTATAAAGGAGGGAATATATATGGAAAAGGTAAAACCATGGCAAGCGGCTTATCCAGAACAAATTCCGACAACCATCGACTATGACGAAAAGCCACTTCAAACTTTTTTAGAAGATGCTGCTAATCGTTACCAAGAAAAGAAAGCGCTTCATTTTATGGGGAAAGAGCTATCATTCAATGAAGTATTAACCGAGTCGAAGAAAATGGCGAATTATTTCCAGTCGCTTGGAGTTGTTAAGGGAGATCGTGTTGCAATTATGTTACCAAATACTCCACAATCCGTTATCGCGTATTATGGAGCATTAATGGCAGGGGCAATTGTTGTCCAAACAAATCCACTGTACACAGAGCGTGAATTGGCGTATCAATTGAACGACTCTGGGGCAAAGATTATTATTTGTTTGGATATTCTATTACCAAGAGTTTCTAATGTAAAAAGTGAAACGCCATTAGAGCATGTGATTGTGACGCGCATTAAAGATTACTTACCGTTTCCTAAAAACCTAATTTACCCATTTATTCAGAAGAAACAGTATAATTTAGTAGTAAAAGTGGAAGAAAATGCTGAAACACATGATTGGGTAAAGGTAATGGAAAGAGCACAACCAACTTATCAACCAGTTGAGGTAGACCCAAAAGAAGATTTAGCACTTTTACAATATACTGGAGGAACAACGGGTTTTCCTAAAGGAGTTATGCTGACGCATTATAACCTGGTTGCCAATGTACAGATGTGTGATGCCTGGTTGTATAAGACAAAACATGGTGAAGAGATTGTTTTAGGCGTATTGCCATTTTTCCATGTTTATGGAATGACGACTGTAATGAATATGTCCATTATGGTTGGTTCAAAAATGATCTTAATGCCTAAGTTTGATGCAGGTGATTTATTAAAAACAATCGATAAACAGAGGCCAACCCTATTTCCAGGTGCTCCAACAATATATGTTGGTTTGTTAAATCATCCAGATCTAAAGAAATATGATTTATCATCGATTGAAGCGTGTATTAGTGGTTCTGCACCACTACCTGTGGACGTTCAAGAAAAATTTGAAAAAGTAACTGGTGGTCGTCTTGTTGAGGGATATGGATTAACTGAATCGTCACCTGTTACCCATGCAAATTTTGTCTGGGAAGAGCGTGTAAATGGTAGTATTGGTATACCTTGGCCAGATACAGATAGTAAAATCTTTAATATGGAAACAATGGAAGAAGCAGAGATTGGCGAAGTAGGCGAAGTAGCAGTTAAAGGGCCACAAATCATGAAAGGTTACTGGAATCGACCTGAAGATACTGAAAACACATTAAAAGATGGTTGGTTATTAACAGGTGATTTAGGTTATATGGATGAAAGAGGATATTTCTACATTGTGGATCGTAAGAAAGATATGATTATTGCAGGTGGGTATAATATTTATCCTCGTGAAGTAGAAGAAGTTTTATATGAACATGAAGGAGTTTTAGAGGCTGTTGTTGCTGGTGTTCCAGATCCATATCGTGGAGAAACAGTGAAAGCCTATATCGTTCCAAAAGAAGGGTATACTTTAGATGAAGATGAGTTGAATACATTCTGTCGTAATAACCTTGCTGCATTTAAAGTTCCACGCTTATATGAATTCCGTGATGAATTACCAAAGACAGCAGTAGGTAAAATATTACGTAGACAGCTTGTTGATGAAGAGAAAAAGAAACAACAAGAGGAAGAAAAAGACACGACCACTGTGTAAGACCTTGTTTCTTTTTTTACCCTAAAATGTACGAGCTTCCTATTGACATATAAACTAAAGCAGAGTACAATAATTAATGAATGACCATTCATTCATTTTTAATACCCAACTTTTCTTTGGAAGGTATGTTTGAAGGAGACTGTTATGGACACTAAGAATAAGCCCAAATATAAACTCATAATTGATGCCGCTGTAAAAGTGATTGCGGAGAATGGCTATCATAATTCTCAGGTTTCAAAAATCGCTAAAGAAGCGGGCGTGGCTGATGGAACGATCTACTTGTACTTTAAAAACAAAGAAGACATTTTAGTTTCTGTTTTTGAAGAAAAGATGGGACAGTTTATTGAACAGATAGCTACGGCAATTAATGAGAAACAAACAGCTGATGAAAAATTATCCACATTGGTTCACATGCATTTTAGCCAATTAGCAAGTGATCATCATCTTGCCATTGTAACACAGTTGGAATTGCGGCAATCAAATATTGATTTACGACTAAAAATCAATAAAGTACTAAAACCTTATTTAATCGTAATCGATGAAATTATTAAAGAGGGGATAGAAGAGAAACTCTTCCGAGAGGACTTAAATATTCCTTTAGTAAGACAGATGGTATTCGGTACACTTGATGAAACAGTTACTAACTGGGTGATGAAAGATGAAAAATATGATCTAGTAAGTCAAGCTTCATCTGTGCACGCTTTGATTACAAATGGTGTTGCCATTATAGAGTAGGATTAGATGGTTACCTCAAAGGGAAATACAAACGTATGATTTCTTTTGAGGTAGCCTTTCCATAAAAGCGTAAGCAGTTACATATAATCTATTAATCTAGGGAGGGGACTGAAAAAATGGGAACGATTTCATTAGAGCAATCCAATCATGTTGTTGTTTTAACAATTCAAAGCCCACCAGCTAATGCGTTGTCCAGTACTATGTTAAGAGATTTATCGTTAAAGTTAGATGAAATAGAAAGAGAGGCAACAGCTAAGGCCATTGTCTTAAGAGGCGAAGGGAAATTCTTTTCAGCTGGTGCCGATATTAAAGAATTCACTTCTTTCCAAAATTCCTCAGATTATCAATCATTAGCTGAGGAAGGGCAGCGATTATTCGACCGAATTGAAGCCTTCTCAATTCCGGTTATTGCAGCAATCCATGGAGCAGCATTAGGTGGAGGATTAGAGTTAGCAATGGCTTGCCATATACGAATTGTGACAGAAGATGCAAAACTAGGGCTTCCGGAATTATCATTAGGGATCATTCCAGGTTTTGCTGGTACCCAGCGATTGCCACATCACGTTGGAACAGCTAAAGCATATGAAATGATTTTAACTGGAGAGCCGATTAGTGGGAAAGAAGCAGCATCCCTAGGCTTAGCGAACCAAGCTGTAACAACCGATGTATATGAAGAAGCTATTAAACTAGCAAATAAAATTGCTTCTAAGAGCAAACCAACCATTAATCAAGTAATGAGATTGGTTCCATTTGCGAAGACAGAGCAATTTGCCCAAGGTGTGAAAGAAGAAGCAAATGCCTTTGGTAACATCTTTGGTTCTGAGGATGCAAAAGAAGGAGTGCAGGCGTTTATAGAAAAACGCAAGCCAAACTTCCAAGATAAATAACGATCAATTCACATAAGGAGGAACTTACATGAACATTTATGTATTATTAAAAAAGACTTTTGACACAGAAGAGAAAATTGTTGTCTCTAACGGTCAGATTGAAGACGATGGAGCTGAATTCATCATCAATCCGTATGATGAGTATGCAGTGGAAGAAGCAATCAAACAACGTGATGCTCACGGTGGTGAAGTAACTGTTGTAACAGTTGGTGACGAAGATTCTGAAAAACAATTGCGTACTGCATTGGCAATGGGCGCAGATAAAGCTGTATTAATTAACACGGAGGATGACCTAGAAGAAGGCGACCAGTTCACTACAACGAAGATTTTAGAAGCGTTCTTTGAAGATAAAGAGGTTGACTTAATTCTAGCAGGTAATGTGGCAATTGATGAAGCAAGTGGTCAAGTTGGTCCTAGACTTGCAGAACGTTTAGGTATGCCATATGTAACAACTATCACCAGTTTAGAAATTGATGGAGATACCGTAAATGTTGAAAAAGACGTAGAAGGTGATGTGGAAAAAGTATTAACGTCACTACCACTACTTGTTACTTGTCAACAAGGGTTAAATGACCCTAGATACCCATCATTACCAGGTATTATGAAAGCAAAGAAAAAGCCATTAGAAGAGTTAGAAATTGATGATTTAGACTTAGATGAAGATGAACTAGAGCCAAAAACAAAAACAGTAGATATTTTCTTACCACCTGAAAAAGAGGCTGGTCGAGTGCTTGAAGGAGAAGTAGAAGATCAAGTGAAAGAACTTGTATCGCTACTAAAAAACGAGTCAAAAGTACTTTAAGATAGTCAAATTAAAGCCAAGTTTTCTAAACAGAAGGGAGAAGTTTACATGAGCGATAAAGTATTAGTTCTTGGGGAATTAAGAGATGGTGTTCTACGTAACGTTACGTTTGAAGCCATTGCAGCAGCTAAAAAGATTAAAGAAGATGGAGAAATTGTTGGGGTTATTTGTGGTGATGGTGATTTAGGTGAGCAAGCACAAGAAATGATTTATTTTGGTGCTGATCGTGTGGTTACTGTAAGTCACTCTGATTTAAAAATGTATACTTCAGACGGCTATGCACAAGCTGTTTTAAGTGTAATTGAAGATGAATCGCCTTATGGAGTAGTAATGGGACATACAGCAGTCGGAAAAGATCTTACTCCTAAAGTTGCAGCTCGACTAGAATCTGGTTTGATTTCAGATGCAACTAGTATTGAAGTGGAAGATGATGAAGTTGTTTTCACTCGCCCAATCTATTCAGGGAAAGCATTTGAAAAGAAAGCAATTGAAAGTGGATTAGTTTTTGCGACAATCCGTCCAAATAACATTCCTGCTTTAGAGCGTGATGAGTCTCGTACTGGTGAAGTACAATCTAAAGATGTCGACATTAAGGACTTACGTACGGTTATTAAAGATGTTATCCGTAAAGCATCTGAGGGTGTCGATTTATCAGAAGCTAACGTTGTTATTGCTGGTGGTCGTGGTGTTAAAAGTGCTGATGGATTCAAACCACTGTATGAGCTAGCAGAAGTTCTAGGTGGAGCAGTTGGCGCATCAAGAGGAGCTTGTGATGCAGATTACTGTGACTACTCCTTACAAATCGGGCAAACTGGTAAAGTGGTAACTCCTGATTTATATATTGCAGTTGGGATCTCTGGTGCGATTCAGCACTTAGCAGGTATGTCTAACTCCAAAGTAATTGTTGCTATAAATAAAGATCCAGAAGCTAACATATTCAACGTAGCAGATTATGGAATCGTTGGAGACTTATTTGAAGTACTTCCAGTATTAATAGAAGAAGTAAAACAATTAAAAGTAGCAAACTAATCGGTAGATAGAAGAAATCCGAACGGTCTTCAATGGATTTGAGCCGTTCGGGTTTTTCTTTGGGCTCGTAAAATAACCGCTTGGGGGATGAGGGAATCCTCATTCCGTTATTTCAGTGAAAAACATGGATTTCCGTACTTTCCTGGATTCTCTTTCCGTTATTTAACGATGTGAGCATTAAATAGTGGTATTTTTGGGTAATAGAGGAATGAGGAACCGCGACCCAAGCAAAACAGCCGTATTTTTGCTAAATAGCGGAACCAGAGCCCGCTTGGGAGACGTGGTGAATCCTCATTCCGCTATTTTTTAATGGTCACGTAGACGGTGCTTTACAGAAGGGCAATAGTCTTCGAAAAAAAGATAAATATACACATAAAAAGATAATCTTAGCTTGATACTATTTATGATATTAAGCAAACTATTAGGAACATCATATCAATGGATGATATACTCATTAAAGAATAGTGATAAGGAGGAAAATAGATATGGCTATAAAGAATGTCACTGATCAAAATTTCACAAGTGAAACATCAGAAGGCTTAGTGCTAGCTGATTTTTGGGCACCATGGTGTGGACCTTGTAAAATGATCGCTCCTGTTTTAGAGGAAATTGATGGAGAAATGTCTGAAAAAGTTCAAATCGTTAAACTAGATGTAGATGAGAACCAAGAAACTGCAGGTAAGTTTGGCGTAATGAGTATTCCTACTCTTTTACTTTTTAAAGACGGTAATGTAGTAGACCAAGTAATTGGCTTTCAACCGAAAGAAGCGCTTGTTGAATTAATTAATAAGCATGCTTAAGTTGAATTAAAATAGGAAAAACGATCCCTTGTTGCAAATTGTAGCAAGGGTTATTCTTTTTAATAATAAGGAAATAATTAATAGAATTAAGAGAAATTAATGGACGCTTTGCGCTTTTGTAGGGGGATGAAAATGGTGAATCAAAAAATTAAAGAAAAGCTGGCAGTTCTTCCTGCACAACCTGGCTGTTATTTGATGAAAGATAAACATAATACCATTATTTATGTTGGTAAATCAAAACTATTAAAAAATCGGGTTCGCTCCTATTTTACTGGTGCTCATGATAGAAAGACACAACGCCTTGTTCAAGAAATTGAAGATTTTGAATATATAATTACTTCATCGGAAATCGAAGCATTAATTCTTGAAATGAATTTAATAAAGAAGTATGACCCAAAATACAATGTCATGCTGAAAGATGATAAATCCTACCCTTATTTAAAAATCACATCAGAAAGACATCCCCGCTTATTAATTACTAGAAAAGTGAAAAAGGACAAAGGCAAATATTTTGGACCGTACCCCAATGTTATTGCAGCAAGAGAAACGAAAAAATTATTAGACCGTTTATACCCATTAAGAAAATGCTATAACCCACCTGGACGATATTGTCTGTATTATCATATGCATCAATGTTTAGCATGTAGTGAGAAGCCACCAAGTGAAGCCGAATATAGAAAAATAGTAAACGATGTTTCATCCTTTTTGCAGGGTGGTTATAAAGATATAAAAAAGCGACTAGTTAACAAAATGCATGAAGCCAGTGAAGTACTTAATTTCGAGCGCGCTAAAGAATTGCGAGATCAAATCCAGCATATTGAAGTTGTTATGGAACAACAAAAAATGACGTTAAATGACCGCGTGGATCGCGATATTTTTGGTTATAGCTATGATAAAGGTTGGATGTGTGTACAAGTATTTTTTGTCCGTCAAGGGAAATTAATTGAGAGAGATGTGGCTGTATTTCCATTTTTTGATGAAGCAGAGGATACGTTCTTAAGCTATATTGGCAGATTCTATATGCATCAACACCACCCGAAACCTAAGCAAATTTTTGTTCCAATTGGTACGGATACGGAAATCTTAAAAGAATTACTTGAGGTTGATGTTCATACACCGTACCGTGGAAGAAAAAAAGAACTGGTAAACCTAGCGATGGAAAATGCGAAAGCTTCCTTACATGAGAAATTCTCTATTATTGAACGTGATGAAGAGAGAACGATTGTTGCAGTAGAAAAACTTGGGGAAGCACTAAATATTGAGATGCCACATCGGATCGAAGCCTTCGATAACTCGAACATCCAGGGGACAGATCCGGTTTCAGCAATGGTTGTATTTATTGATGGAAAGCCAAATAAAAAAGAATATAGAAAGTATAAAATCAAAGATGTAGAAGGTCCAGACGATTATGATACGATGCGAGAAGTGGTTCGTAGACGATATACACGGGTCTTAAAGGACAACTTACCTCTACCAGATTTAATCGTTGTTGATGGTGGAAAAGGTCAAATGAGCGCTGCCTTGGAAGTGTTGGAGAATGAATTAGGCCTCGACATTCCACTATGTGGATTAGCAAAAGATGATAAGCACAAGACTAGTGAATTGTTATATGGTGACCCACCGGAAGTAATTCCATTATCGAGAAAATCTCAGGAGTTTTACCTTGTACAGCGAATTCAGGATGAGGTACACCGATTTGCAATTTCCTTCCATCGACAATTACGTGGTAAAAGTCTTTTCCAATCGGAATTAGATAAAATACCAGGTGTCGGGGAGAAGAGAAGAAAGCTACTGTTAACGCATTTTAAATCGGTTACTGAAATAAAACAAGCCGAGATTACTGACATAACCAAGCTAGGGATACCGAAAAATATCGCTGAGGAAATTTTAGAATTTCTGAATAGAGAAGAAGCTCAGGAAGATAACGAGGGGGCTGTGGAGGAATCGGTCGAGGAATCGGACATTTAATCCTTTAATTTCAATGTCTAGCCGGTTATAAGCTTTTATTGGACATCTGTTCCTTTATTTGCACAAAAAAGCTGGGATAAAGCGTAATAATAAGTGAATAACGTACCTGATGTCCGAATCAATAATAAAAACTCCTGTTTTGCAAGAATAGAGGATATTTTGTCCGCTAGTAATATAAAAATGGTATATGGGGTTCCATATACCATTTTGTTGTGTTATATCCAATCATCCTACTCACATACGAACTCCTGAATCGAATGCTTTTGCATCTAAACAAAAATCACTTTAAATTCCACTTGACGTAATTTACGGTTCACTTCTTCTATGCATTCACATTCCATTCCTTTTAACTTATGTATTGCTTCTGCTAAAAATCCGGCTTCCATTCGAAAGTCTGTCTCTAGTGGTGATTCGATTCGTTTGACAACAGAGTCAGATAGGAGATGGAAGATTAATTCTTTTCGTTTTTCTTTGAAGAGATCCAACTTTCCCCAGCCAACTTTATCAAAGAAATACATTAAATCTCCCATTGCTTCGATTTCAAATTTTCTTGCTAAATTTTTTCCCATAAAATATAGTAATGTCTCTTTCTCAGACCCTAGTAAATCTGGCAAGCTCACGTACCGTAAAATATCATAACCAGCACCAGCTGTATGGAGGTTTTCGAGTTCTTGGATGGATATGGTATCTTGTTTTTTCGACATGGACTGATTCCTTCCTCTTTTCTTTCACTGATTATAATTTCCAACATATTGTTCCTATAAATTCTACCTTAAACTGTCTTACTTAGGTATCTTTTGATTAAGTTGTATTTATTATAACATTAGAAACAAGAAACAAACCAATATCAAAAAAATGATAACGTTTTATTTTTGGTGTCTCCTTTTCTTGACGCTTAACAAAGTTAGAAGTACAATAAATATGTTACAAATTTGACTTATTTATAAGTAGTCGATATTTATCGAAAATTGCTTATAATTGTCAAACACTATTAAACTAACAGAAGAACTAAGGGGGGTAACACATGGCAGAACATCGTGAGTACTTTAACAGAAGATTACACTCACTATTAGGGGTAGTTCCAATAGGACTCTTTTTGCTTAATCACTTGGTGGTAAACCATTTTGCTGTGTATGGGGAAGAAAGTTTCAATAAAGCAGCTAGTTTTATGCATAATTTGCCTTTTGTAATTATGCTAGAGATTTTTGTTATTTACTTACCACTAATATTCCATGCTGTTTTAGGAGTTTATATCGCTTTTACAGCTAAGAACAATGTAAAAAGATATAGTTTATTCCGTAACTGGATGTTTTTCCTACAGCGTATAACTGGATTAATAACTTTAGTATTTATTGCTTGGCACGTATGGGAAACACGTGTGCAAGTTGGCTTAGGAAATGCAGACTTGGATTATAGCCTAATGGAAGGTATCTTAACTAATCCAGCAATGTTTTGGTTCTATATTATTGGTGTAATTTCTGCAGTATTCCATTTCTCAAATGGACTATGGGGCTTCCTTGTATCGTGGGGCATTGCACAAACACCTAGATCACAAAAAATCGTTACATATGCAACACTAGTTGTGTTCTTGGTAGTAAGCTACATCGGAGTTCGTACATTAATTACATTTGCTTATGGTATATAAAGTAAAAGGGAGTGAGTATTCATATGAGTAATCGTAAAGTCGCTGTAGTTGGCGGAGGTTTAGCTGGACTTATGGCAACAATAAAAGCTGCTGAAGCTGGTGTAAGCGTTGACTTATTTTCTGTCGTACCTGTTAAACGCTCTCACTCTGTATGTGCCCAAGGTGGTATTAACGGTGCAGTAAACACAAAAGGGGAAGGAGATTCTCCTGACATTCACTTTGATGATACAGTGTATGGTGGTGACTTCTTAGCCAACCAACCTCCTGTAAAAGCAATGTGTGATGCAGCACCGGGAATTATTAATATGTTAGACCGTATGGGAGTTATGTTTAACCGTACTCCTGAAGGTCTTTTAGATTTTAGAAGATTTGGTGGAACACAACACCACCGTACAGCATTTGCAGGTGCTACAACAGGACAACAGCTATTATATGCTTTAGATGAACAAGTACGTCGTTATGAAGTAGAAGGTTTAGTTAATAAATTTGAAGGTTGGGAATTCCTTGGTGCCGTATTAGATGACGAAGGTCGCGGTAGAGGGATTGTTGCACAAGATATTAAGACTCATGAAATTAAGTCTTTCCCATCGGATGCAACGATAATGGCAACTGGAGGACCTGGTATTATCTTCGGTAAGTCTACCAACTCTATGATCAATACTGGTTCTGCAGCAAGTATTCTATATCAACAAGGTGCGAAATATGCTAACGGAGAATTTATTCAAATTCACCCAACAGCAATTCCTGGTGATGACAAACTTCGCTTAATGAGTGAATCTGCTCGTGGTGAAGGTGGTCGTGTTTGGACATATAAAGATGGGGAACCATGGTACTTCCTAGAGGAGAAATACCCAGCATACGGTAACCTTGTTCCACGTGATATTGCAACACGTGAGATCTTTGATGTGTGTGTAAATCAGAAACTAGGTATTAACGGAGAGAATATGGTTTACCTTGATTTATCTCATAAAGATCCAAAAGAATTGGATGTTAAATTAGGTGGAATCATTGAGATTTACGAGAAATTCGTTGGAGAAGACCCTCGTAAAGTACCAATGAAAATTTTCCCTGCTGTTCACTATTCTATGGGTGGATTATGGGTTGATTACGACCAAATGACTAGCATTCCTGGTATTTTTGCTGCAGGTGAATGTGATTATTCACAGCACGGAGGAAACCGTTTAGGCGCTAACTCATTATTATCTGCTATTTATGGTGGAATGGTTGCTGGACCTAAAGCAATTGAATATGTTGACGGCTTAGAGAAACATGTAGATGACCTACCATCTAGCCTATTCGAAGAGCGTGTAAGAGAAGAAGAAGCGAAATTCGAAGAGCTACTTAAGATGGATGGTAAAGAAAATGCCTACCAGCTACACCAAGAACTTGGTGAATGGATGACAGATAATGTTACCGTAGTTCGTGAAAATGAAAAACTACTAAAAACAGATGAGAAAATTAAAGAATTGTTGGAACGTTGGGATAACATTAACGCTGATGATACATCTCGTTGGAGTAACCAAGGTGTTATGTTCACGCGTCAACTTAAAAATATGCTTCATTTAGCTCGAGTAATTACAATCGGTGCGTATAATCGTAATGAAAGCCGTGGTGCACATTACAAACCAGAATTCCCTGAACGTAATGATGAGGATTGGTTAAAAACAACAATTGCGGAGTTTGATAAAGAAACGAACTCACCAGTATTCAGTTATGAGGAAGTTGATGTTTCCTTAATTAAACCTCGTAAACGTGATTATACGACAAAACACTAAAAAGCGAAGGGAGTAAGAGTAATGGCTGAACAAAAAACGGTTACGTTTATTATAACAAGGCAAGATGGACCGGAATCATCTTCATACCAAGAAACATTCCATGTTCCATATCGTAAAAATATGAACGTTATTTCTGGATTAATGGAAATCCGAAAAAATCCAGTGAATGCCAATGGGGAAAAAACGACTCCTGTTCAATGGGATATGAACTGTTTGGAGGAGGTTTGTGGAGCTTGTTCTATGGTAATCAACGGTACTCCAAGACAATCTTGTGCTGCTCTTGTTGATGAATTAGAGCATCCAATTCGTTTAGAACCAATGTCAACCTTCCCAGTCGTTCGTGACCTACTAATCGATCGTGAACGCATGTTTGATGCATTGAAACAGGTTAAAGCATGGATTCCAATTGATGGAACACATGATTTAGGACCTGGACCACGTATGCCTGAGAAAAAACGTCAGTGGGCATATGAATTATCTAAATGTATGACTTGTGGTGTATGTTTAGAAGCTTGCCCTAACGTAAACGATAAATCTAACTTTATCGGACCTGCTGCTATCTCTCAAGCTCGTCTATTCAACTCACACCCAACAGGTGAAATGAATAAGAGTGAGAGATTAGAAGGTTTGATGGAAGAAGGCGGCTTACAAGGATGCGGAAACGCACAAAACTGTGTTCAAGTTTGTCCTAAAGGAATTCCATTGACTACATCAATTGCTGCAATGAACCGTGCTGCAACTGTACAATCTTTCAAGAATTTCTTTGGTAGTGACAACGCGCATTAATAATTTAAAAATGACCCTTACCTTAAGTGGTAGGGGTTATTTTATAAAATAAGTAGTTTGAAAAAAACGAATACTTAAAATGTGTAAGGAGTATATAACTATGAAAATGACATCATACATAGAAAATGTGGAAGAATGGCAATCTGAATTTAAATTTAGTATCCCGATAAAAATACGTTTTTCCGAAACGGATATGTTTGGACATATGAATAACGTTTCACCGTTTATCTATTTTGAAGAAGCTAGAATTGAGTTTTTAAAATCAGTAGGTTTATTTAGTATGGGAAATGGGGATGAAGGAATTCCTGTAGTAGCAGATCTTCAATGTGACTATCACAAGCAAGTATTCTTCAATGAGGATCTAAACCTATATGTGAAGGCGAATAAAGTGGGTAATACATCAATTGATATTCATTACTTAGCGTTAAATGAAAAAGGGGAATGGTGTTTCACTGGTAGAGGGAGATTAGTATACATCCACCCAACAACAGGAAAACCTGCCCCATTAAGTGAAGAAATGAGAACAAAATTGGTTAATGGGTAAAGAGTGGCCGACTTTCAAATGGAAAGTCGGTTTACTTTAAAGATAAGAATGTATAAAATTTCAGAGATGTCTAGCTCCGAGTGCCTGCGACTAGCGAGACTTCCTTCGCCTCCGTACGATAAGTCAACATCGACTCCGATAAAAAGGAAGGTCGACTAAAACCGGACTTTGCGTCCAACGTCGACATA
>NZ_FQVW01000065.1 GCF_900129485.1 Ornithinibacillus halophilus
CCAACTTCCTTTTGCTTCCGGCATCGAGACACCTTTTCGATTACCGTAGAACTCAGATCACTTTCGCTTCCGGCATTGAGAAACCTTTTCGATTACCGTAGAACCCCCGATACTTTCTCTTCCGGCATCGAGAGCACCTTTCGATTACCGTAGAACCCAACTTCCTTTCGCTTCCGGCATCGAGACACCTTTTCGATTACCGTAGAACTCCTTTTCCTTTTGCTTCCGGCATCGAGACGGGCTTTCGATTACCGTAGAACCCAACTTCCTTTTGCTTTCGGCATCGAGACACCTTTTCGATTACCGTAGAACCCAACTTCCTTTTGCTTCCGGCATCGAGACACCTTTTCGATTACCGTAGAACCCAACTTCCTTTCGCTTCCGGCATTGAGAACACTCTTCGATTACCGTAGATCTCAGATTCCTTCCGATTCCGGCATCGAGAGTACCTTTCGATTACGGTAGAGCTCAGATCACTTTCGCTTCCGGCATCGAGATCCATCCTCTTAAAAAATACTAGATTTTAAGCAATCTGAAGAAAAAATCACAAAAAAAAAGGATATACGGGGCAGCGTATATCCTTTTACTTCTCACTTCTTTGTATTTAAACAAAGGGGGATGGGAGAAAGTTTCATAATCAAACAAAGGGGTTTTGTTTAAGTGAGTTATCTCACATTTATAATATAACAAGGATAAAAAAATTTATCAATACTTTTGTGCACTCATTCACAAAAAATTCACTTCTAATTCATAGATTAGTAACATATATTGTAAATAAGAATAGTATAATAGTTTCGCCCGCCCTATAATACTAAGAATTGGAGGAGAAAAACTTGCGTGAATTACTTCCCTTCATATTTGTAATCGTGACTTTTTTTGCGATTATCTTAAATATTTTTGGATTGATGCAGTTAATTCCACCATACTTTACACTCCCTATACTCTTTTTCTCCATCTATTTTACGATCTACTCCTTTTCTAATCGAAACGTCTATCGTGGTAGAATGCGTTAATGATCCTCTTAATCTAAGGTTCCCCTATGACGGGAATCTTTTTATTTATAACCACGAAACCTTAAGAAAAGCTTAGTGCGCCCACTTTGCGACGTACGGACTGGACGGAGGCGAAAGAAGTCTTGTGCTTGTGCCTGCGGTTACTCGGCACAAAGGCCAGAGAAGTAATTCTATGTAGTCCTTCGCTAGTCACAGACTTTCGGAGCTAGGCATCTCTGAAATTATTCTTTTCTTTCAAAGAAAACCACAGGCCTCATCTATGACCTGTGGTTTTCTCCATTCAAAGGCAAAAATTATCCTAACAATAATTTTTCCATTTCATTTAGTTTTTCTTCAAATACATCAAGTGCATCTAGAATTGGCTGTTTACTTGTCATGTCTACGCCAGCTTTTTTCAGTACTTCAATTGGATAATCACTGCTACCTGCTTTTAAGAATCCTAGGTAACGATCAACTGCACCTTCTTCACCAGATAGGATTTTGTTCGCTAATGCAGTTGCAGCTGAGTAACCTGTTGCATACTGATAAACATAGTAATTGTAGTAGAAGTGAGGAATTCTTGCCCACTCTAGACCAATTTCTTCATCAGATACTACATCATCACCGAAGTATTTTTTATTTAAGTTATAGTAAATTTCAGTTAGTTTGTCAGCTGTTAATGCTTCCCCATTTTGAGCGCGTTTATGAATGTCATGCTCAAACTCAGCAAACATTGTTTGACGGAATACTGTACCACGGAATCCTTCTAGGAAGTGGTTAAGTAGATATAATTTTTCTTTTTCATCATCAACATGGTTTAACATATAATCGTTTAAAATTGCTTCGTTAGCAGTTGATGCTACTTCTGCAACGAAAATAGAGTAGTTTCCATAACGATATGGTTGATGTTTTCTTGTATAGTAACTGTGAACTGAGTGACCTAACTCATGTACTAACGTAAATAAGTTGTTCACATTGTCTTGCCAGTTTAATAAAATATATGGGTTTGTTCCGTACGTACCAGAAGAATAAGCACCACTGCGTTTCCCTTTATTCTCTTCTACGTCGATCCAACGATTTTCATAGCTTTCTTTTACTATATCAACATATTCACTACCCAATGGTTGAAGCGCATTGACAACGTGCTCTTGTGCCTCTTCATAAGGGATTTTCATGTCAACGTCTTTTACTAATGGTGTATACATATCGTACATGTGTAACTCGTCGACACCAAGTACTTTTTTACGTAATGTCGCATAGCGATGCAATAATGGTAATTTCTCATTCACTGCATCGACTAAGTTATCGTAAACCTGCTCTGGGATATTATTATTATCTAAAGCTGATTGTCTAGCTGAATCATATTGACGTACTTTTGCGTTAAAGTTATGCGTTTTAACAGCACCACTTAAAGTAGAAGCAAACGTATTTTTGAATTCTCCATATCTTGAATACATTGCTTTAAAAGCTTCCTCACGAACACGACGATCTTTAGACTCAAGGAACCCAACATAACGACCATGTGTTAAATCAACCTCTTCCCCTTCTTCATTTTTCACTGAAGGGAAGGTTAAATCAGCATTGTTTAACATACCAAAAGTTTGAGATGCTGTTGAAAGTGCCTCAGAAGCTTCTGCTAGTAACACTTCTTCTTTTTCACTTAATACGTGTGCACGTTGACGGTTAATCTCATTTAACGTATGCTCATACGCTTTTAAGTCTTCATTTTCTTCAATAAAGCCTTTTAGTTTATCTTCATCCATGGAAAGAATTTCTGGTACAAGATAACTCATTGAACTAGAAGCTTGAGTTAAAACATTCTCTGCTTTCGCATTCAACGCTTGGTAAAATGAATTTGTTGTATCTTGGTCATAACGCATGTGAGCATATGTATATAATTTTCCTAAACGCTCCGAAAGCTCATCCTGAAGCTTTAACACCTCATATAATGTTGCAGAAGAATCACTTAATTTTCCTTGGTAAGTTGTAACCTGTGGAATATCAGCTTTCAAACTCTCTAATTCTTTTTCCCACTCTTCATCCGTAGCAAAAATATCTTCTAATCTCCAGGTTTTTTCTACGGGTACCTCACTTCTTTTTTGAAGCTCCTTTGTTGCTTTAGCCACAAAAACTCCTCCTTTTTCTTTCTATACATCTAATTTTTCATTCTTTAATAATGAAAAATAATTCATGTATAACCAAAATTATACACCTTTTATTTAGTATAACGAAATATCTATGAATCATGCTCGTAATTTGCTTAAAAAGTTAAGATTAATTGGTTCATTAATTGTTCATCCCCACGTATCGCTTCTTCTACATTTTTATAAAAATCAAAGTCACGAAGCTTCCGGTAACGGTACTTATCTACTTTTTCAATAAACTTAAGCTGGTATAAATAGTGAAGGTATTCTGCAATTGGATTATTAACGAAGGATATTAGAGTGTACTGGGACTGATCATTATAATATTTTTGAAATCCTTTTGCTAAATGGAGGATATGAAAAGTAGCACCTATAGAAAGAGGATGGATCCAGTCTAAACAAATTCTACTTTGCCAGTTCCAAGGAGGTATATTTATGACGTATTGGGTGGAAATAGGAAGATAAATGATAGAAGGAAGATAATCTTTGTGGGTTCCTTTTTGGTACAACCAACGTAGCCACTGCAACTCAGCACCGGAACGAGCCTGATTTGGCCGCAAACGAAATTGACGTTTCAACACTCTCCACTCATGAAATAATACAGGCTTCTCAAAAAATAGTGGAATAAACAATTCCGTCAATCGAATAGATGCTAATTTTTTAAATGTTAATCTAGCCATTGCTTGTGTTTGTTTTGTTAACCATAAATCTTGGGCAGTTGTAAATAGAGTGGTATTGGGATCAAAAAAGTAAAGAGTGAGAGGTCTTGAAGGGTGAAACTGATGCATTAGATGAAGAATAAAATCATTCACACGTATTTTATGTTTGCCTTGACGTTGAAAGTGGTTCGCACCTAATATCCAAATTGGCGTGATTCCAGCTTTCTTGTATGCAGCGTTTCGTTTTTGAATCTCCGTGATCGGTATTCGTGCACATTGATATTCAATTGCTATCTTTTTTTGATTAATTATTAATAAAATATCTGCTCGTTGCCTAATTTCTGGGATATAAGCTTCTAATTGTGCATTCATTTTCTGTTGAAGTAACCATTTGTAAAGTAGTAATTTTCCTTGTTCGTGATACGCCCCTTCTCCCCCTTCATTTGAAGGACAGTGACTATTACTATGATGGGCAAAATGAGGAATCATCTTCATCCCTGCTTTAATAATGACACGCTCCTGACATACGGGACAGAAAAAAGTAGTCTTCTTTCTTAATTGATAAATTTCATTTCTAGTTAAATTAGCAAGCGTTGTTAACCTTCCAGCTTGTGATTTGGCTTGCAGCATATTTTACCATCACCTCCACTCTTTATATTCTCTATAAAGAGTGGATTTCCTGCTTAAATTGTAAAAAAAAAGATACCCATAGATTAGGTATCTAAACGTTTGCTGGAAAATAAGATCGTACTTGTTTAAAAGTAGTTGATTCAAAGATTTTTTTGCCATATTCTTCTAATACGTGAATCGTTTTATCTGAATCCTCAGCATACTCAAGCACTCGACTGATAATATCTTCTTGAACATCTTCATCAATGGTTGCTTCCGTAAATTCTAGATATAGATAATAATCATCTTGATAGTGATACAAAGTTTCCTCAATCATATCAACATCGCCTTGGAAAGAATGACTTAATTGAATCACATCTTCAAATTCATTGAACTTCACGATAATCCATAGATTTGAATCATCATCTTCTAATAATTCTTCTGTGTGAAGGTCTTTTCCAAACTTTTCTTCCAAGATGTTTTCCACTTTTTCATCGACTGGAATATCAATTGTATTTCCATCTTCGGTTGGTAGTTCTAGGTTATCACCATTTTTAGAAAGTTGAGCTTTCGTTACGATGATCTCTAGTCCTTTTTCCATTGCCTGTACTTGAATCCATAATGGTCCTTCGACATGGAAGTCTTCTTTATAATTTACTTCGTCCATCATTTGCCAAAATAGTTGTTCACTTCGTTCGCGATTATACCAGATTTCTTCTCGTTCAAAGCCACGATCTTCAATATCTACGTAAGAAATATAGAATTTCACCGTATTCTCATTAATTCTCTCTATTTCCATTGTCCATTCTCTCCCTTCTTTTGGAATTCGAGGAAGGTTACATTAATTAGTACCTACATTAGTCGGCGTTGTCATAGACGAAAAGAAAAAATTCTCGTTTAATTTGCCATAATCAATACCTTGTAAGGGTTGATTAATATTTCTTATATTTATTGTATGATAGCATATTACCTTTTGAAAATTAATATGCCTATATATTATTTAAAATATTATTCTAACCTATATTTCCTAATTTGTCATTCTTAAAATCATATTAATTTTAAAGAAGGAAAAGCGTAGACTTGTATGCCATGTCCACGCTTTTATCTTTTCTTTGAGTATTATCCCAAAAAGTATTTAGTTAACTAGGCGTTGAGCTTCGCGTAGTTGAAAAGTACGTACTGTTCTCGGTAAAAACCTACGAATCTCATCTTCATTATACCCAACTTGAAGACGTTTTTCATCCAAGATAATTGGACGTCTTAATAATCCAGGATTTGTTTGAATTAACTGATACAACTCTTTAAGAGGAAGCTGTTCAATATTAACATCCAATTTTTGAAATACCTTAGATCTAGTTGATATTATCTCATCTGTGCCATCTTCAGTCATACGTAATATTTCCTTTATCTCATCCAATGTCAATGGATCGGAAAATATATTTCGTTCTTTAAATGGAATATCATGCTCTTCAAGCCATGCTTTTGCTTTCCTGCAAGATGTACAACTTGGTGAGGTATAAAGTGTTACCATGTACTTCACTCCTCAATCTTATGTTTATCTCATTTCATAAACATTTAATTACTTATTAAATTAAAATAAGTTTAAATAACCTATATGTATAAGTATACTATACTTGTCAAGCAAAAGGTAGAGGATTCGCAAGAAAAATTGGTTATTTTCATGATGTTCACAAAATGTTTTCATTTACTTGTAACATACCCTTATTCCTTTTCAATTAAACATTATATTTGAAAAAACTTTCCAATTCTGTGCCCTAAGTCACATTGGTGAATATTAGCGTTTATTGCAGAAAGAGGTGTTGTGGAAGCCCCTCGATTACCTGTGGATTCCTTTTCTGGCTTAAAGGGCATCGAGATGTGCTATCGATTACCGTAGACTCCTCAATCCTTACTCTTCCGGCAGCGAGACGACTCCTCGATTACCGTAGACTCCTCAATCTCTACTCTTCCGGCATCGAGACACCTTTTCGATTACCGGAGACTCCTCAATCCCTACTCTTCCGGCATCGAGACGCTTTATCGATTACCGTAGACTCCTCAACCTTTACTCTTCCGGCATTGAGAACCCCATCCTTAACCTAACCCCCCCACCATAAGAAACACAGAAAACCAAGCTCACTCCAAAGTGGGCTTGGTTCCACATTCTTACATATTCTTAGTAGCACTCAACGTATCTAATATATCCTCAGCATCTCGGTCCTCATCATACACCAGTACTTCATCAACTGGTTGGTAGGACTTGCCGTATAATTCTTCGTCTTTGTACGTATGAATATTTTCATACATCTTCTTCATTTGCTCATAGATCATTTCTTCTGATTCATCATTTGGAGACCAGTATAAAATCTCCATTTTATTTTCCTCATTTGTTGCTAATGAGCGACGATTATAACCAATGGACTGTGCGTGTGTAAAGCCTTCTCTTTTATAAAAATGGAGTCTTTTTGCAGTGTCTGTATCCTCATAATCAACAGGTTCCACTTCTAAGATGATTGGTTTATTTCTCTTTTTTAATTTCTCAATTAATTTATGGCCAATACCTTGTCCTCTAGCTTTTGATGAAACCCATACATAATCAATGAAGATAAATGTTTCAAACTCAGCATACATCATTACATGAAGTGGGCTTTCATCCTTGTGATATACGTCCCCTTTCTCTTTTAAAAGCAACTCCATATGTTCTTTTGATTTCATTTCTTCAATAGGGAAGTATTCATTTAATTTTTCGTACCAATTTATCATTGATCTACTCCTTTTATTTGTTGAGAAGGAAATGAAAACAATTTTCCTCCTAAAGCTTTAAAAATTGCCTGAATTTAATCGACACATCCAATTATAATCGCAATATTATTTTTTGTTAAACGCATCATTAGTATGCATAGTGTACGAATGAATAGTAAAACGAAAAAAAGCAGAACTTAGTAACTAAGTTCCACTTTTTTAAACTTTAATCGTAAATTATGGAGTATAATCAACATTTTCCGAATAAGTGTTGCCTGCGTTCCATAATAAGAATTCATAAATCCCATTATCTTGTAGTGCTTTTATTTGAGCTTCCACTTCTGCTTTGCCATATTGCTGAGGCGCTACCCCAGTACCTGAATAAATCCAAGGTGCTTCAAAGTCCTGAATCCAAGGACGTGACACAGGTCGATTTTCTAATTGGTCTAATACTTCATTTTCTACTTTTGCATATTCGTCTGTTAAACGGTATGGCTCTTTATCAGGAATCGGAATATCAAAGTAATGATTAGACCAGTGACTAGGATAAATCATTGAAGATATAACATCGACATTCTCAGAAATCTTCATGAAGTTCTGACCAATCCCAGGTGTTTCTGTACCTTCTAGAGTTACAGAATATCCAAAAATATCAACGGAGACATCAACATCATAATATTCTAATTCGGATTTTGCATATTTAACAAAATCAGTTACTGCTTCTACACGACGTTTTAGGTTAGATAAATCTGAATCTGCATATTTTCCTTGCGAATAGGATAAGACATCATCTTTACGTTCAAATCCTTCAGGGAAACGTACATAATCAAACTGTATTTCTTGGAAACCTAATTCTGCAGCAAGTTTTGCGATTTCAACATTGTATTCCCAAACTTCTTCCATAAACGGGTTAACGAATGCTTCCTCTCGTCCATTCACCCAAACATTACCATTTTCAGTAAATGAGAGATCTGGTCGTTTATGTCCTAAGACACTATCTTTAAATACAACAACACGTGCTATTGGATAGATTTCATTTTCTTCTAACACTTTAATTGTTTCTTTAATATCTTTTATATAATTTTGGCCGATATCTGCAAATGGAGAATCTTCACCAGGTTTAAACGTTAAATATCCATGATCATCTTTAATATCAATAACCATTGCATTTAAGTCTGAGTTATTAACTAAATCGACTAATGTTTCGAAACGACTTCCTCCAGCAGAGTGCCCAGTAACATAAACTCCTCGAACAGCATCCGGATACTCAAAGTTGTGCCCAGAATCGAATACAAACCGCTTGTGTTCCACATCTTCATTTATTTCTTCAACATTTGTTGTTCTTTCTTTATGCATATTAGCTGTTAGTTCTTCTTCCCCACTACTTTTTTCTGGAATGACAAACGGTAATGCAATAATGAGTAGGAGTACACTTACAAATGCAATAATCTTCAGCTGTTTAGACTTCATACCTACCAATCTCCTATTCTTAATTTTAAAGATGCATTCTTAAAGCTTACTAGACTCTCTTTATGCAAACTCTTTGAATCTATTATATAGCAGATTGTGTAGAATTTGAATGGTAATTAGTAGATTTTGTCGCTTTTTTTATAAAACATAAAGTCCCTATCTAATACTTATGTAATCATTGTGTAATAATTACACATAAAGACAAGCACTATTGAAAGAAGATTATTCAACTTGGCTGTTTACCAGAGATTTGTAAAAGGACTTCACTAGAATTTAGAAGTCCTTTAAATGGTTAACCGAAAATTTGCCCTCCATTAACATGTAATGTTTGACCAGTGACAAAACGAGAGTCATCCGATGCAAGGTAGACAAAGGTTGGTGCTATTTCGAATGGTTGCCCTTGACGTTCCATTGGATTATTGGCAAGAGTCACCTGATCCGCAGAAAAACTTGCAGGAATAAGCGGTGTCCAAAATTTACCTGGTGCGATAGCATTTACACGAATACCTTTTTTAACTAAACTATTCGCCAACGCTCGAGTAAAACCAATATTTGCGGCTTTCGTTGCTGTATAATCAATCAGTTGATCATTTCCTTCAAATGCAACAACTGAAGCTGTATTAATTATGGAAGCACCTGCTTTTAAATGTTTAAGAGCAGCTCTTGTTGTATAAAAATGAGAATAAATATTCACTTTAAATGTATCATCAAACTGTTCATCCGTTATATCTTCCAAATTTAATTGCTGAAATTGAATCCCTACATGATTACATAAAATATCAAGCTTCTCAAAATGTTGAACGGTTTCTTCAACAATCGCCTTACACTGCTTCTTATTTCTTAAATCTCCCGGCAGTAACAAACACCGTTGACCGAGCTCTTCAATTCTATTTTTTGTTCGTTTGGCATCCTCATGTTCATCTAGGTATGAAATTGCAACATCGGCGCCCTCTTTTGCAAAAGCAATCGCAGCTGCTGCCCCCATCCCACTGTCTCCACCAGTAATCAGTGCCACTTTATTTTTTAACTTACCGCTTCCTTTATAATTTGGATTTTCCACAATAGGCCTTGGTACCATCAAACTTTCTACTCCGGGCTGACGATACTGCCTCTGTTCTGGAACCGTTAATGGTACCTCTTCAAATTGCGTAATTTTTCCGTAATTCGGGTGCATTGGATAATTAGAATCTGTTGTCATGAAAGGACCCCCTAAAAATATTCAAGTTGGAATACTTTATGAAACATAGGCGAAGGCCGTGAATGGAGAGTCATTATTTCAAGAGGTGCATATGCTAATAATTAACCTATTTGATGGAGGGATTACCTTGAAGAATTACTATAACCCAGAAGTAAAATATTTGTTACTACCGAAGTCCGATAAAAAAGAGTCCATTCTATATAATAAAAATGAAAAGTCGTGGGACGTTCCTGCAATTGGTCCGAGACCACCCTATTATACGAATCCGATATACAAACCCTATTATCCTAGCATTTAAAAAGGTTCTCGAAATACTCCGAGAACCTAATGTATTACCTATTCATCATGATCGAGCGAATTATATGAATGGAATCCCATTCACCAAAAGAGAAATAACGAATTGGATATTTCTTCTTAAATAACTGCTTCTGAATCTCCTTTTCGTTATATCCTTCCTTTTGCAAGTTCAAGATGCTATCTTGTAACTCTTTTAAATAGCTTAATTTTTTCATTAATGCTTGACGTCCATTTTTTACATATCCTGCATGGCAGCAAAACATTTCGTCAAAATCATAGGTTAACACATGTTCTATGGAATGAATGATAGTTGGAACACTCTCATCTCTTAATATGACCTTCGTCTGTGGTTGAACATATAAATCCCCGGAGAAAAGTTGCCCCGTTTCTCTATTTAAAAAAGATAAATGATCATCTGAATGACCTGGCGTTTGAATTACATCCCATGTTGCTGAATTTGACTCAAACGTTTCTCCAATTGGTTCAGCACGAAAGGGTTGCCTTTTCCCCCAGAAAAATTTGCGATAAAAGGGATAATCTGCTTTTTCAGTGCATTCATCCAATGTCAGTTGGTTCATAAATACAGGTAGGCCATACTCCTTTTGTAAATATGCTGCTCCCCCAACATGATCTTCATGAAAATGTGTAACCACCACTTTGTCACTGTTTGACTCTGCAAAAAATGGCTTGAATTTTTCCAATAACCGTGGTGCTCCAGTATCAATCAATACACCATCGACATCAAAACAATGGACATTTAGTTTGACACTCGAAAAAGAAACAAAACCATTTATATATCGAACATTATTAACTTCACCAGTTGAAGCTTTCGTTTGAATCATGTTTCTAACCTCCAAGGTAGTACTGTTATTATGATACCATAAAATGAATGGTTATTCATTCACCTGTACTATCATTTTTCCATACTTTTTACACATTTAACTAATATTGCATTCACTAATTGGACAAACTCACTTATAACAAGGGTTGTAGGATGTTAAAAGGTAACCTATCGTTCTATTCCTAACTAGTAATGCCTTTACATATGATGTGTATTTGTTATAATTGCCACCACGGTGTATGAAAGGAGAAATGGATATGAACAAAAAATGGCTATTAAGTATGTCCCTATTAATATTAATTACTGTTTTAGGTGCTTGTAACGATGATAGTAACAATAGTAACAACAATGAACAACAAGATACGAACAACAATAGTGAAGAAAATACTGAGCAAGAGGCAGCTCCTCAGCCTGATTTAGAGGGAGTTCCAGATGTTGTTGCTGAAGTAAATGGTGAAGAAATCTCTAAAGAAGATTTTGTATCCATTTATACAGGTCAGTTCCAACAAGCTTTAATGCAAGCACAAATGACTGGACAAGATGTTGATCAAGATGAACTAAAAGGACAAGTTGCTGATGCTTTAATTGGACAACAACTAGTAATTCAAGAAGCTGAAAATAGTGGATTTGAAGCGTCTGATGAGGCAATTGATGAAACATTAAATCGTCTAGCACAGCAAAATGGGCTTGAATCAAAAGAGGCTTTTCTTACTGCTTTAGAAGAGCAAGGAGTATCTGAAGAAGAAGTCTATTCTCAAATTGAAATGCAAGTAAAAGTAGATGAATTAATTGCTAGCAAGTCAGGCGACCTTGAACCTACTGAAGAAGAGCTTCAAGAATCATATGACGCGTATGCTGAACAATTAAAACAATATGGTGGAGAAGATGTAGAGGTCCCATCATTTGAAGACATGAAAGCAAATTTAACTGAACAAGTGAAGTCCCAAAAAATGAATGAAACGTATCAAGTGATTGTCGAAGAACTAAAGGAAAGTGCAGAAATTACGAATCACTTGTAATAGGACAGGCTGGGACAATAGTATTTTAGATACATCAAAATCCGATCAGAATTTGGTCGGATTTTTTGAATCTACGAGTGAATTATTAGTGGTTGCGTGAACCCTATCGTTACGGAAAATACACTTCGCTTTCCACGGGCGGCTGGTGAGCCTCCTCGGACTTTCGTGAGGGCACTGAAGAACTTACTGTAAAAAAATTATATACGTTTATTAAGTCATAAAAAAACGAAGAAATAAAAATTCGAGTACTTTTATCTAAAAATACAGATTAAAAGTACTCAATTTTTACCCTTTTTTACCTTCTTTTTCATTCATCAACTTTATAATTCGCTTCATATTAACTGCAAATATAGTAGTTGCCCCTTGAATTTGCATACCAAATAAACCTGAGCTTTTGGCTTGCTTAAAACCGTGCCGGTTTTTGAGTTCGCTGTTTTTTGCTTCAATTTTATAACGATTTTTTGCGAGTTCTTTAAACTCATCTGTGTTTTGAAAAGCTTCGTGTTCTGTGTGTTCAGTTGACTTAATTGTTACACAATATGTTTTAGATTTTGCTCCTTCTTTATAACAACCATCTCTTAATGGGCATGTCTTGCATATATTCACATCAAAGTGGTATCTCATTTGATCATTACGGTCTTTTTTCTTCTTTATACTTTTCCTTTTTGCCAAATGCCCTGCAGGGCATACAAATAAACCAGCATCCTTATTAAAACTAAATTCATCCTCTTTCTTTCTTGTGCCATTTGTAATAATTGGGTGTAATTTTGATATAAGATTAAAATTATCCTTCGCATAATTCAGATTATCTGTTCCAGAATAGGCTGTATCTCCTACGACTGTATCTATTTCCATACCATTGTCTACACTATTCTCTACGAGTTCTTCCAGGTATTGGCCATCACCTTTCTCACCAGAGGTAATCAAGGCAGCTGTTATTATACGCTCATCTGACATGGCGATATGTGTTTTGTATCCATGAAAAGAGTAGTCTACTGATTTGTGACCTGTACATGCATCCGGGTCTTCTGAATATAATTGTTGTTCATGGTAATCCTCTATTACTTCCTTTAGGACATTTATCCGTTCTTTTATAGATGGAATTTTAGTGAGTGATGATTGTTCTTCAATGGTTTTTAATAATTTTTTACAATATTTCATTTCATCTTCTGCTTCATTTGTTGATGGTTTTTTTGGAAACTTTTCCTTCATAGACTCATCATA
>NZ_FQVW01000025.1 GCF_900129485.1 Ornithinibacillus halophilus
TTTTAGTTAATCTTATGCTCGAAAGCGAAAAGGAAACATGCCCCTTCATAGGGGTATGCCGACGTTGGACGCAAAGTCCGCTTTTAGTCGGCCTTCCTTTATATCGGAGGCGATGTTGACTTTAACCACAAGGGTATAAGTGCGACTAAACCTCTGGTTTCACCAATCGGCAAGTCTTCTTTATCGTACGAAGGCGAAGGAAGTCTTGTGCCTGTGCCTGCGGTTACTCGGCACAAAAGCAATGAAGTTTCGCCACGTAGTTTTTTTGCGGTTACTCGGCACAAAGGCCAGAGAAGTAATTCTATGTAGTTCCTTCGCTAGTCGCAGGTACTCGAAGCTAGACATCACTGAAAAAAAAGGACAATTATCTAAACAATAGATTAATTGTCCTCCTTATTTGCAATATACTCTTGTATCTCTTCTACTTTCCGATCAATCTCATTTAATTTATGTTTTGTATCATTGAAAAAGTGAGCAACTCTAGAAATTAAGAATACGATGAGTATTAATAATAATATTGTTCCAACAACATCCATTTACTTCTCCCCTTATATAATTTCTCTCTACACATCTGTTTCCTCAGCAGTTACTAACATCTACCAAGATGTTAACATATAATTCCAAAAATAATAAGAATTTTTTCTAAAATTCATTCGTTAGCCTCCTATTTCATCACAATCTTAATTTTGACCAACAAAAAAATCTCACCCCCAAGACATTAGCCTTGGAGACGAGATTTAAGTCCTATTATAACACCAATAAACTTATAATTCCCACAATACCATCACGTTCCACAATAGGTTTGATATGGTATAGTCGATGGTTCAGGAAGCTTCGTATATTCTTCTTGTTCCGGTGTATAGTCATAAGGATTGGAAAGCACTGAAAGTAATTGATTCATGACAGAGTAATCATCATTTCCTACTGCTGCTTCTAGAGCTTCTTCAACCCTGTGATTACGTGGAATAATGGAAGGGTTATTTTTTTGCATTAATTCCTTTATATCCTCACTTGATTGAGATTGTCTACTCAATCGTTCTTGCCATTTTTTCAGCCAACTTTTAAACTTATCCTCGTTATACATGTCCATACTTTCAAAGTCATCTAATGTCAGTGCACGAAAAGTATTCGTGAAATCTGCTTCGTGCTCTTTCATTAAACCTAAAAGGTCTTCAATTAATTGCTTATCTTCCTCTTTTTCATTAAAGAGTCCTAATTTAGCTCTCATGCCACTTCTCCAATAATGATTATAATCATCTGCATAACCATTCAGAGCCGCTTTTACCAATTCAACTGCTTTGTCTTGATCTTCATCTAACAATGGTATCAATGTCTCCGCCAAACGCGTCAGGTTCCATTGCCCAATTGCAGGCTGATTTCCATAAGCATAGCGCCCTTGCTGGTCGATGGAACTAAATACGGTAGCAGGGTCAAATTCATTCATAAACGCGCATGGTCCATAATCGATGGTTTCTCCACTTATCGTCATATTATCAGTATTCATCACGCCATGAATAAATCCTACAAGCTGCCATTTTGCGATAAGTGAAGCTTGCCTTCTGCACACTTCTTGAAACAACAAAAGATAGTGATTTTCCCCTAGTTCAATATCAGAAAAATGGCGTTCAATTGCATAATCAGCTAGCTGTTTGAGTTCTTCAATAGAACCGTATCTAACAACATACTCAAAGGTACCTACCCGCAAATGACTAGCTGCAACTCGCGTGAGTACTGCTCCTGGTAATGCTGTCTCTCTCCTGACCATTTCTCCAGTAGTTACAACTGCTAAACTTCGACTCGTAGGGATACCTAGTCCATGCATTGCCTCAGAAATAATATACTCTCGTAACATAGGCCCTAGTGTTGCACGACCGTCTCCACCACGGGAATACGGAGTTTGTCCTGCACCCTTTAACTGAATGTCAAGTCGCTCACCCTCAGGTGTTATCTGCTCACCGAGTAAAACGGCACGCCCGTCTCCTAGCATCGTAAAATGCCCAAACTGATGCCCTGCATATGCTTGAGATATAGGTTCTGCACCCTCTGGAATTTTGTTGCCTGAAAAAACTGGCACGAGTTCTTCTATGTTATCTCCTTTTATTTCCAAACCAAGCGACTCACTTAAAGATTTATTAAAAGTACGTAATCTTGGAGATTGAACCGGAGTAGGTTCTTGCTTCGTATAAAGTGTCTCCGAAAGACGTACATAACTGTTATCAAAATTCCAACCTAATGATTTTTCATTCATTGTAACCCTTCTTTACTTTAGCTTTTTGTTTACAGTATTATATGTAGTTTCTGCTTCAAGTGTAGTAATATGCTGATTTTGGTAAATAGGAGTCAGCATTAATATACTTGTACCTTTCAGATTTTTTGTTGACTCATATAATATACTATCACGTTTGCATTGGAGGTGAAATGATGAGCGGAAGTTATGGAGGAGGCTATGGTGGAAGCTTTGCTTTAATTGTCGTTCTATTCATCCTATTAATTATTGTAGGAACTAGCTTCGGTTACTAAGTAAAGCAGAATAGAATGACAAAACGCTCAGAAGTGAATTTCTGAGCGTTTCAAATTAGATTCATTTTCACCTTGATTCCCTCATCATCCTCTAGGAAGTTTGCATTTTATTTAACGGTATTAATAAATACTTGGATTTTTCATTCATGTATGCTAAAAATAAGAAAATATCAAACAAGCATAGTGGAGGAGAATTTAATGGAGGAAAACCTATCATTAACTGCATTAACAACTTTGGTACAGAAAAAAATCAAAAAGAAAATTCTTGTAAAAGTAATATGGAACGAGCAGGAAAAAATGACCTTGTTCATTACACCAAATATGAAAATAAACTCGTTCATTTATGATGAAAAGGAAGGGTATATTTTTTACGATATTACTGGAAAAGCCGTTGATTATGAAATACCATGTATTCTTACAGAAGACCAACTAATCGATGGCAAAGTAAAAATTGAAGGATTAAAAATTAATAATGTTGCTATTACAAAAAAAGATTTAGAAGAAAAGAAGATGGGACATAACTAAAAAGTCATTACCAAAGACGAACAATTTGCTAGCTTAGCGGAGGGAATATACGTAGACTCCTCGGAAATAAAAGACAATTTCCTTCGTGCGATGATAATGCTGCCGTAGCATTACTTGTCCTGCGGGAACAAAGGCATAGGTGAGACCCCGTGATGCGCTTGCGTCTACAAGTAATGCTACGCAGTGGGCTTCCTCAGCGCAAGGGAGCTAGGAAGCCTAACCAAGTAGTTCCCTGGCTCACCAGCCGCCGCGGCAAAGAAGACACTATGAAAGCGACCGAAGGAAGCTTGAATAGATGTCGCCCTTGTGCTGGAAGTGAAAGCGAAGTGTATTTTCCGTAGCGGTAGGATTCACGCCACCACTTAAAATCCTCTCGTAATTTCAAAAGAACTTTTGTCCCAACCTCTTTCCTTCTTATCTCCAAATACTCCTATACTTTTTCTTATACTTTGTATCATCTACAGTTTCAATTAACTCTAAAGCTGTTTCTTTTATTTCCTCTTCCTCTAAATGATCGTATAAATTTCTCATGTTTTGAATGATGTCAGACCGAATTAACGTATAATTCTTTTCATCCTCACAATTTTTAAAGCGATCAACCATATGTTCCATAACCATTTCTTTTTGTTCTTTACCAGCAAGTCCAACCTTCCAAATGGACTGCAAACTGTGTCTAGCTGTAACAAATTTTTCATCATATGTAACGTTCCAAACCTTTGAAAAATCATCAAGCATTCTTTTTTCCGGATCACTTTTTGCTAAGTTAGCTAAATATTGTGCAGCGCGAGACCGTTGATGATTATCTTTATCCGTTAAATCTTCTAGTAATTGATCCCATACTTCATAAGCCCAATCCACTTCTTGTTCTGTTGCCTCTAATATATTGTGATATGCTTCATATCGTTCCTCTTTATCTTTTGATTTTGATTTTTCGAATTCCTTTTTCATTTGACTCTCCATTTTTTCTCCCACCTAACTTCCCTTGTCAAACTCGATTTTTGCGTTTTTTGTAAGGATAACTTATTAAAAATAATCCTTCAATTAATAATAGTATTCCCATTATAATCGTTGCTAACATTGGGACAAAAATTTATCCCTAATAGAATAACCTGATTATATCATAACTTTCTGAATCCTACAGATATAAAAAGATGCTACCCACACACTGTAGGTAGCACCTTTCTTATTAAGAAAATAGATCCTTCAATTTAGCCCAGAATCCTTTTTCTTCTTCTTCAACTACTTCCACCACTTCAGGTTCTTCATATTGGATACTTTCCGTTTTGAAGACGAACTGAACGGTATTGATTTGTTCATTTTTTGCTGAAATAAAAGATACTGCTTCAAAGTCAGATTTATCGTAATCAGACATCATCTCATCAATTTCTTCTGTCATTTGATCAGGTAGGTTACTTGTTTCTTCATGTAACTCTGTAGTGCCCTCATGCAATTCTACTGCACCGTCTTCTAACTCATTCGTTCCATCAGATAAGTCAACAATTCCACTGTGTAGTTCCTTGTAAGAATCGGATAATTCCCCAACTCCACCAGTATATTGAACTAATCCATCATGGAAAGACTGATAATTTTTTGCTAATTCAGCAATCCCCTCTTGTAAAAGAGTTAAATCATTTAAGCTTTCCATATCTTTAAGGGAGGCAGAAACACCACTTGCCATTTCATCCATGTTATTGGCCATATCATTAATGGCTTTAATAACTCCTTCTAACGATCCCTCAACAGCATCAAAAGCTGCTTTCACTTCACCATACGTGAGTTTCACTGCAACAGATTTATGATACGTTTCTTCTAATTGTGCTATTACTTCTTGATTTGCTCCACTTTCGTATAGCTCATCAAAGTCTTCTTGAGTAATGTTATATAAAGGCATATCTTCTATTGCACCATCAAGCGCACCATACGCAATAACGTAATTTTCCTTTAGATTCTCTAGTCCCTGAGAAATTTCTCTTAATCCATCTACAGTAAGAGTTAACCCATTAGCCAAATCTTCCATAGAACTAAAGTCTAACTCTTCTAACCCATCTAATGAATTGCTCATAGTATTAAGAGCTTCTTCAATCTCCTTAGAACCATCCACTAGATTAGAAGAACCATCATCTAGCTCCACGATACCATCTTTGTATTGTTTAGAGCCATCTTGTAGTTCAACAACGCCACTATTAAGTTCAGAAACTCCTTCTTTAAAATCTTCAACACCATCATTCAAATCAGAAATCGCATCCGATAATGTTCTCATATCGTCGGTCATTTCATTGACATCTGGTTTCTCGATTGGCATCGATGATGGAACACCTGAAATCTCAATACCGTCTAGTTCAAATCCTACAACATCTGCTTCTAATACTAGTTCTTCTTCCTTCTCAGGCATGACTGTGAATGTCACTTGCTTATTCTTACCAGCATTAGCAATCGTACCTTCTTCTGCTCTAATGTTCGTAAATAGATCAGAATTAAGTGTCAGGGAAACCTGTAATAGATAATTTTCAAAGAACACGGAATTGATCGTTTCATTTGCAGAAGTATTCATTCGAATTTGCACCTGACCATCTTTTCCTGCTAATTCACTCGGTGCAATTTTTTCCCCATCTAACAGATAGTCGATTGAAATATCCCAAGGTAAGGCTTGATCCACCATATTCCCTTGATAATAAAATTTCCCCTTATCTGCTGTGAACATGACTTGATCGTTTTCGTAAGTCATTTCTGTCAAATTCGTCAAATTTTTAAGACTGGAATACGTTCCATAATCGGTAACCTTTCCTGGTTCATCAATTTCTAATGTGTTTACCACATAAATTTCTTGTCTCTCACCAGTGGCACTAAGATTCGCGTAGATGACTTCATCCTTGGAACCTATTTTTCCAACGCTCTCACTCTCAGTCTTATTTTCCTTTGCATTACTGTCATTAGTAGAAGCTGTCGTAAGAAATGACGGCAAAATAAGGATTACAGCCAATAAGACAAGTACAATCTTTTTCATTCTCCCCATCATCATTTCTCCTTATAGTAATTTGCTTTTAAAGTTGTTTTTTCCATGATTTTATCAAACACCACTAACATGGCTGGTAGGAAAAATACTACCATTAAGAAGGCTAGTAATGCACCACGTCCTAATAATAACCCAATGGATGATACGATTGGATTGGACGAAGTAATCCAAAGAATAAACCCTACACTTGATAAAATGGAAGCTGATATCGCAATCGCGAATATTTTCTCATCAAGTGTTTGCTTAATTGCCTTAAGTGCAGGCATTTCTTTACGTTTTTCTTTATAATCTTCTGTCAGTAGGATCGCATAATCCACTGTTGCTGCTAGCTGCACGGTACTAACTATGAGATACCCTACAAATACTAAGGAAGAATCAGTAAAATATGGTACAGATAAGTTGATCCACACCGCCGACTGAATCGTCAACAGTAGAACCACTGGGAATGATATGGACTTAAATGTCACAAGCAATACAATCGCAATCGTGATAACGGTAAGAAGATTAACTACTGTATTATCTCGTTGAACTGTATTTTTCATATCATACAATGTCACACTCTCTCCAAGTGAGTATGCATCATCCCCATAATAATCTTTACCTAATTGTTGTATCTCTTCTATTAATCCAAAGGCAGCATCACCTTCTGTATTTGTGTTTGTATTAAGGATAATCCGGCTGTAATTCTCAGAATAAAATTGCTCGGTGATTGATTCGTCTAAATACTCATGCGGAATAGCAGCACTCACTGTATTAACGTAAGAAAGAATGCTAGTTACATGGTTTAGTTCATCTAATTCTTGTACGAGCTGCTCTTCTTTTGCAGTATCACCTTTAGGTACTAACAAGACGATCGAAGTACTCTTACCAAATTCATCTTCAATTTTAGCTATGTCACTTCCAGCACGTGTTGTTTCTGGTTGCTCACCAATTCCATAAATAAAATTAGTTTCGCTCTGAGCTAAAAATGCAGGAATAATAAGAACAAATACGAGTATTAAACTAGGTACTTTTAGTTTAAGCACTTTGCTTCCAATATTTTTAAAGCTTGGTAACAATGGCTTGTGCTGCGTCTTATCAATCCATTTGTAAAACATAATTGTAAGTGCAGGTAAAAAGACCATAACACTTATAAAACTTAAGACAATCCCTTTTACTAAATTGACACCTAAATCAGAGCCAATTTCAAAATTCATGAAGCTTAATGCCATAAACCCAAAGAAAGTCGTTGATGCACTCGCTACAATTGCTGGGAATGAGCGTTTAATTGCAAGCTGCATCGCTTTTTCAGGATCTTCTACTTTTTTCCGGTAATCAGAAAAACTGTGTAAAAGAAAAATAGCGTAATCTAGGGAAACCGCCAATTGCAGAATTGGTGCAACAGATTGAGTAACAAATGAAATTTCCCCGATAAAAATATTCGTTCCTAGATTAATTAGGACAGAAACCCCAATCGCTGTTAAGAAAAATACCGGCTCAATCCATGAACTAGTCGATAAGACTAGGATGAGAACAATGATTGGTATTAATAATGCAGCCGCATATAACGTTTCCGTAAAGGCCATTTTCTGTTGGGTGGCCGTATCTAATGCTTCCCCTGACATCGCATTATCTTCTCCGATAAGTTCATAAATAGCATCTGTTGTTTTTACTTCTTCCCCTTCTTCGATACTGAAGGAAAATAAAGCATGATCATTTTTATAATATGTTTCAACAGTATCCACATCTGCCATTTCGATAGGAGTTTTAATGTCAATTGCGTCATCTAGCCACGTGACATCAGAGACGCCTTCAATGGAAGCTAACTTTTCTTTATAATCTAATGCTTCTTGAATGGTTACATCATGGATCATGACTCGCGTATTAGGAATAGAGCCATCGAATTCCTCTTCCATGATTTCCATTGCTTTCGTCGACTGTGCATCTTCAGGTAAGTATTCTACCATATTATAGTTAACCGACACCGTAAACTGTGCGAAAATGCTAACTATCATGAGCACAGCAAATACAATAACGATTGATTTTTTATGTTTTATAATTCTTGCTGCTATGTTCATTCACTCCTTACGGGACGATTCTTCTAGGTCATCCAATTAGTTTATGTTGCACCGATAAAAATTCCACCTTACAATTATATAAACACCGTGTTGGATTTACAACAAACAGTTTTGTAAAAAACGTACAATTCCCAACACATTTTCATCTTCTGTTGGATATGTTGTCGATTTTTAGGAGGAAGCTCATGTCTGAAAAAATGGATCGAAGAAAAAAATATACACGTAAGGTGCTAAAGGATAGTTTAATGACACTTTTAAAGGAGAAACCAATCTCTACTATTACGGTAAAAGAATTGTGTAAATTAGCTGATGTTAATCGCTCCACTTTTTATGCCCATTATACCGATCATTTTGACCTACTTGACCAAGTGGAGGATGAAATAATAGAGGAAATGAATCGTTACTTAAGTGGTTATAATTTTGAGCAAGAGAAAGAAGCACTCCAGATGACGATTAAATTGCTTGAGTATTTTTCCACGAAGCATGATGAATGCCGTACATTATTAAATGAAAATGGAAATTCATCATTTGAGAAGAAAGTGAAGACTGTTGCCCACCGCTTTCTTATGAAAAACTGGATGGAAATTAACAATCTAGACAAAGAACTCTCCAACTATTTGAGTGCGTTTATAGTAAGTGGAAGTATTCAGATGATGAAGATGTGGTTATTTAATGGTATGGATAAACCACCGAAGGAAATGGCGGAGATTATTAATAATTTAATTAACAATGGGTTGTTGAGTGTAAGATAATTTCTTATTTCGCCAGTCTAAGCAGTGGCATACATTACAATCACTACTTTCTTAAGAAATAGTCTAACTCGTCTAAAAGTCAAATTTTTCTAATTGCTAAACCAATTTTATCCATTCAAAAATTCTTGAATATAACTCGATTTTTCAACACAATATAAGGTGTACCAAGGAGGTGATATACCATGGCAAACAACAATAGCAATAACTCAAACCAGTTGTTAGTCCCTGGTGTACAACAAGCATTAGACCAAATGAAAACTGAAATCGCATCAGAATTTGGTGTACAACTTGGTGCTGATAGTACTTCACGTGCAAATGGTTCTGTTGGTGGCGAGATCACTAAACGTCTTGTTCAAGCAGCAGAGCAACAATTTGGTGGACAATAAGTTTAATTAAAAATGAATATAATGGCTAGGGCTATCTCATTGTGAGGTAGCCCTTTATTTTTCTTGTATCATACCATAACCTCTTTATATTAGAAATAATTAAAATATAACCTCTATTCTAGGTATTTAGACGGATACAAGTGAAATATATATAGGGTTTTACCCGATAGCAAAAATTGTAAGATTTTGTCACAATTAGAAGAAATACTTTTCCTTTTCCTCAAGATTGGATAAGGAAAAACCGGATTAATAGGCTATTCCGTTAAATAGAGGTGATTTCATGTTAGAAATAGAAAATAAACAAAACGCCCTAAACAATCAACTAACCACTTTTAACAAGGCTTTAAAAGCAATAGAAAATGGTCTATTTATAATTAAAGTTAAATGTAACTCTACATATTCTTTTGTGTTTGCTAATGATTCCTTCTTAAAATACACGGGTAAAGAGAACACTTCTATTACTAATATGGAACTCCATAAGGTTCTTAATCATTCAGACGCAAACAGATTTATAAGCTTGTGCCAACAAGCGTTTGACTCTAATTGTATTCAGAAAGAGAATTTCTCTATTGAAAATTGTAAAGCTGAGATGATCCTTATCCCATTTAGTGACGACAACATCAAATACATTTTAGGAATTGTTTTATGTTCAACTAATGATGATTCTCAAACAAGAAACCATATATTAGCTAAAGCATATGAAAATATGCCACAAGCAATGTGTGTGACAAATGAGAAAAATAAAATCATCTATATTAACCCTTCTTACACAAAACTAACCGGTTACCTGCCTGAAGAAGTGATTGGGAAAAACCCTAACATTTTAAGTTCTGGAATACAAGATCGTGACTTTTATCAATCCATGTGGCGAACATTACGGCAGGAAGGGAAATGGACTGGTGAAATGTGGAACAGGAAAAAGAATGGGGAGTTATTTTTAGAAGAAATTACCATTCAGATTTTTACGGATGAAAAAGGGCATATCGAAAATCATGTAGCGATGTTTCGAGATATCACAGAAAAAAAGCAACTCGAAAACAAGCTACACTACCAAGCACATCATGATGAGTTAACAGAATTGCCTAATCGGAACTATCTTTATGAGTATATTTGTACCTGTCTTAAAGATAAATCCATTACGAGTTGGGCTGTGATGTTCCTCGATTTAGACCGATTTAAAGAAATCAATGATACGTTGGGACACAGTGCAGGGGATGCCTTACTAAAACATGTGGCAATACGATTATCTAACGCCGTTTCCGATGAGGTCTTCATAAGTCGATATGGTGGAGATGAATTTGTCATTATTGATTCCACAGTAAGTAATCAATTGGAATGTAAGCTTTCGGTTTATAGAATTTTAAAAGCTTTTGAGCAACCTTTCGAAATTGAAGGCTATAACCTTTATATTACACCAAGTATTGGGATTAGCATGTATCCCGACCACGGTGATGATGCAGATACTTTATTAAAACATGCTGACGCTGCCATGTACAAAGCAAAGCATACAAAAAATGAAGCCTTTCATTTCTACAGACCTGTTGATAGCAAAGAGTCTTTTGAAAAGCTTATGCTAGCCAACGATTTGCGTCAAGCAATCAAAAATAATGAGTTTACTCTGTATTACCAACCACAATCGTCACTCAAAACGAATAAAATTACTGGGGTAGAAGCCTTAATCCGCTGGAATCATCCTCAGAAAGGAATGATTTCCCCTGGAGTATTCATTCCAATTGCAGAAGAAACAGGGTTAATCCAAGAAATCGATCAATGGGTTCTTTATCAAGCCTGTCTCCAACATAAGCATTGGTTGGATAAAGGTTTTCCACCTATTAAAATTGCTGTGAATCTTTCGATGACCCAGTTTCAAAAGAAGAACCTTTTTGAAATCGTAAGTAAAACCTTATCGAAAACAGGAGTGTCACCTAAATATATCGAGTTAGAATTGACCGAAAGTGTGATTATGGAAAATCCTGAGTTAACGTTATCAAATATTAAAAAGTTAAATTCAATAGGTATCCAGCTTTCCTTGGATGACTTTGGTACACATTATTCGTCCCTACTATACTTAAAAAAGTTACCGTTAAACCGTTTAAAAATTGATAAATCATTTGTCTTAGACTTGTTAAATGATTCAGATGACCGTGTGATTATTCAAGCAATGATAAATCTAGCCCATAACTTAAATATGACCGTCATTGCAGAAGGCGTTGAAAATCAGCAACAACTATCTTTTTTACAAAAAAATCATTGCGATGAAATTCAAGGCTTTTACTTAAGCAAGCCAATACCTCAAGAAAAATTCAGTGCACAATGTTTTTAACGGGAGATCTAGATTCTAGACCTCCCGTTTTTATTTTCTAGGTTATTAGGACGAATAAGCCGTAGTCCATAGTCGTTTAATATGAGTTTCCTCAGATGTTATGCTCAATTGGTACACGTCAGGATTACTCAAACGTTTCCATGCCTCAAATCCAAAGTTTTTATCATAGTGGTGCAATAATAAGGAAATTATCCCTCCATGTGCCACAATAATTGTATTACGGGAACGACTCGCTACAACGTCATTTACAACTTCAACAATTCTTTTCATAGCTTCATTGCTGGACTCCCCACCTTCATACGTTAAATCCATATCTTTGAAGGTTGCTTCTAGCTTATCCATCCAATCTGGAAAATAAGTGCTACTAAGCACTCGTTCGGTCAAGCGATTATCCGTTTCGATATCCAAATCTTTACTTGTAGCATAGTGTTTTATTGATTGAACTGCACGTAAATATGGACTGGATATGATCCGATCAACTTGTTTATCAGATAAAAACTCGGATATTTTTTTAGCTTGAGTAAAACCTTTTTCCGTTAATGGCGATTCTGAAGGTTGTCCTGTCGCTTCACAATGCCTAATTATGTATATATTTTTGTTCATATATCCTCCTTAACAATCCTTACAAGGTTATTTTTTCAGTACGCCTAATGACCTCTTTTAACTATGTAATCTCTCAAAGAAAAATTAGACTGTTTTTGCATAGATACATGTATCTCTTAATTCGTTGGTGTCAGGTGATAAGTCATCATTCTTTAAAATTCCTTCTAATTCAAACCCTAATTTTTCAGGAATAGCTCTACTCTTCGTATTTCTTTTATCACACTTAATTTCTACTCGCCTTGCGTGTAATTCGTTAAAGGCAAAGTCAGTAATTCCTTGAACTGCTTCTGTCATATACCCTTTTCCACTGTATCGACTATCAATCCAGTATCCTATCTCAAATTTTGGTATAGACCAATCCATTTTATGTAATCCAGAAGTAGCAATAAATTCCCCTGTTTCCTTTAGAAAGATTAATAGTCTTAAATCTTCTCTTTTTAGAAAAGCAATATGTGCCGATCTTATGTTTAATTCTACATCCTGTTCTGTCTGCTCTTTTTGAGCAAATGGCAACCAAGGCTTTAGCTCATTAATGGAAGCTTGGATAGCATCATAAACAACTTTCCCATCATCTGGTCTTGGCATTCTAATTATTAATCGTTCTGTTGTAAATTCTTCTGGAAATTCTATCAGCATTGGATTCATATCTATTCATACCTCTCAAATTCTATTTTTTAAATAATACGCCAATTACTCCTTGAAATCAACTAGTATTTTCATTTAATGGTAATTGCTAGAAAAGAATAAAAAACAGTCCTATGAGGATTTCACCCAATAGCACTGTTTTATCTATTAAATAACTCCGAAATATATTCTGGTGAAATAAAACTTCTTAACTCTCCATCTAGCTTTGGAAATTCATGTTCTTGTATCCATCGATAGTTAAATGACAAACCGGAGTCCTTGTCCCCCCCTGTTACTCGATGTCCCCATGAATCTTCAATGTCTGCAGGGGCTAATAGTAAAAAGTCATGCCTCTCTACCATTCGTTTTATATACGGTTTATAGTAGGTGATCGAACCGATCTTTCTAATAAGCGTTAAATTGGATAATCCTGCCTCTTCCAAAATTTCACGGTTAAGCGCTCCTATTAAATCTTCATTGCCTTCTACGCCTCCACCTGGTACTCGCAGGCTTGCGTAAGGGATAGAACTGATTGATAATGTCAGTAATTCGTTACTTCCATCTTCCTTCTGACGTATAATGAATCCCATCACCGAAGTTTTTTTATTTTTATTTGCCCAATTAAGCGCATTATCCGTTAATTCTTGAATAAGGGGACCCTTCATTTCTTGATACTGTTTAACATTAACGCCCATTCTTTGATAAAGATTTCTTTTAAGTTCTATGTATCTCTCAGCCTCATCCTGATGAATAATTAAATAATCTCTAAAAGCTAAATGTTTATTGATCTCATGTGAACCGGATTGAAAAATATGTACGTGATGCGTTCTTTTATTACCCTTCTCTTTGAAAAAATACCGTCTTCCTCTAATCCCGTTTTCTCCTTTGGGGACATACCCCAACATTTTCATATCATTATTGAACGAATCCACATCGTTGATATTCTGAATTTCAACTAATATATCAATAACCGGTTTTGCTATCATTCCTGGAATAGAAGTACTTCCAATATGATGGATGTTCAGAAGCAGTTCACCAAAAATCTCTTGAACTCTTTTAGACTCTTCATTGTAGTTCGTCATCCAATTCTCTTTAAAAGGCATTAATTCCAACTTTCTCATAAGCACTCCTCCAACTGAATGTTTCTCTTTCAGCATTTGCTCTACAAACACTGGGGGCATGTAGTCAATAAGCTATCACACAATCTTTTTCCATAGTCACATATTCTTTAACTGATTATCAATTTGAAGAATTACAAAATTACTTATTTGCTGCTTCAGCAAGTTGCGGTTCATTCAATCACCAACAGTTTCCAGACCTCCCCTCGACTCCATTTCATCCAGACGTTCTCAAAATACACCACTCCCACAAGTGCTTAAACGATTACACTCTCCACAGTCATAATCATTCCAATTCCTCCTTTCACTACTACATTCGAAAAAAGTTTGAAAAAAGGGGTGCTTTTTGAAAAAATTTTTTTCACAGAATTATTTCTTTAGCTTTTTGTTGAACTATATCATCATCTTCATCATCATCTTCTTCTTCTTCGTCTATGTTTAGGTATGTTCAAGTGTTGACTCAAGTGTTGACTCAAGTGTTGACTCAAATAAGTTGAATCAAATGAGTTAAATCATTGTTGGTCAAGTCTTAGCTCAAGATTTGACTCAAGTGTTAGTTCAAGTTTTAGTTCAAGTGTTAACTCAAGCATTGACTCAAATGTTGAATCAAGCAAAATTAACTAAAAAAACCTATTATTTTTATTATCACTATGTAGTTTTAAGATTTCTAATTAAATTTCTCTATTTTAATGACAATATTTAATGCAAAATTGCAGTTTCTGATATCCTTTATGAAATTTCGGTATTTTACAAAACTTTCTCTCGCTATTATACTATAAATACCTCTTACCACAGTTAAAAGTGATGTTTGGACAATTAATATATTTCTGTGCATTGCCAATTTGTATCCTTCAATAGAAAAGGACCGATCATTTTGCCGGCCCTATACTTTTTTTACTTATTTAAAGGTACGTGAATTGGTTTAAGATAAAATGGTTCCTTAACTAAATTCACTTTTCTATCGTAAATTTCAACAATAGGAATAATTCTTAATGAAGTTGCTTCTTCATCAATCACTGTGGTTCTTATTCTATGTCCTTTGTCGAATTTATCACCATAGGAAGACAAACCGATTGAGTCATATTCCTTACCTAAATCATCATATACTTTATAATCAAAAAGAATAATGTCCCATTCTTCTTCGATCCAACCATCTAGATCACGATCAATCTGTTCTTTAAAATGAAAATCCCTAGAAATTGGTGTTGTTGTAGTTCTTGTAAGTTCTACACTGAATCCATCTGTTGTTGATGTGTAGTTATTTTCAGCAAAATTTTGCGTCTTACTTTCAAGGGAATCTAAGGTAAATTCAAATGACCAATTTCCTGAAGTTCTCATTTGTTGATCCCCATCAAAGGATATAATTGTGTTGCCTTTCCAATTAACATGAATTTGATCTGCTTCTTGGCCTGTTACTAATGTCGCAATGAGTAGACCAGCATATTCATTTTCTCCAATTTTTTTAGGAGGCATTGAACCTTCATTGAGGGTATTTGCTATCTCCTCTATTTCTAAATTCCCAGATAGCACTGCACCGTCACCTAAATCTTTTTCACTTTTTATTTTATAAGCTATCGTAATACTTTCCCTATCATATACAGCATCAGTAATGGTTACACTTACCCCATTGCTCTCTTCGGTAACATTAATGCCTGTAGATTTGTCTTCATACTCCTTAAAAACAAATTCCTGGTTATCTTCTTTGAAAAAGTCATATATACTACCGACAATTGGCAGTCTTTCAGCAAATGAAGGGAAAGTTATACTTACTGAAACTAAAGCCACCATAAATACTACAGCTATAATAGAGGCAACTTTCCATATTGGTTTTTTATTATGCTTTATTGTAGTACCCCTTTGAACTCCTTTTCTTATTGCTTGTTTCACAACTTCACTTGGAACTTCTATCTTCTCATAGGCTTCCTGATATTGTTTTTCTTTCACCATACTCACTCCCTTTTAAATTAACCTTTAGTTGTTCCTTCCCCCTATGTAGGTAAGTTTTCACCGTATTCTCCGGGATGTTCATAATGTTTGCAACTTCTTTTATTGGCAAATCTTGAAAGTAAAATAGGATGATAGCATCACGATACGTTGCTCGCAGATTATTAATTGCTTGAAATAAATCTAATTGTTCGATACTAAATGTGGAATCTTGTTGTGGGAGAAATTGTTCAATATTTTCAAGTGGAATATCCCTTTTTTTCTTGTTCAAAAACTCATAGGCTGAATTAATAAGTATTTTTATGAGCCAAGAAGTAAAGTATTTATTCTTTTTCAATGTTTTAATTGCTACAAATGCTTTATAACTCGTTTCTTGTACAATATCTAAAGCATCCTGGCGATTACCTGTATATAGAAATGCCGTACGATAAAGTTGTTCACCATGTAACATCAAAAGTTCTTCAAATGCTTCACTATCACCAGATTTTGCTTTTTTAATTAGTTTTAAATGATTCATCCTATACCTCCTTTCTCTAACCATTAGATAGACTACATATGTAAAAAGTTTCAATTATTTTAAAATAAAAAACGCATTAAACTCCCTTAAGTTTAACACGTTCTATATAAACATTATTTTTTATTGTTCGAGGATTGGCATCCTGGAAAGACGGAGCTCTTGCTTCATATTTCTGCAGAATCGTCCTCATAGATATTTTTATTCGTCTTAATTGAAGGAGCATATCTAAATATACTAATCACGCAGACCCTTTCCATCGAGAATATGCTGTATGTACTTTTCTACGCGTGACTCTCGAGTTTTAGATTGTTTAGCATTAGAAAAATAAATGATATATGCTTTTTGCCGTCCTGGAGTCAATTTCTCAAAAGCCGTTTTAAGGTCTGGTATTTCATCAAATTTACTATGTAGTTCTTCAGGAATTGCATAATCTGTACTCTTTTTAAATGTCACTTCCAACCCCGCTTTTTCTACTTCCATTGCTTCCTGAATATAGGCTTTTATGATGTTTTCCATTTCAATTATCTCTTGTACACTAGTGAATCGGATTTGACGCTGCGCCTGCGAATTCTTCCCAGGTCTCGTTAAAATACCATTAGGATCCTTCATCAAAGAGCCTTTGAAAAACATAATGGCACAGTATTCTTTAAATCCTTGAATTATAACGATATTACCTTTCTCCAACATATAACAAGGCAGGTTCCATTTCAGTTCCTCCGTTAGTCCACAATCAAGGATGATTCTTCTCAATTCCTCCATATGTTCTTGCCAATTATTTTCGTTACTTAAATATTCATCTACCTTTGGATTCATTCTACTATTCATCATCTTTCTACCCCATTTATTTTAATTGATAGGAACGTCGACTTACGAAGCATTAAGTTTACTAGTTCAATTTAGCATTTCTATAACAGCAGGAATAACGCTTATTAATTTTTAAATATTCTGTTAATAAAGCAGAAAATTCAACTTGTTTCTCGAACTTAGGTTTATCTTTAAGAGCCAATTTCCTTTCGAAGGTCACCAATTGTAATCATAATATATACGCCTTACGCCCAATCTTTTAATTTTACCTGTTTCAACCGCTTTATTCCACCGTGTTACAGCAATTTCCATTTAATGCAATAACTTCACTTTGTGTTCTTGTTCGAGATTTTTTACGGCGGGATGAAGATGTCATTTCTTTTCGAATCGAATTGTTCGCCCACTTCCGATTTTCTCTAATAGTTTCATCAATTTCTGTTAATGAAATCTTTCTCATCCACCTATTACCTTCCTTTAAAAATCAAATTATTAATTGAACGTGCTTTCTCTTTTTATTTACAATAATATCACATTTTTATTACTGCTTGAAATCAGCATGGGGACGGAGTGTGACTGAATCTTTGTTCAAGACCTATACAAGAAATTTAAGGAGAGATAAGGTTAGTGCAATTAATCTACACCAATTGACCAAATATTAAGAATCCCATTGACGCACCTCACCCCCACTTCTCCAAAGAGGATGTTGACCACGAAATGGATGAATTCTTGGAGAAGAAGTTTGTTTCGATTGGAATTGATTCCTGAAGTGATTTGAAATTTTCGTCATTCACTACTTTAACGCTAGTTTGTAAGAAAGCCTACACATTAGAACAAGAAGTGAAGAGGCAAATTATGTTTCTGCACTTCTTTTTTTATAAAAAAAGAAAGAAGTGTTTATTCAACTACACGAAAGTCTCAACTCTAAACAAAATACTCTTGCTTAATTTCTCACAGCTACTTTAAATGCGTAATAGGCCTCTCCTTTTATTTCTTCTTCCCATTTTGCATGAACATTATAATAATAAAGACCCGTTTCGGTAGGCGCAGTAAATTGTCTATTAGTTTTAGTTATATCAACTTTTGATTTATTTCCTTTATGAATTTGTGTTACTTCAATCATATCTGGGAAAATTGGAGTCCCATTATTACCTGTTACATTTTAATAGGAATACTTTTAGTGGGGTTTGTGTTAACCTTTATTCCGTGGGATGGTCTGTTTTGGATAAATCCTTTCCAGTATGTATTGGCTGAAAGGACAATCGTTAATCAAAATGATAGTATTTGGTATCAAGGAATCCCTGCTTCCATCCTGTTTATGATTGGATGTTTAATTATAAGTATGCAAACTATTAAATCTAGTAGAATTTAAGGTTATCGTTCCTGTCCCCCACTTCTGCCTGTTCTTGTACAAGCATGGAGACGGAGCTCTTGCTTCACAATAGTCTAATACTCAGATTATATGGTTGAGCAACTATTAGAATTAATACAATTGCCCCAAAACAGATATTTAAAACAGAGATAAATCCATAGCAGTAAAACTTTAGATTGATACAGTTTAGTATGATGAGTTCAGCACCTATGTATATATGGATAAAAAGTCATAACTTCAAAAACAAAGTAAAGCGTCACCCCCTTGATACACAAAGGATTAACGCTTTCTTAAGTTAGTGATTCCGATTGGGCTCGAACCAACGACCTCCACCCTGTCAATTCTCAAGAGCGAGTTTTATTAAGTATTTATGCATCTATAAATTCCAATACGTCCATTTAATCAGTTTCCAAATGTTTATTTATGCAATCTGTTTCTGTTAATTCCATTGTGTCTAGAAATTCTGTGTAATTTTGGTGCAGTCTTTTATTAAAAACATATGGAGGTAGAGTGTACTACAAAACCTAATTAGGCTGATATCGACTTAACGGATGAAACAATAAAGTGAAACTTTGTTCATTAGGAAAATACCAATCCCCACTAATTAAAATTCCGCTTTATCCTAAGTATAGAAATAACGACTAATAACAATGTCGCCAGTAAAGTAACCGAAATACCTTGATAGAAAAGGTGTTCATTCTGATATAGAATTGCTTCTTTAGGGATTGTGTATTGAAACGGATTAACCCAAGCAAATGGGGTCCAATTAATAAAATTCCCTAGCTGATATCCACCTATTAGAGTAGCAATAATTGCTAACAAGGATGCGAGTAAATGTTTGAATACTAGACTATAATAAATATATAGTGCAATGACAAAAAGGAGCATAATAGCAAATAAAAGTACGACAAATTGTAAATAATCCATCGTTGACATATAGTACAAATGCCCTTCTTTTTCAATCAGTACTGGATATGCAAAGGATCCTTCTGCTCCAAATAATTTTCCGATTAGCGCCCCTACAGCAATAATGAAGAAAAAAGTAAAAACAGAAGTCAGTAGTGCACTAAAATACTTACCCAAAATTAACTTTGTCCGATTTAAAGGTAATGTAAATAATAGATTAATTGACCTATTCTCAAATTCTCTCGTCATTATTTCTCCAATAAGTAGTAAGACAATAATTAAACCACTATAGCTAATAAATAGGTCCACCACTTGCTTTAAAAAGTTAGGAAATGCCGTACTATAATGCTCAAATTCAGGTGGAATTTCCAAATCCAGTAAGGTATGATTCATTGCTATTCTATGAGAAATGTCCTCGTCAGAAATGGGATAGTCCTCACCGGTAGCTTTATACTCACTGATAGCTACTAATAACCGATTCTCAACCGTTAATTCCGTTTTCCAATCGTCCTCAGTTGCCATTACATTTCGTAATTCCCTAGCCAAATTCAACACGGTAAGATTTAATTCTTGTTTCATTTCAACTTCTTCGTTGTTTCCTAATCGCTCTAATTGACTGGTATAGCCACTATCCTTTGATGAACTCGTTTCAATGAATAAAGCAATTTCTTCATTTTTTTGCTCCTGTGCATAATCCTGAAATAAGACATTTCTAATGAATAGAAATACCACTGAACAGACTAGTGCGATTAGTATAATGAGAAACTTTTTGGTCCAAGCAAACTTTTTTAACTCAAATAGAAATAGCTTCATTCAGATACGGTCCTTTCAAATAGTTCAAGGTATCTTTTTTCAGCACCAATTCGTTTAATATCTATATCCTCAACCAGAACATCATTTTGATTTAAATGGATAAGTACGTCTTGAAAGGATGTTTCATTATCATAAAATACAACCTGGTCATCCTTATTAACTGTATAAGAAACGGATAGTTCATTTAATTTGTCTTTTGCTTGTGCTAGATTATTTACGTTTAAGAAATATTGTTTCATATTATAGTTCTTTAATGACTCTTCTAAAATTTGCCCATCCTTCATAAAGAAAATCGTGTTGGTTAATCGATCGATTTCATCTAAATTATGGGACGAAATCATAATAGTCGTTCCTTCTTCATATAGCTCTAATAAGATTTTTCGCATATTAATGGCACTTGAGGGATCTAGACCATTTAATGGTTCATCCATGAGCAGTAACTTTGGGTTATTAATGATTGCCATCGCTAGTAACAAATGTTGCTTCATACCTAGAGAGAATTTTTGTACAGGCTTCTTTAAATAACTTTCCATCCCAACTCGTTTTGCTACTTCTACTATTTTGGTGCTAGGCTGTTTCATGACACTACAAACAAATTGCAAATGGTCATAAGCAGTTAAATTTTCATATAGAATTCGATTATCCTGTAAATAGGAAACATCATAAAACAAAGAGGTATCTTTGTAATCCTTTTCAAGTACTTTAATTGTCCCACTATTAATCGACAATAGATTTGTCATACAATTAAATAATGTTGTTTTCCCCGAACCATTAGGTCCCACTATTGCAACGATTTGTGGATGGTTTATTTCAAATTGGACCCCTTGTAAAACCCACTCTTTTTTATATTTCTTTGTTAAGTTATCAACTTGAACAATCATAAGAATCCCCCTCGAAATTGTTGTTTACTATTTATTTAGCTTTTCTTTTAAAAATTAAATAGGAAGCAAATAATATAATAAAACTAGAGATTAATAGGCTGAAAATACCGTTCCATATGGTGAAACTAAAATTTTCTGCAGTTAGAGCGTATTCCATTGTTATGATGTCGTTTATCTGAAAGTAATTAAAAGGATTATATGGAGCAAACGATAGACCCCTTCCAATATCGGATCCGCTCAATAAGTTGCCCAAGACTAAGGTTACGATGGTAAGAACAATTGTCATAAACGTTTGCTTTACTAGAACGGAGTATAAAAATAGCCAACTGTAGCAGAATATCAATACAATAAAAAATAGCAGCATAGATAAAAGAATAAAGTTTCCCATCTCCATAAATCGAAATGAAGAATCAGGTTTGTAAATGAGTACTGGGTAATTCCAGTCACCAAAACGATCAAAGATAATGCCTAAAAGTAGCCCCCATAAAGCTGTTGCTAATAATATGAGGAATGTTAATAAGACGGTGGTTATCAACTTACTCCAAATTACTTTCCAGCTTTTTAATGGCATGGTGGCCAAAAAGTTAATTGGTCCATTTCGACCGATATCTTCTCTTGTAACAACATTTCCAAATAAGAATAAAAAGAATATAGCTCCTCCAATGTTTAGACCGACTCCAATAAGAAGATATAAAAAATATACAGAAGATGAATCATACTTATTATAAAAATCATAGGCGATTTCTTCTATTATTGCTGTATCAAACACTCTGTCATAAGCGGTTATTTCTGAATTACTATGTATAGGGAAAACAGGTTGAATATTATGTTCCAATAGCCATTTATTTTTCTCGTAAACAACTTCATATGTAAAACCGGTTGGCCAAGTATATACATTCTGAGAAGGGGACATTTTAACTAGTTCTTCACCATTTGCAATTTCGTAATTGAGAATAGTGTTCCAATCATAATTCTTTGCTGCTTCAGAAAGCATATCAAGCTCTTCTATTTCATTAACAAAGAATTCGATTTCTTCCTTATTTGCCGCATTGCTTTCCTCCGTAATACTTAATTCTTCTATTGTTGATTGGAAATTTGATTTAACGGTTTCGTTTTTATAAATATAATCGTCAGCACGTTCGGTATGCACAAAGTTATAAACGAAATAAAAGCTGACAAATGAGAATAGTGCAATGATTAAAATTATAAAATATAGCGTTTTCATTATTTTTTTACTTTCAAATAGTAACAAGTTATTCATGAAAAACCTCCTAGAATCTGGCCATAGGAAGAGCCCCTGCGGTCGACAAAACTGTATCTAAAAATGTGTTTAGCTTACTCTTATTCGAAAAGCATAATAGGCTCTCTTTGTCTTACCCTCATCCCAGATTACATGAATAAGGTAGTAGTAATTTCCTTGCTCATCAGGAGCCGAAAAGAAAGTTTGGTTTTCCACTGTTTCACTATCAATGACTTTCCCTTCATCATCACGAAATCCAAATTGGATAACCTCCACTTGATGTGGTTTAATCCCAACTTTGAAATCTTCATTATTTTGAGTCATTGAGATATGCAATTCTTCTCCCTTATTTGCAAATAACCGATTTTTACTCATGGTTTCCTCTCTAGGGTTTTCCGGAGTAAAAGCACAGTCTTCTTCCACACTTTCCTTCCAACAAACTCCAACTCTTAAACCTCCGACCACTCCTGCCTCACTGTATACATTAAAAGATTGATTAGGTCTTTCTGGGACGTTTTTTTCGTGTTCTATTTCTTCTTCCTTCTCCTCTATTGTTTCTTCCCCTAGTTCCTCTCCTATTTCTTCCGCTGGTAATTCAGCATACTCATGAATGGGTACGACTATTTTAGCATCCGTACAACTAGTTAAAATAATTAAACCAGCTATAATAAAAAATAGCTTTTTTATGATGCTCACCTCTTTTCTTGAAGGTATGTATTTGTTGATAAGTTTATTTATATTGTTTAATCGGGAATGCTTTAATTTAAAAGAATGAAGCATTCCCGATTTTTCAACCTTAATTAATTAATTTTATTCATCTTCTTCAAACTGGTATGGTGGTATTCCACAAAATCCCGAACAACGGACAGTTCCTCTATACGTTGCAAGGATATGATCTCCCGTAGATTGAGTGTTTATTAAGTACAGGATTCCACTCCAACCCGCAACATCATATTCAATTGATGCGTCTATTGAGTCATTAAGGCCATAAGGTATAGTCTGAGTTACTGTTTTAGTCTGAGACTGAATAGATTCTTCCGAGTTTTGAGCTAATACCTGTGTCTGTAATGGTGCAACTACAAAGAACAAACCTACTAGAATACATGAAAAAATAGAGATAACTGTTTTCTTCATACTAATTTCCCACCCTTTTAAATTTACCTATATCTAGTATTATACATTTTTGTAAAAAACCCTTTTTTGATCATTATGTAAATTGTTAATATAATATTACATTTAGCAAACTAGAGGAATAAATAGAATCTCAAATCTAGTATAGTTACCATATATTGCCTATTGATTTTCTCTTCGTAATGGTTATGTTTCTTTCTGGCGGTGGATGAACTACCGAAAAATAACAGGAGGAATCACAACATGAAATATAACATCAAAAGACCTTCCCATAAAATCCGAAATAACACCGAAAGAGCTCTAAAGCATTTAAAAGAAAGGGGAATGTTAAATGAATAATACACTCCCCCATCATATAAAAAAACTAAAGAAAACCGTTAACAATGGAACAATATCACTTTTTGCTTTTAATGGTTTCCTGCAATATCGACAACAAAGGAGAAACCGAAATGAAGAAGAAGCTAAGTAAGCAACCCTTTCCTGGTCATAAGAGTGGATCAATACGAGTGTTAGTCAAACGTGGCCAACGTGAAGAATCAGTTCAACTCGAACTAAATCTATTTAATGATGAGGATAAATCTAGTAATTAGAAGTATAAACATAGCCTCCAAATGTCAATGATGATAGACGGAGGTGTGTAATTATGAGAAGACGTGTTGAGCTTCGTAGCGCAGAGGAAAACAACCAAACTACTAATATATGGATTCAGCACATGGTATCCAGGATTATTGTAGAGCAGTTGAACCTTCCTCCGCGATTACAAGCAAAGCTACTTTACGAAACATTGCCAAAAAATAATCGAGGTGAGAAGTAATGAAATACCATGTGTTTTTTCGACGAGTAAGTACAGATAAGCAGAACATGGAGATGCAACAATCAGCAGATGCTTATTATCGAGAGAAGTTGTTACCTGAAGAAATAAAAGTAATTGACGAGGATGCATTATCAGCTAACAAAAAATTCATTAATGAAAGACCTGAAATGCAGAAACTCATTTCATTAATTAAGGAAGACCAAGTGGATACACTGTATGCCTTTGACAGAACACGATTGTTTAGGGATTACTATGAGGGTATTGAATTCACGGATCTTTGCCTTAAGCACGATATTCAAGTTATTTATACATCTGAAGGCAATGGCAATGTCCAAGCAACTAAAGATATTTTCCTTGAGGGAATTCTTGCTATGTTTAGTGATATTGAAGGAAAAAATATTGCTAGAAGGAATATAGAAGCGAGCAAGAGATACCCAGGTAGAAAGTTGGGCTATGTAAAAGAAAACAAACATTACTACAAGGACCCAGTTAAAAAAGAATTGTTAGAAGCGTATTTTTCTTCATTAAGTAAAATTTCGACTCTTGATGAATTGGCTTTATTTCTAAAGAAATATCGAAGTATTTTTAAAACTAACGATGAAACCCTTATTAGGATTGCACAGGATCCATTTTATGCAGGACATGACTTGAGTAAGGGTAATTACAAATTAAAGCATGTAGAAGCCTACTTAAGCCTTAAAGACTTTCGTGCCATCCAAGATTCACTTGGTGAGGTATTCAATGAGTATCTTAAGCGACTTGACGACTTAGAATCGCAGAAGAGTTACTTACCCATCTGCGGTTATTGTCAGAAACCATTATGTTACAGCAAGGACAAAATAAACAATAATAGCTTTTTTAAATGTACAACCAAAAGTCACCCAAAAGTATTTATATCAACAATTGATTTGGCAAAAATTATAGAAATGGTGATTAGTCAAATAATAATCCACTTAAATTCTAATAAGCTACTAAAGCATTCTCTATTGCAACTACGAAATATCCGAAAAGAGATTAACTCACAAATTCAAACAATTGAGAACCAACTTAACAATCTATTGGAAACCATCCTTCTAGGGGAACAGAACTATACTAGTAATTGGAAAGAAAATAATCCCCAATACCAAAAATTAAATGCATTAAAAATAGAGAAACAACGGTTATTATACAAGCATGGGGACGGAGCTCTTGCTTCACAATAGTCTAATACTCAGATTATATGGTTGAGCAACTATTAGAATTAATACTATTGCCCCAAAACAGATATTTAAAACAGAGATAAATCCATAGCAGTAAAACTTTAGATTGATACAGTTTAGTATGATGAGTGCAGCACCTATGTATATATGGATAAAAAGTCACTTCAAAAACAAAGTAAAGCGTCACCCCCTTGCTACACAAAGGATTAACGCTTTCTTAATTTAGTGATTCCGATTGGGCTCGAACCAACGACCTCCACCCTGTCAAGGTGGCGCTCTCCCAGCTGAGCTACGGAATCGTAATGTAATGTAAAAACTAATTTAATTATATGTAGCCTACTATGTTCTGTCAACGTTTTTATTCTGTTGATATTACATAAAAGCTAATTATCAGTGCCACTTATATATACCTCCTCCCCACTTCACTATCACTTTCCGATACAACTCATTAGTAATACTTTTGTCACATTACATCCCTTTATATGCGACTATAGTCTGATAAAATAGACATATAAGGTAAATATTTCCTTCCATGATAAATAGAGGAGGAATTACTATGAGAAAAGTAAAAGGCATTAAAATTAGAACAGCGTTAGGTATATTAGTGTTTCTAGTTGCAGTTGCTACTACAGCTACGCACTTATACATATCAATTCGTGCACTAGAAACCTCACTATCTAACAATTACTTACAAAATAACCTTCGATATGCACAGAACATTGCAGACAGTACTGAGATACTTATGTCTGATATCCAAGAAACTTGAGTACGTTAGCTGACATTATTGGAAATGACGAGGAATTTACACAGAAAGACTTAAATTATTGGTTAGAGGCAAATAAGGGATACTATAACTCACTATTTACAACGGACAACAAAGGATACGTCCAATTAATGAGTCCGAAAATCTTAACCAATAATGCGAATGGTGTACAGCCTGGCACGAAAATAAATTCAGACTTAATGAAGCGAGCATTAGAAAACAAAACACCATTTATTTCTGAACCCTATTTAGCACAAACTGGTAACCTAGTTATCCTTATTTCTTATCCCATTTTCAATGATTCCGATGTGTATCAAGGTGTTGTCGATGGAACGTTGTATTTAGAAACAGACAATTCACTCGGAAGAATTTTAACCACTCATGAACACTTAGATGAATCATCTACTTTTGTAGTTGATAGTAATGGACGAATTATTTATCACCCAGATGCTTCAAGGATTAACGAAAATATTGCTGAACACGAGTTAATTCAAGATGTGCTTGAAGGAAATTATGGATCTGCCAAAATCACCAACCATAAAGGGGAAGAATACTTGTCAGGCTATGCTTTCATCAATGAAACCAACTGGGGGATAATTAGCCAAACCCCTACTTCAGTCATCCAAGTTCCACTCCATACATTAGTCCAAAAAATCGCTTTACAATCACTACCATTGTTAATTATCATTATATCTTTTGCTTGGTTAGTGGCTTTTCGTATATCCAATCCAATTAATAAATTAGCAAAATTCTCTAAAAAAGCTATCACTGAAAAAACAACTCCGGCCCTTGTTGACCAAATAAATATTCATTCTAATCTTTACGAGGTTAGGCAACTTTATCTTCATTTTCGCAAGCATTTCCAAGTCTTAAATAGCCGAATTTATAGAGATGGACTTAGTGGGTTATTTAATCGATTAGCTTTTGATTATCAAATCGTTACGTATTTTAATCAAAAAATACCCCATTCCTTAATTTTAATTGATATCGATCGATTTAAGAGAGTCAATGATCAGTACGGGCACCCTACAGGGGATGAAGTGATCAAATTTTTGGCAAATACGATGCAAGAGGTTACCCGAAGTACCGATCAATGTTTTCGTTATGGCGGAGAAGAGTTTGCCATCATATTGAAAGATGATGACGAGAATGATGCGTATAATCTAGCAGAACGATTACGCACAACAATAGCAGAAACGAACAGTCCTACAGGAAAACCTATTACTATATCTATTGGGATTTCTTCTTCCAACATCAAAGACGAAGATTTCGAAGCTATCATAGACCGGGCAGATACTGCTCTCTATCAATCCAAAAATGAAGGAAGAAATCGAACAACCATTAACAACGAATAATGGTGTCCCCACAGAGCAATTCGCAGCCTGTGGTGACTTTTGTTATTAATTAATATATATTGAGCAAACTCAAATGAGTTCATGTTCTTTATTTTATAGGACCAATAGGACAACCGCATATTTTTACAATATATTTCTGTTTTCGAAATAAATTCTTGGAAAAATACTTGTTTTTAATTTATAATAAAGTGAAAATTATTTATTTTGACAACGGAGGTCTACTTGTGAAAACTGTTTTTTCATCGTTAAAGTCTTACAAACTACCAGCATTTGTCGCCTTTTCACTCATGCTAGTTGAACTTGGTGTAGAGCTCTTGCTCCCCTTTTTCTTAGGCAAAATGATTGACCAAGGAGTCATGAACCAAGATTTAAACAACATTATTATGTGGGGAAGCATTATGATTGGTCTCGCACTTTTCTCATTTGTTTCTGGTATCATTAATTCATTTTTCGCATCCCATGTTAGTTGGGGTTTCGCACATGACATGCGTGAGCGATTATTTCGTAAAGTGCAGGCATTTTCTTTTGCCAACTTAAACAAATATCCTACGTCAGGATTAATGACGCGCTTCACAAACGACGTCCGCCAAATTCAAAACACAATATTTATGGCACTTAGAATCATGGTGAAAGCTCCACTTCTAGTTGCTGGTGGTGTCATCATGGCGTTTATTGTCAATCCACGTCTGGCGCTTATCTTTCTAATTACCGTTCCACTATTATTAGGATTTTTATTATGGGTATTAAAAAAAGCGACTAAGATGTTTGACCGAGTTCAAAAGAGTGTCGATAACGTGAACCGCGTCATGCAGGAAAACTTAGCGGGAATGCGGTTAATTAAAGCCTTCTTCCGGAGAAATCATGAAGAGGGACGTTTTACAACAGCAAATACGAGATTAAGAGATAATACGAGAATGACTTTTCGATTTGTAGAAGCTTCCATGCCTGTTCTACTCTTTATTATGAATATGAGTATCGTCGCTATCATTTGGTTTGGTAATACTCAATCAATTGCAGGAACAACAGAAGTTGGGGATGTTGTTGCTATTGTTAACTATGCCATGCGTGTCGCTATGGCAATATCGATGTTCTCATTTATTATTATGGCATTCTCACGTACGAAGGCTTCTGCCGACCGTTTGAGTGAAGTATTGAATCTAGAGGTTGATTTAACAGATCGTGAAGAGTCATTGGAAGACCAACCGGTAACCAACGGGGAAATTGAATTCTCTAATGTTTCCTTCCAATATCCAACAGCCGAAGACCCTGTATTAAATCACCTATCTTTTACTGTAAACAGTGGGGAGAAATTGGCTATCATTGGTGCAACAGGAGCAGGAAAGACTTCCTTATTCCAGTTAATTCCACGACTGTATGATACAACGGAAGGCGAAATCTATATCGACGGGAAACCCATTACTTCCTATAAGTTAGATACATTACGCCGAAGTATTGGATATGTTCCACAGAGCCCACTATTATTTAGTGGTCCGATTATCGAAAATATTGCTTGGGGTAAAGATAATGCTTCTAATGAAGAGATTCTACAAGCAGCAAAAGATGCACAAATTCATGAAACAATTATGAATTTGCCAAATCAGTACCATACCAAAGTTGGGCAAAAAGGAGTCAACTTGTCTGGTGGTCAGAAGCAGAGAATTTCGATTGCGCGTGCATTAATACGTAAACCAAAAATACTAATGCTTGATGACAGTACGAGTGCACTCGACTTAGCGACAGAAGCACGATTATTAGATGCGATTCAAAAGGATGTCAACACCATGTTAATTATTACGCAAAAGGTTTCTACAGCAATGAATGCTGACCGAATACTATTAATGGATCAAGGTGAAATCTTAGCAATTGGTACTCATGACGAATTGTTGAAAGAATCTGCATTGTACCGCTCGATCGTAGAATCACAATTTGGAAAGGAGTATCCGCATGTCCATTAAACAGTTAAAAGAACCTTTTCAATATGAAAAAATTCCACTAGAAAATATATCAAAGGACATAAAGGATAAGCGTGCCAAAAATACAGCTGCAACGATAAAAAGAATATGGTCGTATTTAGCTAGAGAAAAATCTAGGCTTTGGATCGTTATTTTATTAGTAGTAATTAGTTCAGGATTAGCGTTATTAGGACCATATATGGTTGGTAAATCTATTGATAAATATATTGTTTTGCAAGAAATTGATGGATTAGGACTACTTGCCATCTTGTTAATTTTCGTCTATTTAATGCATTCTTTGTCCATTTTCTTGCAGAACTTTTTAATGGTAGGAATCGCGCAAAATACGGTCTATTCCTTGCGTTCCGATTTATTTAGTCAGTTCCATCGCCTGCCAATCAGTTACTTTGATAAACGACAGCACGGGGAATTGATGAGCCGAATCACAAACGATATTGATAACATTAATAACACATTGAACCAATCAGTTATCCAAATTTTTTCTAGTGTACTAACCTTATTAGGAACAGTTGCTGTCATGATTGCTTTGAGTCCTATTTTAACGTTAGTGACCATGACGATTATTCCAGTCATGTTCTTTGCTACCCGTTGGATTACGAGACGAACAGGTCCTTTGTACAAATTACAACAAAATGACTTAGGTGAACTGAACGGTTATGTAGAAGAAATCGTTTCTGGGCAGCATGTTGTTAAAACGTATTCTCAAGAAGAGCGCGTCATTGAAGAATTCGAAGTAAAAAATAAAAAATTAAATCGTTCTGGATTCTGGGCATTAACTATTGCAGGATTTATCCCTAAAGTAATGAACATGTTGAACTTTTTAAGTTTCGGATTAATCGCCCTTGTTGGTGGGATCCTTGTCATAAATACAGATGGATTAGTTACAGTTGGGATTATCGTTATTTTCACGGAATATGCACGTCAGTTTACACGACCATTGAATGAGTTATCCAACCAGTTTAATGTCCTATTATCTGCTGTTGCTGGTGCTGAACGTGTATTTAATGTAATTGATGAACAACAAGAAGAAATCGATGAAAAAGAAGCAAAAGAACTATCCACAACAGAAGGTCATTTTCAGTTTAAACACGTTACCTTTGGCTATGAAGATGACATGATTTTAAAAGGAATTAGCTTTGAAGCAAAGCCAGGTCAGTCAGTTGCCTTCGTCGGTCATACTGGAGCTGGTAAAACAACGATTATTAATTTAATTTCTCGTTTTTACAATTATGATGGTGGAGAGATTTTATTAGATGGAAAAGACTTAAAAACAATAAAACGTTCCAGCTTACGTCAGCATATGGCATTTGTTTTACAAGATTCCTTCCTTTTCCATGATACGATTCGAGAAAACATTCGTTATGGCCGATTAGATGCTAGTGACGAAGAAGTAATTACAGCTGCGAAAAAAGCGAATGCTCATGAATTTATCACTCAACTTCCTGATGGGTATGATACCATTCTTGACCAAGAAGGAAGTGGGATTAGTCAAGGTCAAAAGCAATTACTAACCATTGCACGTGCCTTCATTGCTGAGCCATCTATCTTAGTCTTAGATGAAGCAACGAGTAATATCGATACTATTACGGAGTTAAAAATCCAAGAAGCACTGAAACATCTAATGGAAGGAAGAACTAGTTTCATAATCGCCCACAGACTAAACACCATTCAAGAAGCAGACAAAATTGTCATGCTAAAAAATGGGGAAATTATGGAACAAGGCAGTCATGATGAACTATTAGAGCTACGAAGAAATTATTACGATTTATACAAAGGCCAACTGCAAGAGGTTGGAAGTTAGTCTTATTGTGTGAATATGGTAAACTATGACTGTGGAAACCGAAAGATGAGGTGTAACGATGGCACGTAAAGGAAAAATGATTGTAGAACAAATAGAAAGTGAATTTTTACAACAATCGATGGAATTGAAAATATATCAACCGGAGACATTCTCCCCATTATACAAATATCATCTCTGCATCATGCAGGATGGAAATGACTATTATCAAATGGGGCGAATTGCAACATTAAGTGATCAGCTTCATGATGACTTTGAAATTGAAAATACGGTATTTGTGGGAATCCATTACAAAGACCGTTATGATCGTCTAAAAAAATATCATCCGGATGGCGAACAAAATGAGGCTTATACTAAATTTCTTATTCGTGAAGTTGTTCCATTTCTAGATGATTTATTACCAACCTATAATATGGGTGGTGCTCGTACTCTCATGGGTGACTCATTAGCAGGTACGCTAGCACTAATGACTGCATTAAAATATCCAAACACATTTGGTAAAGTTATTATGCAGTCCCCTCTTGTTAATGATACGGTACTAAATGCTGTAAATGAGGCAAAGAGATTAGACACCATAGATATCTATCATACGATTGGAACGAATGAGTTGAGTGTAGAAACTTCCATGGAACCCGATGTCGACTTTGTAACACCAAATCGCCAGTTACGTGATTTATTGGAGACAAAAGGACTCACCTACACGTATAAAGAAATCGAAAATGGTGAACACACATGGAAGTACTGGCAAAAAGACATGCCAAACGCACTAAAAACCATGTTTGGTGATGATTAAAACCAAAGAGTGGCTGGAAAATAACCAAAAAATTATCAATGAGGCGGACAATGACTATAAAAGCGGAGGAAATATACGCAGACTCCTTGGAAATAAAATACAATTTCCTTCGTGCGAAGATTATGCTTCCGATGCCTTCCTTGGGACTGCGATTACTCGCCCCACCGAAAACATTTGTCCTGTGGGAAGTAGGAGCTCGGTGAGACACCGTAGTGCTTAGCAAGTAGGTGGCTCACCACTCCCCCACGGCAAAGAAGACACTGTGAAATCGACCGAAGGAAGATTGAACAGATGTCGTCCTTGTGCTGGAAGTGAAAGCGAAGTATATTTCCGGAGCGTGGGATTATACGAACTTCCCCTAGCTTTATTTTGCTCTATCTTCTTACTTATTTGAAAAAAATCAATGTTATTCTTTTTATTTTTGTTATAATAGAAGTTAACCAACAAAATTAACAAACTACTTACTTAAATAATAATTTTGAATAGGAGGTTTTTTATATGAAATACGGAATTGCAATCTTCCCATCCAAGCAAGTCCAAGACGAAGCAAACTCTTACAGAAAGCGATATGATCCCCACTACGATCTTATACCACCACATATTACATTAAAAGAAGCATTTGATGCAGATGATGAAACAATTGATGAACTAGTTGTTGAATTAAAGAAAATCGCCAATGAAACAAAACCTTTTGAGGTTGAAATCAATAAAGTAAGTTCATTTGTACCTGTAACCAACACCATCTACTTAAAAGTTGAACCACACGATACACTGAACGAATTATATGAAAAAATGCATACAGGAAAATTCCCTGACAACAAACGTTTCGCATTTGTTCCACATATTACCATCGGACAAAAATTATTAGATGATGAGTATTCCGATGTTTTTGGAAGAATGAAAATGAGGAATTTCCAAATTAAAGATACCGTTGACAGATTCCAGCTTCTATACCAACTTGAAAATGGTTCTTGGACCGTACATGAATCATTTGTATTTGGGAAGGAATACTTGTGAGAATAATAATTACTAAGAACACCCAAGAAAAAAATGATGCCTTCTCTGTTCGTACGACTGTTTTTGTAGAGGAACAAAATGTATCACCCGAGGAAGAATTGGATGAACATGATGCAACAGCCATCCATTTCGTTGGCTATGAAGATAATCAACCAATAGCTGCTAGTCGACTTCGATTTGTAGATGAATATGGTAAGCTGGAACGAATATGCGTTCTAAAAGAATATCGTGGTAAACATTTTGGTCAACAAATCATTGAAGAAATGGAAAAGGTTATTAAAGAAGAAGGCTTTAAAAAATCAAAACTAAATGCACAAACCCATGCAGAGGCATTCTACCAGAAACTAGGTTACGAAACCGTCTCTGAAGAATTTATGGATGCCGGAATCCCACACGTTACAATGGTAAAAAGTTTATAAAAAAAGCGCAGACATGCGCTTTTTTTATTTTTCTTTCTTTGATTTACCAGTTAAAGCGGCAGCAATGGCACTAAAAATATCTCCAATTAATGTAAGTATTGCAGCGATATGTAGCAACTCCCTTTGTGTGGATTATCTATATTTTATAACAAGTTCACCTATCGCACCACCCTCTTTTTTGTATTAGTTTAAATCGAAAGGACATGCTAATGTTGAGAAGGTGGTGCTAATCATTGAATCACTATTTACCAATCTTGTATGAGTCCTTGTTCGGCTTTGTTGCATTGCTTACCGTTGCAAAACTTCTCGGTAAAACACAAATTTCTCAATTAACTGCATTTGACTTCATTTCTGCCATCATCTTAGGTGAATTAGTTGGTAATGCATTATTTGACGAAAAGGCTGGTATTCTCGACATAGGATTCGTTATTATTATTTGGGGTGGACTACTTTATATTACGGAAATTATCACCCAAAAATTTAAAAGTACTAGAGCACTTCTTGAAGGAAGTCCGGCAATTGTCATTCATAATGGAAAATTAATAAGAGATGTTATGAAGAAGAACAAGCTCGATATTAATCAATTACAACATTTATTACGATCAAAAGACGTTTTCTCTATTCGAGAAGTTGCATTTGCAATTTTGGAAACGGATGGTACTATTTCCGTCATGAGAAAGTCGCAAAAGCAGACACCAACTAGAGGAGATTTAAATTTACCCCCTCAAGAAGCCAATTTGTCTTATACAATAATCAGTGATGGAGAAATTATTTACGATAATTTAGAGGAATTAAATTTAACAGAAGCATGGCTTAAACAGGAACTAAAAAAGCAAGAAGTGCAACAGGTGGAAGAAATTTTTTATGCCGAGTATACATCAGGAGATCAAAATTTGTTTCTTCTTCCATTTGTTAATGAAAAGGAAGAAAATTAACTATAAGTTGGGTGTACAGTTGGGATTTGTGTACACCCTTTTTTTGGTCCATTCGTTAATAACCGATTGCTTGCGCTTTCGTCCTCTATACAGTTTTGTTAAAATTTTCACCTAGTCCTGGTAATGGTGGTTGGTTAGTGAATGATGGTTCAACCATACTCTCAGAAGGGGTTTCTTTTTTCCCTTCACTTTGCTCATAATCTTTTTCTATTTCTTCATATTGATTTTCTAAAATGACTTTGTAGGCTTTTTCAATGGTGTGGGGCTTTCTTTTGGCCTCTTCAATACGTTTTTGATAATCTACATATTGGTGATTTTGCACTGGCAAAATATATCCCATAAATACCACTCCCCATTTGATCCTAACTCTTACTTTAATTATAACATATTCTTAATTTTCCATCTTTTTTTCTAACTTTTTCATCCAATCTTCTACTATATTGATATTCCCCATAAATCTCTCGTTAAATATATCCATTTCCTTTTCAAACTCAATTATTTTTCGTTCTGGTGCCTGAAAGTACTTTTCATTTATATCTAAATGCTTTTCTATATCACGAAAATGCTTAATCCATGGAATTGAACTATTTTTACCTTCTCCCAAACAATCACCTCTCTCCCCTCTTTACTTTACAAAAAGAAATGCAGCTAATAGCTAGCTGCAAGGTTCGAACAAATATAAAGGGAGGGATTTCAATATTACTTAAACCTTAAATCCAAAATGGTCTTCGGTCATCATCTTTACGATCGTCATCTCCTAGTAGTTCACCGCTTCGACTACTGCTACTACTACTTGATTCCATTCCTATGTCATCCACGCGTCGACGATCATCAAATCCTCCGAAGAAAGGATCTCGCATAGGACGTCTTTTAGGCTCGATAATTACATTCTCTGCTTCGATAACAAGATCTTTCACTTTAATAATTCTTTTATTATCAGACATACAAACTGTCACTCCTTCTGCAAAATATACTCGATATTAGTCTATGTTTTACTTTAGCTTAGGTATAGACACATGCCCTAATATGCTGAATTTTTTCCCAACTTCTTACATGAAGCCTATTTTATATTCGTAAAAGTTTTGTTGCTTATACCCGGACGCATGCCCACACCATATACCCTAAGACACATACTCTATTAGAGACAATACGTCAATAAAGATTTAGAAAGGAGAAATAATTTATGGGTTGTGGCTGTGGAAGAGAATCTGCAACAGGTAACTGTGTATGTGATGTGTTGAGGGAGATCCTTGATGCACAAGAAGATGTAATTGAAAATTGCTGTGAAACCAGTTGTGAACGTTCAATTAATGATTTGTTAGGTGAAACAGATCCTGGAACTGGTTTAGACACTGTACCAGTAATATTATACTGCAAAGATAGTTGTAAGCCTTTCAAAGGATTCGGTGCAAATCGTTACAACGATGAGCTAGGAAAAATTGGTGAAATGCAAGCAAGCTTCATCTTCCGTGTTAAAGATATAGATGACGATTGCTGTGCAGTACTAGAACTATTAAGAAATCCAAATGACCCTTGTAAGTGTGATCACTTACATGACCCTTGTGATCAAGAAACAAAAGGCCTTGATAACACAGGCATTTGTATCACAGTTGACTTAAATTGCTTCTGCCATGTAACTTGCTTACCAGCAATTAGTGTATTTAACTAATTACTTTAATAATACCAATTGAAGGGTCATTCCCCCCTTCAATTGGCATTTTTTTTAAGATATTTAGTATAACTATCAGAGTTGTCTAAGTCCAATTGCTTGCGCTTTTCTTAAAGACCTAACATTCTTACCTCTGTAATCGAATCAAATGGAATTTTTCTAGGGGTAGCCCTATTTCCTACACGAAAAAATACAGTATCATCTTTAAATTCTAAAACAATCCCACGATATGTTTTTTCATCCGTTTTAATAATGCATTTCATCTTTGGTAAATGCTTAGGGGAATCAGCAAAATACTCTACCTTTTCCTTTAAATTCATATCCTTGAATTTTTTTGTACGAGCATTACTAGGTTTATCTTCTTCTTGATCAACTGTTGACTCTTTTTCTTCCACTTCTGGTTGAGATGAATTAACAGGATTCACTTGCTGATTGACTGAAGCGACTGGACGTCTAATTGGACTAACTCTTCTAGGATTTCTTTTTGGCTCATCCTGCTTTTGGGTAGCTTTTTCCTTTTTCTTTTTAGGACTATTATAGGAATCCTGCATCGTAGCTTCTGGCTTTTTTATATTGGGCTGCTGAATATACATCAACGGTGATCGCGCATATCTTTTTTTTGCCATTTAACAACCACTCCTTCATAAACAATTCGTCAAACCATTATATGTACCTAGAAGGAGAAACGTGTTGCAAGACTAAGTCGTAGGGGAATAACGGAACCTAGGACCACCAGGTTTCAGCCATGAATTCTCTTTCCGTTAATCACAAGATATCCGGCAAAATTTGCCCCCTGATGAATCCTCTTTCCTCTATTCAAGAATATACCAATAAAAAACATGTGAATATGGAAAGTAACGGAATATGGAACCATCTGAACCACATATTTGCATTAAATCAGCTTAATAACGGAACCTAGGACCACCAAGTATCTGCCATGAATCCTCATTCCGTTATTCGCCTAAATTCCACCAAAATTTGCCTCCTGATGAATCCTCTTTCCACTATTCAAGGATTTTCCATTGAAAAACTTGTGAATATAGCAAATAACGGAATCCAGAACCATCTGAACCTCTAATTTGCATCAAATCTGCTTAATAACGGAACCTAGGACCACCACGTTTCACCCATGAATCCTCATTCCGTTATTCGCCTAAATTCCAGCAAAATTTACCTCCTGATGAATCCTCTTTCCTCTATTCAAGGATTTTCCATTGAAAAACTTGTGAATATAGCAAATAACGGAATCTAGAACCATCTGAACCTCATATTTGCATAAAAACAGCATATTAACGGAACGTAGGACCACCAACTTTCAGCCATGAATCCACCTTCCCCAAAACAAAAAATCACACAATTCCCTGTGTGATTTTCTAATTAAATCAATAACCCCATAAATGCGGTTGCCATTCCAAAGTAAATTAAAATCGAGATAATGTCATTGATTGTTGTAATGAATGGCCCTGATGCAACTGCCGGATCAATATTTAATTTATACATTAACAGTGGTACTAAGGATCCAGCCAAAGTAGCAACTACCAAGGTTGCCATGATCGAAATCCCTACTAAAATACCAAGATAAATCTGGCCCTGCCAAACAAAAATAACTCCTGTAATCAATACACCACAAACAGTACCAGTAATAAGCCCCGTTCCTGCTTCTCGTAAAATTAATTTGAGCTTACCCTCTGTTCCAAATTCTCCTGTTGCCAACCCACGCACGGCAACAGCCAAAGCTTGCGTCCCAGTGTTCCCAGCCATACCAGCAATTAATGGAATAAATATTGCTAAAATCGCAACTTGATCTAACGTATCTTCAAACCTTCCAATTAAACTTGCTGTTAATAAACCTAAGAAAAGCAATATAATTAACCAAGGCAGACGTTTTTTAGCCGATGCAAATGCATTAACGTCTGGTCGTTCCACGTCAACCCCTGCTAGTTTGGAATAATCATCGCTAGCTTCTTCATCCATAACATCTAAAATATCATCTACCGTAATAATCCCCAATAAATGTTGCTGAAAATCAACTACCGGAACAGCTAGAAAATCATAATCCCTCATCGTTTGAGCAACATCTTCTTGGTCAGCTGCTACGGAAACATGGACAATTTTCTCACTCATAATGCCACCAATTAATTGATCATCATCAGCAATGATTAAATCTCTTAATGAAAGAACACCAACTAATTTTTTATCCTCATCTACCACATACATATAGTAAATGGTCTCAGCGTCGGGACCTTCTTCTTTTAATTGCAGCATCGTGTCCTTGACGGTTTGTGTTTTATAAATTGAAATGAATTCCGTTGTCATGATACTTCCGGCTGTTTTTTCTTCATAATGCAACAGCTCTTTGATTTCATCAGACGCTTCCTTATCCATCATTGTTAGGAAGCTAGCAACTTTATCCTTTTCCATTTCATTCAAAACGTCAACAGCGTCATCTGCTGCCATCTCACTAAACACCATCGCTGCAAATCGTGGATCCATTTCTGTTATGTACGGATCGATATCTTCAATCTCGATGTGTTCCATCATTTCTGAAATTTCTTCCGGAGAAAGGTACGAATAAATTTTCATTCGATCATCATGTTCTTTTTCCATAAAGAAGATAGCTTGTTCATAGGGGTGCAACTCTAAAAAATGGGTACGGAATTCATCCAGGTTTTCTTTTTCTAATGCTCGTTGTATTTGTTCATCAAATTCGATTGGTTGATTATTTTCCATCTTCATTTCCCCTTTGCCACTCCCTTGTATCGGTTCTAAATCAGTGACTTATTTATTTTGTAGGAATTAGTGCCAAATGTAAAGCGTTGTACTTATATTGATTATATTTCACTAAATATATTTGATTAAACTTTTTATTACCATTAGCAGATTAAATTCGTTTATACTTTATTACAAGAAAAGCGCAGAGCGCCCGTATTGCGACGTACGGACTACCGGTGCCTCGACTTCTCAGAATGCATTTTGGTTTTCTAACAAAAACTACGATATGAATGGTGGTGATTTCAATGAAATTTGATGTGATTGGCGATGTTCATGGATGCTATGAAGAATTATGCGAGCTATTTCACAAATTAGGCTACGAACAAAAACAAGAGAATTATTTTGTTCACCCTGATGGGAGAATCCCTGTTTTTGTTGGTGATATAACAGACCGTGGACCCAATTCCATTAAAACGATTGAACTTGTTTATGAAATGGTTGTGAAACAGAAAAAAGCCAATTATGTTCCAGGCAATCATTGTAACAAACTTTATCGTTTTTTTCTTGGTAACAAAGTACAACAAAAGCACGGATTAGAAACTACGGTTGCCGAGTATCAAGCCTTAGATAAAAATAGGCAACAGAAAATACGCAAGCAATTTATGTATTTATACGACAATGCAGAGCTATATTTATCGATTCCAGAAGCAAATGCCATTATCGCTCATGCTGGAATTAAAGAGTCCTATATAGGAAGAAAGGACAAAAAAGTCCAGACATTTGTGTTATATGGGGATATTACTGGTGAGTTTGATGTGGATGGTCGCCCAATTCGTCGAGACTGGGCTCAACATTATCATGGCGAACGATGGATTATCTATGGCCATACACCGGTTCTGAAACCAAGAATCATCCATAAAACTATTAATATTGATACTGGTTGTGTATTTGGCAATGAACTAACTGCCTTTCGTTTGCCTGAAGAAACAACCATTGCTGTCCCTTCCAAACAACCTTTTGTTGAAGAAAAATTTAGATCCTTCCCAGAAGACTAACTTACTGGGCAAGGATCTTTTTCATATCTTCAGGAATCTCTGTTGTAAATATTAAGCTCTTCTTCGTAATGGGATGGATAAACTGTAATTGATAACAGTGCAATGCTTGTCTATTAATTCGCTTCAATGAACCCCCATACAAGTCGTCCCCTGCTAATGGGTGTTTTATATGAGAAAAATGTACTCTAATTTGATGGGTTCTACCTGTTTCTAGCACAACATCGACCAATGCATGACCATGATTTGTTTCCATCACTTTATAGTGCGTCACTGCCCTTTGACCGTTTGATCGTACTTCTCGTTCAATAATCGAGCCTTCTTTTCTCCCGATTTTTTCATCAATTACTCCTTCAAGGGGAACTGGTATTCCTTCAACGATTGCTTGGTATTTTCGACTCACATTACCTTGTTTTTGAGACGTTGATAAGAGCGAGTGTATGTAACGACTTTTAGCAATTAATAATAGTCCTGACGTATCCCGGTCTAATCTTGTGACAACATGCACCGTGTAGGGAATCTGCTGTTTTTCATAATAAGCTAGTATTGCATTTGCCACTGTCCCCCCTTGATGCTGAGAGGAAGGAATCGTTGCTATCCCGGCCCGCTTGTTAACTATAAGTATAGATGAGTCTTCGTATACAATGTCTAATGGGAGATTTTCTGGGTACATGTGATTTCCTTTCGATTCAGGAGGAAATACAATTTTAAGTTCATCATTAGACTTTAATACATAACGAACTGTTTTTGGCTCATGATTGACTAATATTTTGCCACCATCATAAATAATTGCCTTAATTATTCGTCTGGAAAATTGATGTTCTCGCTGGAGGAATTCTCGTATCGTCATTCCTTCATTTTGCTCATTTATTTTCCATTCCATCTTGTTGCCTCCACAAATCTCATTTAAGTCTGTTTAGTTGGCCGTCATCTTCTGTAACAAACGAATCACGAACACGATTCCAAAATGGAAATGGACGAAATCTGGCAAAACGAATTTTTTCTTTGGCCACTCGGCATTGAATTGATTTTACATTCGTATAGTTTCTAGTAAAATGATCCATCGTAATTAAAAAACTTCGGTCAACAATAGGTTTTAACAAGCATGTGTGATGTTTAGGCAAGATAAGTGGCGACCCAATTGTACGGAACACACGATTATTAATCGAAGCCATTTCCGTCAACTGTATTGCTTCTAAAGTTGGATGAATGATTCCACCACCCAATGCTTTGTTATAAGCTGTACTTCCCGAAGGCGTTGAAATACATAATCCATCCCCTCGGAACGTTTCAAAATGTTCCCCTTTTATTTCCACATCAAATACAACCGAGCCATCTGGCGTTTTGATCGTAGCTTCATTTAAGGCCAAGAATCGGTCTTCGCTTTCACCTGTTTTTGAACGAATAATTACTTCAAGTAATGGGTATTCCACCACTTGAAATGGTGTTTTTGCAATTTCTATTACTAATTTTTCTACCTCTTCTGGCAACCAATCAGCGTAAAATCCTAGGTGACCTGTATGTACTCCAATAAAAGCCGTTTTATCTAATCGGTGGACATAGCGATGAAATGCTTCTAAAAAAGTTCCATCTCCTCCAACCGAAATAACTAAATCTGGCTCTTCTCTATCATAAATTAATTCAAAATCAGTCAAATATTGTTTAATCGTTGTTTTTATTTTGTTAGATCGTTCGTCACCTTTAGATACAATTTTAAATTTCATTCATGCCAACCCCCTCTACTGGTACGATTATGTAGTTTTATGATGAAAGTATCGTTGTGCTTCTTGTACTTCATTCTTTATTTTCGACATTTCTTCATCTAGTTTAAAAGCTGCCTCAGCTGCCTTTTTTAAACGCGTCTGGATTTCTGATGGAATTGCCCCTTCATATTTATAGTTTAACGAATGTTCATTAGTTGCCCAGAAATTCATCGCCAATGTGCGAATTTGAATCTCTGCGATCACCTTTTTCATTCCATGTATGGTTTCTACCGGATAATTAATAATCATATGATAGGAACGATATCCGCTTTCCTTTTTATTCGTGATATAATCTTTCTCTTCAATAATGGATAAATCCTCTCTAGAACGAATCATATCAACAACCGTATATATATCATCAACAAATTGGCAAACCACTCGTAAACCAGCTATATCTTGCATTTGCTCATCGATTTGATCTAGTGGTATTTTCTTCTTTTCTGCTTTTCTAATAATACTATCTACTGGCTTTACACGACCAGTCACAAATTCAATTGGGGAATGGCTGGATTCATATTCAAATTGTGCCCTCATCCCTCTTAACTTAACTTTTAATTCTGCAACTACTTGCGAATACGGTGCAAGCTTTACTTGCCAATTCATCTTACCACCAAACCTTCCGTACCATATCTTTTACTATTTTACCATACAATTATGAAAACGATAATGATTGCATAATTAACTTTCTTTCGCCATAATCAATAGTAACTAAAATTCACTCATGAAACCTAATGTATACAATACTGGAGGAAATTATGACCCAAGAAATTGAAATCGAATTTAAAAACTTATTGACTGAACATGAATATAATCAATTATTAACTGCCCTACCTTTTCCTAACAAAGCTTTCTCTCAAACGAATTATTATTTTGAGACAGATGACTTTCAACTTAAAGAAAAAAGTAGCGCCTTACGCATTCGCGAAAAACAAGGGAAATATCAGCTAACTTTAAAACAACCTCACGGAGATGGTTTACTAGAAACCCATGATTCTCTTACAAAAGAAGAAGCGTTCGAGTGGTTAAACGGTCACTGCATCGCAAAAGAAAATATTCAAGAGGCCTTAAAACAAATGGGAATCCCTCTGGAGTCACTCCGTTTCTTTGGTAGTTTAACTACTGAGAGAAGAGAATATGCCGAAAATGATATTTTATACGTTTTGGACTATAGCACCTATAATCATCAACATGACTATGAACTAGAAATTGAAGCACCTACTGTTACGGCTGGAGAAAATGCGTTTCAATCAATCTTAACCCAATTTCAAATTCCAAAAAGACAAACGAAAAATAAGATCGAGCGGTTGTTTATAAGCTTAATGAAGTAGGTAATTAATCCTTGGTAAAATCAGATTATTTGCCCACCTATCATTTCGTTGCTACAATAATAAGAAAAGCGCAGAGCGCCCGCTTTGCGACGTACGGACTGGACTGAGGCGTAGGAGATAAAGGAAACACGACGACCAAAGGGAGTCGATGTTGACTTATCGTACGGAGGCGAAGGAAGTCTCGCTAGTCGCAGGCGCTCGGAGCTAGACATCTCTGAAAGTCATACTTTCTTATCTTTGTACAAATATAGAAGGAGATATCAAGGATGAATGAACCAGGAACAATTTACGAAGCGATAGGCGGGGAAGAGACTATCGACCGTCTAGTGAATGCTTTCTACAAACGAGTAGGAAATCATCCAAAGTTAATTCCTATTTTTCCAGATGATTTAACAGAGGTAGCTAAAAAACAATATATGTTTCTAACACAGTTTTTTGGTGGACCCAAATTATATAATGAATACCGTGGACATCCAATGTTAAGACGTCGACACTTACCATTTGAAATAACACCAGAGAGAAAAGATGCGTGGTTAGAATGTATGGATGAAGCACTTGATGAAGCAAACATTGAAGAACCATATCGTACAGCTATTTTTGAAAGATTGACCATGACCGCTCATCATATGATGAACACACCATAATAAAAAAATGCAGTGCGCCCGCTTTGCGATGTACTGAGATCGGGACTGCGATTTCTCGGCACAAGGGCCAAGGTAATCTCCCTGTGGCAATTCACTAGTCGCAGGTGCACGAAGCTATTCATCTTAATTAAAAGTGGTATCGCCTGATAGATGACTTCCTATTACGGAATTTAATCTCAGGCAATGGAAACAAAGAAAGGAGAATCGATGTGAGTTGGAATCGTCCTGGGCTAGGTGGCTCAAATCAGACAAACACATCGCCTCATTACGACAGCTATTTTGTACAAAAGCCAATTGAAATCTATGTTTTTATTGATCCACTATGCCCAGAGTGCTGGTCACTCGAGCCTTATATTAAAAAGCTTACGATTGAATATGGACGTTTTTTTACTATCTATCCAATTATAGGTGGTTATTTAAATCCGTTAAACAAAGAGCCTTTTGACCAACCTAAGAAATTACGTGAAATTTGGGAAAGAACAGCCAAACGAACCGGAATGAGCTGTGATGGCGACCTATGGATAGAGAATCCAATTAATTCACCAAAGGCAGCTTTCCTAGCTATTAAAGCAGCAGAATTACAAGGTAAAAGAGCTGGTAGAGTATTTCTGAGAAAAGTACAAGAAAAAATATTTTTAGATAAACAAGATATATCCAAAAATGAAATACTGCTAGAGTGTGCGAAAGAAGCAGAATTAGATATTGAGGAATTCCAAGAAGACCTCTATTCCCCATCTGCCAAAAAAGCACTTCAATGCGACCTAAAATTAACGAAAGAAATGGAAGTAGATTACACACCAACGATCGTTTTCTTTAACAGAGATATAGAAGAACAAGGAATCAAAATTTCAGGACTTTATCCATACGATATTTATGTACGCGTATTAATTGAAATGCTTCAAAAAACACCAATCCCATCCGAAAAACCACCTCTTGAACAATTTCTGGCTTACTATGATGTTGTCGGAAGTAAAGAAGTATCTGAGGTATACGGCTGGACCATTGGAAAAGCAGAACGAGAAATGAAGAAGTTACAATTAAAACAAAAAGTAAAGAAAATCCAAGCAAAACACGGGAACTTTTGGAAATACCTTAAATAATTGCTATAACTGTGGATTAATTTAATCCACTTTTTTTATTGGAGTGCTTTTGGGATGGTATAGTTAATTCTCGATGACTTTTTTGGATGAGAGATTGAGCCAAAGGGTATTGAGACGGGCTTTCGTTTACCTTTTGACTTGTTTCCTTGATGAAAAGGGCATTGAAATAGCCTGTCGATTACCGTAGAACCCAACTTCCTTCCGCTTCCGGCATCGAGAGCACCTTTCGATTACCGTAGAACCCAACTTCCTTTTGCTTCCGGCATCGAGACACCTTTTCGATTACCGTAGAACTCAGATCACTTTCGCTTCCGGCATTGAGAAACCTTTTCGATTACCGTAGAACCCCCGATACTTTCTCTTCCGGCATCGAGAGCACCTTTCGATTACCGTAGAACCCAACTTCCTTTCGCTTCCGGCATCGAGACACCTTTTCGATTACCGTAGAACTCCTTTTCCTTTTGCTTCCGGCATCGAGACGGGCTTTCGATTACCGTAGAACCCAACTTCCTTTTGCTTTCGGCATCGAGACACCTTTTCGATTACCGTAGAACCCAACTTCCTTTTGCTTCCGGCATCGAGACACCTTTTCGATTACCGTAGAACCCAACTTCCTTTCGCTTCCGGCATTGAGAACACTCTTCGATTACCGTAGATCTCAGATTCCTTCCGATTCCGGCATCGAGAGTACCTTTCGATTACGGTAGAGCTCAGATCACTTTCGCTTCCGGCATCGAGATCCATCCTCTTAAAAAATACTAGATTTTAAG
>NZ_FQVW01000081.1 GCF_900129485.1 Ornithinibacillus halophilus
AATTAGATTAACTAAATTTGCGATTTAACGAAAAATCTTATTCAACTAACGGAGCAGAAGAGTTGAAGAAGAATTTCTAATAAATAAATCCGATTTAATTTAAAAATGAAGGAATTTACTTGAGGATGTGATTTAATGCAAGATATATTACAAGATTTTTTGAAAGTGGAGATTTCTCATCAAGACTATTATGACGGACTTATTCGTTTTATCTATTCTGGAAATATCAGATGCGGAGAATATGAATGCAACCAATATGTTGTAAAAAAAATGGATTTCTTAAACTATATTGTTTTTGCAGAATATGTAATTGATGAAAAGAGAGAAATTCACCAATCATTTTCTATTTCCAAAAGTAAGCTGCTTAAAGCAATTAATAACTATGCAAAGAAACAAGGATTTAAAATAAGAAGTTTTGATTGGGCTAATTAGTGAGGTACTAATTTTATTGTTCAATTAACGGGTGCTTTAGTTGAAGAAGACTATATAAAGAAATAGAACTTCCAGATATTTGGAAGTTCTAATTTTTTTATATAATATCAACATTAACCTTTAACAGAGCCTTATAATTATATATTCTATTTCTTATAATTCGAGAAAAAAGTCTAAATTCCTGCAAGTGAGCAAATTTAATGGATAAGAAAAATCCGAACTACATAATAGTTCGGATTCAAAAATCTCAATTGTATTAAGAACTTTTATTCTGTTGGTTCTCCACCTAAGCCATAAAGTTCTTCAAGTGGTTTTGTAATAATACGGCTAATATCATTGATAACCACATTTAAGCGTTGTTCTTGTTCCATTAGTTTAGAAATATCCTGATGTTGTTGTACAAGTTCAACTACTTTACGCGCTTGTTCTACTTCTTCTTCTGTGATTTCTTGTCCTTGCATTTGTTTTTCTTGCAATTGCATTTGAGTGTCACGGAAGTTTTCAAACATTTGCTTAGCAGATGGATCGTTCATAACAGCTTCAAATGCTGCTTTTAAATCTTGAAATTCCTCACTTTCACGAATTGCGCTTTCTAAATCATATGCACTGTCATAAATACTTGGCATGACAAATTACCTCCTCAAAATAATTAAACATGGTACTAAAACGATGAATTGACATCAATCGAATCATTTAATAATAAACAACACAAATATGTATTGTTACGTTATCATTATTTACCATATGTAGAGTGTAACAGACCTGTTAATTGATGTATACCGATAGGAAAATGATAATATTAGTTTCGATTAAAATCGTTGCTTGCTATAATTAAAGAAAGCAAACATGAAAAGAGGATTTTTTCAATGCTAACGAAACTACAACAAATTTTTCCTAACCTAGTACTGGATTCCCAAATTCCAACTAGTAAATATAACGAGTATGAGTGGTACCAAAACGATGACTTGGAAGTTTTAGGCATCCCAAGAGAAGAAATAACAGAAAAAGAGGTCCATTTGCTATCTACTTTCTTAACACCCTATCATCATTTCTTTCCTGAGGTAACGGAACAAGAAAAGAAATGGGAGTCTCGCATTCAGATGAATACTGAAGAAAAAATAGTACATCCTTTTCGTTTTGTTTTTTTCTCTATTCAACAGAAACAAATTGACCCAAAAACATTTAAAGAAGCGATAAATGAACTTTTCCATAAAGAAGTTTCTATTTTATGGGAAAATGATTATGAAGGAATTATCATTGAAGAAAAGACAACCATTGACGAAGATATTTCATATGAACAAATCATCGATATTCTTATTAGTGATTTATACGTTAATTTAAAAGTATTTGTGGGACCATATCAATATGACTTAAACAATATTAAACATCACTATGAGAACATCTTACACTCAGCAAAAGTTGCTTTTCAATTTACAGACAAAATTGTTCTTAGTTATATTGATGCAATTCCTCTATTAATTATGGATAAGTTAGGTACTTCATTTAAAGAAGAACTTAAAAACTCGATTTTAAAACATTATAAAAATGATAGTGAATTTCTACAAACCATTGAAATTTTTATTGAAAGTAACCTAAATATATCTGTTGCTGCAAAAAAGATGTATATGCACCGTAATAGTTTGCAATATAGGCTGGATAAGTTTCAAGAGCATACAGGAATTGATATCCGAGATTTTCAGCAAGCAATGACTGTATATTTTGCATTAATTGCTAATAAATAAGTAGTCTGGTAAACATGCACAAAAGCTTTCTACTTCTTTGTGCATGTTTGCTATATTTTTTTAAGACAAGATTCGATATAATAAAGTTGTAAAACGCTTACAAACGGTGGAGGTTATTTAAATGGCAGAATTAAAACTAGAACATATTCAAAAGAAATACGATAAAGACGTTATAGCTGTAGACGATTTCAATCTTCATATTCAAGACAAAGAATTTATAGTATTCGTAGGTCCTTCTGGTTGTGGTAAGTCAACAACTCTTCGTATGATTGCAGGACTAGAGGAAATCTCAGATGGTGAACTTTATATTGATGAAAAGAAAATGAACGATGTTGCTCCAAAAGACCGTGACATTGCAATGGTTTTCCAGAACTATGCACTTTATCCACATATGAATGTTTATGATAACATGGCATTCGGTTTGAAATTACGTAAATTCAAAAAGGATGAAATTGAACAACGTGTTCAAAACGCTGCAAAAATTTTAGGTTTAGAAGCATACTTAGATCGTAAACCAAAAGCACTTTCTGGTGGTCAGCGTCAACGTGTTGCATTAGGTCGTGCGATTGTCCGTGATGCAAAAGTATTCTTAATGGATGAACCTTTATCTAACCTTGATGCTAAATTACGTGTTCAAATGCGTGCTGAAATTCAAAAACTTCACAAACGCTTACAAACAACAACAATCTATGTTACACATGACCAAACAGAAGCAATGACAATGGCTACACGTTTAGTTGTTATGAAAGATGGTATCATTCAACAAGTTGGTGCGCCAAAAGAAGTATACGATAAACCTGAAAATGTTTTTGTTGGTGGATTTATTGGATCACCTTCTATGAACTTCTTGACTGGTAAACTAACTGATGGGTATTTCCAAATGGATAAAATTAAAGTTAAAGTACCAGAAGGCAAAATGAAAATGTTACGTGATCAAGGCTATGTTAATAAAGAAATTATTTTAGGAATTCGTCCTGAAGACATTCATGATGAACCAGTCTTTGTAGAATCAACACCTGAAACTAAAATTACTGCACATATTGATGTTGCTGAATTAATGGGAGCAGAAACATTCCTATATTCTAAAGTGAATGATCAAGATTTTGTTGCTCGTATTGATTCACGTACAGATATTCATGGTGGAGAAGACATAGAATTAGCATTTGACATGAATAAATGCCACTTCTTCGATGCTGAAAGTGAGTTACGCGTACGTTAATTAAGAAAAGCACATGCTGTCAGAACTAGACGGCACTAAAATTTATTTCTTATAAAAGGTATTCAGTTTATAACTGAATACCTTTTTTTGCATTTTATGGAATTATTTCTATAACATAGTAAATACTACCATAAGAGTCAGATGTTCACTGATTCCTTGGAGATGCTTGTCATTCAAAAAGAGGAAAAGTCAGATGACTTTTCCTCTTGAGGCCATGGTTATTAGGTTAAGGTTTTTTATTATTAATTATTGTCCACCATTTAGTTGTTGTTGAGCTGTTTGTACTAGACGCTTAGTGATTTCTCCACCAACAGAACCGTTAGCACGAGAAGTTGTATCAGCTCCAAGGTTAACACCAAATTCAGACGCAATTTCATATTTCATTTGGTCTAGTGCTTGTTGTACACCAGGTACAAGCAATTGGTTTGAATTGTTGTTGTTTGCCATGTCTTATCACCTCCTGTACTAAGTATTGTTAACAGAATCCGATTTCTTATCACAAAAAAACATTGGTAATTTGTTCTTCTATTTCTAGTTTTTTAGGAAAAAACTGTCCCATGGAATTTCAAACGTAAAAAAACCACGATTGCTAGGCATCACCTAACAATCGTGGTTTTGTTGTCATCTTATTTTGGATATGTCATTTCTTCAGGTTTAACGTATTGATCAAACTCTTCAGCTGTCAATAATCCTAATTCTACTGCTGTCTCTTTTAATGTTGAGTTATCTTCAAATGCTTTTTTAGCAATTTTAGCTGCATTTTCATAACCGATATGTGGATTTAATGCAGTTACTAGCATTAGTGAATCATTTAGATACTTTTCAATTTGCTCATGATTCGGTTCAATTCCTTTAACACAACGCTCATCAAATGATAACATGCTATCTGCTAACAATTGTGCTGATTGAAGGAAGTTATAAGCTATTACAGGTTTAAATACGTTAAGCTCAAAATTACCTTGACTTGCAGCAAATCCAATTGTAGCGTCATTTCCCATAACTTGAGCAGCAACCATTGTTACAGCTTCACTTTGAGTTGGATTTACTTTTCCTGGCATGATTGAGCTTCCAGGTTCATTTGTAGGGATAGTAATTTCACCAATCCCACAACGAGGGCCACTTGCTAGCCAACGCACATCATTTGCAATCTTCATCAAATCAGCTGCTAATCCTTTAAGTGCACCATGTGCATAAACAGATTCATCATGACTAGTTAATGCATGGAATTTGTTAGGGGCAGACACAAAGTCTTTACCTGTAAACTCATTAATTGCAGCACAAACTCTCTCAGAAAACTCTGGATGAGCATTTAGACCAGTTCCTACAGCCGTACCACCAATAGCAAGTTCTTTTAAATACTGCATGCTTTGATCAATCATATTTTCGGACTTCTCTAACATACGGTGCCATCCACTAATTTCTTGTCCTAATGTTAATGGAGTTGCATCTTGTAAATGAGTACGACCAATTTTCACAATATCTTGAAAAGCATCCATTTTTTCTTTTAAGGTTGCTTTTAACGTACGTAAAGCTGGTAACACTGTATCATCTAATTTTAGCACCGACGCAATATGCATTGCTGTTGGGTATGTATCATTAGAACTCTGTGATTTATTAACATCATCATTTGGATGTAATCGAACGTCGCTTCCCTGTTCTTCTAACCACTGGTTACCAACAAAGGCAATAACTTCGTTCACATTCATATTTGATTGTGTTCCACTACCAGTTTGCCAAACAACTAATGGAAAATGTTCATTTAATTCATCATTTAAAATTCTTCTCGCCGCATAATCGATCGCTTCTGCTTTTTTAGAATCTAATAGACCCAAATCAGCATTTGCTTTAGCAGCACTATTTTTCAAAATTGCAAACGCTTTTATTATTTCATTCGGCATTACTTCATTACCAATTGGGAAGTTTTGTTTACTACGTTGTGTTTGAGCACCCCAATATTTATCTGCAGGTACCTTTACTTCCCCTAGTGTATCATGTGCTATACGGTAATCCATATGTATTTCCTCCCCTTGTTAGTTGTAAACTTGTTTCCCCTATCTTATTGTATCAAATTTTAGAGAATAGTTAATCAAAATTATCTTATTTCATATAAAATTTTATCTCTATAACCACTTGTTATGTAAATTCTATTTATGAAATTTTAATAAAACATGGCATTGGTCACAAAATTGTCTACTTATTTCACCAATTCCAGCATATTTTGTCTTATACTGTATATAGACATAATGGAATTTCGGAAAAGCAATTGATTAACTTACCATGTATTATTTCAGTAGAAAGCATATGTCTAAATACAATTATTAATAAGGGGAGGATTTTCGTAATGCCGAATATATGGACACATATGCTTTTTTGTGAAGATGTTGTGGACTCTATCGGAAAACCAAATCCATTTCCAAAATTAGAGCGTATCATGAATTTAGGGGCACAAGGTCCAGATCCTTTCTTTTACTATAATTTTTGGCCATGGGTAAAAGATGAGCCAGTAAATGAAATTGGACTATTATTACATCAAAAACACTGCGGTGAATTTTTGATGGATTTAATTGTGTCGGTCAAAAATAAATCTGAAGAATTAAAAGCTTATGTCTTTGGATTCATTACTCATCATATATTAGATCGAAACACCCATCCTTATGTACATTATCGAGCGGGCTATGAAGGAAGCAAGCATCAAAAATTAGAAATAATTATTGATACGATTATGATGAAGCGAAATAAAAACATGGACACTTGGAAAGTTCCTGTCTATAAAGAAATCAATGTAGGAAGCACCTTAAATGAGGATTTAGTTGAACTGTTATATGAAAGAATTAATAAGTATTATCCTGAAGCATTTCGCGGGTCTCCGAGTTACATTAATAAATCCTATAGTGATATGAAACTTGCACTGCGTATTCTTGCTGATCCATATCATTGGAAAAATAAATTATTTAAGTCGCTAGTTTCTTCTTTTTCTCATCAACCTGTTAATGATGATGTGGACTACTTGAATATAAACAATGAACCGTGGTATCACCCTGCTACAAATGAACCAAGTACAAAAAGTTTTATTGATTTATATGAACAAGGACGAATTGAAGCAATCGAGATTTTAACAGCTGTTCTAAGCTTCTGGGAAGATGAACTACCTAAACATACGGTTCGTGAACGTATTGGAGATATCTCTTATGATACTGGCAAACCATTGAAGCTAAGATTAGAGAATAGATATTCCGACCCAATTGTTTAAAAAGAGCAGAGTTGTTTGTATTTATACATGAATTCTTCAAAGTAGATTGTGAGCAAACCTATGGTATGATGTGTTTTTGGCCGCTACGAAAAATACACTTCACTTTCACAGTGTCTTCTTTGCCGCAGGTGGCTGGTGAGCCTCCTCAGGCGCTTGCGGAGGACACTGAAAAACTAAGTGATAATAAAAAAATGAGTCCGACAATTCTATATGCAGTGTAGTGTGCAGGGGTTCGGATTCTGAGACAAAAGTGTTTAAATAAAATCCGAACTTTAAAGATTTAGATTTTTTATGAAATGTACTTGTAGTGTAATCTCTGCCGCTTCAGAAATACACTTCGCTTTCACTTCCAGCACAAGTGCGACATCTGTTCAAGTTTCCTTCGGTCACTTTCATAGTGACTTCTTTGCCGCGGGCGGCTGGTGAGCCTCCTCGAGCCGTATGCTCGTAGCTTACTCGGCAGAAGTTTTGCTCGTTGCTCTCCGGGGTCTCACCTATGCCTCTGCTCCCGCCGGAGTCTACGTGTATTTCTTACGCTAGTGTGTATTCTTAGACAATAAGAATTATGGTTCTACTGCAATATTACTAGTTGATTGGAGCGGAGGACAGTCGACTCCTTGAAAATGCATTTCCATTTGCATTTTCTGCGTGCGATGCTCCTCTGACGTAGCCTTCCTTGTCCTGCGGGAACAGCACGTGACCGAAGACCCCACAGCGGTGTTTTTCCGCGAGGAGGCTGAGGCCGTGCCCGCGGAAAGCGACTGTCCGCAGTGCAAATCAACAAAGCAGTTACATCAGAATTGAATAATTCATTAGAAATTAGATCTCACCTAAAGACTAACATTTAACTACCTTCATGGTAATTGTTCGACTTTGGATTATAGAGATTAAGTTGTGTTCCAGCCCTCTATGTGTATGACTTTTTTATTAATCGGACTTTTTC
>NZ_FQVW01000066.1 GCF_900129485.1 Ornithinibacillus halophilus
GGAGGAGGTAGAGGGATTCGAACCCCCGCGCGGTTTGACCCGCCTGTCGGTTTTCAAGACCGATCCCTTCAGCCAGACTTGGGTATACCTCCGTAACAACATTTATTAATATACATTAATTCTAATGGCATGTCAACGTAATAATAAAATAAAAAAATTCTCTGATATTTATAAGAAAAGCGCAAACGCCTTGGTCACCCTCAGGCATAGCTAAAGTCGAGCCTCAGCGTGGCGTTTTTTGCCCGTGATGAGGATTGACATAAGACCTCGAGGGGGTAGGTGGCTTTCGCTAGACATCCCTAATATTTTCTTAACTAAAAAATCTACTTTAAAGAAAAACGCTAGGTCCATAATGAACCTAGCGGAATGAGACTTATTTAATGACTGTTTTACCACCCATGTACGGTACTAAAACTTCTGGAACAACTACAGAGCCATCTTCTTGTTGGTAATTCTCTAAGATAGCAGCAACTGTACGACCAATTGCTAATCCTGAACCATTTAGTGTATGAACGAACTCTGGTTTTCCATTTGCTTCGCGACGAAAACGGATACCAGCACGTCTTGCTTGGAAATCTTCAAAGTTAGAACATGATGATATTTCACGGTATGTGTTTTGGCTTGGGATCCACACCTCTATATCGTATTTTTTAGCAGCCGTGAAACCTAAATCACCTGTACACATACTCATTACACGATATGGTAAGTTTAATAGTTGTAATACCTTCTCAGCATGGCCTGTTAATGTTTCTAACGTTTCATATGAATCCTCAGGCTTAGCAAAATGAACTAGTTCTACCTTGTTAAACTGATGCTGACGAATTAGTCCACGAGTATCTCTACCGGCAGATCCTGCTTCAGAACGGAAAGAACCACTAAATGCTACATATTTCTTCGGCAAATCATCTGCCATTAAAATTTCTTCGCGATGATAGTTTGTTACTGGTACTTCTGCTGTTGGAACCATGAAATAGTCCCATCCTTCTAGTTTAAACGCATCCTCTTCAAATTTTGGCAACTGTCCTGTACCAGTCATACTTGTGCGATTAACCATATAAGGTGGCAACATTTCTTCATATCCATGTTCATCTGCATGTAAATCCATCATAAAGTTCCATAGTGCACGTTCCAATCGTGCCCCTAATCCTTTATAGAATACAAAACGGCTTCCAGTTACTTTTCCTGCTCTCTCAAAATCTAATATTTCTAAGTTGGTAGCAATATCCCAATGAGGTTGTGCCTCATAATTAAATTGAGGTAACTCTCCCCATTTACGTGCTTCTACGTTATCATCCTCATCTTCGCCAACAGGAACACTCTCATGTGGGATATTTGGAATAGATAGTAAGATATTATCTAATGTTTCTTCAATATCTCTTAACTCTTGATCTAGAGTTTTAATTTGCTCCCCAACTTCACGCATTTCTTTTATTGCTGGTTCTGCATCTTTCTTTTCCTTCTTTAAAATAGAAATTTGTTTAGAGGCTTCATTTCTTTTCGCCTTTAAGGTTTCTGCGTCATTAATTAACGTTCTGCGTCTTTCATCCAATTCACCAAAACGGTCAAGTTCTGATAAATCTTCACCACGATGTTGCAATTTTTCCTTTACATCATTAAAATTGTTGCGTAAAAACTTCATGTCTAACATATTTAATTTCCTCCTTTAGTTTGAAAAAGAATACAAAAAACTCCCGTCCCAAATATAGGGACGAGAGTATAGAATTCCCGCGTTGCCACCCTTATTGAAGAGTTATCCTCTTCCGGCTCATCGTTATTAACGGTACTAACCGGGTTTACTTACTAATAGAGTATGAACTCTATATTCCGTAAACCAGTTCAAGGATGGATTCATAGCATACAACCATCGATTTCCACCAACCATCGACTCTCTTTAGGAAGAAATGCTATTACTATTTCCTATCAACACTTTCTTACATTGTTTAATTATTGTATATCATAGCCAATTTTTTATAAGGATGCAAGTTTTATTATTTCAATTTAATTTGATTTAGGAGAACCAACCTTTTACAGTATCAAAAATTCCACTAAAGAAGTCTCCGATTGCACCTAATGCTAACATAAACCAATTTGCCTTTTCTACACTGTCTGATGTAATTAAATCAACTGTATTTCCATTACCTTCTGTTATATATCCATATTCATTATCACCAGAGTAAACTAACTCTGCTTTACCAATAATTTGCCCTTTTTCAATTGGTGCTACTAGTTCTCCATCTTCATTTAATAGTGATTCATCAATTTGGTAATCAATACTATATAACTCTTCTTCACCTTGTTTTACTGGAATTGTAAAACCTTCAGCCAATTCAATTTCTACATTATCTTCTTTCCCTTTGCCAACAGGGATAACAGACTCATCTTCAAGTTGGTACCCAGCAGGAAAAAGTTCAGTAGTTTGGAAATTTCTAAATCCATAATCCATCAGTCTTGCTGTTTCATTAAAGCGAACTGCTTCACTTTCTGCACCCATAATTACAGTAATTAGACGTTTACCATTTTGTTCTGCAGTACCCGTAAACATATAACCATTTTCACTTCCTGTATTTCCAGTTTTTAAACCGTCAATACCTTCATAATAGAAGTCTTTAAAGTTAACTCCTTCATGAGGAAGCATCCAATTCCAGTTAACGATTGTTTGTCCATAAAATTCTGCAGTAGGGGCACTGGAAAATTCTAAAACCTTAGGATGATCACTTAATAAACGATACGCAAGTAATGCTGTTGATTTAGCAGACAATAAATTAATACCTTCAGGGTCCGTTCCTTCAGGATGTTTCCCTTCAGGATGTGCAGCAGCTAAATAACTATTCGTTAAACCAGTAGAGTTAACAAATTTAGCTTCTGTCAATCCCATTTCTTGTGCTTTTTGATTCATCATTTTTACAAATTCACCTTCAGAACCAGCAAGTGAATCTAATTCTGCTAGAGCAATAGTTGCTGCATTATCTGAATTAATAGCCATTGCTTTATATAAATCATGGATAGAGAAATCAAAACTTTGTTGTAATCCAACACCTGAAGAGTTATTTAAACCTGATATAGCATAAGCATAATCACTAATCCATGTAGTGTCTTCCCAACTAACTTCGCCATTATCAATAGCTTCTAATATTAAGTACTCTGTCATCATTTTTGTCATACTAGCTGGATCCATTGCAGTATCCATGTTTTCAGCATAGAGAATCTTCCCTGTTTCAAAGTCAACTAATATACTTGATTTGGATTTTATATCTAAGTTTTCTGCATTTGCTGTTATTGGATGTGTCACTACCGATATGGCTAAAGCCATCAAAATCATTATTATTGAAGAAATCTTCAAATGTTTCACTTTTTTTACCTCCAACGTTTGCTGTGAAAATAATTTTATTCTGTTTATTGACTATGTTATTTTACCATATATTCGTCCCAAAAAGTAGATAGGGATACCTCCCTATCTACCACCAAATTTAGGAAATTAAATTGAATAATTCGGAGCTTCTTTAGTAATTTGAACATCATGTGGATGACTCTCTCGTAATCCAGCATTGGTAATTCTAACAAATTTTGCATCATTTCTTAAGGAATCAATTGTTGGTGTTCCACAATAGCCCATTCCAGAACGTAAACCACCTAATAATTGATGGACGGTATCTGAAAGTGGACCTTTATAAGCCACTCTTCCTTCAATTCCTTCAGGTACTAGCTTTTTAGCATCTTCTGTATCTTGAAAGTATCGATCTTTTGAACCTTGTTTCATTGCCCCAACAGAACCCATTCCTCGATACACTTTATAGCGACGTCCTTGATAGATTTCAGTTTCACCAGGACTTTCTGATGTTCCAGCAAACATACTTCCTAGCATAACAGCATGTGCTCCAGCAGCTAATGCTTTCACAATATCCCCAGAATACTTAATTCCACCGTCAGCAATAACTGGAATACCATATTCCTCTGCAGCAACGGCACAATCATGAACAGCTGTAATTTGAGGGACACCTACTCCTGCTACAACTCGAGTTGTACAAATAGAGCCAGGACCAATTCCAACTTTAATTATATTTGCTCCTGCCTCAATTAATGCTTTTGTTGCTTCTGCAGTAGCCACATTACCTGCGATGATATCTAAGTTAGGATACATTTCTCTTACTTTCCGAACTTGATCGATTACACCTTTAGAATGTCCATGTGCTGTATCAATAACAATGACATCAACACCAGCTTCTACTAGTTTTTCGATTCGTTTCATGGAATCTCCTGTTATACCTACAGCTGCTCCAACTAACAGCCTTCCTTGTGAGTCTTTGGCTGCATTAGGAAATTCAATGACTTTTTCAATATCTTTTATCGTAATAAGGCCTTTAAGCACTCCATCTTCATCGACTAATGGTAGTTTTTCAATTCGATATTTTTGTAATAATTTCTCAGCTTCTTGTAATGTTGTTCCGACAGAAGCTGTTACTAGATTTTCACTAGTCATTACATCGGATATTGCAATTGAGTAATCTTGAATAAAACGTAAATCACGATTCGTGATGATACCTACTAATTTCTGTTCTTCAATGGAATTCACTATTGGTACGCCTGAGATACGGAATTTTCCCATCAAATGCTCAGCATCAAAAACTTGATGTTCTGGAGTTAGGAAAAACGGGTTCGTAATTACTCCACTTTCCGAACGCTTTACTCGGTCTACTTCTTCGGCTTGTTCTTCAATGGACATATTTTTGTGAATAATTCCCAAACCACCTTGACGTGCCATGGCTATAGCCATAGAGGCTTCGGTAACTGTGTCCATTCCTGCACTTAATAAAGGTGCATTTAATCTAATATTTGAACTTAAAACAGTACTAATATCAACTTCTCTTGGTAGCACTTCAGACTCCGATGGCATTAATAAGACATCATCAAATGTCAATCCTTGTTTTTCAAATTTATCAGAACGCATGTTACCTCTCCTCACCTTCAATGAATGAAATTTTTAATTACGTACAAACTATATAGGTATATCTATTGTAATATACAATACGTTAACATCGTTCCTTTTTCAACAGACTTTCTTTTATTTTATAAAAGAAAATAGATTCCGAAATTTTAGAGTAATATAGGAGTTTTAAAATGGATAAAGAAAGAATTGATTCCTTTTATACCTACTTAACTTCTCAACAAACAGCACAACAATATTTATATAATTGTTATGAAAGAATCAATCATGAAAATGCAGAAGTGAAGAGTTACGAAAATTGTAATACATTTATCTATTATTTGGAACATGCAATGAAATATTATGATGCTGGTAAAAGTAATGATATGACGCTAAAACCAGTTCTTTTATTCTACGGGATGGTTCATCTGCTAAAAGCCGGCCTTATGACTGTTAGACCAGATTATCCAGAATCAACTTCATTACTTGCACATGGTGTTTCCACGAGAAAGCGAAAGAAAAAAGACTATTCCTTCCTAGAGGATGAAGTAAAAATACAACATAATGGATTATTTCCATACTTCTCAAAACATCTATATGGCATAAACACTATTCCTTTTGAAAAAGTTACAATGGAATCGTTATTAGGACGTATTCCTGAGCTAAGTGAATTATTTATATTTCATAATAAAGAAAAGCTATCGAAAGTTGGAAAATTGAATTCCAATGTTCTTTATTTCCCAACGACATTACTAGATAATTACCATCTAACTGATCAATCCTTAATTAGAAAGATAGAAGATTATATTCCTGTAATAAAACATATAGAAAGCACTCAAACAGAGGTTATCGTTCAGTTGGAGAATTCTATTCAAGAAGTAAACGGTCCTTTCTATTTGCATAGCGACACATCGGTCTATTTTCCTTCTACTCGTGAGGATTTTTTCAGTATTCCAGAAGTCATGGTACACTATTTGCTTTTATATAATTTAAGTATGATTAGTCGTTATGAATCCGAATGGTGGGGAGAATTATTGCATTCTAAGGCTGATATTGATTTCCCACTTGTTCACCAATTTATACACATTACAGCAGAAAAGATCCCACTTTTTATAGGGGATTTGTTATTAAGAAAAATACACAGTTAGGAGCGAAACGTTTCCATAAAAATTGACTAGCATCAAAAAAAGAAGATGCTAGCCATTCTTTGTTTTTGTTACTATATCTTTAATGAATAATTCTTTATTATTGCTTAATGAGATTATCTCACTGTTTTCTAATTTCACCATTGGTCTAGTAGGTTGATTCGAATCCATAAATACAATTTCAGCCGCTTCTCCATTAGAAAGAATGACTTTCGTTCCAATCGAAAAGTCAGTAATTCCTTGTAGAAATGTTTGAACAACCTTTGGATCTAGCTTCGAAAACTGTTCATTTTGTAATGTCTCGATTACCTTAAATGGTGATTGGCTTTCTTTATAGGTTCTTTGACTCATCATTGCATGATACATATCACAAATAGAGATTATCTTTGCAAATGGATGTATTTTACCTTGTGTTAATCCAAGTGGGTAACCACTACCATCTAAACGTTCATGATGTTGAAGTACTGCTAATTTTACGTGGGTTGTCACCAATGAATTATGCTCAACCATCCGGTATGAATAGGTTGGATGCTTTTTTATTTCTTGAAATTCAGCCGTTGATAATTCCTCTTCTTTAAAAATGATGTTTCCAAGTTTAGACATTCCAGCATCACTCAAAAATCCTGCCAGTCCAATCTGAATCCATTCTCCTTTTTCATATCCTAACTTCTTCCCTATATATGCTGCTAAAATAGCAACCGAAACTGAATGATGATAAAAGTAATCTTTTTTATTAGTAAAACGATGTAACTGATAAATTGAAGACCCTATATCTTCCATTCTTTCAATAAGTGGAACAATTAGCTTTCGAACTAGTGGAATCTCAATAGGAATATTATTTTGCCATTTTTGAAAGAGCTTTTTAAATGCCTCCACAACCAATTGATAATGCTTTTCAAATGGATAGGACGTAATATCACTTTTTTGAATCTTTTTCTGCCTTTCTAATTTTTTTGGCTCGAACGGCTTTCCATTGCTCAATTTATCTGAAACATCAACTTGATTTATTAGGAATTTATCTAGGAAATCAATATGCTGTTTCGTCAATATTGCTTTTCTTGGGACTATTGGACGACCTGTTTTTCCAATGACATCTCTAATGAGAATACAGCCAGGAACTAGCTGCGAAGGCTTTACTCGCATCCTCATTTCCTCCCCAAATATTCATTTATGTAAAGAAAAAGGCGACAAAACAAGAAGTTATTTCCTATGTTTTTGTCACCTTTTCCATCCAATATTTCTTTTTATTCTTCTATATCTTCTTCATTATCTTGTACTGACGTATTCTCAGTTTCCTCTGCCTCTACTACCTCTTCTTCATCTTTTTCAATTTTAGCGACAGTTGCTACTTCCTCACCTTCTTGTAAGCGGATGAGACGAACACCTTGAGTGTTTCTACCTGTTTGAGATACACCTTCTACTGGGATTCGGATAAGAACTCCGTCAACCGTAATTAACATGATATCTTCTTCCCCAGTGACTGCTTTTACAGCGACTACATGACCTGTATCATCATTTAACTTACAAGTGAAGATACCTTTACCACCACGTTTTGTAATACGGTACTGATCTTCAGGTGTACGCTTACCAATACCTTTATTCGTAACGTGCATGATTTGTAGGCCGTCATCTAATATTTCCATGGAAACAACTTCATCATTTTCTCTTAATGAAATTCCTCGTACCCCAGATGCTGTTCTTCCCATTGAACGAACTTGATCTTCAGGGAATCGGATTAGGTATCCATGTTTTGTTGCAATCATGATATCCTTTGTACCGTCCGTTAATCGAACAGAGATTAATTCATCCTCTTCTTTAAGCCCAAGTGCGATTAATCCACCTTTTCTAATATTCGCAAATTGTGATAACTGTGTTCGTTTGGAAATTCCATTTTTAGTTGTAAAGAAGAAATACCAGTCTTCACTGAATTCATTTACAGAAATAACCGCATTTACCCATTCACCTTTTTCAACTTGCAACACATTTATAATTGGTATACCTTTTGCTGTTCGGCTAAATTCAGGAATTTCATACCCTTTCAGCTTATATACCTTTCCTTTGTTAGTAAAGAATAGAATCGTATCATGGGTTGACGTGGAAACTAGATGTTCTACAAAGTCATCTTCATTGGTTCCCATCCCTTGAATCCCTCGTCCACCACGACGTTGTGTACGGTAAGTCGATGATGGCAATCGTTTAATATAGCCTTGGTGAGTAAGGGTGATGACGATATTTTCCACAGGGATCAAATCTTCATCTTCAATAAAGTCTGCCCCACCAACCGTAATTTCTGTTCTGCGATCATCACCATATTTTTCTTTAATTTCAACAAGTTCTTCACGAATAATTTCTAGTACTTTTTCTTCGTCTGCTAAAATCGCTTTTAATTCTGCAATTAATTTCACAAGGTCATTATACTCTTCTTCTATCTTTTCACGCTCTAAACCTGTTAGACGTTGTAAACGCATGTCTAGAATTGCTTGTGCTTGTTTCTCAGTTAATTTGAAGCGTTCCATTAATCCCTCACGAGCAATATCTGCTGTTTTCGAATTACGGATTAAAGAAATTACTTCATCCAAATGATCTAACGCAATACGCAAACCTTCTAAAATATGAGCTCTTGCTTCTGCTTTTCGTAATTCAAAAGCAGTTCTTCGTTTAATAATCACTTTTTGGTGATCTAAATAATGCTCTAAACATTGTTTTACATTTAGTACTTTAGGTTCTCCATTTACTAATGCTAATAAATTCACACCAAATGTTGTTTGTAAAGAAGTAAACTTATATAAGTTATTTAACAATACATTCGCATTAACGTCACGGCGTAATTCCATTACAATACGCATCCCATTACGGTCAGATTCATCCCGTAAATCAGTGATACCTTCAATTCTTTTATCACGAACTAATTCAGCAATTTTTTCAATTAGTTTTGCTTTATTTACTTGATATGGTAACTCTGTAACAATTATCGTTGTTTTGCCATTTGGTTTTTCTTCAATATTAACTTTTGCACGAACTGTAATAGAACCTCTTCCAGTCTCATATGCTTTTCTAATTCCACTTCTGCCTAAAATTAGTCCAGCTGTCGGAAAGTCTGGTCCATGTAAATGGTCTTCCATCAATTCTTCAATGGTGATATCAGGATTTTTACTTATTGCAAGTACGGCATCGATTGTTTCCCCAAGATTATGAGGAGGTATATTCGTTGCCATCCCTACAGCAATACCTGAAGCACCATTTACTAATAGATTTGGGAAACGAGATGGGAATACGACAGGTTCTCGTTCAGACCCATCATAGTTATCTTGATAGTCAATTGTATCTTTATTAATATCTCGTAATAACTCCATTGAGATTTTGGACATTTTCGCCTCGGTATACCTCATCGCAGCGGCAGAGTCACCGTCTACAGAACCAAAGTTCCCGTGACCATTAACGAGCATGTAACGATAACTAAAATCTTGCGCCATACGTACCATTGCTTCATAAACAGCTGAATCACCGTGTGGGTGATATTTACCAATTACTTCACCAACAATACGAGCGGATTTTTTATAAGCTTTATCAGCGTGCATACCTAAATCATTCATTGCATATAATATTCTTCGATGTACAGGTTTCATCCCGTCTCTTACATCTGGTAACGCACGTGAAACAATAACACTCATTGCATAGTCTAAGAATGAAGTACGGACTTCTTGACTTATATTAACTTCCTGAATACTTTTACGTTCATTTTCTGCCATAATTATAAAACCCTCCTAATAGAACACACAGGTATGTCTGTTAAACGACATACCATGGAAACACTACACACAATCTATAAAGTTAATTCATGACCTAGATATCTAAATTCTTAACATAGCGGGCATTTTCTTCAATAAAGTTTCGACGTGGTTCAACTTTATCACCCATTAACATGTCAAAAACTTGGTCTGCATCAATTGCATCCTGTAATTCTACTTGAAGTAATGTCCGGTTATCAGGATCCATTGTTGTTTCCCAAAGCTGCTCTGCATTCATTTCACCTAGACCTTTATAACGCTGTAAGCCCGGCTTAGGAGTTTTCGGTATTTCCTCTAGTATCCGCTCTAATTCTTTATCATCATATGCATAATAGGCTGCTTTCCCTTGCTGCACTTTATATAGTGGTGGCTGAGCAATATACACAAACCCATTTTCGATTAATGGACGCATAAAGCGATAGAAAAACGTTAATAGTAATGTACGGATATGCGCACCATCAACATCGGCATCTGTCATAATAACGACTTTATGATATCTCGCCTTAGTAATATCAAAATCATCTGCAATTCCTGCACCTAGTGCTGTAATCATGGAGCGCACTTCATTATTCGATAAAATACGGTCTAAACGAGCTTTCTCCACGTTTAAAATTTTTCCTCGTAATGGAAGAATTGCTTGGAAATGACGGTCACGTCCTTGCTTAGCAGAACCTCCGGCAGAATCCCCCTCAACGATATACAGTTCACTTATTTCTGGATCTCTTGATGAACAGTCTGCTAGTTTACCTGGTAGATTTGAGATCTCAAGAGCACTTTTCCTTCTAGTTAAATCACGTGCTTTTTTAGCAGCAGCTCTGGCACGAGATGCCATTAATCCTTTATCAACAATAATTTTGGCAACTGAAGGATTTTCATATAAAAACTTAGAAAATGTTTCGCTAAATACTGAATCAGTAACAGTACGAACTTCACTATTTCCTAATTTCGTTTTTGTTTGGCCTTCAAATTGAGGATCAGGGTGCTTAACAGAAACAATTGCTGTCATACCTTCACGTACATCGTCACCAGTTAAATTAGGATCATTTTCTTTAAACAAGTTATTTTTACGCGCATAATCATTAATTACACGTGTTAAACCAGTCTTAAAACCAGATTCATGTGTACCGCCTTCATACGTAGAAATATTATTTGCAAACGAATAAATATTGCTTGCAAAACCATCATTATACTGAATCGCAATATCCACAGTTATTCCTTGGTCTTCTCCTTCAGCAAAAAATGGTTCATGCAATACTTCTTTATTTTTATTAATAAACTCAACGTATTCACTGATTCCACCTTCGTAATAGAAATTCTGTGGTTCAGCATCTGTTCGTTTATCTTCTAAAGTAATTTTTATTCCTTTATTTAGGAATGCTAATTCACGAAGTCGCTGTGTCAACGTATCTAAGTTATATTCCGTTGTTTCTGAAAAGATCTCTGGGTCAGGCTGAAAATGAGTTACAGTTCCCGTTATATCTGTATCTCCAATAACTTTTAATTCCTCTTGAGGAACTCCACGTTCAAACTTTAAGTAATGTACCTTTCCATCACGATGAACAGAAACTTCTAAGTAAGTAGAAAGAGCGTTAACTACAGAGGCACCTACTCCGTGTAATCCTCCAGAAACTTTATAACCTCCACCACCGAATTTACCTCCGGCGTGAAGAACAGTCATAATGACTTCAACAGCAGGTTTTCCAGTTTTCTTTTGAATATCTACTGGAATACCACGACCATTATCTTTTACCGTGATACTATTATCTTCTTCAACAATAACTTCGATATGATCACAATACCCTGCCAATGCCTCATCTATACTATTATCGACAATTTCCCACACTAAGTGGTGAAGACCTTTCTCACTAGTTGAACCAATGTACATCCCAGGTCTTTTTCTAACAGCTTCTAATCCTTCAAGAACCTGTATCTGATCGGCATTATATGTTTCTTCGTTTTTTAGCTTTTCGTCCATTGCCATTCTTCCACCTACATTTCTATTTGCAATTATTCTACTTCTATTTCATCTGAATAATCTTCTAGTTTACTTATGGTTGAAATCATACTTGCTCGTTTCTTTAAAGTAGAAACTGATAAAGTACTGTAATAAATGATTTTTCCTGTGATTACTACAGATTTAACGTCTACAGTTGGGCCAACAATAATTTGTTTATTTTCTTTAAGCATTTCTTCCATGATCGTTGATGACGTTATTACATTTTGATCAATAATAGAAACTATATCTTTAGAACGAATAACGTTCCCATTGCCTATATGAATAAACATTTGATCCCCCCACTATTACGTTTCGACATTTCCATTTTTTATTCGAAATAATTCCGCTTTGTTTAAAGTTTCATGGTTAATACCATCTACACTTGTGGTTGATACAAATGTTTGCACTTTACCTTGAATGGTATTTAATAAATGAGACTGTCTATAATCATCTAGTTCACTCAACACATCATCTAGTAACAGAATTGGATATTCTCCAACTTCATTGTAGATTAGTTCAATTTCGGCTAATTTTACAGATAAAGCAGTAGTTCTCTGCTGTCCCTGTGAACCATATATTTGTACATTTTTTTGATTAACGTAAAAAAGCAAATCATCACGGTGTGGTCCAGCTAGTGTGGTGCCGCGTTCAATTTCCTTTTCTTCTATTTCGTGAAATTTTTCTAAATATATAGTTTCTATTTTCTCCTTATTTGTATCTTCTAATACTTCTATTGAAGGAGAATACTTGATTTCCAACTGTTCTAACTCCCTACTAATCCCATGATGAATTGGACTTGCCCATTGACGTAGTAATTCTAAGAAATTAAATCTACGTTCTAAAATAGTAGCTGCATGAGCAGAAAGTTGTTCAGTTAGGACACGTAGCATTGTTTTATCTTTTACTTTTCTACGTTGCATTTGTTTTAATAAATGGTTGCGCTGCTTTAATATTTTCTGATACTGACCTAAATGA
>NZ_FQVW01000068.1 GCF_900129485.1 Ornithinibacillus halophilus
AATCGACTTTTTGCTCGGAATAGCGTACCTGATGTCCGGTTAGCCTGGAGTGACATTTAGGGACGCGTGCTGTGAGGACATTTTTTCCGTTATTTGCGGCTACAGGAGGTTTTGGGAGGTGGATGGGACTTCTGTTCCGTTATTTAACTATTAACCTATTAAAACTGAGGAAATTTTGGTGAATAAGGCATCTGATGTCCGATAGATTCTTATAATCGACTTATTGCTCGGAATAGCGTATCTGATGTCCGGTTAGCCTGGGGTAGCATTTAGAGCCCAGTGCTGTGTGGACATTATAGCGAACCTAATGTCCCCTCACAGATATTCCCTCCCACCTTGGGCTAGACGAACAATACTTTGAATTACACCTTGCACATCTTCATTCTTTTTAATCACAAATAAATGGTCGGCTTCCCCTTCAACAGGATCTACTACCTCTTCCGTTAATGAATCTGCCTGCTGACGACTAAGTACCTGTTCAAAATTAGATGCACTCCGAAAAATATTCGTACTGCGTTGGCTATGAGAAACACGTTCTTCGAGGACATCATCTGGGATATCAAAATGAACGATAACTTGAGTGAATTTCTCTTTTGGGTAAAATTCTTTTAACAAATATTCTCTATCTTTTCGGTTTCGATTCGAATTACATATAATTATGTGAAGGTTTGTTTGAGTAATCGCATACTCTGCTATATATTTTGAAACACCGTATTTTAGCATGTTAGGACCCTGTTTTGGCTGCAGTTTTTCATAATAGGTATTGATAAAAGCAGCATGGTTGTCTTGATCCATCACAATAGAATTTTCTAATTTCTCCTCAAGTGCTTGAGCAAAGGTAGATTTTCCGCTATGTGTTTTTCCAACCTTCATAATTAGTAATCGTTTCATGTTTTTACTCCTTAATCGTCTTTCATCGATGGAGAAGATCGTCTAATTTTTCTGGTGCTGGTGCTTCCTTTGTTATTTTCACTTCAATAGCAGGTCCTGATTGAATCGTAACATAGTACTGCTTTAACTTAATTACAATAGATGTTAATAATTCTTGTTGATTTTTCGTTAATCCATATCCATGAATTGAATCTATTTTTCCATGTTGAAAAGAAAAACTTGAATTATAGCTGTTCTGTTTAGGAATTTGTTGTTCATTGAAAATGAGTAGATCATCCCAATCCTCATCCTCAATCCACCCTAGTTTCCAATATACTTTTTCCAATGAATCAGGATGTTGCAGGGTTAGTGTAAATTCGCTAGATAAAAGGGTTAGCTCGTTTTCATATTGATAGGAATGGAGTGAAGTTGCATAAATTCCTTCAAGCAACCAACCCTTTTTTGAACTCATTGACTTCCAATCTTCATTCAAAATAGATTCTCCTTTTTTCCGGGACTAATCCCAAGTATTAAAAACGACCTCTCCAACACTTCTCGGTTTCCAATACACCAATTGTTTCAGTTCTGCTTGGTGCAATGTGTTTTCATTATGTATGACAATATTTTTATTTTGAGAATATCTTATCGGTTCACGAAGTTGCTCCGGACTAAGTACGTTATAATAATCTCCAAAAAAACTCATTAGTTCACGGTTATGAATGAAAGTCATCTCATTCGTGTGAGTTACAGAAGCCATGAAAGGATAATGTTTATTAAGCAAAATATAAATCATCTTTTCTGCTACTATCATTTGGCATTCATAGTAGTTCTTCGTTGGAGGTTCTTCAATAAATTCCAATATTTTGGCATCAGGGAGAGCATAACAAACTTGTTTAAATTTCTTTTCATCTTCGTTCGGTGCTGGTTGGAAACCTGTTACACCGGAGCGCAATATGATCAAGTTTCATCCTCCGAAATAACCCCGTACCTATTTGTTTGCCCCATCCAAGAACTTACATCACGCCACTTTACCTTTTTAGCTGCAATCCAGCTATTTCGACCGACCGTATAATTATCAGGATCCCAACCATATTCATCTGCCCAATAAAATAATCCATCACGCTGGATCAATGTTGCATCGTAAATAATTGAATCCTGATTTTCTCCCCTGGGATGGATATGCATTTCCGTCACTTCTTCAAAATACAACTCAATTGCAGAAGGATTACGAGACTGTTTTTGAAACAAAATCCGAACCTTTGTGTCCAATCCCAGTGGCACAGCCATTCCTAACTCATCACCCACAAAACTATCTGTACTCATGTGCAATTCTTTTAAACAGCTATCATGAAAACCACCAAATGTCTCCATGAAAACATCAATATCCTTCTTATTATTTATTTCATTCCAAGTCATAGTAATGGACTCCTTTCAGTAGGCTACTGTTTAACGGAACATCGATTCATCCGAAGTCCGAATGATTCCTCTTTCCGTTATTTCTCCAAAAATACATGGTTTCTTACTGCTCACGGTTCCTCGTTCCTTTATTTCCCTTTTTAACACTATAAAATCTAGGATTTTACGGCATTAACGGAACCAGTCAATTTATATCCTAATCTTAGGTAATATATTCCCATATTACTATACATTCTCAATATTCACAAAAAAAGATTTAAACACCCATTAACATTATTGAATAGTTATCCCATAGCTTGGCATTCTATAAACAAAACAGAAGGAAGGAGATAATGTATGATTCAAAGAAAGTGGTTTTGGTTCATGTTGATTGGAATGATAATTTTGTTTGCAGCATGTAATGACAATGATTCCAACAATAACGAAAACAGTAGTTCCAATGACAACAATAGCGCTAGTCAAAATAACAGTTCAAATGATGGTAGTGGAGAAGATGAAGTTCCGTATAACCCACCTTCAACAGATGATCTTGACCCTGATAACCCAATGACAGAGTACATCCAATATGGGGAAGAGATATTTAATGAAACGAATACTGTGATGGTGGATCATGTTGGGAATGAACTTTCATGTCAAAGCTGTCACGCTGATGGTGGAGTTGGACAAGGTTCTCCCATGGTAGGAGTTACGACACAATTTCCACAGTATCGTGCCCGTGAAGGTGTCGTGTTTACATTAGAGGATCGAATTAATGGCTGTATGATTCGTAGCATGAACGGGAAAAAAATGGATGAAGATAGCAAGGAAATGCGTGCACTAATGTCGTACCTAACACATATATCAGAAGGTATTGAAGTTGGAGAAGATATCCCATGGCGCATGAGGAATACAATGAAGGAAATCCCTGAACCTAGTGTTGCAAGTGGGGAAGAATTATACGAACAAAGCTGCATGAGCTGTCATGGCGCTGATGGTGCTGGTTCGGGTGCAAATACTGGCCCTGCTTTATGGGGAGAAAATTCATTTAACGATGGTGCTGGAATGAGTCGCATGGTAAAAATGGCAGGTTTTATTAAAAATAATATGCCTCCTGGCAATCCTAACCTTACCGATCAAGAAGCAGCCGACATCGCTGCATATATTCTTTCACATGAGCGTCCAGAATGGGAAGGACATGAAACCGATTGGCCTAAAGGTGGCAGACCTACGGATATAATTGATAAGGAACGTCGCGAAAAAATACGTAACGGTTCATTTGATTGGACAGAGATTGACAACATCATACCTGCAGATTGATATGTTAAAAAACCTAGTGGGGATAAGGATAAAAACTATGTAGTGAGAACAACTTTTTCTTATGAAATCATCAGATGACTTCCACATCGAAAAGGAAAATATTCACGCCTTATTCCCATACAAACCCAAATACAACCCCTACACAATATCAAATAATTCTCCTATCATTCTGCCAAATCCTCGCACTAGCCAAAAGATAATTCGTAATGGTAGAAATAATAGCTCAGGCACCCAAAACAAGGCATCAACTAAAAAGTCCCAAAATGTGTATGAACCAGATTCCTTCTTCCTTTTTCTCGAATTTCTTTTCTTTCGTTCCCACCATTCCTTCACTTGCGTTCACTCCTCAATCCCCTTGATTTGGCAATCCCAAAAAGTAATTCCGAACTTCTTCAGGCAATTCCTCCACTTCCAGCACTTCTAACTTTTGTGTACCAGGAGTTGTCATCACAACATAGGACGTATTATTGTACTCAAAGACGGAGAGTTGCTTAATCGTATTTGGTGAGTTTTCTTGAAGAAAAGCAAAGTCTTCTTCCGTCACATGATCCTCGTAACCTTCTAACATTAATTTTTCCATCGTTTCATAATCATCGGCAAAATGTATTTTTTCGTACAGTTCGACTGAGTTTTTAGGTGTAAAAGCTAATAAATAATACACTGTACCTGCGATAATGACTAAAGCTAGTGCCAAAAATAAAAGCCATTCTTTCCGTGTTCTCTTTTTGATAATTCCCTATATTACCTCTCCTATATATTACGAATCTAGTAACCAAGGGATATTCAGCTGAAAAATTAATTGAACGACTGGACTAGGGAAACTCTCTGGTAATAAATCGATCTGTTCGTCAAAGCTAATTTCAATACTTGTGTCAGGGCGGAAGTTCTCCAATTGATCATCATCTGGAGACTCTATGATTCTTCCAACAAAATGGTAAAAGCCATTATAAATATGTAATCCATCTTCCGTTTCACTTAGTTCAAAGACTTCTCCTTCTTTGCGAGGGTCAATTCCGAACATAGAAAATAACTCCATAACCTCCCGTGGAAAAGAGTCACACGCTCTGACATAATTCACACAATAATCACAGTTGCAATCCTCTGTGATTAAATAGTAGGTTTCATAAAATGCTATTGTCTTCTCTACATCAACCTCAACTGTCCATGACCCCATCTTTATTTGTTTCATCTATTCCTAATTCTCCTTATAAACGGATGATTTTCCCGACTTCCTTAATACAATCCAATTAATGATACTTATAATAACAACTGCTAGTCCGTAATATAAAACTCCTAAGACTTGACTAATCCCGTCCGTCTCCGTTCTGAACCACCAAATACCCGCCAAACTCAAGGTGATAAAATTTGCGATTACAGCTGTTAGAAATGCCCCCTTCAATTCATCCGTTTTTCTCAACATAAGGAGTCCTAAAAATAGAGAAACCGTTAACGACAAAACGATCCAAGCAATAAACAGTCCTAACACCTTAGCACCTCTCCCTTATGGACCAAATATCAACGTTCCCCAAATAAAATAAAATGGTGGGAAATAGACAATAGCGATTACTAAGTTACCGATAAGCCCGATTAACCCAACATATCTTCCGATGGATTGCTTCTTTTGTTTCAATGGCCGACCTATGAAACTAAAAATTAAACCAACAAGAATTAGTCCGTAAAATAATAAATACGGAGAAGCTACAACGTAAATTTCCACTAAATAGTACACAATTGCAGCTACTAAAAATACAAAGCCAATCCAACTATACGTTTGCTTTGACATAGGTAAGGCTCCTCTGAATTCCGTCTTCATTTTCATACGATTCACATTCTAATAGGTTTCAATTTTCCGAAATCTAAACCGCAGATTCCTTTATCATTTTCTTATCATTATTACATGCGACATGACTGCTCAGTATTTCGGTTAATTTTTCTTTTGCATCTTCTGAAACAACGATGACACTAGTAGAAAAAACTCGTTGCTTGATGATCAGTTCATATCCTTTATCATTAATTTCTTTTGAATGGCCGTAATATTTATGATTGATATCGATGAATTTAAACTCATAGGATTTGATATTTTTCCAAGGAATAAATCGACTTCCAGATACGAGACCATCACCATACACAGCGAACATATTAAATAAATCATGAGAATACATTGTCGGGATAAATAACAATAGTGTTAATGTCCAGCCATCACTAGAATCAATTAGTCCTACAACAAACATGACCAACCAAAATACGAGCATAGCAGTAAATAAAATGATTCCCCATTTCTGTTCTTGATAAGTTGGTGGTGCTAATTTCCGATCCGGATGCTTTCTAATTGCTGTATCTTCACTATTAATCGGAAATGCAGGTTTTTGCGACATTTTCAATAGCACTTCTAAAAACTTTACTAATTGATACATGAACAAAATAATAAATAACGTTCCAACAACTATAACCATTTGGAAGCCTCCTTAACTTGGTGTGACGATTCATTCGCTGTAAACTTCTTTTTCAAAACTATCTCCATTACTGTAGACAGTTTTAATAACTAAACGCATATCTTCATACATCTCTTGTTCATATAAATGGAAAAAACGGATTTCATTTTCAATCGAATGGTTTCCATTCTCGATTGTAATTTCTTCTTCCCCAATCAAGTTATTCCCTTGGTACTTCAGTAAATACACTTCATCCACCACAATACTTGATTGATCGACACCATGATAGGTGACGTTCACATGATAAATATCATCCATTAAATCAACATCTGTCTGGATAATCCCATATTTACTAGCTCCGAAATAATCCATATATTCCCATCTAATGTCATTTGATTTTACCATATCATCAGATGATACTGTAACATAATAACGGAGTTTACTTTTCTCACGTTCTTTTTCATCAATATCTGGTTTCATCATTTCACTATGATTCGTTTCATTTCGAATAAAAATATCCCATTGTGGCTCCACATCGAGTTTCAATGGAACCGTCACTTGATACAATCCTTGCTCTATTGCTTCTACAGGAATATCTGTAAATTCTTCCTCATCTCCAAATGCATAATGAAAAACAACCTCTGAATCCTCTTCCAGTTCCTTTATTTGCCACTCAAACTTGGCCTCGGTTGTTCCATCCTCTTCATTCTCTTTATTAAAATTAAATTGAATTGGACTAATCCAGCTTTGTTCTTCTTTAAATTCCGCAAGCGCCGATTCTATTTGTCCAGTTTGTGTATGTACGTTATTCATTATGTCATGTTGGGTGGTTGACAGTTGATCCATCCGAAACTGTAACTCATCCACTTTTGAAATTAAAGTAACATTCATGATCAAGCTAATTACTAACGCAACACCAACAAAAATACTAATGTATTTTAAATACTTTTCGTTATTCATCCTGTTTTCCCCCTAAACACGAACTAAGAAAAGCGCAAGCGCCTTGGTCACCCCCGACAAGCTTAAGCCGAGCCTCGTCGTGGCGATTTTTGCCCGTGATGCGGATTGACTTAAGACCTCGAGGGGGTAGGCGCTGGAGCTAGACATCTCTGAAATTTTATACTTCATATATTTTAAAAAAACATTCTTTTGAATAATATTCTAACATAATTCTGTCAGGCAAAGAACATAAGTCAGAATTTTGTGTTAAGATTGTGAAGGAAAGTACTATTAAAAGAGATTCAGGAGACTAACAACGGTCTGGTCGTCGACAAAATTCGGGAAGTGACAGGCACTAATGGAGAGGGAGGCTAAGTGTGGCAAAGAAGTTATTCTATCCTTTTATAATTGCTGGTGTTGTACTTATTTGGGTATTCTTCTTCTATAACGACAATTTTTCTAATCAAGGGATATTAGATAAGGTCACTAGTCGAGAAGGGTATGTCCTAAACCTAGTGCGAGAAAATGAACCTGTGAAATTTTTTATTAAACCAGAATGGATTCAGTTAAATGAAAATGGTGAAAAAGAGTTGGACATCGAATTAACGGAAAAAAATAATACCACTATTATTCTCGACGGTACTTTCATGCGTGATGACAATATAATTAGTTTTAGCTTTGATACAAGTTATGAGATGGATTATGGTGCTGGAAGATTCTTATACAATGGAATTTTTGATCCAAATGGAACGTATTACACACAAACTTCGCATAAAAATTACTACCTATATAACGAAAATGGAGATGAGATTGAAATAGGATCCGTTGGGCAAGGGCCAGAATCGGCATTTGGATTTGAGATTGAATCAGAAGATGTAGCTTTAATCAAAAATGGGTTCTATGTTGAGTATTCAGGATTTTATTTATACGAGTATTATAAGGATGGCTAGAGATTAAGGTGGCCCTGTTGGTCAACAAAATTCGGGAAGTGACAGGCACTATAGGAGGAGAAATCATGACGAATCAATCTAAAAAATTCACTAAAATAGAAGCAGAACAATTGAATATCGTGGATAAGGAAGGAAAAGTAAAGCTTTCTTTATTCAATGAAGACAACATTCCACCTGCGTTGATGGATGGAATGGATATTCTACCAGGCCATAGGCAAGATGATCCGCTGTCTGGCTTAATGTTTTTTAATGCAGAAGGCGATGAATGTGGTGGTTTAATTTATGGGAATGAAAAAAATGATGATGGAAGCTACCAATCCTTTGCTTCATTAACATTTGATCAATATAAGCAAGACCAAGTTGTTCAAATGAGGTATGTCGATGATAGTGGAAAACGTAGCTATGGCTTCGGACTATTCGATCGCCCAAATCAAAACTTAAGAAAAGTGATTGAGAGAGAAAATGAAATAAAAAATTCAAATCTCACTGATGAAGAAAAAGCCTCAGCCATCAACCAATTATATGAAGGTAATGTAGAACGGGCATTTATGGGCAAATCTCCAAACGGCGACGTGTCCGTTAGTCTTATGGATAACAAAGGAAACAAGCGAATTAGAATGGTAGTAGATGAAAACGATGTTCCAAAAATAGAATTTCTCGATGAAGAAGGAAATGTAACTTATAAACTACCACCTGAATAATGGGGTTTCCTAGTTGATAGGAACTCCATTTTTAATTGTATTCCATTCGACAAAATCCGGGAGGTGACAGGCACCTATAGATTTTTGACAAATTTCGGGAGGTGACAGGCACCAACGAGAGACCGGAGTTTTTCCCCAGTTCTCGTTCTTGCCTACACTCTTCCTCTCATTCGGCTGACTTTCACATCAATTTCGTCCATTGTTTCTTGCATTCTTTTTAATGTCTTGCTATAGTCTTGTTCGTTTAATTGTTTTTCGATGTCATTCATTTTTTTTTGCAAGTCTTTTAGTATTTCATTTTGGGTATCTAGTGATTGTGAATTATCTTCAGAAAGTTTAGTATCGATGTCATCTAAACGATCGCTCATTTCTTCGATTACATCAGAAAGCTGTTCACCATTCTCTATCGTCTTTTTATTTCCTTTAAATGATTTGAATAGTTGCAGCATATCCGTTAACCCTGAGTTTTTTAGCTTCTCGAGATCAGATGAATTCTTCAATTTATTAATATTTTCTTCATCAGCAAGTTTAGTAAATAAAGTAGTTGCATCCTTTAAAATATCAGCAATCTCATTTTCTTGTTTATCTTTTGACCTCTCATTCCTAGTTGAGGTTCTTTTACGCTCTCTATAATTTTCTTTATCTTCCATCGTTTCTCTCTCCTTTTATCGATTATGAATGCCCCCTGGGAGAGTAGCTACTCCCAGGAAGACATTTTTATTTTGCTCAACCATTCATTATGCTTAGATTGTTCCTAAAATATCATCAATACAATCTTTAACAATATCACGTTGATCAGGTGAGCCTAGCAAAACTGCTACAATCATTGCGATGAAGAATATCAAGGCAATTAGTAGTGCTACTAACATATCGTATCCCCTCCTTTCGTAACCAAAAGATAGGAGACGTCTCAGTTATAACCTATGTATTTCTCGTAAAGTGAACTGGACAATTATCATTACTATATTGAAAATGATTTGTTTAACTCATGACCATTTGCCTCAATTTCCTTGATATTTCCTGCGATTGGGAGCTCATTCGCAAATCACAAGGTGCACAGACCGAGCTGGATAATCTAAAGTTTATATTCAAAAAAGACCCTTAAAAACATTGTTGTATCGCAATGTTAATTAAGGATCTTTCATTCTAACTATATTTTTCGACAAAAACCGGGAAGTGACAGGCACCTAGATGGTTTTGATTTTCTTAATAAAGTAATAATGTTTATAGAGACCAAGTGCTACTATAATAAGTTGCACAAAGAGGATATCAACTAAAAATAAGGACAATACAATAAAGAAATCGGCAATTAAATTGATACGGATTTTCTCTTTAAGGGTCATCCCTCTATTTTCACGAAATCCAACGACATATTTATCATATGCTTTCGTGCTTTTGAACCAATTATCAAGCCGCTCCGAACTTTTTGTAAAACAAAAAGCTGCAATTAAATAAAACGGACCACCCGGTAATACAGGCAAAATCGTACCCGCAACACCTATGCTAAATGATATAAGTCCAATAACTACAAATAGAATTTTCTTAACGTGTTTTATTGTAATCACCTTCGCTTGAACCAACTTTGGAACCGTCTAATTATTATATTATAGAAAAGTTCTATTTTATGCCATTAATAGTACTAATATCTCCTTGTGTACAACAGAATATCATAGCTTTGAATTAGAATATTTCCTTTTTGTACGGGAAACTTCGAAATCGCCTGTTTCTATGTAAATAGTGTATTGAATGTCCTCGGCCAAGTGACAATATTCTTTGCCAGCTACTGGCAGGACATTTTTTCCGTTATTTTCTAGAATACCATGGTTGGTGGTTCGGTGGGGACATTTTTTCCGTTATTCTACAAAACTACAGTGTATTCTCTACTATTTTTGCATAATAGCGTACCATTTGTCCGATAGAATCCGAGAAATGCTTGTTTTTATGGAAATAGCGTAATGGATGTCCTCTCAGAAGTTCTGTCCCCCTCATCGGTGCCCATCTTTTCTTGCTTGTATATATCCGTAATATGCACAGGTGCCATTTTGGGACAGATCTTTTACCTCAAACCCACACTTTTCATAGAAACTGAAATTATTAGCGGATGTGTGAGCAAACCAATCCCCATGTGGAAGTTTTTGAAGGCAGAGTTCCACGAGCTTCTTCCCGATGCCTCTTCCACGATATTCGGTTAATACAGCCAGATCCATAATGTTAGCAGCCATTATTTTATCTGAGATCACTCTAACCATGCCAATCATTTTATTCTCATCCCAGACCGTAAAGGCCCAAGTAGAATTTTGAAATATCAATGTAAACTTTTCCTTTTGCCATGTAGGAGTGTTTCTTGCCCATCCTGCATCTTCAAACAGTGCTTCCACATATTCAGCAGGAACACCCTCGGTACCTTCCCTAATTACCAATCCATTGAAGTATTGATACATTATTATCATTCCCTCCATATTCCCGATTTCTACAACGTCATATCGGCTCCATACCAGGTCTGATGGTCATTTTCCTCCGTACAGGGTTGTATCCAACTAATACCAAATTGAAAAATGCGATGATCTGTCGTTACATTCGTTTCATATTCAATTCCATTATTTAAATATCGACCACTATAATCATAACCATCTTCTTCCTCCATACCGAACGAAGCTTCAATGCCTATCGTCAATTTCGTTAAATTTTTGTAAAAAGATATGGATTCGAATCGTTCGCCACTTTCAATATCCCCTTGTCCATTGATATTAGGAAGGCAACATCGTATCTTTTGTATCCCAAATTCACTCCTATAAGGATATTGAATTAAAAATCTACCATCCACGTCACGGCAGGATTTATTTAATGAACATCTAATTGCCTGATAATCGATTTCCTGCTCATTAACTAATATTTTAATCGGACCAAGTGGCGTTACTAACATAATGATCACCTTTTTGTTGGATTTTACTGCAATTATATTACTTTGATGATAACATAATATTCAGAAATAGGTTATTTAATTTTATCTATTTTCAAATACTCAACATGGGGTGAATGATTGGACATTTATTCCTTTATAAGTCTATTTTTTAGTGATTTTAGATTTAGGAGGACATATTTTCCGTTATTCACCGAAAATAGTGGTCAACTGATATATTTTCGATTTAATAGAGTACTAGATGTCCGTAAGAATTGCAGAATACCTGTTTTTAGTAAAATAAGGCACTTAATGTCCGAAACTTCTATATTAATGGTATATTATAGTTTAATGTCAAAATATACTAGCAAAAAGGAGGATGCAAATGGATACAAAATTTCCAATTGGCACATTAGAAGTTCCAGATAAAGTAACACTAGAAGATATTCAAGTATGGTTGAAGCAGATCGATACTTACACGACACGATTAAGAGAAACGGTCGACTCTTTGAGTGATGAAGAGTTAAGCAAGACATACCATGACAGGAGTTGGAACGTCCGACAACTAGTTCACCACATTGCCGACTCACAGATGAACATGTTTCAACGCTTAAAGTTAGCTTTAACTGACGAAAATCCACTCGTTCCAAATTTTGACCAAGACAAGTGGGCTGTTCAACCTGATACAAAGCTTCCGGTTGAAAGTTCAATTAAAATGCTAGAAGGCATCAATGAGCGCATCGTCTCTTTAGGAAATAGCATTACGGAAGATCAATTAGGTCGAATCTTTACCCACGAAAATAATGGTGAGATTACCGTCGCAACAAAACTTGCCAAATTAGCATGGCACGAAGAACACCACTTAGCGCACATTAAAATCGCACTATCAAACTAACAATCCCTTAAAATGAAAAACAATCAGAGGTTCACTTTCCCCTGATTGTTTTTCACTTCTTGATCGATGAATCCTCGTTCCGTTATTCACCAAAAAACTACTGTTTTTCGCCTCGTAATGAATCCTCATTCCTCTATCATTGCATTTATCAACTTTTACAATCATATTCTTGCTATTAACGGAA
>NZ_FQVW01000069.1 GCF_900129485.1 Ornithinibacillus halophilus
GCTTTCCGCGGGCACGGCCTCAGCCTCCTCGCGGAAAACCACCGCTGTGGGGTCTTCGGTCACGTGCTGTTCCCGCAGGAGTCGACTGCCCTCCGTTCCAATCAACTAGTGATATTGCAGTAGGTCCATAATTCTTATTGTCTAAGAATACACACTAGCGTAAGAAATACACGTAGACTCCGGCGGGAGCAGAGGCATAGGTGAGACCCCACAGTGCGTTAGCACGAGGAGGCTCACCAGCCGCCCGCGGAAAGCGAAGTGTATTTCTGAAGCGGCAGAGATTACACTACATTTACATTTCATAAAAAATCTAAATCCTGAATAAAGTTCGGATTTTGCTTTAACTAAAACACTTTTGTCTCAGCCTCCAAACCCCTGCATACTAAACTGCATATAGAACTGTCGGACCCATTTTTTTATTATCACTTAGTTTTTCAGTGTCCTCCCCTTCCCACAACATATCTTCTTTGGCCATGCCTCATAGTCTTCTCGTTTAGGGTATTACTGACCGTTATATGCGAAATAAAATAAATCAATAACGTGCTAATATTATGTTATAGTTTAAATACTAAGGATAGGTTTATTTTTTACATACTAGCGAAAGAATGTAAAGGGACTGTATTGATATAGAAATTATAGATGAAGTAAGAGTGAAATACACTTGCGTCTGTTAACTAAAGGTGGAATACAATTGAATGCGAAAAAAGTATTACCAATACTATTTCTTATAATGTTCCTTGTTATGGTAGGGTTTGGAATTATTATTCCGGTCCTCCCATTTTATGCCGAGGAATTAGGGGCTTCTCCGACAGAATTAGGGTTACTCATGGCTGTTTATTCTTTAATGCAATTCATCTTTGCACCAATGTGGGGGCGGGTTTCAGATCGAGTTGGTAGGAAACCAGTAATCATGATTGGAATTTTTGGTTTGTCTCTTTCCTTCTTTATGTTAGCACTTTCTACACAATTGTGGATGTTGTTTGCTGCACGTATCATTGGTGGAATTTTATCAGCAGCTAATATGCCGACAGTAACAGCCTATGTTGCTGATATTACATCAGAAAATGACCGTGGAAAAGGCATGGGAGTCATTGGTGCAGCTACTGGCCTAGGGTTCATTTTCGGACCAGCAATTGGTGGAGTCTTTACCAATGTTAATTTACATACCCCATTTTACTTAGCTGGGATTGTATCATTTTTAACGTTAGTGTTGGTGATGCTGGTTCTTCAGGAATCAATACATTATTCAACTAGTAATAATCGTACTAAAAGAAATGGGACATGGTCAAAAGTTGTTCGTGGCCCACTAGCAATGTTGTATTTTCTACAATTTTTCATTTCATTATCATTATCAGGTTTAGAAGCAACCTTTGCTTATTTTGCAGCTGTAAAAGCAGGATTAGATTCTGTAACTCTTGGCTATCTATTTATGATTATGGGACTGGCTAGTGCGGTTGTCCAAGGATCGATGGGGAAACTAACAAAGTTATTTGGTGAAGCCCGGATTATTCAGATGGGAATCCTCGTTTCAGCTGTTGGATTTGGGTTGATACTATTCACAGAAAACTTTACAACTGCTGCTATTTTCTTATCGGTATTTGGGGTTGGAAATGGTGTGATTAGGCCAAGTGTCTCTTCCTTATTGACAAAGAAATCGTCGTATGGCCATGGAACAGCTACAGGATATTTAGCATCCTTTGATTCATTGGGAAGAATTGCTGGTCCAGTGATTGGAGGATTATTATACTCGATGGCAATTGGTTTGCCATACATTTCAGGAATCCTCTTATCCATGATTGCCCTTGTACTTTTTCAAGGGTATAGAGCAAGAGAAAGTATGAGGGTTAGAGGGTAGAGTTTTGTAGGGCTTGAGAGTGAGGATTCATTGGTAGTTTGAGATGAATCCTCATTCCTCTATAAGCCTGAAAAACCTTCCGTTAATGGTTGAAATGAATCATGGTTCCGTTATTAGAGGATATTTCCTCGAAATGAGTGTGAAAATGAGACATAACGGAACGAGGATTACATTACATGCTAAAATGCTCACTTTTATAGGAAATAACGGAATGAGGGCCCATCACATTGCCACAACAACATCTCCTACAGTCGTGATTCTTTTTTTCTTGGAAAAATAAAGTAAGTAATTGATAACACTAGATCAATTACAAGTACGAGTGACCAAAGGCCAAGGATTTGGACCATTGCTTCGGTCCTTTCATAGTCATTAATGAGGACATAAATAATCCCAATTATAGTTGCGCCGATTACATAGGAAAGAAGGTGTCTAAGCCAACTTTTAAAGTAAGTCTTTGCATAGTCTATCCCATATAATTTAACAGGCTTTGGTCCTGTTTTAGTTACATAATAGGAGAAACGTTCATCTGCCCATTTAATCATACTTTTTCCAAATCCAATGGAAACCCCGATATAAATGGCAGCTAAAGCATGAGCTGTTGTTGCAGTAGCCCCTTGATATAAGTCATAACTAGTAGCAGCTAAAAGAATGAAGTCGACTACTGGTGTCATGGCAAGTAGAAATAAACCTAACGACTCCTTCTTAAAAATATATCTAGTCACGAGCCCTAGTAAAATAAATACCCAAAACCCAATCTCACACGCAATTATTAACCAAATAATCCAATTCATTCTGTCCATCCTCTACAAATTCATATAAAATAGGTTACCAGATAATCCGATTTAAGAAAAGAGTGAATAATTAAAAAGAGACTATCAATACGATAGCCTCTACCTCTTAAATAAATTCCATGGATATTTATTTGGTGGGGTTGATTGAACTTTAATCTCTTCTTTTTTAGTTGGATGCTCCACTTCAAGTGACTGGGACCAAAGGGCGATTTGTTGGCCAGGTTCATTTACTTTTTTACCATACTTTTGGTCTCCGTATAGTGGAAGATTACGTGACGCGAATTGGACTCGAATTTGATGTGGACGTCCCGTTATTAGTTTAATAGAAACGAGACTCATATTTTCCTTTTGACCAATTACATCATATTCTAATACTGCCTTTTTGGCATTTTTTTGATGAGGTTCAGTAGTATATACTTTGTTTTTCTTACGGTCTTTTACTAAATAATCTTCAAGAACTCCGTGTTTTTTTGAAGGGTTTCCTCTAATAACAGCCAAATATCGTTTATCTACTGATTTTCTTCGCATTGCATCCGATAGTCGAGAGGCGGCCTTTGATGTTTTAGAAAATACCATTACCCCTCCGACAGGCCGATCCAACCGGTGGATAAGGGCGAGGTACACGTTTCCTGGTTTTTGATAGCGAACTTTTAAATCCTCTTTCAAATAGGAAAGTAAATCTTGGTCTTGCGAACGATCTTCTTGTACAGGTATATTGACAGGTTTTTCAACAAATAGTAAATGATTGTCCTCATACAGAATAGGGACGTTCATCATAAAAACTCCTTTATCGATTGCTATATAGTAATGGTAACATACTAGACTACTAGAGAGGCAAATGAAAGAGTAATAATTAATATTTCAACAAAAAAGCACCGAATTAGGAGCCAGGTGCTTGTTCACGGTTATTGCTGTACAAAATATTTTTCGCCTAGCAATTCTTTTTCTTCATATTGCTCTGGTGATAGTTCTTTTTCAACAAATGCCTGTAATTGAGAGGCATCAACATCATACATAACTTCGATTTCTTTTGCGAAGAGGAGTTTTTCTTTTTCAAGCAAGTTTGCAAGTGTCGGTTGTTTGCTAGGTTTAGGTTCCTCTCCATCTAGTATTTGTGTTAACCCAGAAACATAATATTCCAATGGGCGATTTCCAACCATTTTAACCCCTTTATTATCTTCATTTACCATAATGATTGTTGGGAATCCTCTTACTCCTAATTTTGCAGCTAGTGCAAAGTCTTCTTTTAATAGTTGATCACCAGTTGCTGACTCTGCTTCATTCACAATTTCCTCACCATCTAAGCCAAGATCATTTAAAATTTCAATTAACTCTCTGCGCTCCCCAATATTTTGATTGAAGGCAAAGAGGTTCTCTCTAGCACGACGTAAATACTCAGTTGCCAGTTCTTCACCATGATGCTTTTGGATGACTTTGTACACTCGGGATGGTGGAAATGATGACTGTACTGGATTGTCAATCATAAGGGAGCCATCAATTGGCATCCTGTAATGTTCGCCAACTTCTCTCCAATGCCCAGCAACGTCTGCAGGACCAGAAATACCATTGGCAGGGTCAATAGGACCGCCATGCCATTTTTCCAATAAGCCTCCCATTACAGTATGGAAGTTAAAATAGTCACCATACTGTTCCTGGAAACGACGAAGTGTTGGCTCTAGTGCCCAGCAGTGGGAGCAGATTGGGTCAGTTACATAATATAAATCGATTGTTTTTTGAGGTTTATTCAAATCAATCATCTCCATTTCATCTTCACCTGCTACACCGCATACCCCTGTCTCTAAATCACAAATTAGATTATTTTTCGTAGTCATTATTATTTCCTCCTTATAAAGGTCGTTCATTTGCTTTCTAATTGTAGTTTATTAGATAATAATACAAAGCAACACCAATAGAATTTTAAAAATGTTGTTTATCCAACACATATAGGAAATTGTTGAAAAAGTAGGAGGTACTTTCGAGATGAGTGAAGCAAAGACAGATCCTCGAATTTTACGGACTCGTAAATTTATCATGGATGCTTTTATGGAACTTTCCGCTAAAAAGGAGTTCAAAGATATCACGGTGAAAGATATAACGAATGAGGCAATGATTAATCGGGCCACATTTTATTATCATTTTGAAGACATCTATGACTTACTCGAAAAAGTGTTATCGGAAGTACTCCTAATCAATTTAGATTGCAATGCCTATGAAAATAGCGAAATTAATGAGGAAACGTTAATAAGTATTTTTACAGCAATTACTAACTTTCAAAATGCATTATCTAATCGCTGTCATAGGGGATATGAAGAAACAATTGCCAGAATTATTCGTGAGCAATTAGAAGTGGTTTTTTATCGAATGTTAGTTAGGCAGCATGAAGGAGAAGATAAGGAAGGATTGCAAGTCACGGCTGTTATGTTAGCTTGGGGAATTTACGGAGCCTCTGTTGAGTGGAGAAGGAATGTGAAGGATGTAACTCCTGAAGCATATATTCAATCAGCTATTCCTTATTTAATGAAGGGGTTGTCCTGAGTGCCGGACATCTGTTCCGTTAATTTGGAGAAAAGTGTTTTTTGGAGGACGATAAGGACATTTGTTCCCCTATTAAACTATAATTCACCTATTTCATGGTGAAAACCGTCATATAACGTATCATTTGTCCAAAACTTCATGAAAAGTAATGATTTCAGTAAAATAGCGTATCAAATGTCCGTGTATGAAGAAGGGGGGGCTCCCAAAAAGGCAGCCTTTCCCTTTTTATTTTGCACAAATTACAAAACTGTTTAATGATTGTTCTTCGACCTCAGATTGGTTCATCAAATCATAAAAACTTTGAACCAATGTATGTATCTTTGGAGGTATGTTCACAAAATTGTCTTTTAACTCACTCGCCATTTCTTTTTCCCACTGACCATCCTGCAAATAAGTGGCATCTACTGTCAGTTCTTTTTCAATTTGAAAACCAGCTAGTTTTAGATAATGGTGTACTTGTTGTTTAGAAAAAAGATTTTGGATGTTTCCATCATTTTGGATAAAATTCGTATACAAAGCTTGTAACATGACAGCACAAAAGTGAGAGCGTTGTGACAGGCTTTTAAAATCAAGATCCCATTCTGCAAAGTAAAGATGATTTGTCATGGAACGGATTTTCTTAAAGTAATCAAGTAATAGTTCAGGTTGTTTAAAATACCAAGAACAGTGTGAAAGGACAACTGCATCAAAGGATTGGTCGGAATCAAGATTACTTACATCTGTTTCAAAGTGGAAAGTAATTCGGTTCCCAAGTGAAGAGTTCTTTATTTGTTCAGTTGCTTGACCTAGTGTTAATGGTGCACCATAGTTCGTACTCGCAACATCAATTGCTACAACTTTTCCATCCTTCCCTACTGCGTCTGCAAGAGCTACAGTTGTATCCCCCTGTCCACAACCAATCTCTAAAACCTTCATTCCTTGTTTTATTGAAAAAGCTTTCACTAATTCTAGACGATGTTGAAGTTGTACTTGTTGAATTGGGTCATCATAAAATAATTGGTATGTAGAAATAAACGTTTTTGTATTTTCATTTACTTGAAAAATAAGTATCCCCCCTATATGTTAATACCTAATTTTACCATACCAATTTTACCTTTAAGTCACATATAGGCTAATGTCTTTAATCTGGTGTGTACCACCTAGAAATTTGCCGAAAATGGGTAAATGTCCATTACATCCTTAGGTTTTTTACATAGGGTAATAGTGTAATGCTTAAGGAGGTGTTTCACAGATGAGTGAAGCAATTGGATTTGGTGGTGGATTTGCACTTATCGTAGTGCTGTTTATCTTATTAATAATTGTTGGTTCAGCTGGATTTGGATATTAATATAAATCAATTTTAAAAGGAGTTGTGTTATTATGCATTATGGACATTGTGATCAAAACTATTCTTATGGATATGGAGCGCCAGTTTATAATCAAGGTGGAGGATTCGGCAACGGTTTTGCATTAATCGTGGTGCTATTCATCCTTCTAATCATTGTAGGTGCAGCTTGGCTGTAAGTTGAATAAATAGAAAGGGGGTAGCTCATCATGGGCTGCCCCTTTTGTTTTTCCCAGACCGATATTTAAAACAATAGTCTTTCGAATTTTCGAAAATCATATTATGATAAGTAGAGAAAGAAGGGGAAATATGATACGAATAATTCGATGGACATTTTTTACGGTGGGGCTAATGATATTTAGTCTTGGAATCACGTTTGCTTTAAATATGCAACATCTTGGAGTTCATCCATGGGATGTATTGAATGTTGCTTTATATGATCAGTTTGGCTTATCGATTGGATCTTGGTCGATTATAATTTCGATTTTCTTAATTGTTGTGTCATGGATATTAGATAAAAGTTATATAAAATTAGGTACGTTTCTAAACGGTATTCTTGTTGGGGCTTTTGTAGATTTATATTTATGGTTAGATTTCCTTCCAGAAGCAAGTCATACATGGGTAGATATTCTATACATTATTCTTGGAATTGTCATTATGGGATTTGGTGGCGGCTTGTATAATTCAGCAGAAGTAGGTGCAGGGCCAAGGGATGGTTTTATGTTATCTATTTCAGACAAACTGGGAGCATCTGTAGGAAAAGTTCGTATTATTACGGAATGCCTTGTTTTAGTAATCGGTCTACTATTGGGTGGACCAGTATTTGTGTTTACATTTATCTTCACCTTTATCCAAAGTCCGATTTTTGCCTACACATTAAAAAGATTTAAACAGGTTGTTTCTGGTATAGAAAAACAATACATAAGTAGACAAAGTGCCTAAATATTTTTTTACTCCTTATCTAAGGTATGAATTTGAAAAAAGTGAATATATATGTAGAGCGAAAAGGAGGGGTTTCAATCACTAAAAAAGTATTATTGTTTTGTGATCCTGGAATTGATGATTCTATTGCCATTATGTATACAATGTTAGATCCAAATCTTGAATTGGTTGGTATCGTTGCAAGTTACGGTAATGTGACACAAGATGAAGCAACAGCGAATGCAGCATACTTACTACAATTGGCAGGAAGAACAGATATTCCTATTATTGTAGGAGCATCAGAGCCGATACAAGAGGAGAGAGTGACATTTTATCCCGAAATTCATGGTGAAGAAGGAATAGGTCCAATTCAACCTCCTAGTAATATGGTGTATCACATCTATCCGTTCGATACAATTCGAGCTATTACTGAAAGATATAAAGATGAACTGGTAATTGTGGATACTGGTCGTTCGACATCATTAGCAACTGCTTTTATTTTATATCCAGACTATATGAAAATGGTTGATTCCTATTATATTATGGGTGGTGCTTTCTTCGTACCAGGAAATGTTACCGCACTAGCTGAAGCAAATTTTTATGGTGATCCAACTTCTTCAAACTACATTCTTCAAACGGCGCATAACTTGACACTTACTCCACTGAACTGTACGCTGTATGCTGTTTTAACCCCGGACATTATAAATGATATCTCTAAAAGCAATAATATATATGCATTTATGATGGAACCGATTTTTAATTACTACTTTGAATTTTATAAAGATAGTATGCCTGGGATTCAAGGAACGCCAATCCACGATCTGTTAACGGTAATGATTATTAATAATCCCGATATTGTTGACTATACGTACTATGATGCTAAGGTAATAGAAGAAACCGAGGCTAGAGGAATGTCTTACATCGATTTACGCCCTACAAGTAAAAAAGGAAAAACTAGAATTGGTATCAAGCTTCATTATGATCAATTTATTAGTGAATTTAAACGGGTAATGCTCTCTTAGTAAAGTCAGAAATCTTATGAGGACACGGAGTAGTTACTTCTGAGACTCAATGTCCTCTATCCATCTTACACCCTTGAAATTTTAGCAGTTAATTGTACGGAAAATATTACATTTGCGAGAAAAGCATAAAAATATGGTAAACTATTAAACAGATTGATTTGTTTTTTGGGAAGGAGTCCGATAGTTTGGATTTGCATACTAAGATTAAAAAACTAACAAAATCGGAATTAGTAGATTTACTTATGGATTTAGTAGAGGGTGATGAAGATATACAGAAAAAGGTGGAATTTAAGATTTTCACCCCTAATGATGAAATTAAAGCTAGTAAACAATTGATTCGAAAATATATAAATGAGAATAAGAGACGAGGATTTGTTTCTTGGAGAAATGTACACGCTTCCTTACAAGGAGCTGAAATGGTACTTAACAAAGGGAGAGACAAGCTTGTAGGTGGAGAGGAAGAAGTTTCCATTCGATTGGGTCTAACAGTAATTTCGATGGTAACGGATATGCTCCAGTACACGGATGATTCTGGTGGGGAAATTGATTATATGATTAATCGAAGCATTGATCTACTAAGGGATGCTTCCTCAATGGCACTTCTATCAACAAAACACCGCGTACAAGAAGCAATGTTTCAGTTGATTTTAAATGAGGCACTGCATAAACGCTACGATGGATGGAACAATATTCGTCATGATTTATTGGATGTTTGTACGATTTATTCTGCCCGTTCTAATGCAAGAGAAGAATTGGAAATAACATTGGATAAGCTTCTAACTCAAATTTCCTCGATGACTTCTCACTCTTCTGATTATGACCAAAATGTCATTAAACAACTCCAGTTGAAAATTATGGAGAGAAACGGTGAAACAGAAAAAGCACAACACTTTATTAATGAAAATATAGATAATGAAGATTTCCGTGAAATGGCGATTGAAAAAGAGTTAGAGAGTGGAAATTATGAATCTGCATTACAAATCTGTTTGGACGGGGAAACATATGATGCTCACTATCCAGGTTTAGTTAAAAAGTGGAAGCATTATCGACTGCAAATTTATGAATCAACGGAAGATATTGAAAAACAAAAAGAGATTTTACGAGAATTTGTGTGTGATAATGAGTATGAGTCCTATGCCAAACTAAAAGATTTATACACAATGGAAGAATGGGAAAATGAGGTTGACACGATTTTTAATCTATTAGAGGATCAATCGGATTATTTACCTCATGTGTATGAATACATTGCAAAAGCGGAGGAACGTTCAGATAAAATCCTTAAATACAGTGAACAGTTTCCTTCAACCATTGTTGAACTTTATCCTTACTTAGTAGACGAGTACCAGGGAAAAGTAGATGAGATTTTTACAAAATATATTTTGTCAGAAGCAGAACAAGCATCCGATCGAACGAAATATCGAGATGTAGCTAAGAAATTAGAAACATTTAAAGATGCATGTGGGGAAGCACGTTTTGATACCATGCTTCATGACTTAAAAGAAACCTACCACCGAAAACCAGCCTTCATGAATGAGTTGGATAAAGTGGAATAGGGACGGTTCGTGTTTGTCATTGAGGGATTTCCAGATTAAAAAAAGACCGACTCAGAGTTTGAGTTGGTCTTTTCTTTGTACCTTTTTGAGATGGTTAGCGCCTGTGCTATTCAAGTTAAAACGCTGCTGTCCATCCTCCATCTGCAGTAACAACTGTACCATTGACAAAGCTTGATTCATCGGAAGCTAAGAATAACGCAACTTGAGCAATTTCTTCAGGTTGTCCAATTCTTGGCATAACACCTTGTACAGCTTTCGTGCGCTCCATACCAAATTCGCTTACACTTTTCATTGAAGCAGCAATATTCGTAGCTACACCACCTGGTGCAATTGCATTACAACGAATCCCTTTTTGAGCGTACATATAGCCAGTGTTTTTAGTTAGCCCGATAACGGCATGTTTAGATGCACCATAAGTTGCACCGGCATGTGCCCCGTTTAATCCACCAGTTGAAGCTGTATTAATAATAACTCCACTTTCTTTTTCTAAGAAAATAGGAAGAGCTTTACGCATAGCTCTCATAACACCTGTTGTGTTTACTTCAAAAATCATATCCCATCGTTCATCAAGAATATCCCCTACAGGTTCAAATCCATCCATAATTCCTGCGTTGTTTACTAAAATATCTAATGTCCCAAATTCATTTACGGCAGTATCAATCATGTTATCAATATCTTCTTGTTTCGCAACGTTAACTTGAACAGCCTTTGCTACTCCATTTTTTTCAGTGATCTCATTTACCACTGACTCGGCACCATCTAGGTTGAGGTCAGCAACGATTACTTTTGCACCTTCAGAAGCATATAACTTAGCAATTTCTTTACCCATCCCTGAAGCAGCTCCAGTAACTACAGCAACTTTGTTTTCTAATTTTTTCATTTAATACCCCTCCTAAAAATATTGAACATGTGTTCAATAAAAATTATACTAAAGAGGAAGAATAACTACAATCAACAGAAAAGGAAGAAAGTGTCAATTAAACAACATTAATATAGAAAACTGTTTATTATTGGGGTGAATATATTTTGAAACAGGATTTACGTGTTATCAAAACGCAAGAGAGTTTGCGTCATGCTTTATTGATATTGATTAAAGAGAAACCTCTAGATTCAATTACTGTGGCTGAACTATGTCGTTTAGCAAATATAAACCGAGGAACTTTTTATTTACATTACAAAGATGTTCACGGCGTATTTAAACATTATTTAGAGGTTATTGTGAAAGACTTAAGGAAATCATATGAAGAACCTTATTACAAAACAAATTTTAAAATAGAAAATATAAAACCAGATATGATTAAAATCTTCCATCATGTGAAAAACTATCAGGAATTTTACCAAATTATCTTTGATCAACATATTCCTATGATGTATTACTATTTATTGTTTGATACGGTTCGTTCTTTCATGAAAGAGACAATCGATCGAATGAATCAAGAGCGAATGAAAAATGTACAAGTGGATTATTTAGTTAGTTATCAAACGAACGCTATCCTTGGAATTTTAATAGAGTGGCATCAAAATGAATACAGCACTTCGATTGATGAATTAAATCAGCAATTAATTTTAATACTATCGATTAATAGTCCATTTCGAAAAGGTATCCAATAGAAATGTAGGCGATATTTAGGAGGAGTTAGTTTGTTTAGTTAAGGGTTTATATCTACTAGAGATTCTTCTCAAAAAAGCCTTTAAAAAATTTGTCGAAAAAAGTATTGACGACATTATCAAATATATGATATTATCATTTTTGTTGTTTCGACAACGATGACTGCTTTTAAATAAATAAAAAAAGTATTGACATTAATTGTTGAAGCATGGTAATATACTTCTTGTCGCTAAAAAAAGAATGTTGCGATATTAAAAGGCAATTGAAAAAAGTTATTGACTTATAAAATAACATTATGTTAGAATTTTTAATTGTCGCATTTAAATTTTTGCTCTTTGAAAACTGAACAAAACAACCAGTATGTTTAGGGAAACTAGACTTATCGCCAGTGATGGCGAAAGGCGAAGTTGAACTTATGCAAACTAGAAGTTGTAAAACTTTTAGTTTGCCAAGAGAAAAGCAACCCTGTTTTTCTTTATAAAAAACCTAGAAGCATTGCTTCTAGTAGCTAAGAACTTACCTATAATTGATTGGTGTCAATTATAGACAAACT
>NZ_FQVW01000012.1 GCF_900129485.1 Ornithinibacillus halophilus
CGCTTGCGTCTACAAGTAATGCTACGCAGTGGGCTTCCTCAGCGCAAGGGTGCTAGGAAGCCTAACCAAGTAGTTCCCTGGCTCACCAGCCGCCCACGGCAAAGAAGACACTGTGAAAGTGACCGTAGGAAACTTGAACAGATGTCGCACTTGTGCTGGAAGTGAAAGCGAAGTATATTTCCGTAGCGATGACTTTTACCAAACATAACATTGTTCGGGTTTGTGCTTTATTAAAATAATTTTGTCCCAGCTCCTTCATTGTTAAGGGTTGGATGCAACGATTCGGAATAACGCTTCGCAGGGAATTCCCCTTCCTTTATAGTTCATATTCCCATTCCTCTTTCATATACAGGTATAGAACTAATAACGCATCTTCCAACTCTTTTACAGTCTGATTATCTAGTTTCATCCCAACCTTAGGAAAGAGAATAGCAGCTAATTTTCGAGTTAAATCTCTACGTTGGCTGATATCTAACTCTAATAATTTTTCACTATAGCCTTGCAATAAATCCCATTCTTTTTTCCCTAATGATTGAATTGTCCAATCATCAATGGAAATAGTACTCTTGGAAAGCCCACGTCTTTCAATATATTTCTCAATAGAAGATGCCTTCCTCTTTTTCTTAGACCTTTCATGGACTACAATGGTACCAGCGGCTAAATCACCTAATCGCTTATGCTTTGCATGAAAAAACACCATTACAATACCTAGAAAATAACTTGTAGGTAACATGTCGACAATGCGTAATAGATTGCGAATAAAACATGAAAGCAGTGTAATATTATGGCCATTCTCTTGAATTACACGAATTCCAATTAAATGCTTTCCAATTGTTTTTCCGTTATAAAAATACTCTGCAATAAAAAAATATCCCCAATTAATGATAAAAATAATTATTATTGCAACAGCAATTGGCCAAATTGAATCAGTAAACCAAAACATCGATGAGGATGCACTATAAAGGAACAAAAGGAATACAATCACATTAGCTACTGTGATAATGATTTGATCAATTATCATCGCAGCTGCCCTACTTCCTAATCCTGCAAGTCTAAATTTTAATGAAACATACTCTGGTGTCTTTATATTTATTCTTTCCTCTATCGTCATTACCCCCATTCCATCGCTTTGCCAGATTAATTATTTTTCTTTTCAAGTAATAGCTTTCCTACTACCATATATAACACCAGTCCAATAACTGTTATAAGTGCAACAGCATATTTCGCCTCTAATGATAGATCAGATGGCGTGATGAACCCTTCAATAATCCCTGCAAGAATAAATAATGGTATTGTTCCCAAGAGGAGTTGCACTGACCGTTTGGATTGCTCCTTCAATTGAAATCCTCTGGAGTATTTACCAGGAACAAATAATTTATATCCCATTAACAGTCCAGCCCCACCTGCTATAAAAATAGCTGTTAATTCAATCATACCGTGTGGAACTATGTATGCCCAAAATTCATAGGTCATATCATAATGCCAAAAAAGTGCTGCTAATGCTCCAATTATAAAGCCATTATAAATTAATAGATAAACCGTTAGTAATCCAAATGTTATACCACCCGCAAATGCTAAGAATGCCACTTGGATATTGTTTGTCATAATTTGAGCTGACATAAACGAGGAATCGATTGAGTCATGATTAGCTCCTAATTGTTCAGGATCCACGCCCTGTGAAAGTTCAGCAGGAAGAATAGAATAAAGATGAAGTGGGTCATCCATAACGGACAAGAAACTTGCTAATCCACCTAACGCAAATAAAACCATGGCGATAACTACCGCTTTCCATTGCTCTAATAATAGACCAATAAATTTCGTACTAAAAAAGTAGCGTATTTGTTGAAAACTTGAAACTTGGTCTTTATAGAGTAGATTATGAGATTTTGCCACTAATTCATTTAAATAAATCGTAACATCTTCATCTGGAAAATACGTTTGGCTATAAGAAAGATTCTGTGCAGCTTTTTGATACAATCGATTAAACGCATCAATATTATTGCCAGGAATTCCTTTTCTTTTTTTTCCTAGCGTATTTATATATTCTTCTAACTGTTTCCAGTCTTCACGATTACGCTTTACAAATTGCTTTCGATTCACTGGCGCACCCCCTTCATTCAACATACATGTATCATTACAATAAACCTTCATTTAATAAATTAATATAATAAGAAACAGCAACTGTAGCTAATTGTTCCTCTGTTGCTTCAACCATTATGAGTCCTTGTTTTTCCCATTTTGCGATCTCTCGCTTCTTAAATAAAAGTTGTTGTTGCGCCATGCTCTTCACCATCGTATGATGAACATTTCTTGTGTCTTGTTTAGCTGTCGTGTTTAATTCATCATCTTCAATTCCTATCATGAAAAATAGATGCCTTTGCCTTAGACGCTTGAAATAATACAATGCACTTTCTTCATAAAGAAACGTATGCACATCACTAAATAATAAGAGTAAACTTCTTTTCTTTTGGTATGTTTGTAAGTAATTCATTACGGCAGAATAATTGGATTCTGTTGCATCTACTTTCACATTATAAATAGCCTGTAGTATCCTTTGTAATTGATCCATTCCTTTAGCTGGAGGAATAAATACGTTAACATCTTTAGAGAAGACCAACACTCCAACGTAATCACCGTTCTTTAGTGCTGCAGCAGTTACTGTTAAGGCAGCTTCTAGAGATTTCTCTAAACGATTACCATCCTTTAACTCGGCCCCCATCATCCGACCACAATCAATTAATATCGTAATATACTTCCCATGCTCTGGTTCATATTCATTTGTCATTACTTCCTGTAATTTTGCTGTTTGTCGCCAATTTATTTTTCTTGGGTCATCACCAACAACATAATTACGGATTCTAGCAAACTCACCAACTCCACTTTTCTGCTTACGAATTTTTTCACCATCATAAAGTAAAAATTGCTGGGCACTTTGTAAATATCGTCTTGTCTCAGTTAAATCGGGAATTACTTTTACATGATCTTCTAACGGAATCGTCATCTGCTTTTCCCATAACCCTAGTGGACTAGCATACCGAACATATAAGTGGCGCAAATAATAATCCCCTCTAACAGGAGCTTCTATATCATAAGTAAAATTGCATTCCTTTTTTAGCTTCCCTTTTATTGGAAATGTTTTACGAAATGATTGGGGGACATCATCTACTAGAGTTAAAGAACACCCATAATCAGAAGTATTTCGCACTTTAATCTGTACCTGGTACTGTAAACCTCTTTCTAACTCATGTGGGATTTCTCTAGTAAAATTCATTTCCTTCTTCTTAGGTGAAAACAATAAATCTACTAAACTAAATAGAAGGAATAAACTATTAAAGGTAATGATCCATATCCAATCCAGCCCAACCACAGTCAAAATTATGATACTTACCGATAAAAGCAACAAAATAGTGACTAGTCGTTTGGAAGGTACTATCCCCCTACCTTGGAACAGGAATCGACCCCACCAATTCCTCAATGATTTGGTCATTGGTCACTCCCTCCAATTCCACGTGTGGAGATACTTGAATTCGATGCCTCAATGCCGGTTTTGCAACAACTTTTACATCATCAGGTGTAACGTAGTCTCTTTCTGATAAATAGGCCCATGCTTGTGCTGCTTTTCCGATAGATATCGCTGCACGAGTACTAGCCCCAAAATGAATTGATTCGGTTTCACGAGTCTTTCGCACAATCTTCATAATATAAGCAAGGACCTCATCATTTAATGTGATCGTTTTAATTTCTTCTTGTATATCAAGAAATGTTTTCACATCCATTTCTGCATGTAACACTTCTTTTGTAAACTGGCCTTCTAAGACCTGTTTCAATACGTTTGTTTCCTCCTCTAATGAAGGGAAGTCAATAGTTAATTTAAACAGAAAACGATCTTGTTGAGCCTCAGGAAGTGGATATGTTCCCTCAAACTCAATCGGATTTTGAGTGGCAACTACAAAGAACACATCTGCTAAAGAATAGGTTTCTCCTTGTATGGTGACTTGCTTTTCTTCCATCGCCTCTAAAAGAGCTGCTTGCGTCTTTGCAGGGGTGCGATTAATTTCATCAGCCAATAGAATGTTAGTAAAAATCGGCCCTTTTAGTGTTTGAAACGAACTGTCTTTCATATTGTAGATCGTACTTCCAGTAATATCACTCGGCAACAAATCAGGAGTGAACTGAATACGATTAAACTCTCCTCCAATAAGGTTAGCGAGGGTTCTGACCATTTGTGTTTTACCTGTTCCGGGAACTCCTTCAATTAATACGTGTCCACCTGACAATATAGCAGATAATAATAACTTTAGATTCATTGTTTGACCTAGAATGCGCTCATCGTATTTTTTCAATAACGCAGATAATTCACTTCTCATTCGTCCTCCACCTCTTTCCGTAATTGGTCAATCTTCCTAGACCATAGCAAATATTCTTGTTTAGTAATCGTTGGTTTGGTTAGAACCGTTGAAACTCCATTGATAAATGATTTTAGCTCTTTAGGGTCTCGCTCAGATCGTTGATTGATATTATTTGTAATGTCTTCCCAATCCTTCCGATACGATATTCCCCATTTTTCTTGCATCACTATCCTTAGGTAATCCGCTTGAATAATGAGGGAATCTTGATATCTCTTTCCACGTTGGTACCATGCTGCTAGTGCCTTTATCCGTTCATTGCTAAATCGTACCGTTTCCTCTCTCGGAGTGACTATAGGTCCAAAACGTTTTCCTTGGTTCCATATGTAAAAAATCGTTAACAGTAATAGTTGAAAACCTAACACGAGAATCCATTGTGGATATAATGTATTCACAGTTGGCTTATTACCAGTTCCATGACTATATTCATCAAAAAGGATACTCCCCCACTCGCCTCCTGCATGATGAAAGACCGTTTGGATTATCTCTAAGTGATCTTCTTCAAGAATGTGTTCATTCGTCATCCAAATTGGGGTATTGGCAACAATAAGGGTACCATCGCCATAGTTTCTCTCCAGTGCTACTACACCCTCCATGTCCGATAAAATCACCCGGTCCTTTTCTTCTGTTAGTAACCGTTCATAAGATGGAAGGAATGCCTCATATTCTAATCCTTGATTGTTGTTCAACTTCGTCGTATTCTCTTGCATAGTTGCAATTGGAACCGTACTTATGTCAAACATACCATGTGGATTGTTTTGAAATAACATAATGGTATTTCCATTTTCCATAAAATCAATATACTCACTCATATCCTTTGCATCCGGTATAAAGATTGGCTCAATCATAACTAGTAGTTGATTAGATCCATTATCTATTAGTAGATTCGGAGAGTGAGTCCAACGATCAACTATGTTGTATTCTTGCTCTAAATATGTATAAATCGCTTTTGTTCCCATTGGAGCTGGAGAATCAGAAACATAATTCGGGTAATCCTGAGGTTGCTTGGATATTAAAAAGTAACTTATGCTAATAAAAACAAGTAAAAAGATAACTAGCCAAACCCAAGATTTTTTACCTGTAAACAAATTTCGCAAAACTTTCTGCCCCTCCTTATGCTTCCAATTCTTCTAACTGCCAGAGTTTGTGGGCTAATTCCTTAAATTCCACATACTCTGATTGGTTAATCTCTCGTTCACCATACACAACCTCATCGAAAAATTGCGCTAATTGATAAAATGATAGTGCATGGTTTTTATTAATTTTACGTAGTTCTTCAACATACTCTAAATTTGTCTTCCACACTTTTGCCTCAAGCCATTCCTTGTCATTCAAATACAACAATATAGATAGGAACAAATGCCTTGTTGCCTTTCTGTAATCTTCGTTTCCTTCCTGACTTTCCGCTTCTGATAAATGCTGTTGATATGTCCAATCTATTTCTTTAACGGAGTACAATGGTTTATGTTCATGAAATTTCCGCTTGCGATTAACGGACCGTATCCAAAGAAATAGAGCCAGTATTAATAAACCAATTAAGACAGCAACAATGAAAAAAAGAACAGCATCTGCTAAACCATTTGTTGGTTCTAAAGATGAGAATACTTTAGATAACTGCTCCATTATCCATTCTTTAATATTGTCCCACCATTTTTCTATAAAACTTCGATTATCCTCAAAATAAACTTGATATTCTCTCTCACTTAATATTTTTTCTAATTCATCTCTTGTTTCATCGATATTTTCCAAAGGCATCACCTAACTCTTCATATAGTTCACTTGCAAACTAGTAAAAAAATGTACGATACAATCCCTATCCTGAAACACTGAACTACAGTTGTTCAGTTTTATAGTCATCAATCATTTCATTTAGGTCGTCAGCTTCTTTTCTTACACGTAAATCAAAGTATATGACAGCGTAACAGACGGCAAAAATCATAGAAGTTATAAAGCTGATTAGATTTACAATGATGGTATGTAACACACTGTATCCTAAGAAAATGGTAAATAATCCTTCAATCGCTAAACTTAAAGCAAATGTAATTAAAAAGAGGACGACGTAAAGACCGATTAATCTCCAACTATTGTTGCTCGTTAAATGCCAGCTTCTCGATAACCCTGGGAAATCCTCTTCGAATACGACAGCGCATAAATATAGACTCCAGCGTGTCAGTAGAAAAATAACACCTGCTGCAACCCCTAAAAATAGTGGGATTGTTAGTACTATGCCGACGAACGGGATAGCAATTCCACTTACAGCACCAACAATTAAAATGATAATAAATGAAATAAGGACTAAGCCAAATAGTATCGCGCCAAATATTAAACTACTTCCAAGAATTGGCCAGAATTTAGAAAAGGCATTCTTTATTACCATCCCTGCAGTAAATCCTTCATTATTTTTTTGTTTCATTACACCAATTAAAATCGATGCTTGAGCAATAGGACCTGCCACTAACAATGCTAAACCGATAAAAATATTCCCAAATTCTCTACTCCAACTGATAGACGCTGTCGCTTCAGCATCTATTTCAGCAACAATTTGATCTACTAATGATTCACCAGCACCTAGCTCTCGAAAGAAACTAGTACCATTAGATAATAGAATAATAGCTTCTAGTAAATAAATTGGACCCATTATAATAAGAAGAATAAGGAAAAACTTAGAGAAATTGTTTTTACAGAGTTTAAATGTTTCATCTAATATTTCTCCAAATCCTTTTGGTCTGTTATATGATTGCACTTTGCTTCCTCCTTTTATTTACGTATTTAATCAGCCATTAGTTTCCGTTTTACTCGTTGTTATTAATGCCAGAAACACTGCACTAATTCCACCTGCCAACTTTCCAATAATTAAAGCAAAAATCATATCCTTTTCTATTCCTGCCACAAATCCAAGGTGACTTCCTAATACAAATCCACCACTTACTGCAAAAGCTACACATATCACCTTTCCTCGATTTCCCATGTCTTTAAATAGAACGAACATTGGAATTACGTGTGCTAATGACGCAGCTATTCCAGCTACAGCATTTTTATCCATTCCCATGACACTTCCAACACGTTCCAAAGGAGATTTAAAAGCCTTTCTAATAAATGTAACTAGTGGAAACGCACCTGCTAAAAATAGAACTATCCTCCCTACAATGACAATTCCTTCATCAAGTGGGGTCATATTAGCAATGACTACAAATCCAGTTAATGTTTCAATTATAATCGCTATTAAACCAACAATAGCAATTATTTGAATTGCTTTAGCAAAGACCTTAAATCCTTTAATCATGCTATCCGGTATAAGCCATAGACCGATTGCAATCCCTACAGAAAATAGGATAGTAGGTAAAAGATTTCGGATCATCATAACCGTATCAAACTGCGCAACTAATCCACCTAGAAAACAGCCGATTGGTACTGTGATTAACCCTATTAAAATCCCTTTAGCAAAGAAAGCATGATCTTCTTTTTTTATAATTCCTAGCGCAACAGGAATTGTAAATACAATCGTTGGCCCCATCATAGTCCCTAAAAAGATCCACGAAAACAGTTCTGCTTCTTCGCTCAAGGACATCTCAGTTGCCAACGCATATCCTCCCATATCGATTGCCAAAATAGTATTAGCAAATGCTGCAGGATCAGCTCCAAACCAAGCATATACCGGAACTACAATTGGGGTAATAAATGTTGCTAACACTGGGGCTATAGAAATAATCCCTACCATCGCTAATGTTAGTGGACCCATGGCATTAAAGCCATCTGCAAATTGCTCTCCTAACCCAAATTTATTCCCTATTAAATAATCTATTCCACCAACACAAAGAAAAACTACTATTATGATTATGATAATGTCATTGATACCCATGTTCTATCCCCGTTCATGAATTCATTAATTTATATGAAAAGCGCATCGCGTCCATCGCTAATTCAATATATTATGTAAAATTTACCCCAATATTTTTTGCTATTGCGCCGTATATCCCCCGTCTAATACAACCGCTTGACCAGTAATTCCTTTCGCCTTTTCACTTGCTAAAAACATGGCATAATCAGCAATCTCCTGTACCTCCAACAATCGTCTTTGTGGTACTAGAGGATAGATCACCTCTTCTAACACCTTTTCCAACGATACGTTTCGATTCTTTGCCAAGTCTTCTAACTGATTTCTTACTAATGGCGTGTCAACATATCCAGGACAAATCGCATTTACCGTTATTCCATAATCGGCTGCCTCTAAAGCAGCCACCTTTGTTAAGCCAATTAAACCATGTTTGGCACTATTGTAGGCTGCTTTTCCAGCAAAACCAATTAGTCCATTAATGGATGCCATATTGATTACTCGGCCAAACCCCTGTTCTTTCATCACTGGGAATACGTGTTTGATCCCTACAAAAGGGGCCACAAGCATAATTTTAGTCATCAGTTCAAATTTTTCCGTTGGGAATTCCTCAATGGGTGCAATATGTTGTAGACCTGCATTATTAATGAGTACATCAATCCTTCCAAAAACATCCATTGTCCTTTTAATAGACAGTTGAATATCCTCTTCTATTGTAACATCACATGGAATTCCAATAACTTGCAAACCCTTCTCCTTCAATTCCTCGGTTACTTCATTCAACTTTTTCTCATTAATATCCGTAAATACTACACTTGCTCCATTGTTAGCAAACTCTATACCAATTGACTTCCCTATCCCACTTGCCGCTCCTGTAATAAGAACAACTTTATTTTCCACATTCATCTCTCCCTTCAAATTTTTTATGTGCATAACTTAATTCTCTTCGGGCTATTAATATATATGTAGAAATAATGAATCAATATCTATCTCTATCAAAGGTTAATGTTTTACTTTACCTTTTCGACATATTCGTCTGTTTTTCCTGCATAAACGTTTAAAAGGGAACCATTAAGGGGATTCCTAATTACTAATTGTATTTTTATGGAGTTATAAAAAGGAGAAAAAAATGAAAGTCTTACCAAGTGTTTCAGTCATTCTATGCTTTTTTTTATTATTTGAATTTTCGCTGGTATTTGCAGAAGAGAAAAAAGGGCAAGTTTACATCGTGAATACTCCAATCTTAAATATGCGTGAAGACCCTTCCATAGAAAGTGATGTGCTAGGTAGATTAGTGCAAGGGAATTTCTTGCAAGTTCTTCAACATAAGGCTAATTGGAGTAAGGTAAATTTTGATGGAAAGGAAGCTTGGGTTGCTTCAGATTTTATCATCCCGGCTAAAGAGGAAGAGCAAGATAGTTTCTTCATAACTCCTGAACTTTTAGACGGCTATACTATCGTCATCGACCCTGGACATGGTGGAAAAGATCCGGGAGCGATTGGAATTAATGGTGTTCACGAAAAAGACCTTATTCTTTCTACATCAAAGAAAATTGCTAAACAATTACGTGAAAATGGCGCTAAAGTTGTATTAACACGTACTGACGATTACTTTGTATCTCTTGATGAACGAATCAATATCGCTCATGCTCATAATGCTGACGCCTTTATTAGCATCCACTACAATGCCTTTTCAATCGAAAATGTCCAGGGATTTAACACGTATTATTTCTCTTCTGCAACAAATCGAAATTTAGCAAAAGCAATACATGGATCATTAGCAGAAGAAGTCAACTTACACAATCGTGGCTTATTGGAAGATGATTATCGAGTGTTGAGAAAAAACCAAAGGCCTTCTGTTCTGATTGAACTTGGTTTTATCACAAATTCTGTGGAATTAAAAACACTACAATCCGATGGGTATCAAAGCTTAGTAGCAAAGGCAATAGCAAAGGGGTTAATGGACTTTTTCCATGGGAGAGATGAAGATGAGACATAACTAATTATATGCGCTTTAAAAACGAACGATTAAGTTAGATAATGTTAGTAAACAGAGGAATGGTAACTTTTTATAGTTAATAAAAGACTCAAAGTAAGTGCTTAGTTGATTTCCACTCCTGGCAGTCGCTTTCCTCGGGCACGGCCTCAGCCAGGCGACTACTCGAATAAACTTCTTTGTTGCCTTGTACCGAGAAATTGACTTCTTAGATTTTCTAGTAGACGCAGGTACATCTCTTGGGGGTCTTCGGACACGTGCTGTTCCCGCAGGACAAGGAAGGCTACGTCAGAGGAGCATCGCACACAGAAAATGCACATGTAAATGCATTTTCAAGGAGTCGACTCCCATCCGCTCCAATCAACAATCTATACTGTAATATTTTAAATTGCCATAGATACAAAAACTAGCAAAGGAAATCTCGAAGACCCCTCGGAAATAAAGAACAATTTACTTCGTTTGATGCGCATGCTTTCGAAGCCTTCCTTGGGACTGTGTTTACTCGCCCCACAAATATCATTTTCTCGCACTTTCAGATAATCCGAACAAATAATATATTGCATGGAGTTTTGATACATCTACAAAACTTTTTTCCACCCTCATTCTCTCCTTTAATCTCCTTTATAAATATTTCACGAAACCATTACAGTCATGTACTCGGTTAAATTTTTTTCTAATTTCTTCTTTATTCTCACCCGTATAATGCGCAAAAACTGTTTGAGGAATTAAGGATGATACTTCAGCTGTTAGTGTTCCTTGTATTTCGTTAGTACCTTCTAAGTATACATGTAGATAATCTGTTGTTTTTACAAAGCCACTTTTCTTATACCAATCAAGCACCCACGGATCATCTCTGGTCCACGCTTCTAAGTATGTTAAGCCACATTCTCTTGCTAATTTCTCCGCTTCTGTTAATAACTTCTTCCCGATTCCTAAACGCTGATAATCTGGGTGAACAGCAATATGCCAAATCATGCCACCTAAACCATTAGACTGCGTACAAACCGTTTTTTCTTTTTCTTCATACTCAATATCAATCAAACCCACAACTTGTTCTTCATGAACAGCAACTAATTCAATCGAAGAATTATCATACGTTTCCTTTTCCTTTAATACATTATCAAAGTATGAAGTGTCTAAAAATGATATAATTCTACAACGTAACCAATCTTTTTCATCTATTGGTTTATATTTCCTTATTTTCATTATATCTCCCCATTTTATGTCCTTTTTTCTAATATACCGAACTATCAGTAAACATTGAAGTGATTTTATGTTATAAAGGTACTATGTATGCTTAAATAAAAATGCTAAACTATATACTAATATCGAAATTTAATTAAGTAGGAGGTTCAATATGAACTCAACCACATCCATTAAAAATAGAGATACACAAGTTCAAGAGTACATAAATAAAGTTTTTAATAAAATAAAACAAAGAGATCCTAATCAAGCAGAATTTCATCAAGCTGTTTACACCATATTTAAGTCTATTACAGAAGTACTTAAAAAGAATCCGATCTATATGGAACAAAATATCTTAGAACGAATAACAGAACCAGAACGATTAATCTCCTTTCGTGTTCCATGGGTTGATGACAACGGAAATGTCCATGTAAATCGGGGGTATCGCGTTCAATTCAACAGCGCTCTAGGTCCTTATAAAGGAGGATTGCGATTCCATCCTTCAGTTAACGAGAGTATTATAAAGTTTTTAGGATTCGAACAAATCTTTAAAAATGCCCTTACTGGTCAATCAATTGGGGGAGGAAAAGGTGGCGCCGATTTTGATCCTAAAGGAAAATCAGACGGAGAGATTATGCGATTCTGTCAAAGCTATATGAATGAACTAGTCAGGTATATCGGTCCAGACACAGATGTTCCTGCTGGAGATATTGGTGTTGGTGCAAGAGAAATCGGTTATTTATTTGGACAATACAAAAAGATTAAAGGTAATTTTGAAGCTGGTGTATTAACTGGGAAAGGATTATCTTATGGGGGTAGTCTTGCTCGTAAAGAAGCCACTGGATATGGCGTCATCTATTTTGTTCGAGAAATGCTTAACGATTATGGTGATAACCTAGAAGGAAAACGAGTTATAATCTCTGGCTCTGGAAATGTATCGATTTACGCAATGGAAAAAGCGATTGAACTGGGTGCTAAGGTTATTGCATGCAGTGATTCCAATGGTTATATTTATGAAGAGAATGGTATCGATCTAGAAACGATCAAACGTATTAAGGAAGTGGAACAAAATAGTATTGAAGATTATTTACAGGAACATCCACTGGCTACCTATGCCGATGATAGCTCCCAAATATGGAATATCCCCTGTGATATCGCTTTACCATGTGCTACTCAGAACGAATTGAATGGAGATGCAGCAAATAATTTAATTAAAAACGGAGTTCAATTGATAGCTGAAGGTGCTAACATGCCATCAACGACAGATGCAATAGAAGCATTTTTAGCGAACAACATATTGTTTGGTCCTGCAAAGGCGGTAAATGCTGGTGGAGTTGCTGTGTCATCCTTAGAAATGGCTCAAAACTCCTCAAGAACTGCATGGTCTTTTGAAGAGGTAGACAGCCAATTACAGAAAATCATGAAAAAGATTTATCATGATAGCATTCAAGCTTGTGGTGACGAGAATACTAAGTCTAATAACTTATTGAAAGGTGCAACAATAGCTGGTTTTACAAGGGTAGCTGATGCAATGATTGCCCAAGGTATCACATAAGGGAACTTTTTCTTGACACCGTGTCATCCCACAATTATAGGGGGAAATACAATGGAAAAAATTGCTCACTTGATCAAGAACTCAACTAGTACGGTTATTTTTACAGGGGCAGGCATGTCCACTGAGAGTGGGCTGCCTGATTTTCGTTCTAAGAATAGAGGTCTATGGGGAAAATTTAACCCTGATGAGCTTGCCAATGTCGATGCTTTAGAAAATAACCAAGAGGAGTTTGTCAATTTCTATCAGTTTAGACTGAATGAAATACAAGCGTATCATCCACATGATGGGCATTACACACTTGCAAAATGGGAGAAAAACGGAATAATTGATGGAATTATCACCCAAAATGTTGATGGATTTCATCATGATGCTGGTAATAATAACGTTATGGAATTACATGGGACATTTCGAAAGTTTTTCTGTCACCATTGTAAGAAGGAAGTTGAACGCGAGCGGTTTTTAGAAGGACAAACAAACTGTTCCCGATGTAATGGGCCAATTCGTCCTGGGATTGTTTTATTTGGAGAGATGCTCCCTGAAGATACATTTTTGAAAGCAGAAGAACTTACTATACATTCAGAAGTATTTATTGTACTGGGTTCATCACTAACTGTAACCCCTGCAAATATGTTCCCGATTTTAGCAAAAGAACATGGTGCTACATTGATTATTGTAAATAGAGAAGAAACTCCGATGGATCCGTATGCTGATTACATCATAAACGACCAATCCGTTAAAGAATTTTTACTGAAGTTAGATCGATATATTTCAGCATAGTAAATTAAAAGGCGACGCAACAATTTTAATGTTGGCGACGCCTTTAATTTTAAACACGTATGATACATCGTTATCCCAATACAGCACGATCACTTTCAAACTGTTCTCCCCTAATACGACGGAATTCTTGTAATAGATCTTCAATAGTAAGATCTTGCTTTTTCTCTCCACGAATATCTAATATTATCTGACCCTTATCCATCATAATAAGCCTATTTCCTAAATCCAATGCTTGTTGCATATTATGTGTCACCATCAAAGTAGTAAGATTAAATTTCTTCACAACATCTTCTGTGATTTTAGTAATGAGTTCAGCACGTGAAGGATCCAGTGCTGCCGTATGCTCATCTAATAGTAAAATCTTTGGCTCTGTGAAGGTAGCCATTAGTAAAGAAAGAGCTTGCCGTTCTCCCCCTGATAATAGACCGACTTTAGCATTTAGACGATCTTCTAAACCAAGATTTAGACTCGTTAAATACTCTCTAAAATAATCTTTTCTACTCTTTGTGACACCTAATTTTAATGTTCTCTTTTTATTCCGTGAGAATGCCATCGCAAGGTTTTCTTCAATGGTCATCGACGGTGCTGTACCAGCCATCGGATCCTGAAAGACCCTACCAATCATTCTTGAACGCTTATATTCCGGATAAAATGTGACATTTTTATCATCAATTAAAACGTCACCTACATCTGGAGTAAGGTTACCAGAAATTACATTCATTAATGTTGATTTACCAGCACCATTACTACCAATTACCGTTACAAAATCACCTTGTTTTAACTCTAATTGCACCTGTTGCAATGCCTTCTTTTCATCTGGTGTTCCTTCATTAAATGTCATAGATATGTCTTTTAAATTCAGCATTTTATGCACCCTCCGCTCGGGAATTGAGTTCGGCACGTTTCTTGAGTCGACGTTTTTTCTCTTTTCGAGCCTGTAAAATCTTAGGTGTTACCAATGCCAAGATAACAAGTACTGCCGTTATCAATTTCATATCTCCAGAATCTAAGAAATCGACTCTCAGTGCTAGTACTACTACGATACGGTAGATAATCGCACCACCTATAACAGCAATGGTTGCAATGGCAATGGTTTTCTTTCCAAATAATGCTTCCCCAATAATAACCGAAGCAAGCCCAATTACAATCATCCCAATCCCCATATTTACATTGGCAAAGGATTGGTGTTGAGTAATTAATGCACCAGAAAGTGCAACAAGACTATTGGACAATCCAACACCTAAAATGATTAAAATATCTGTATTAGCAGAATGACTTCGGATCATTTTTTGGTTATCTCCGGTCGCTCTTAGTGCCAATCCAACTTCGGTCTTTAAAAAGTAATCCGTTACAAACTTAATGGCTAATGTTACAAAAATCATCACTATAACTATGACCCACGTGGACGGCACGCGTTCTGCTCCTAAAGATTGCAGAATTCCATTGAAGAAATCATCCATTCCTGTTTTTGCCCAAATACCTTCTAGTTGCCTAAAGAAAGTAGACTCATTTAGTAGAGATAGTGTAGGCTGCCCCATAATTCTTAAATTAATTGAGTAAAGAGCGATCATCATTAATATCCCTGATAAAAGAGCATTAATTTTCCCTTTCGTATGGATGATACCAGTAATACATCCAGCGATGAAACCTGCCAACGCTCCAAGAATAGTAGCCATTACTGGAGGGACTCCATTCATCATCGATATCGCAGCTACTGCACCACCAGTTACAAAACTACCATCAACCGTTAAGTCAGGAAAATCTAACACACGGAATGTTAAATATACTCCTAAAGCCATAATGGCATATATTATTCCTGATTCGACTGCACCAAATAAAGCTAATAGCATGTTGTTTTCCTCCACGCACGTATTTTTATGTGTTTTCCCTTGTTAGTAAAAGTATTATGTTTCCCCTACCTGCGTCCATTACCATTTTAGAGTAGAGAAGCAGGCCTAAGCCTGCTTCAATAATGACCTATCAATACCAATTTAATTCTTATTCTGCAGGTTCGATAAATTGTGCATCATCATCCCAGTCAGCATTCCACTCTACATTTTGAGCTTCAGCAGCATCTTTATTAATAAATAGTTGGATAGAAGGTGGATACTCAACAGGAATATCACTAGTTGTTTTCTCTCCTGTTAGAATCTCAACGGCCATTTCACCTGTACGATATCCAATGGTATAGTAGTCAATTCCGAAAGTAGCAAATCCACCTTTAGCTACAGAATCAGGCTCACCCACAACTAGTGGAATATCTTGATCATTTGCCACAGCAATTACACTATCTAACGCTTCTACAACTGTATTATCAGTAATGATATAAAATACATCTACATCAGATACTAGAGATTGTGTAGCTTGTTGTACCTCTGCACCATTTGCTACAGTAGCTTCTTTTAGACTTAAACTAGTTCCTTCTGTAGCTTCCTTAACAGCCTCAATTTGGCTAACCGAGTTTGGTTCTCCAGCATTATAAACTAATCCTACTGTTGCTCCTTCAAAATACGTTTCGATAAAATTCACTGTTTCATTAATAGCGTCTGGATGTAAATCAAGAACACCGGTAATATTTTCTCCAGGTTGGTCCATTGATTCTACAAGTTTAGCATCTACAGCATCTGTAACAGATGTGAATAAGATAGGAATCTCATCCGTAGCTTCTAACGCACCTAAAGCACTAGGTGTTGAGTTAGCAAAAATTAAGTCAACCCCATCTGCAACAAATCCATCTGAAATTGGTTTCACATTATTTTGGTCATTTTGTGCACTTTCAAATTTAAAATCAACATTTAATCCAGCCTCTTCAATTGCTGCTTTAAATCCTTCATAAGCATTATCTAGAGATGGGTGTTCCACAATTTGGGAAGCACCGACTACATACTTCTCGCCACCATCATTACCTTCTGAATTATCATTTGTGTCATCTGATCCACATGCAGCCAAAACTAAAATACTAATTAATGCTAAAACGGTTAACTGAAGCCACTTCTTCATTACGTATTCCCCCTTATTCATTATTATTAATTGATGAAATATTTTACAAATTATAACACACCGGCAAAGGTAGTCAAGCTATTCTAAAAATTTTAAATTTATGTAAACGCTTAATCACTTGTTGTTTCAATCATAAAATTTTTAAAATAATTTTAAGTCCAACATACCTAAGCCTTTTTTCAATCCTGACTTAGCTACCTTCTAGAAATTCATAGCCTTCTCAACTGCCTCCTGTACTCTTTTCGGAGTTGGTAGATAATGGTCCTCCAAAGCTGAAAATGGAACTGGAATATCAAAACCAGTGACTCTTTCAACAGGTGCTTTCAAATACAAGAATGAAGTATCATTAATACTAGTTACAACATCATTGCCGAACCCACCTGTTCCTTGAGCCTCATGTACAACGACAGCTCTTTGAGTCTTCTCCACTGATTGAGCAATAATATCTTGGTCCAATGGATACAATGTACGCAAATCTATAATTTCACAAGAAACACCATTATTTTCTATTTGCTGAACGGCATTTTCCACGACAGGAACCATTGCTCCCCAAGTGATTATTGATACATCATTCCCTTCTTTTACTAACTTGCCTTTTCCTATCTCGACTGAATAGGAATCAACAGGAACCTCTTCCCTAGAAGCACGGTAATTTCTCATCGGCTCCATGAATAATACAGGATCAGGGTCCTTTACTGATGCAATTAACAGTCCTTTCGCATCAAATGGACTTGATGGGCACACTACCTTAAGCCCTGGCATATGCGTAAATAGTGCTTCCGCGCTATCGGAATGAATTTCTGGCGCACGAACTCCAGCACCATACGGGGCTCTAATGACCATTGGAACTGAAAAATGCCCCATCGTTCGCATACGGATTCTTGAAACATGTGTCATTATCTGGTCATATGCTGGATAAATAAATCCCATAAACTGCATTTCAGCAATCGGTTTGAATCCATTAACTGCAAGACCTACCGATGTCCCAACAATTCCAGATTCAGATAATGGTGTATCAATAACCCTGTCATCCCCAAAACGTTCTTGAAGTCCATCTGTTGCACGAAAAACGCCACCATTTTTCCCAACATCTTCTCCTAATACAAGTGTTGTGTTATCCGCTTCAAGCATCACCCTCATTCCATCATTGATTGCTTGTATAACCGTCATTGATTTCGTTTCCGTTAAATTTTTAGTGCTTATCACCATTTCATTACCTCCTCAGTTGTTCCATATACAATTCTTTTTGTCTTAATAATTGTTCTGGAGGGTTTGCATAGACATGATCAAATAAATCTTCAACATTTGCCTTTGGATAGCTTTCCATTGCCTCTACTGCTTGCTCAACTTCAACCTTTAGTTCTTCATGAATTGAATTCGTCTTCTTTTCATCCCAATACCCATTATTTTTCATAAAACGTTCTAATCGAACAATAGGATCGACTACATCAGCACCTTGCTCTTTATTCCGATATTTCGTCGGATCATCTGCCGTTGTATGGGCTCCTGTTCTCCAAGTAACTGCCTCAATTAAAGTTGGGCCTCCACCATTTCTCGCACGTTCAATCGCCTTTTTTGTTTCTAAATAAACGACAAAGCAGTCATTTCCATCTATACGAACACCAGGAATACCGTATGAAACTGATTTTTGTGCAATTGTTTCTGAATTCATCTGTCTATCAATTGGAACAGAGATGGCATATTGATTATTTTGATTAAAGAATATGGTAGGAGTCTGGAACACACTCGCAAAGTTCATTCCTTCATGAAAATCACCTTCCGAAGTGGCACCATCCCCAAAATAAGCAATGGATATATTTTTAGTTCCCTTTTTCTTTTCAGCCCAGGCCGCACCAGCTGCATGTGGAAGTTGAGTTGCAATTGGTACTGCTGCAGGGAATATTTTCTTCCCTTCTGGTGGAACACAACCTTCTACTCTACCATTCCAATACAAAAAGGTTCGCATCATGTTAGCACCGAATGTAAGCATCGCGCCATGGTCTCGATAAGTCGGAAACATCCAATCGTCATCCCCGAGTGCAAGTGCACTACCTACTTGTGCTGCTTCTTGCCCTTCGAACGGTGGATATGTACCTATTCGGCCCTGTCTTTGTAAACTTTTTGCCTTCAAATCGAACGTACGAATACGATACATATGAAAATAAAGTCTATGAACCAATTCTTCATTTAGATCCTTTTTATAAGATTCATCCAACAAATTACCATGATCATCTATAATCTGCCTCATAGGAAAATGCCCTGTCATTGAATAACCTCCGATTCTAGTAAGTTAATTAGGAATATCCCATTTTGGTCTTACTGAACGACTATAAAAACTGTTCCGTCTAGCTTTCTCTTGAATAATGTTTTCACAAATTTGATTTGCTGCCTCATTCGTTGTAATTTGATTTATTTCAGCCTGCTGATAGATTTCTAGAATGATGTTATAAATCTCTTTAGTTTTCGCTAACACCCGATCTTTATTGGAACCGTATAATTCATCAGCTACTTGAATCAGACCACCAGCATTGACAATGTAATCTGGCGCATACAAAATCCCTTTTTCTGTTAGCTGTTTACCATGTGCCTCCGATTCCAGTTGATTATTGGCAGATCCTATTATCGCTTTTACTTTTAATTTCTGTATAGTTTTATCATTAATAACTCCACCAATTGCACATGGCACAAATATATCTACATCCTGAGAATAAATCTCCTCTTCTTTTACAATCGTTACATTTCCTTTTGTCGTTTCAGCTTGATTCTTAATCGATTGTAATTTTTCATTGCTAATATCCGTTACGTAGATGTCAGCACCATCTTCTAGTAATCGCTCTGCCACTCGGTATCCAACTTTACCTAATCCTTGAATAGCGTATGTTACTCCACGTAATTTAGTAGTGTTGAATAGCATTTGGTTCGTTGCTTGAATTCCATAAATGACACCTTGTGCTGTTGGTATAGAAGAATCTCCGCCTCCACCATATGCTTCAGGGACTCCAACAATATTTCTCGTTTCCTTCATCGAATGAATAAAATCGTCCATCGTTGTTCCCATGTCCGTCCCAGTAAAAAAGCGCCCATTAAGGGAATCAACGAATTGACCAAAGGCTCGAAATAACTCTGGTGATTTATCTCTTTTTGGATCTCCGATAATCACTGCTTTCCCACCACCAAAGTCAACATCGGCAGCTGCACATTTATAGGTCATCCCTTTTGATAAACGGAGCACATCCTCAAGTGCTTCATCAATATTACGATAAGGTTGCATTCGACATCCCCCAAGTGCTGGCCCTAGAGTGGTATTATGTATAGCAATAATCGCCCTTAATCCACTATGGGGATCATTACAAAATACAACCTGTTCGTGTTCGGACATCTTTTCCAGTAGAGAAAAATCATTTCCCACTGAAACTCCTTTAACTAATTCCAAAGAAAATCCTCCTAACCGTGTTGCAAGGATTAAATTTCCGTTATTTATATCTTCTATTGTGTTTTATAAATAATGTTAGGGTACTTCTATTCGAGTGGTTGGTTATATGAATGGATTGTTTGGTCGTAACTGCTTAATGCAAAGTTAAGTTAAGTTAACCATGATGACAATAGTGTTAAACGAATAAAGAGTGGCTGGTTTAATAGATTAGTATAAATGTAAAGCGCTTACATTCAAGAGTGTATATGACGTTATTTACACGTTATTTTATCATCACGTGATAGTTCTAGTCAATTATTTTTTGAAAACTCTTTAAATTATATTGTAGCTTTTCATTTGCTTCCCTATATTACTAACCTGTTCATTAGCTTCTTCCATCATCCCCTGAAATAGCTCTCTAACAGAAGGGATTGACTGTATCAAACCTGCAACCTGACCACTATTAAGAAAACCATCATCCAAATCACCCTTTAAAGCACCTTTTATATGATGTTCTTCTGAAGTGAGCTTTGAATATTCCTCTAACGAAATTCCTTTTTGTTCGAGATCATGAATCTTATTGGCATATTCCGTTCTTAACACTCTCCGTATTCTCCCTAGAGATCTTCCAATAATCATCGCATCCGTACCATTTGCCTCCAGTAAGTGTTGCTTATATGAATCATGAAATGGTGCTTCTTTTGTTGCTATTAATCTAGTTCCCATTTGTACTCCACTTGCTCCTAGCATCATTGCCGCTGCAAGACCCTTGCCATCCCCAATACCACCAGCAGCTAGAACTGGGATATTTACTTGCTGAACAATCTGAGGTATTAAGGTAAAGGTCGTTAATTCTAAATTTGAATTTATCCCCGCTGCTTCAAATCCTTCCGCAACGAGTATATCTGCACCGGCTGCTTCTGCTTTCATAGCATGCTTAACTGCAGCTACGATGGCTATAACTTTAATTTGATGTTCATGAAGAAGTGGGATATAAGGAGCTGGATTCCCTGCAGATAGAGAGACTACAGGTACATTATGCTTAATCGCAAGGGTTATGAGTTCTTCTGTATACTCAGTAACTGTAATGGCAATATTGATGGCAAAAGGTTTGTCTGTTAACCTTTTAGTAGAAAGAATTATCTCCTCTACTTCTTCAGGTGACATCGTTCCACAGCCAATCGTTCCTAATCCACCTGCTTCTGAGACAGCTGCAGCTAACGGCGCATTACTAATATTCCCCATTCCACCTTGTATAATTGGATAGTTGATTTGTAGCATATCACATATATTATTCATAATAGATCCTCCTTTATGGGGGTAGTTGATCATTTAGCGTCCTTTAAAAACTGGTTTTCTTTTTTCATTAAAGGCCTGTAATGCTTCCATTCGATCCTCAGTTGGAATTGTAAGCTCATATGCCTTCGATTCAATTTCTAACCCTGTTTGTAAATCTGTATTCATCCCTTGATCTATCGCATACTTTGCCTGTTTAATTGCAACTGGAGCATTAGCCATGATCCTTTCAGCTAAATTTTGGCCAGACCTCATTAATTCTTCTTTAGTTACAACTTCTAAAAGAATCCCTAATTCTAACGCTTCTTCAGCAGTGATTCTTTTTGCAGTAAAGATAAGTTCTTTTGCTCTCATATCACCTATTAATCTTGGTAATCTTTGAGTACCACCTGCACCTGGAACAATTCCCCAACTAGTTTCTGTTAGTCCCATTTTCACGCCCTTAGCAGCAATCGCAAAATCACAGGCAAGCATGAGTTCAAATCCACCACCTAAGGCATATCCATTAATAGCGGCAATGGTCGGCTGAGGTAATTGTGAAACACAATTAAACACATCACGAATTGCTTTTACATTTCGCCTTACTTCAACCTCTGTTAATGTCTTTCTTTCTTTTAAATCAGCACCTGCACTAAATGCCTTATCCCCAGAGCCTGTTATAATGACAGCTTTCACTTCTGGGTCAAGATGAATCTGAGCAGTAATATTATGCAACTGTTGAAGAGTATCGTAGTCAAAACAATTTAATACTTCTTCACGGTTGATTGTAATATAGGCAATATGTTGGTCTTTCGTATAAATTACCTTACTCAAATGATACGCCTCCTATTTAGTACTTCCTTTAGTCAACATTCTCTACAATAGCTGAAATCCCTTGACCAACTCCTACACACATTGTTGCCAGACCATATTTTGTATCGCGCTTTTTCATTTCATGGATAAGAGTAGTTAAAATTCTAGCTCCACTAGCACCTAATGGATGTCCAAAAGCAATTGCACCACCGTTTACATTTACCTTTGAGTGATCAAGTTCTAATTGTCGCATGCAGGCCAAGGATTGAGAGGCAAATGCTTCATTCAATTCCACTAATCCGATATGATCCATGGTTAAGCCTGCTCGTGCTACCGCCTTTTGGGTGGCATGTATTGGTCCAAGTCCCATAACGCGGGGTTCTAGACCTGCTGTTGCTCCAACAACATATTTTACCAATGGCTTCAATCCTAATTTCTCTGCTTTTTCTTTACTCATAATAAGGAGTGCCGATGCTCCATCATTTACACCAGAGGCATTACCTGCAGTAATTGTTCCTTCTTCAAATAGCGGTCTTAATTTCCCTAGTTTTTCTATCGTCGTTTCTGGTCGTGGATGTTCATCATGATCGACAACGCTTTTTTTTCCTTTCCTATCATGATAGATGACAGGAACCAATTCCTCCGAAAAACGGTTAGATGCTACCGCTTGTTTCGCTCGATGTTGACTTTCCAATGCGAACTGATCTTGTTCTATTCGACTAATCCCGTACATCTCTGCTACATTCTCAGCCGTCTGTGGCATAGAATCTGTTCCATACATGCCCTCTAACTTTTTATTAATAAAGCGCCAGCCAATTGTCGTATCATACATTTCCATATTACCTCGTGGGAAATCTTTTTCCGGCTTTGGCATCACATAAGGTGCACGTGTCATGCTCTCTGTGCCACCTGCAATAAAAATATCCCCTTCACCAACAGCAATAGCTCTTGCTGCATACATCACCGCATCTAAACCTGACCCACATAACCGGTTGATTGTTGTACCACTTACAGTTACAGGTAAACCCGCTAATAAAGCAGACATCCTTGCTACATTTCGATTATCTTCCCCTGCTTGATTGGCATTTCCTAAAACAACTTCTTCAATTTCCTCAGGTGGTAAGTTTTCGTTCCGTTTTAGTAATGCTTCGATAACAATGGCAGCTAAATCATCCGGTCGAATACTTTTTAATGCACCTTTATATCTTCCAATAGGAGTACGAACGGCATCAACTATGACAACTTCTCTCATTTCGTCACCTTCTCGCCACTTTCATTATAGTCATAAACGCCTCTACCAGATTTCCTACCTAGTCGACCTGCTTTCACATATTGTTCTAATAACGGTGCTGGCCGGAACTTATCTCCTAATGTTTCGTGTAAATAGCGCAAATTATTTAACCTCGCATCTAATCCCACTAAATCACCCAATTCTAACGGCCCCATAGGATAGTTAAGCCCCAGTTTAATTGCTTTATCAATGTCTTCTGCACTCGCAACGCCCTCTTGTAACATGTGAAACGCTTCATTTCCAACTAGTGCACTAATTCGACTAGTTACAAAACCTGGAAATTCATTCACTTGTACGGTTTCTTTCCCCATTGTCTTAGCTACTTCCTCAATTACACGAACGGTTTCGTCCCCAGTTTCCAATCCCTTTACAATTTCGATGAGTTTCATACGATGGACAGGATTAAAGAAATGCATGACTACAACCTGTTCAGGACGATTTGTATAAGAACCTAATTCTGTCGGACTAATCGTTGATGTGTTAGAAGCTATAATTGCATGTTGTGGAGAAAATTGATCAGCTACTTCTAACACCTGTTGTTTTAACACTTGTTTTTCAGGGACGGCTTCAATGATTAAGTCTGCATTTTTTGCGATGTCTTCTAAGTCAAGCGAAGTATGTAATTGGGTAAGAAGCTGAATAGACTGTTCTTCTGTTAGCTTCCCACGTTTAATGCCTTTTTCTGCTGTAAGTTCAGCAAATCGGTATGCATCATCTAATTGTTCTTTTGATACATCTACTAATGTCGTGTGAAAACCAGCAAGGGCCGAGACATAGGCAATGCCTCGCCCCATTACACCTGCTCCCACGACAGCAATATTGGTAACTGTCATGTTCCGCCTCCTACGTTCTTCTTAAACACCAAAAGGATTCAATGGTTTATTTCCGTAATATGCCAACACACTTTTATCTTCCATATATAAATCTAGCGTTTCCACGGATAATTCTCTTCCAAATCCAGACTGCTTATACCCTCCAAATGGAGTTCCTGGGAATGCAGAAAATGGACTGTTCACCATCACTATTCCAGCTTGGATTTGGTGAGCTACACGGGTAGCACGTGCTTGATTTGTCGTCCAAATTGCTGAACCTAAACCATACTCGGTATCATTCGCACGTTTAACAACCTCTTTTTCATCCGTAAATTTCTCAACGACAACTACTGGTCCAAAAATTTCTTCACGAACCGCTTTCATATCAGGGGTAACATCCGTAATAATGGTTGGTTCATACCAATGGCCATTTTCAAACCCTTCGATTTTCATTTCTTTTCCACCAGTCAACACTGTAGCCCCATCATCAATGGCTGATTGAACATAACTATGAATGGTCTCTAATTGATCACGACTAATAATGGATCCAACATGGGTTCCTTTATCAAATGGATCTCCTAGTTTCAATTTCTTTGTTCTTGCAACGAACTGCTCCATAAATTCATCATAAATTGCTTCATGAACAAACAATCTTGAACGCGCTTCACATGACTGGCCTGTGTTAAAGAAGATTCCAAAAATCGAGCCTGCCACAGCTGCTTCTAAGTCAGCATCTTCAAACACAATACTTGGTGATTTCCCACCTAGCTCTAACGTTAGACGCTTTAATGTTCCAGAAGCTTTTTCCATGATGTCTCTACCAGTTGGTGTTGAACCAGTAAAAGCAACTTTATTCACATCTTTATGTTGAACTAAATAATCTCCAACAACTTCACCAGAACCAGGAACTGTATTTACTACTCCTTCTGGTACTCCTGCTTCATGACAAATTTCATTTAAAATAATCGCTGTAATCGGAGTAAGACTTGCTGGTTTTACAACAACCGAGCATCCAGCAGCAATTGCAGGTGCAATTTTCCATGCAGCCATCATCATCGGATAATTCCATGGAATGATTTGCGCACAAACACCAACAGGTTCCTTATGTGTATAGTTAAAGAATCCATACGGCATATTATTGACATCTCCACGGTGGCCAACTATTGCCCCAGCATAAAACTCGAAATCCTCAATCGATTGATTGATTTGTACTTGAGCAGCACCAACCGATTTTCCACTATTAAGCACTTCAATTTCAACTAACTCCTTAAATCGCGCTCTCATAATGGCTGCAATATTATTCAACACCCTGGCACGTTTACCAACGGGGTACTTTCTCCATTTCCCATAATCAAATGCATTCCTCGCTGCTTGAACGGCCTTTTCTGCATCTTCTTCATTAGCCTTTGCAACCGTTGCTAACTTCTCACCCTTTGCTGGATTATAAGTATCAAATACTTGCCCTGCACTACCTTCCACACGTTCCCCATTGATAATCATTGCATAATGACTGCGTTTCATTGCTCCAACTTCAGTAATCGTTTCTTTTGCAATTGTGTCTGCCATAATGATCCTCCTCTATTTTCCTATAAATCTAGGTTTTCGTTTTTCCTCAAATGCTTGAATTCCTTCTAGATGATCGTTTGACATTCCTGCAATCCGTTGGGCTTGAGCCTCATACTCAAGAAATACATCCACGTCTTGATTGAGTCCACTCATCATATTTTTCTTAACTAAAGCAAACGCCTTTGTTGGCATGTTGGCTAGTTTCCGAGTAAACTGGTTCACTCCTTCTTGCCATTCCTTCTCTTCGATTAGCTCCGTAACAAGTCCAATTTCTTTCGCCACTTCTGCACTTACTGGTTTACCGAGTACGGATATTTCCATTGCCTTTGCATATCCTACTAATCTAGGAAGTATGTATAAGAAGCCAGAATCAGGTACTAACCCAATATTCATAAAGGCACTTACTAGCTTTGCACCCTTTTTCATTAACCTAAAATCAGCTGCCAACGCCAAACTCATCCCAGCTCCTGCTGCTGTACCATTAATCGCAGCGACTATCGGTTTAGGAGTTTGATTGATTGCTCTAACCATAGGATGGTAACGCTCACGTAAAAATTCTGCATGATTTGTATCCTTCTCTATATCACCTAAGTCCTGACCAGAGCAAAAAGCTTTTCCACTTCCCGTTAGAACAATACACCTCACCGAGTCATCCTTAGTTGCTACCTTCAATGCTTTTATAATTTCTTTGTTCATCGTTTCTGTCATTGCGTTATAAGCCGAAGGGCGATTTAATGTAATGGTTGCCACTTGATCTATCAACTCATAATCAATTGTTTGAAAGTCCAATAAATCACTCTCCTTTAAAAGTAGGAGGCCGCTTCTCTTTAAATGCTCGCATTCCTTCAGTTTGGTCCTCCGAGGCAAAAGCAAGGTAAAAATTTTTCCGTTCCAGCATTTTGCCATCCACAATCGGTAAATCCTCTGCTTTATAAACTGACTCTTTGATTAAACGAAGGGAAATAGGCGCTTGCTTCGCCAATCTAGTAGCCAATCTCATTGCCTCTTCTTCGACTAATTCTGCTTCCACGACTCGATTCACTACTCCATACTTTTCAGCCTCTTGAGCTGTCATTGATTCACCTAGCCAAATCCACTCTAATGCTTTCCTTCTCCCCATAGCTTTTGTTAAAAACTGTGTTCCACCTGCTCCAGGCAGAACACCTAGCTTAACCTCAGGGAACCCAAATTTTGCATCCCTTGCAGCTATGATCAAATCGCAATGCAATGCAAGTTCGAAGCCTCCACCTAGGGCAAATCCATTAACGGCTGCAATGGTCGGTTTTTTAATCAAGGAAAGACGATCCCACACTGCAAATGGATCTAGCACCTCTAAAGTTAATGGCGTTTCTTCCATCATTTCTTCAATATCAGCACCAGCTGCAAATGCCCTCTCATTCCCCTTCAAAACAATTACCCGTATGGAGTTATCTGCATCAAATGCCTCCATTTGTTCCACAATTTCATCAACCATTTTTCGATTTAATGCATTCAATGCTTTGGGACGATTGAGTTGGATAATACCAACCTCGTTTTCTACCAAAACATGAATAAACGTTTTACTCATTGATTTCCTCACCAATCATGAGCGTTACTATATCTCCTGCAAATTGCATGACATCTTTACCTGAAGCTTTTCCTTCATCTGTTTTCATTGCTTTTTGCAATGATTCATGGTCATCATAAAACATCTCACACAAAAGGTAATACTCACTTTTTCCCATTGGTGAACCGACAACTTTTGTCACTTTCATATCTCGTAAACCAGGTATTTTTCTAGTTAATGGTGCATGGGTATTGAAATAATGCTCATCAAACTTTTCCTGATCTTCCGGTTGCTTGTATAAAGCGATTAATTTTACCATTCTATCAATCTCCTTTTATATTATGATTTTGTTACACTAACAACAGGTTTCATTGCTTCAAACGGATTTCTGCATGCGCTGCAATATAAAATACTTCTACAAGCTGTCGGGCCGAATACGTTTTCCATTGATGTATAGTCTGAATTACAATATGGACAGTTTACCGTCCATTCGTCTCCTGGATGGTAATCCTCTGGTGGGGGTGAGATACCATGTTTCTTTAACTGTTCTTTTCCATTTTCTGTTATGGCATCCGTTGACCACGGCACATCAAAAGTAAACCGAACATCACAATTTTCAACCCATTCTACTTCTTCCACAGCAAGCTTTACATCCCGTTCAATGAGATCTAATGCTGGACAACCAGCAAAAGTAGGAACCATCTTCACATATACGTGTTGATTCTCAATTTGCACGTCATTAACCATGCCTAAATCTAAGACACTTACCGCTGGAAGTTCCGGATCGTCTACAGTTTTTAGAACGGCACGTATCTCATTCACCTTTTTATCCACGTTCATATTCATCAACTCCTCCATACATGCCTATTCTGATAGAGACGTTTTTAGAAATCAGTTCCATAAAATGGCGTTACCAAACAGCTTCCTTATCACTAAAATAAACTTCGGAAAATGTTTTTATAGCTTGATCTAAGTCTGCTGTATGATCTCCTTCTCTACCACTTCCATATTTATTACCTAAAGGTTTCTCAGGATAGCTTACTAGAACACTACTAATCTCCTTTGTCCACATTTCTTTCAATTTGTCTTCACTAATCATCAGTTGTTGCTCCACCATTTCATTGGCATATTTTCCTAGTTGTAAAACATCTCCAAACTCATCCCAAGCTTCTTCTACTCTATTTTCAATTCTCTCCTTAGCATCTTTAGGTGCCTGTTGTAATTGACTCACCCATAATTTCCAATGTGCTAAGTGATACGTCTGTTCCATCAAAACTTTATTTACAATTTGAACAAGTGGTTTGTATGAACAACTTTCTGCAATCGCTTCCAATTTTACTTTTTTGAAAGACTCATAGAAATAATTTCTGACAACCGCTAACGCCCAATCGTAGTAGGGTTCCTCAAGGTAGGTCCCTTCTCCATTTCGCTTTTCCAAATAAATACCATTTCTTCTGTCTTCAGGTTTCCGGTCATGTGCAATGGCGTCTGCTTCCCCCTCACCTAGATCTTCTAACAAATGGTAATACATTGCAGCATGCCCCATTGTATTCTGGGTAATGGATGAAAAAGCAACATCTTCTTCAATGTGAGGAGCTAACCCTAACCATTCTGAACCTCGAAAAGAAATAATGAAGTCATCATCTGCCAATTGATAAAGAAGTTCCTTTAGAGCATTTAAGTACACCGAATTCTTTTTAGCCTGCTCTGCTGATTCAATCACTTCTTCTTCACCTCTTTCCAAGACAAGATTTCTTTCTCATCTAGCATGCCTTGTTCTTTCTCTTTCCACTTTTGACGTAAGTATCCGTATCCTTTCGTTGTACGATATTGCTTATTATCCAATCGTTTTGTCCATCGCTGCCGTTCTTCACTCGTCATTTTTCTCATATCGCTTTGCTTCACAACCCAGACGTCAATGACATCTTCACGGCGCATAAAATTTTCTTGTGCCATCATTAAGGCCATTTCTTGATTCGGTGCCAACAGACTGAATTGATGCTGCATTGGTGCTTTTTTTCCTCGTCTAGAGAACACCTCATAAACTTGGTAAAAATCTCGTTCCTCTGCCATCTTCATCCCCCTATCTTTACACTTCAACAGTTTCTGGTGCTAATGCTTGTCGAACCCAGCGATTGTTTTCATATGCAATTTCCCGTAAACGAAGACGTTCTTTGGAGCGCGGACCTTTATTACGAATAATTTGTTTAAACTCATCCCAATCAGGTTGCTGATAAATCCATTTTTCTTCTGCTTTATCATAATGAACTGTTTTATCTGGTACAGTTAAACCTAAAGAAAATACTCGTGGTAAATATTTATCCAAAAATGCCTGTCGGAGTTCTTCATTCGTACTTTTTCGTATCTTGTATTTAATCATCACATCTTGCTTAGAAGACCCTGTCGTCTCCTTAGAAGCAGGTCCAAAAAACATTAATAACGCTGGCCACCAGCGATTCAATGCTTCTTGTAAAATCTCCCTTTGATGTTCCGTTCCTTCTGCTAAGGCCATAATAATCGCTTCCCCATGTTGAGCATGGAAAACTTCTTCCTGGCAGATACGCTGTAGTGCCCGCTGATATGGACCATAGGAAGCATCTAACATATTTGTTTGTGAAATAATCGCTGCCCCATCAACTAGCCATCCTACTAATCCAGCATCCGCCCATGTTTTCGTTGGCATATGAAAAACATTATGAAACTTTAACTCTCCGTTTAATAGATCGTCCATTAGATCTTCTCTCGTTCTTTCATATGGTTTCATTAAATCTTCTGCTACACGTAATAGCAGTTGTCCATGTCCCATTTCATCTTGTACCTTTGCCATGATTCCTAATTTCCTTTTTAATGTCGGTGCTTTAGGAACCCATTCTTTCTCGGGTAGTGCCCCCATTATTTCACTAATACCATGCATCGAGATCAACTTTATTAGTGATTGTCTATATTCATCAGGCATCCAATCATCCGCCTCAATCTTTTCGCCTGCTTCAATTCGTGCCATAAACTGTTCGTATTTATCTTGATCTCCTTCTACATAAGCCGTTGTTTTGGAATCTCCATCCTCCACATAGTTATACAAGATACATACCTCCTATTACGTTTATTTAACGTTATAATAACAATATGTTATATATTATTCAATAGATAAAAGAATTTTCTAACAAATTTTCGTTCTATATGACCACCAACTGTATTACATTTTTACATTGTTACGTGCATTATATGTAATAAATATATGTATAAATTCTGATTTTAAGCAGTATTTTCTATAATCAAGTGAAATAATACTAGCAATATAGTATACTAAATTTCATCAACGGAAAGAAAATTCGTTATTAAACGGAGAGAAAGGGACGTCTATGGAAAAGCAATTTAATACTCGATCAATGATTTTTACTTTATTTGGAGATTATATTAGGCACTACGGTAATGTGATATGGATAGGTAGCCTAATCCGTCTGCTGCAAGAATTTGGTCACAATGAGCAATCCGTCCGAGCAGCCATATCACGTATGTATAAACAAGGTTGGGTTCAATCAGAAAAAAGAGGAAACAAAAGCTATTACTCTTTAACTGAACGCGGGAAGGCACGTATGGAAGAGGCTTCTAAGAGAATTTATAAAATTGATTCACCAATATGGGATGGAAATTGGAGAATTCTTGTTTACACCATTCCTGAAGAGAAACGGCACCTTCGAGATGAATTAAGAAAAGAATTAGTATGGAGTGGGTTTGGCTTATTGTCCAATAGCTGTTGGATCACCCCAAATCCATTAGAAGAACAAGTTCAAAATTTAATTGAAAAATACGATATCGCACCTTATGTTTCTTTCTTCTCATCGACTTATGAAGGAATGGGGAAAGAAGTTGATTTGGTTAGCAAATGTTGGAACTTAGATGAGGTTAATAATCGCTACCAAGAATTCATTCAAGAGTATAGTCAGAAATATGTTATTGATAAAAATAAACTTAGCAAAGGTGAGTTAACCGACGGGGACTGTTTTGTAAAATGTGCAATGCTTGTACATCAATACAGGAAATTCTTATTTGTTGATCCAAACTTACCAAAAGAATTATTACCAGAAAAATGGTTAGGGGATTCTGCTGCTTCCTTGTTCTCGGACTACTATAACATGTTAAATAAACCTGCTACTGCCTTTTTTGAAACAGTTTTTGAACAAGGTGAACTATCTACTACAAAATGAGATTGATATTTTCCTCATATTCTATAAATAGAGAAGAAGAGTCGGGATACTTCCTGGCTCTTCTCATTTAATTCTCTCAAATATTTCCTTTTGCTTGAACTCCTGACCTTTATTTACGTATGTACGTATCGTTTCTTCAATTAAACTAAGGTCATCATCCGTTAGTGTTTTAACAACTTTACCAGGAGATCCTAAAACAAGGGATCGTGGTGGAATCTTTTTACCAGAAGTAACCAAGCTGTTCGCGCCAATAATGGAATACTCCCCAATTTCTGCTCCATCTAATACAGTTGCCCCCATCCCTACTAACACACCTTTTCTAAGAGTGCATCCATGAATAATTGCATTATGCCCAACCGAAACCTCATCTTCTAATGTTAAAGGGTATTTTTCATACAGATGACACATCGTATTCTCTTGAATATTGCATCGATTTCCTATTCGAATTGGCCCTTCATCCCCACGAAGAACAACATTAAACCAAATACTAGATTTAGCACCAATTTCAACATCACCAATAACCTTTGCTCCATCTGCTATAAATGCACTATCATCAATTTTAGGAATATGACTCTTATACCGATAAATCATGTTATCTAATTCCTCCCTATAATTACGTAATTTATTTAGCAATAATTAGTACAGATGAGACACAGCTAGCAACCTTCTTGCCATTTTGTTCTAAATCAGCAACTAAGTAAGCCAACTTCCTCCCCATCTTTTCAACCTTTGCAACCACCCTTACTTCTCCTACCATTGTTGGTCGGTGAAACGTAGTATGTAAATCAATAGAAGCAAACTCCTGCTCGTCTGTTAGCTTAGAGGATATTGCATATGCCATCATTATATCTGCAGCCGAAGAAAGAAAACCTCCCATTGCAATTCCCATACCGTTTATAAACTTTTCATCAACTTCCCAAACACCTTCTGCTATTCCGTCTACATTATGTTGAACGGTTATTTGCATCGTGTCATCACATGGTGGTGGCTCTTTTTCCTTTGTCACCACTTTTTGAAGATCACTAATTTTATATTTTTTTACCATGTAACCAGTCCTTTACTAGTAATTTCTTGTACATTTATAACATATTTATTAATTACGTTTAATTTTCGTTATTAACAATAGTATAGTCAAAATATTAAGATGTCAATGTTATTGAAAATATATGAAATACCAATATAATTTGAATTTTGTAGTCTATATAAGGTGAAATTTATGCATAATTTAGTCGAAATTAGTTGATTTTGAGGTTTACTTGTCTACAAATGTAGGAGAAAGGTTACAGTTTTTTCCATTTTAAATCTGTGTTGGTTTTTAGATCTTAGTTGAAGTATTTTTTTATATTGACACACTATTATACATTTCGTATTCTTTATATAACTAAATCACTTAAGCCGTCGTTAATTCGTTATATAAATAACTAGATTAGGAGTGAACGGAATGACCAAAGGAGAAGTTTTTGATATCACGATAATTGGCGCAGGTCCCGTTGGACTTTTCACCGCTTTTTATGCTGGTATGAGAGAAGCATCTGTTAAAGTAATTGATAGTATGCCTGAAGTTGGTGGACAATTAGCTGCACTATATCCAGATAAATATATATATGATGTTGGTGGATTTCCTAAGGTTAAAGCAAAGGACCTTGTCTCACAATTACACGAACAAGCTAAGACCTTCACACCTACAATCTGTTTAAACGAATCTGTTAAAGAAGTCCATCAACTAGAAGGTGGAACCTTACAACTATCTACTACAACCTCTACCCATTACACAAAGACCATCATCATTACTGCAGGAGCTGGAGCATTTCAACCTAGAAAATTAAAACTAGATAACGCCAGCGAATTTGAAGATAAAACATTACATTATTTTGTGCAGGATCTAGATTATTTCAAAGATCGTCGTGTTTTATTATGTGGTGGAGGAGATTCTGCTGTAGATTGGGCGCTAGCTTTAGAACCATTAGCCAAAGAAGTAACACTCATCCATCGAAGAAATCAGTTTCGAGCACATGAACACAGTCTTACTCTTTTAGAGCAATCTAATGTCGCTATTCATACTCCTTATGAAATAGAAGAACTTCAGGGAAATGGTGGCTTAATTGAACAGGTTATAATAAAAGAGGTTAAAGGGAATCATGAAGAAATAATAACTATTGATGATGTCATTGTTAATTTTGGCTTTATCACGAACATTGGCCCAATAAAGTCTTGGGGACTTGAAACAAGTAAAAATGCTGTTAATGTTAATATGCAAATGGAGACAAATATTCCAGGTATCTATGCGGCAGGGGACATATGTAATTACGAAGGAAAACCAAAATTAATAGCTACAGGATTTGGTGAAGCTACTATTGCCGTTAACCATGCAAAAAAATACATGGATCCAAAAGCTAAAATTAGTGCGCACAGCACACACTTAATGGAGTAATCTGCACTTATTTCTTAAGAAAAGGGAGCCCTTATTATCTAAGGCTCCCTTGTAAATTTATGGTCTAGTATTTACTTCATACCAATTTTTAGTAGATGCTTTTTCACATTCACGCAGCTTTTTAAACTTTGCCTTTGGAATCTTCCATTTTAAGTAATTGGCTTCGTCTTCTGTCAGTCTTAATTCTCGAATACTTCTTCCATCCTTAAAGGATTCAAATAAAAACTCATCAAACTCTTTCTGATTCAAAATCATGAAACCCCTCCTTACTTAAATTGGAGATTTATAATGTGGTTTAAGATCTTTTCCAGATAGTGTAATCGATTCATTCACTAAAACCTGCATCGCGTCTATACAAAATGCACGTAAGGATTCTTCTATATCGATACAAGATAGTTCAGTACAGCCTAGAATGACGCAGTCACATTGATGTATAGATAATAAGTCATTAATAATTCCTTCGAATCCCTTAACGTCAATTGGCTTATTCGCTTTAAAATCATAAATCGTTTGCATCACTTTTTCTTGCGCATGCACTTCTGGAATAACTGGATTAATATTATATTTATGACATCCATTTTGATATATTCCTGTATTTATCGTTCCGTCAGTGGCTAATATCCCTACTTTAGCACTCTCACCATAGGTACTTCGAATATGTTTCACGGTTTCATCAATCATATGAATGATATGGATTGATGTCATCGCCTGCATTTCCTCATAAAAATAATGCGATGTATTACAAGGTATAGCAATATTTTCGACACCTGCTTGTTCAAACAGTTTCATATCCGTTGCTACTGCTTCTAAGAATGGGGCTTTGTTATTTTCAAGTATTGCTTTGGTTCGATCAGGTATGGTCGCATGGTTAAGAATAACCATATCAATATGATCCTGATCTTTATGAGCAACTGTATTTTCGATAACTCGTTCAAAAAATAAGGAAGTGGCTGCTGGTCCCATTCCACCTAATACACCAAGTTTTTTCTTTTTCATGTTAAACCACCTGCTTAAAACAACCTAATATAAGAATAGTAAATTAGAAAAGCACAAGCACCTTAATCACACTATGAAGGGGAAAACTATGACTACGAGAGCTAGGCACTAGAGCTATTCATATTCATTAATATAACACTGAGAGCAGTTGCTCCAATCATTTAAATTCAAATACTTTTTATCTTACTTCTACATTTTCTCTTTTCAACAATTTTAATGCAATCTCTGGACCATCATCCATTCCTTGACAACCAGCAAGTAAAACTAAATCATTTCTTTTAGCTTGGTTGATTCCATCTTCAATTGCATCTGATAACTCATCATATAAACGAACCTTTATATTCGCTTTAGACATAACATCTAAAAATGCTTGCACTTCATCATCCGTAACTTCATCTTTTGATGTCGTATTGGAAACACTTCTAGTTGCAATCAGTTCTTTTAGTCCTAAATTCGATGCCCAGTCAACCACTACTTCAGCATTCTCACGGTTAATTGTTGCACCACGTTGTCCTCTAATCGCATACACTAAGTGTAGATTATTATATTTCATAAAATCTAACGTTTGGAGAGTAACATTTATATTTCCAGGGTTTGCGAAATGGTCATCAACGACTTTGAATTCATCCTCATAAATAAATTCAAATCTACGAGGAACTCCAGCAAATTCCTTCAGGGTATTCTGAATTGTTTTGATTGATACACCACTAAGTAAACCAATGATAATAGCAACCATCGCATTATAAACGGAGTGGAGTCCAGGTACGGCCAATTCTACTTTAAATTCACCTGGTTTATACTCAATGCCATTAGCTGTAAAACCTTCTCGTATTTCAACAGTGAATTTACCTCTACCCGTTGTTAAATCTAAATCTCTGCAATGAATATGCCCATTTTTATTTTCAATTCCAAAGGAAATTACTTGAGCCTTTGTTTCATTCACAAGTGATGCAGAATATTGATCATCAAGATTTAATATCGCAACGCTTTTCTCTGAGGCATTGCGAATTAGGCTGGATTTTACTTTATAATAACTTTCAAACGTTCCGTGCATTTCCATATGTTCTCGACTCATGTTATTTAGTGTAACAATATCATAATCAACTTTCTCTACCCGATGAAGTTCTAAAGCCGCTGAAGAAACTTCCATCGTTACATGTGATACATCATTTTCTACCATTTCACTAAGATATTTTTGCAAGTCTAATGATTCAGGAGTAGTAAGCTCAGCAGGTATTGCTTTTTCACCATTCTTAATAGTCACAGTACCAATTAAACCTGTACGTTTTCCTTCATTTTCAAGAATTGCATTTGCCATATAAGAAGTCGTTGTTTTTCCATTAGTAGCGGTTATACCAATCATATTCATTTTTGTTGACGGATAACCATAAAAAGCCGCTCCTAATCTAGCTAGAGCAATTCTACTGTTTTCCACTATAATTTGTGGAATATCTACGTCTTGTTGTAGTTTTTCTACAACAGCTATAACGGCACCACGTGTAACTGCATCCTTTAGGTATTTATGTCCATCCGTCTTGTAACCTTTAACACAAACAAACAAATGACCTTTTTCCACTTTTCCGGAATGATAAGATATTCCTGATATCCCCATACCTTCTACATTAATATTATTTAATACATCGATTTCTTTAATTAAATCATTAACTTGCATGATCCCTACCTCCTTGTTTAAAACGGGATAGCTTTCCGATTCTTGACTTTAAAAATACTAATAACGGTTTTGGATCTTTCCAGCTCCATATTGCATAAGCCTTTGGTCGAAAGAATGATTTAAACACTTGACCAAAAGAAAGTTGTTTTGTTTTTAAGTATCCTTTAACTGCAAGTATATCCTCATATGCATACCAAAATGCTCGATTTGTCGTTGCTTTTATAGCTTTTGGTGGTAAAGGATCCCCAATTAGCTCTCTATATGTGATATATGGAAAATTCAAACCAACTTTATAAAGCAAGTGGTTAAAATTAGTGATTCTCGCATTAATTTCAATTAAATAGAAATCTCCTGTTTCAGCATCTTTCTTAAATTCAATCTCACCAAAGCCTTTATACTGTATGGCTTCTAGAAACTTCGAACCAACTTCATACAATTCAGGCACGTATCTTTGAATCGTATAGACTGACGCTCCAAAATTAATCGGATATTGACGTAATTTCTGAGCAGTTGTCCAATGAGTAACCTTGGAATCTTGATTCAAATAAGCATCGAATGTATACATGTGGTCATCAAAACCTGGGATAATTCTTTGAATAAAAACATCTAAGTTCGCTTCTTTAGCTTTTAATACCGCTTCATCAAGCTCATTCATATTATAAACTTTAAAAATCTTAGTACGGAAAACTCTCATAAAACTAGGTGAATCCACAGGTTTAACTAAACATGGAAAATGTATTTTTTCGTTAACTATTTCACGTAAATTTTCATCATCAATAGAAACACTTTCAGGAACTTTAATTCCTTTTTCTAAAGCTAAGGCATGTAAGGTATCTTTGTTAATAACCTGTGTTGCAAGCCCTTGTTGTGTTTGTGGCAATAAGTAATATTCCTTTAACTGATCTAAGTGAGCATCAATTGCCTCTAGATAAGAGTCATGACATGGTATTAATACTGGTTTTTCTTCTTGATTTTTTGCATACTCAATTAATGCTTGAATAAATGCATTTGGCTCCTTTTTGTAATGGGGCACAATAACTTTTTCTGAACAGTATTTAGAGGCAGCACCATATCGATCTTCTTCTGAGTAATCAACCGCAACCGTATGTACTCCTTCTATTCCTAAACATCTTATCGTACTTAATCCTATATAATAATTATTCCCTAAAATTACTGCTTTATGTTTCATTTCATCGTCTCCTTGGCCATTGCCTATCTTTCTAATTATACCTGCCCAAACCTTGTACATCAATAATGATTAAGCGTGACACAGAAACTTAATCATTATGTAAAAAAGCATACCGATGTTTTGGTATGCTTTGCGTACTGTTATATATATTGATTCAGTTATTGAAGTTCATATAAGCTGCCCCTTGCCTTTGGCTAATAACGGAAATTCATCATCTAAATAATTTCTCTGTCCCAATGACGATGCGCAGCTATTGCTTCAACAAATAATGTAGCAAATTTATTAATGTCGTCTGTTGCGACAACACCTTTACTAGTTGCCATTTCATTTTCTACTAACCACTTCTTCCCATCATGAGTCGCACCGATTGGTTTGTAGTGCATAAAGGCTTCATGTAAAAATTTCGTTGTTTCCATGTGAAATTTTTTATTTTCTCCATTACCACCCACAATATATAGTGCGTCATATACTACAGAATCTGTAGTTGTGAATGTATGATCTACCATGATCTGTACTCCGTTTTCACCCGTAACTTCTCCTTGTTTTTCACTAATAACTTCAAGGTGTAGTCCAACTTCTTTTAAAGTATCAAAGATTGTTTTTACATCCATATCGTTAAATCCATTATTTAAAATTACGCCAACTTTTCTAGTAACAGCTGTTTTCATTGTATTTTCCTGACTTAATACAGGAGAACTTTTAGTTACAGAAGAACCACCTTTTGCTGGAGGGGTGGCACCAATATCTTTTGCAAATGCCGTTGCTAATTCTAGGTCAACATTAGCAAACATATCAACCACTTGTTGTCTAATTGCTTTATTTTTGACCTTGCCGACTTCAAAGGCAAATGCTTGTTTAATATGCATCTTCTCAGGTTCACTCATACTGTTCCAAAATAATTTAGCTTGGGAAAAATGGTCTTTGAAACTCTCACTCCTAGCCCGAACCTTTCTCCCTTCCACTTTCTCTTGATAATGCTCAAAACCACCTTGCTCTTTCGGGACGGTCGCTGGGGTATTGGCAGCCAATGAATTGTTATGGTAAGCTACTTTCCCTTGATTAATTGTTTGCCTATGATAACCATCGCGTTGATTGTTTGTAAATGGACACACTGGTCGGTTTATCGGAATCTCATGGAAGTTCGGCCCTCCAAGTCGAATTAATTGCGTATCTGTATAAGAAAATAAGCGACCCTGAAGCAATGGATCATTGGTAAAATCAATACCTGGAACAACATGTCCAGGATGAAAGGCCACCTGCTCTGTTTCTGCAAACACATTATCGACATTACGATTTAATGTCATCTTCCCGATAATCTGTACAGGTACATCTTCCTCTGGCCATATTTTCGTTGAATCTAAAATATCAAAGTCAAAATTGTGTTCATCTTTTTCTTCAATAATCTGGACACCTAATTCATACTCTGGATAATCTCCCTTTTCAATCGCATCATAAAGATCACGGCGATTATAATCAGGGTCTTTTCCCGCAATTTTCTGCGCTTCATCCCAAACCAAAGAATGAACACCCAGTTTCGGTATCCAATGAAATTTAACAAAGTGGGCTTTCCCGTCTTCATTTACAAAACGGAAAGCATGAATTCCAAACCCTTGCATCATTCGATAACTCCTAGGAATTGCTCGATCTGACATTAGCCACATCACTTGATGAGCGGACTCCTGGTTGTTTGCTACAAAATCCCAAAATGTATCATGCGCGCCAGATGCTTGTGGCATTTCGTTATGTGGTTCAGGCTTAATCGCATGAACAATATCTGGAAATTTAATTCCATCCTGAATAAAGAATACAGGCATGTTATTAGCGACTAGATCGTAGTTTCCTTCTTCGGTATAGAATTTCGTCGCGAATCCACGAACATCACGAACCGTATCAGCCGACCCACGAAAACCAACTACTGTTGAGAACCTTACAAACACAGGTGTTTTCTTCCCTGCTTCCGAAAGAAATTTCGCTTTGGTATATTTTTTCATTGATTCATAAACCTCGAACTCACCATGAACTCCGTATCCCCTTGCATGCACCACACGTTCAGGGATTCGCTCATGATCAAAGTGGGTTATTTTTTCACGAAAATGAAAATCCTCCATTAAGGTCGGCCCACGTTCCCCTGCCTTTAAGGAAAACTCATCTTCACTCATTTTCAAACCCTGGTTTGTCGTCAAGTCCTTCCCAGAGTCGTCTACTCGATAATGGTCAAGCTGTTCATGTTTGCTACTTTCATTGATTCTTTTTTCATTTTCTTTCATATGTATTCTCCTTTCCAAGACTTCGCTACACTCTGGGTTAGTTTGTCCAGAAACTGGTAATGTATTATTACTAAGACTATAAAACATTGGAGAATGAGACTTTCAACACGAGACATTCCATAGACAAAAGTAAAAGAGGAGCATCTGCCCCTCTTAAATTATCCTTTTTCAATTTGATACTCATCAATGTATTCTTCAAAATCTAATACTTCAATTACTTCAGACCAATGTAGAACTGTACCAACAAAGTCTCTAATATCTAATCCTTTCATTTCATACGTATCTTCATTGTTTACAGTACCTGTTGCATCCTCAATCAATGTGACTCGATAACCCCTGTCATATGCTGCAATGGTTGTAAACATACAGCAAAACTCAGTGTTAAATCCGACAATGAACAGATGATCAACATTTAGTTTTTCTAGTAGACTATTTAACTCTGTTTTATAAAAAGAGCTCGGTGTTTCCTTTTCAATAACATATTCTGCATATCCCTCTAACGAAGGATGTAAGTTAAAACCATCTGAATCTTTATTTAATGGACTTCCTTCTACTTGATCAAAATGTTTCATGAAAATAACTGGTAAATTTTCTTTCTTAAAATCTTTAATTATCGTTTCTATTTTGTTTAGTTCTTCATTAAAATTGCCAAAGTTAACAATTCCATTTTGTACATCGATTACTAATAATGCTTTCATCATAATCCCCTTTTGTATTAAAATTTGCGAGAAAATTATTTAGTTATCATTGGAATCGTCCCTCTCCATCGAATATTATCTATACTATATAAAAAATTCAGTAAATAATCAATATATTGAAGGGAAAGCTTAGTATCTAGAGTATTACTAAAGCACTTTTTGAGTCATATTATAGGCTCTCTAGCACCACAAAAAAAGGCAAGCAAAAACTCCTTGCCTTTTATTGAAGGTGTTTTGGCACTTGTTTATCATGCCCTTTATTCACAACCTCCGTAAAAATTGTATCATTCACTTGTTGTTCCTCTAACTGTTTTTTAATGTCTTGAACTTGTTCGCTCAACTGCTGAATATTAATATTTGGATTGGATTGAATCATCGTTTGTTGGAGTAGATCAACAAGTTGTTTGAATTCTTTTTTTGTTACCGGTTGAGCTTCTGGTTTTAGAGTAAACCCTAGTTGACCATTTGGTTCTAATGTTGCATATTGAATATCTTTTAGATTTGTAACATTTTGTTGCCTAAGATTACCCTCTAATTGGTCAACCGTTAATCGCACCTTCTTCAAATTGGTTTCATTTATTTTTCCATTTTCAACGAGTACTTTTGAAGACCCAGAGATAAACTTTTCAAAAAAGTTTCCCTTAATTTGTGAGTATTCTATGACGATTAATGTCAATATTAAAACTGCACCCGCACCCACAGTTCTCCAAATGTTCTCTCCAGCAACTGGTTGAATTAATAAAGAGCCAATTCCAATCATAATTACGGTTTGTGGTAATGTCATTTGAGAAATAGACTTCCGTCCTGCCATTCGTAATAATATGGTACCTGCAACAACCACAACAATTGCCTTCCAGATAAAACTCCAATCCATAACATCTACTCCCTTTATCTGTTTCTGAGTATAGTTTTTCGACCTAAGTCGTTATTATGCATTGGTTCATTAATAGTTAGACACTTATCTTCTACAAATACCTGATGCCATACCATAAACATAAGAACTGTCCATAATTTCCTTGAATGATCTGCACGTAGATTGATATGTTGTGCTAATAAGCTTTTTACATATTCCTTATTAATAAATTCATCTACATTGCTCTCATCAATTAATGTTTTGGCCCACTCGTACAATTCATTTCGAAGCCAGTGTTTAATTGGTACTGGAAAACCAAGCTTTGGACGATGAATCACATGATCCGGAACTATCCCTTCTGCTGCTTTACGTAAAATATATTTTGTTGTCTTGTTATGATATTTGCAATCTATAGAGATATTTCTTGCCACTTGAAATACTTCTTTATCTAAGAATGGAGAACGTAATTCTAGTGAATGAGCATTTGTCATCTTATTCGCCTTGAGAAGAATATCTCCAGACAACCAAGTGTTTATATCAATATATTGCATCTGTTCAGATGGATGATAATCCTTAATTTGATTGAATAACTCCTTCGTAATATTCGTGTACGTATGCTGTAAATCATAGTTTTTAAGAAATAGTTGTTTTTCTTGTTCTTCAAATATTTTAGCATTACCGATATATCGGTTTTCTAAAGGAGTCGTTCCACGCTCTAAGAAACTTTTTCCTTTTATGCCTTCTGGGATGATTTTGGCAAGGCGATTAATGAAATCTAATAAAAGAGAAGGTATATAGTTAAAATACCTCAATGAGAGATATTCCCGGTATATGTTATACCCTCCAAATAATTCATCTGCCCCTTCTCCAGATAGCACTACATTCATATACTTACTAGCTTCCTTAGATGCAAAATAAAGAGGTATACAAGCTGGATCGGCTAAAGGATCTTCTAAATGCCAAATTATTCTTGGGAGACTTTCAACAAATTCCTCAGGAGTAACAATATAGGAATGATGATCAACACCAATACTTTCTGCAGTCTTTTCAGCTAATGGTATTTCAGAATAGCCTTCTATATCAAAACCTACCGAGATTGTTGTTAAATCTGGGACAAAGTCTTTTGCTATTGCAGTAATAAAACTTGAATCAATACCACCTGATAAGAATGCCCCTACTTTTACATCATTCATTATATGTTGTTTTACTGAATCAACTAAAACTTCTTGAATACGATTAACGATTAAATTTTGATTACTTTTAACGGGATTGAAAGTAGGATTAAAATATCGGATTTTTCTTAGAGGTTTATTAGTAGGTTTGATGAAGTAGTGACCAGGTTCTAATTGTTGAATTCCCTCAACAATATCTCTTGGTTGGGGAACATATTGGAATGAAAAGTACTGTTGTAGTGCTACTTTATTAACTGTATGACTATTTACCAATGTTAGTAGTTTCTTTTTTTCTGATGCAAATACTAGTGATTCTTCATTGTCTAATAGGTAAATTGGTTTAATTCCAAATGGATCTCGCACACCGTACGTTGTTTTGGTTTTTGAATCCCAAATTACAATTGTAAACATTCCTCTTAAGTCTAGAAAAGCGTCTAATCCCTGTTCAAGAAATAAAGAAGCGATTACCTCTGTATCAGATTTAGACCTAAAACAATAACCTCTATTCTTTAACTTTTTAATAAGAGACTCCTTGTTAAGAATATTACCGTTAAATATTAATAAATATCGGCCATGATCAAAAAGAATTATTTGGCTGTTGCTCTTTAAATCTGACTGGAACATTGCAGAATTAGTTTCATCTTGAACACTAAGCCCCTCCAGCATAGGTGGTCTTTTTTTATTCTCACTAAAGCCATAATCTAAAGTATTCTCTGAGCTCTCGTTTGGTAGTATTCCTACGTAACCAAACATAACCTACACCATTTACTTAACAATTTTAAGGTCATCTTAATTGCCCCCATTTATTTTTTTCTAATATTGACCTATTACATATTACTTATGAAGCATGCCCCCCATATGGTGACTTCTATTGAAAAAATAATTCTATATTAAAGAAGAGCTCCCTTTGGAAGGAAGCTCAACTAGCTTCAATTATTAGATATAACTTCAAAAGTTTCTAACATAGAGTTAAGACGAACACCATGCCCTTCGGCTGCCGTTAAAAAGTAAACTTGTTTAATTAAAAATAACTGGCCACTTCCCGTATCTTTTATATAGTACCTGTGGATAGGTGTATCTCCAGGGTTAGCATATTCCTCAGTATTACCAACTCCCTTAATTACCAGACTTTCTAGAGGATACATAACTTCCTCTTCTTGATTAATAGTTAAGCCACTGTCAGTAATTTCTGTTATAACTTCGTCTATTAACTCATCTTTGGAAATATCTGTATGTTGCATGATTTCCATAGATATTTCAGGAACATCAATATCTTCAAATTCCATTTTAGGAAGAATCAAATCACTGTTTTCTTGTTCAATAACTTTATAATACGATTCGTCTACATACAACACATATTCAAGCTGATAATTTTTATTCAAATGAACATCCCTTACCTCCTTATTTCCCTCCAATTCCACAATCTGTTTCTTTTCTTCAACAAAAATTTCTCTAATACTTTGCATCATTGCTAATCCTTGTTCATTTGAGCTAAACATAATGAATAACATAATCATTGCAGCTCCAGCGATGGATACAATTACCTGTTTTGTTCGCCGTCTCCGTTTTTTCTTTTTAACCGTGGGAAATAATTCCTTATCTATATTTTGCCAAGTACTCTCTTTTAGTTCAGTTATAGACTCTGTTTGGTCAATAAGGTGATTTTTAATTTTTTTATTCCATTCAGGCTTACTCATTGTTTGTACCCCCTAGAATTAATTTTAGTTGTTTACGACCTTTAAATAATCTAGATTTTATCGTATTTACATTTACTTCTAACATTTCTGCGATTTCTTTCACGGAAAATCCATTCAGATATTTTAATGTGATGACGAGGCGATGGATTTCGTCCAATTGCTCTATTCCCCATTCAATATCCTCTCGAATTGACATGTCACCTTCATTGGAAAAATAAAAGAGGTAATCTAAGACATGCTCAAATTCAACATTCATCTCTACTTGTGACATTTTCTTCAGGTAACGTTTTGATTCATTAATTAAAATCTGATAAAACCAAGGTTTGAATGGCTTACTTACATCAAAAGAATCAATATTCCTATAAACTCTGATAAAAGTTTCTTGGACAATGTCAGATGCATCACTTTGGTTTCTCGTTATTGCATATGCAGTGCGTAGAGCATAATTTGAATGAATCTCATATAGTTGTTTAAAGGCACGTTGATTTCCTTTTTTTATCTTTTTGATGAGTTTCTTATCCTGTGATGTCAATACTTTACCTCCTTTTCTTCATAATATATACCCTGTAAAATTCAATAAGGTTTTCACGAATTTATAGTATTTTAATCTAAAAATCGGCAAGGATATTTGCTATCTATTCTATATACCCATTACATATTAAATTGGTTTTCATTAAATGAAATTCTTTTAAGGTTATTTGGGATTTTTTGTGAAAGTCTATCTTTAACGAGTTCGTACTGAGGTATCAAAGTGTGGTATAAACAAGAAGGGACTCTCCCATTATCGGGGGGATTGATTTGAAGAATTTAATTTAAGAGTAAAAAAACTTCCCAATAGATTCGGGAAGTTTTCTAATTAACCTACATTTTTCTTTTTAATTTGTTTACTTCTTAACTGACCACATGCTGCATCAATATCTGCACCATTTTCCCAACGAACCCCACAGTTAATACCTTGGTTTTTTAATGTTTCGTAAAATGCTTGAATATCTTCTGTTGTGCTTCGTTGGTATTGGTTATGCTCTTCTACAGAATTATATGGAATTAAATTCACATAAGATAAGTGACGTTTATCTCGTAACAATTTCGCTAATTGCAACGCTTCTTCCTTATGGTCATTGACATCCCTTAGCATGATATATTCATACGTAATGCGTCGGTTGGATTGCTCTAAATAATAATCAACGGCTTTCATTAGCTTTTCAATAGGGAAGGCTTTGTTGATTTTCATAATGCTCGTTCTAAGTTCATTATTTGGCGCATGCAATGAGATTGCTAGGTTCACTTGTAGCCCAGTATCTGCAAACTCATAGATTTTATGTGCCAAACCACTTGTTGAAACTGTAATATGACGCTGGCCAATTTTTAGTCCTTTATCATCGTTCACAACATTAATGAAGTCAACGAGATTCGTGAAGTTATCAAACGGTTCACCAATTCCCATCACGACAATATGGCTAACACGCTCATCTTTTCCTTGCTGATCAAGATGCTTTTGTACCTTCATGATCTGCTCTACAATCTCACCACTATTTAAGTCACGGCTTTTTCGTAATAGACCACTAGCGCAGAATGTACAGCCAATATTACAACCTACCTGTGTTGTTACACAAACGGATAATCCATAAGGAAACCTCATTAATACGGTCTCAATTAAATTTCCATCGGCTAATTTAAACAAGAATTTAATTGTGCCGTCCTTTGATTCTTGTTTAATCTCTTCTTCTAACGTCTCAACAACAAAATGTTCTTCTAGAAGAGCGATTGTTTCTTTGTTAACATTTCTCATATCAGAAAATGAGTGAATTCGCTTTTTATATAACCAATCCCACACCTGGTCTGCCCGAAAGCGTTTTTGACCATTTTCTATAAGCCAGTCTGTCAATTGCTCATATGTTAATCCGTAAATGGATTTCTTCTCCATGTTTTACCCTCGTTTCAAATCGATATACTACCTATCTATACTACTGAAAAAAAGAAGCCAATGCAAATGGATATTTGTGGGGAAGGGATATGCAATCCTGTGTCGCCATGGACATTTGTTCCGTTATTTTGTAGAAAAAGGAGGTTGACGGAGGTTTTTGGACATCCATTCCGTTATAGGAATTATTATAGAGAATTTTATTGTGTTTTTTATCAAATAACTGATTACATGTCCGTGAAATTAAGAAAGTATCTTAAACTGGGAGAAATAACTGATTATATGTCCTGATAAGCAAAGACCCCAAATACATTATTCAAGCACTAAGTTGGAACTTTCCTTACAAAACACGTATCATTTCTTAATAAGTAAATGTTAGGAGTTGATGACATGATTACGAGTCATGCAAAGAAATTCAATCATATTCCGTTATCTGTATTAGACCTTGCTCCGATAAATGAAGGTAGTAATGCGAGTGAGTCATTCAATAACAGTGTGGATCTCGCTCAACATGTAGAAAACTGGGGCTTTAACCGTTACTGGCTAGCCGAACACCATAATATGCCAGGGATTGCAAGTTCTGCAACAAGTGTATTAATTGGACATATTGCAGGAAAAACGAAGCATATGAGAGTCGGTGCTGGAGGAGTTATGTTACCAAACCACGCGACGTTAGTAATTGCAGAGCAATTTGGTACACTTGAATCACTATATCCGGGACGTATTGACTTAGGATTGGGGCGTGCGCCTGGAAGTGATCAAGCAACTGCCTTCGCACTTAGAAGGACATTAAACATGAGTGTAGAAGATTTTCCTATGCAAGTGAACGAGCTTCAAGATTACTTCTCAGATGAACCTGTATCGAGAGTAAAGGCTGTTCCAGGTCAAGGATTAAACATTCCAATTTGGCTTTTAGGTTCAAGTGGATTCAGTGCACAACTAGCTGCACAAAAGGGGCTTCCATTTTCATTTGCTAGTCACTTCGCACCTGATCATTTATTCCATGCGCTCAGCTTATATCGAGATAATTTCCAAGCCTCTGAAGTACTTGAAAAACCTTATGTCATGCTTGGAGTAAATGTTATTGCTGCAGACACTACAGAAGAAGCAAAACGAATTGCTACTTCTCAGCAACAACAATTCTTAAGCTTACGAAGAGGAAACCCAACACAATTGAAGCCACCAGTCGATAATTTAGAGGAGCTATATTCCCCTCTTGAAATTGAAGCTGTAGGTAAAACACTGGATTCCAAATCCACACTTGTTGGGGATAAAGATACGGTGAGACAAGGGTTAGAAAGCTTTATAAAAGAAACTGGTGCAGATGAGTTAATAATTAGCTCACAAATTTATCATCATAAAGATCGCCTTCGTTCGTATGAGATTGTTTCAGAACTTATGAGTGAGTAAAAGGAAAAGCCGCGATTCAGCTATAATCGCGGCTTACTTATTTTCTTTTTTTAGCAACTGCTTAATTTCCTGTAATTCCTTCTGCACTTCTTCTAGCTTTATATCGGTAGGTGTAGGTGTCTCTTCTCTGTTTGCTTCTTCCACATTCCCCACAACAACACCAACGAATAGGTTAACAATGACAAATGATCCAACCAAAATGAACGTCACAAAATACCACCATGATGATGGTTCAAGTTCTAATATTGGTCGCATTACACCACTCGCCCAAGATTCTAATGTAATCACTTGGAATAGGGATAATAATGACTCATGTAATGTTCCAAAGTATTCCGGAGCAACGTCCTTGAACATCATCGTACCTATAACACCATAAATATAAAAGAACAGACCAAGTAATAGCATAATCGTCCCCATAGAAGGGATGGTTTTAATTAAGGCATTAACCATTTTACGCAATGATGGAATGATAGAAATTGCACGTAATACACGAAGTACCCTTAATATACGTAGTACTGTCACATAATGGCTTCCAACCAATAAATGTCCACTTGCAACAATGACAAAATCAAACACATTCCAAGGATCTTTAAAGAACGAACCCACAGACCTACTACCTATTAAACGAATGATAATTTCAATTGAAAAAATCCACAAAAGGACTGCATCTACAATAAAAAACCATTGATGAAAACGATCAGTAAAAAAAGAATAAGTCTCCAAACCTACTAAAATAGCATTAACTATAATTAATCCTATTATTATATTTGTAAATAGAGGATTTTCGGAGATTCGTGCACATTTTTGTCTAAAATTAGTCATTTATTACGCTTCCTCCTCCCTATATATTTTACTTATTAATTGGCCTTCTGTCATCTATATAAAACTTAATTCAAATAAAAAGAGCTAACCTAATGTTAGCCCTTGGAGTTATTAGCTCCCTTTTACTTTCTGCGCTATTTCTACCGTTCGTTTTGCTTGATATTTTACAGCTGCTTCTACATCCTCTACCATATTACCATCTTGTCCTTGGGTAACACTTGTACCATATGGGTTACCACCTGCACCAAACAATACTTGATCGGAATATCCTGGTGGAACGATGATTGCCCCCCAATGCATCATGGATGTGTAAAGAGATAAAACCGTGGCTTCCTGACCACCATGTGGGTTCTGTGCTGATGACATTGCACTTACCACTTTATTGACTGTTTTTCCAGATGCCCATAAGCCACCTTGTGAATCTATAAACTGCTTCATTTGTGATGCTACATTTCCAAAACGAGTTGGTACACTGAAAATAATCGCATCTGCCCATTCAATGTCATCAGAGGTTGCATCTGGAACATCTTTAGTTGCATCATAATGACTTTTCCATGCTTCATTGGATGCAATGGCTTCTTCAGGTGCTAACTCTGGAACTTTACGTACTTTAACTTCAGCACCTATTTCAGCTGCTCCCTGTTCAGCCCATTGTGCTAATTGATAATTGGTTCCGGTTGAACTGTAATAAATTACTGCTAAATTTACATTTGCCACTTGAACGACTCCTTCTCGAGAAAATATTTCCAGGAAAAAATCCCATGGTATGAGTTTCCCCGAGAAGAAGTGATTTATACTAAATTAAATCAGCTTCCTGTCTACATGTTCACTGCAATTTGAGTACCAATTACTGCATTGTTTTTTACCAAAGCAATATTAGCTTCTAAGCTTTTACCTTCTGTTAATTCTTTAACTTTTGCAAGCAAGAATGGAGTCGTATCTTTCCCTTTAATTCCATTTTCTTCTGCTTCTTTTAATGCCGATTCAATTGCATTTGTGATAACTTCCTCAGACATTGCATTTTCTTCTGGAATTGGATTAGCAATAACTGCGCCTCCCTGTAATCCTAGATCCCATTTAGCTCTTAGTGTAGATGCAACAGTCTCTACGTCATCTGCACGGAAGTTTACGTCAAACTCACTACTTCTTGTATAGAATGCTGGAAGAGTTTCCGTTTGATATCCAATCACCGGTACACCTTTCGTTTCTAAGTATTCCATTGTTAAACCTAAATCTAGAATTGATTTAGCACCAGCACATACAACTGCTACGTTCGTTTTCGCTAATTCCTCTAAGTCTGCTGATATATCCATTGTCGTTTCGGCACCACGGTGAACCCCACCAATACCACCAGTTACAAAGATTTTAATATCAGCTAACTCAGCACAAATCATCGTTGCTGCAACCGTTGTTGCTCCTTTTTGTTTCGTTGCAAGTAAATAAGGTAAATCGCGTCGTGATGCTTTCGCTACATGTTTACTATTACCGAAATCCTCTAATTCATCATCTGTTAAACCGATTTTTATCTTGCCATCAATAATTGCAATTGTAGCTGGTACTGCCCCATTATCTCGAACGATTTGCTCTACTTCACGTGCAGTTTGTACATTTTGTGGATATGGCATGCCATGTGAAATAATTGTAGATTCTAATGCCACAATTGGTTTTCCTGCCTCTTTTGCTTGTTGTACCTCTGATGATAATTCAATATAGTTTTTCATTTAAAATTCCTCCATATCATGTTTAAGTTGTTGTGACGTAAGGTTTTGTCGTACAGTAAAAGATGATTGCAATGTCTTCGCAGCATTAACAACCCCTGCTTTTGCAATTTGCTCAATGCTATTACTCGATAGCCAAGCATGAACAGCAGCTGCAGAAAAGGCATCTCCTGCTCCTGTAACATCAACTACTTCATCGACCTTCACGGCTGGAATGTGTACGACCCCTTCTTCTGAGTTGCCTATCATTACTCCTTTGTCTCCACTGGTAATAACAATATTCTTTACTCCGAGGTCCAGCCATTTTTCAGCTGCAGCTTTCCAATCCTGTTTATTCGTAATCGTTATATTAAAGTAACCTTCTGTTTCATCTTGATTGGTGATTAACCATGTTAATGCCCCTAAATTTTCCGGTAACCGTTTCATTTTAGGTGCAGAAACTGCAATAACTACTAGTGGGATCTTATTTCCTGTAGCAACCTGACTTAAATAAGATAAAGTCTCTGATGGGCAATTCAAATCAGCCAATATACATTTTGACTGTTTCAAAATCGGGACGTTCTCCTGAATAATCTCTGGAGACAATTGATCATATATATCCATATCTGCTAGTGCAATCTTCATATTCCCTTCTTCATCTAAAACAGCTGTATAAGAACCTGTAGATGATTCGGAAAGCTTTTCAACATGATCCATATTTACATAAGGTATAGATGCTTGTTCAATAAAATCCCATTCTGCATCTCTTCCACAGACCGTTAGCAAAGATACATTTTCTCCCATGCGTCCAAGATTTTCTGCAATATTACGGGCAACACCACCAGCACTTTGAGTAGAATTAACTGGATTTGATGTTCCAAGCTGCATGGCCTCTTTCAAATAGAATTTGCGATCGAGATTAGCTCCTCCAACACAAATTATTTGCTCTGGCTCATTTAAAATATATGCCTTGCCACGAATATACCCTTTTTTTACAAGGCCAGAAATTATGTTCGCAACGGATGGACGTGATAACTCTAATTCATCTGCTAATGCTTGCTGAGAAATAAACGGGTCCCTTTGAATAAGTTCTAGTACTCGTTTTTCTCTTTCATTTAATTCCACCCAAGCACCACCTTAAACTTTTGTTTTATTATTAAACTTATGTTTAAATCATAAACCTTTTTTTACTTCCCGTCAACAATTAATCATTTTAGTTTTACTTCAATACTAGTATTTGTATAATGAAGGAAAGCAATGTCCTTGGAGGGGATCTAGTGAAGCTTTCAGATATTAATGTAAAACTATTAGGTAGACAGGCTTCTATTCTTGATCATGAGCATTATAAAAAGTCTGCTGTGCTTCTACCTCTTGTTCAAAAAAATGGAGAAACACATGTATTATTCGAAGTACGATCAATGACTTTACGCAGTCAGCCAGGTGATATTTGTTTTCCTGGAGGAAGAAAAGACGAAGATGATCGTACCCCACTACATTGTGCCATTCGCGAGACAACGGAGGAACTCGGTGTCTCAAAAGCATCAATTGAAAACGTACACCCCTTGGACTATATTGTCTCTGATACAGGGAGAATCATTTATCCATTCGTTGGGACAATTACTACCCCAGAAAAAATACAACCTAATGAAGCAGAAGTAGGAGAAGTATTTACGGTTCCATTATCTTATCTTCTTAATAATCCTCCTGAAACATACAAAGTTAAATTACAAGTCATTCCAGAAGAAGATTTTCCATTTGATCGAATCGTAGGTGGGGAAAATTACAATTGGCAAGTAAGGCACATAAATGAACTATTCTATCAATACGATGGAAAGGTGATTTGGGGATTAACGGCTAAGATTTTACGTCACTTTTTAGACCTTATGAAGGAATAAAAATTGGAGTAGTGGATTCAGTCCCACTACTCCTCTTAAAATGATTCGTTCGTAATTTTTAGTAAAGATTGTAGCATTGAGACCCTCTCTTATTACCTATCTCCTATCGTCATTAACCACTCTTTTACTTTCTTTTTCGGATAATATACGTTTCCATCTATCGTAATATGTGGAATGTCTGGATACTCTTCAATGATTTTCTTAGCATCCTCCTTCGATACTCCAATAACCCAATATAACTCATTTTGCTTAATTAGCTTATACTCTTCTTCTTCATCATCAAAGGCATCCGATAGTTTTGCTGAAGGATTCTTAAAGTTCTTTAACCCATCGCCAATAAAAAATCCGAAAGCAGCTAATCCTAGTCCTAAATATAATAACCCTAAATCCATTGATGTTCTCCTCCTCTTATTCCCAAGATTATGTAAATTCTCTACTTTTTAGTTTATCATAAAAAGATTTTGACTGCTCACAGATAGACGTCTCTAAAATGATCAAAAAAAGAAGCTGCCCTTCATTGGGACAGCCTCTAATTAACATTACGCTTTATTAATAGATATAATATTTTGCTCATTTAGGGTTATTTCTCCATCTTTAAGAAGGACTATTTCTTCATCTTCTTGAAGATTCGTAAACACTATTGGAGTAATTATAGACGGAACATTAGTTTTAATATAATCCAAATCGACCGTCATCAGTTTTTGACCAGCTTTAATTTTATCCCCTTCTTGAACAAATACCTCAAAGCCTTCTCCTTGCAACTTCACTGTATCAATACCAAAGTGAATGAGAATTTCTCGGCCTGAGTCAGATTGAATACCAATCGCATGCTTCGTAGGGAATACATTAACAATTTCACCGTCGACAGGAGAGACAATCATATTATCAGTCGGCTCGATCGCAAAACCGTCCCCCATCATTTTTCCAGAAAATACTTGGTCAGGCACTTCCGTTATTGGTAGTAATCTCCCTTTAATAGGGCCTGTTATATTTGTTTCTCCTTTTTCATCCACTGTGATTTCTTTTTGTATTTTTTCTTTTGTGACTCTTGGTGTTTTTCCACTAATAATATCAGCAATTTGCCCTTTAATTGTATCCGATTTAGGACCAAATATAGCTTGGATATTATTTCCGACTTCCATAACACCTGAAGCACCAAGCCTCTTCAATCTATCTTTATCTACGTTATTCTTATCATTAACAGACACACGAAGACGAGTAATACAAGCATCTAAGTGAGCAATGTTTTCCTTACCACCTAGACTTTCTAGTACATCGTACGGAAGGTCTCCTGCTTCTTGTACTTCTCCCTCTTCTTCCCCTGTATCTTCTTCACGTCCAGGTGTTGCTAAATTCCATTTACGAATGGCAAATCGGAATCCGAAGTAGTAAAGAAAGGCAAACCCAATACCTACTGGAATAACCATCCACGCATTAGTAGATAATCCCCAATATAATACATAATCAATAAATCCACCAGAGAATGTGAATCCAGCTTTTACATTTAATAAGTCCATTACAACAAATGATAATCCAGCAAATACTGCATGGATTAAAAATAATACTGGTGCAACAAATAGAAATGCAAATTCAATTGGTTCTGTAATCCCTGTTAAAAAGGATGTCAATGCAGCAGATGCCATAATACCTGCTACTTTTTTCTTGTTTTCCGGCTTTGCTTCATGATAAATTGCTAGTGCTGCAGCTGGTAATCCAAACAACATGAATGGAAATAACCCCGTCATAAACGTTCCCGCGGTAGGGTCTCCTGCAAAGTAACGAGTCATATCACCTTTTACAACATTTCCAGCATCATTAACGAAGGATCCGAATTCATACCAGAATGGCTGGTAGAAAATGTGATGTAATCCGAATGGAATTAGCGCACGTTGTCCAAACCCAAAAATAAACGCTGCTACAGTAGAGCCTGTTTCAGTTGCTAATACCGAGAACCAGTCAATAACATCTTGAATTGGTGGCCATACATAGAAGAACAGCATTCCTAATATAACTGCTGTTGCAGCTGTAATAATTGGTACAAAACGTTTTCCTGCAAAGAACCCTAAAAACTGTGGTAGTTGTATTTGATAAAACTTTTTATATAAATAGGCAGCCACAATCCCCATTAAGATACCACCAAAAACACCCATTTGTAGAGTGGATATACCCAGCATCTCAATGGTTTCAACACCTTTAGATTCTGCCATTATTCCTAACGTGACATTCATAACTAAAAACCCAATTACAGCTGCTAAACCAGCCACTCCATCTCCATCAGCTAAACCAATCGCTACACCAATCGCAAATAGTAGTGGTAGATTATCAAATATAATTCCACCGGCTTGTGCCATAATTGGAATATCTAGTACATTTTCATGCCCTATCCCTAATAATAAACCTGCAGCTGGTAAAACAGATACAGGTAACATTAGCGCTTTACCTACTCGTTGTAGTAAACCGAACGCTTCTTTAAACATGCTTTAACCTCCTAGTGTTATTAAATTATAAGCAGTTAAGGTAATGCATGCATCTGAAATCCTTTATTAAAACGCAAAAAAGCATGAGCAAAGACGAATGCGAAACCAAGAGAGTATACTCCTCCCTTGATGACGCTATTCTGCTTAGCTCATGCCTGAATTTAATCAGTTACACGCATAGAATGAATAAACGGTATGATATTATTCAATTTAGTAGTCGCTGAAGATGGATGGTTAAGTAAATAACCTCTGCATCAACAACTGGCTTTTTTAGAGTTTGTTGCATAACCTTAACGATTTTCCAAGCAAGATTATAGCACATTGGGTATTCCATTTTCAATACTTTTCCTAAACTTGTTTGTTCTTTATTAGCTACCCCTGAACTTACACGATCAATGGCAAACCGAATATGTTGAACGAGTCTAAAGTAATTAATACTGTCTCTCTTTAAGGTAATATCTAATCCATCTTCAATCATTTGAATAAGTTGAAAAACAAGGGTTGAATTTTTATTGATATCACTTAAATTTCTATCAGTTACTGAACTGTGAATATGGATAGCAATTAATCCTATTTCGCCATCAGGAAGTTGAACCCCACTAAATTCCTTAATCATAGAAACAATGGTCTTCGCTACCATATATTCCTTATGATACAGGACTTCTGTTTCTACCAAAAATGGATTTTTAATATTAATTCCTTCTTTTGCTCTTTTAATTGCAAAAGCAATATGATCCGTTAAGCCAATATGAATATGTTCATTAACAATTTGACCCATTTCCTTTTCAATATGGCTCAAAACATCATGCATAAATTGAATAAAGTCTTCATCTAGTTGTGGTAATAATTGTTTATATTTATCTTGTTCAGTTGGATCTTCTAATCGAAAGACTTTCTCAGCTGTATCAGCACTTATTTCTTGTCCTTCCTTTTTTGAAAAACCAATACCTTTACCAATTAATAACACTTCTTTTTCGGAGGATTGTTCGGCAATCACAACATTATTATTTAATACCTTTTTGACTTGCATGTTATCACCTTGTCCTCCTTTTCTTAAGATGTTCTTATTTCCATTGCATCTCTACTGGTAAAACTTCATTTATATTCGTAATAAACTTCTCTTTTTCCTTCTCTTTCATCCATAAGTGTATGGAACCATAATCATCACTGGTTCGAATCAATCTTCCAATTCCTTGTCTCAATCTAAGCAGCATATAAGGTAGATCAACATCGACTAATGGATCAACAGCGTGTTTATGTTTAGCCTGAAAGACTGGGTCTTTAGGTGGAAAAGGCAGTGAAGAAATAATAACCTGTGTAAGTGCCTCACCCGGTATGTCTAATCCTTCCCATAAATGATACGCACATAAAACAGAATTTACATCTTTTTGAAAATCACTAACAATATCACTTATTTCACGATCACCTTCAAAATGGAGTTGGAACATAAGATTTTTTTCAGTGACAGAGGTACGAAATTGCTCCATTTCCTCACGATCTGAAAATAATATTAATGATTTGCCTTTATTTTGAGTTAATTGATTTTCAATTTTCTCCCATTTATCATTCGATTCCAAATGACCCCGTATTGTCATCTTCTCATTATAATCAAAAGGAGAAGAAACCGTAAATGAATCAAAGTCTTCTATACCAAGACTTGATGCTAAATAAGAAAAATCATCATTTTGAGAAAGAGTTGCTGAAGAAAATACAAAAGGAATATCCTTTGAGAATACTTCCTTGTTTAAAACATCTTCTACCAATCGTGGCATCAACACAAGGGAAGTTGTGTTTTCATTCTCTTCCAACCAAAAAATTCCTTCATCACTTTTTAAGAAAATTGACAGTCCATGGAAGAAAAACTCTAGATATTCTTCAATGATTTTAATATGGTAGTCATCGATCGTAAACATTTCTGAATCGAATACGAGTTGATCAAGCAATCGTTCTACCTTTTCATATAAATCTCTTGCAATTAGAAGTAAATCTTTTGATACAGAAACTTGCTGTCGATTAGAGCCCTTCACAGATGAAGAAGACTGTTGTAGCATTTGAAACCATTCATCATGAAGCGTAAGGATATCTTCTATAAGATAAAGTGTTTCCTCCGTAACATCCTGTCCCATATATCCAGTTAACACATTTTCTAACGTTTCTGCATTGAATCGGTATGTTAGTCCCTTTTGCGCAGAAAACTCTAGAAGATGCCCTTCATCAAAGACGACACAACTGGCTTCTGGGAGTAATGCCATTTGTCCTTCACGTTTTCTTGAGTCCTTCGTCCATACATGCTCCATATAGAAATCATGGGAACAGATGATTAAATCTGTTGCATGACGGTAATAATCACGGTTCAGGGTCTGTCCACTTCGGTGTCGCCAATCACATGTGGAACATTGTTGTAGTGGATCCCATGCAATTTTTTCCCACGTTTCATCCGGCACCCAAGGGTACTCCTTCCGATCTCCATAGCGCTCGAATTTTTTCTTTGCTGCACTTGTATCAAATACGAAATCAGGAATTTCATCATGAACTCGAAAGATATTCTCATCCTCTGTATGTTCAATTAAAGCATCTAGTTTTCTAACGCAGACATAATTTTCTCGTGCTTTCGCTAAACGAACATCAATGTTAAGACCTAGAGCTTCTTCTAGCTTCTCAATATCTCCACCTTTTTTTACAAGTTGCTCAATAAGCGTTTCATCTGCACAAGAGATAATTGCTGGTTTACCTTTATATCGCGCATAGCAAATGGCATAAAGTAAATACACAAATGTTTTACCTGTACCAACTCCAGCTTCAGCAAAAATCGTTGAACGGTTTTTGAAAGCCTGTTCAAGTTGAAATGCCATATATATTTGTTCATCACGTAATTCATAGCCTTTTTCAGGCAAAATATCGTAAAAAACATCTCCAACGTAATCACCGAGCCGATCGAAGAAGTTTTCAGTTTTTGAAACGGTAAATGGTAATGCATTAGCTTTCGTCATGGTAAACTCCTCTTCATATTATTCCTAAAGAGTCATTATACGTGATTAGAAGGTTCACGTCACTCGAGATGCAATTGTTCCGTAAATTGTTTATTTATCATTTAGACATTGTTTGAAGCCACATTGGATCGAAATTGCCCTTCTTTTTGTAAGTTTTTCTTAAGAAAGTCTATCAAATACTTTAGATCATAATCTTCTAACCACTTACATTGAATATCAACTTCTCTTCCATCAAGTAATCGAACGATGATTAATTCTACATCATGAACGTGAGTATGTAAGCAAAAATTAATATCCTGATAACAAACTTCTTTTTTGGGCAAAATTGTCGTCCGATAGATATACATTCTTTCATCTTCTAGATTTATATAAACCTTTTCTGATAATCTCAAACTATGCAGTCCATGAATGACACCAATCATGACAGAAATCAAACCAACAACGAGTATGATAGAATCGACATGATTAAACTTATACGCCGGGACAACAATTCCTAAAAAAGCAATAAATGATGTAGTAAAGGAATATATTGCGTTATTAACCCATTTACTATTCTGTGAAAATTTTAGTTGCATACTTACACCCTTTTTATATGTTTTAAAGTACCTTACGAATATTCAACAAAGAAGTTTCAATATAATTTGGAAACCAAAAAAGCTGACTTTCCTCCCCCCTTTGGAAAATCAGCTTTTTCTTTATATATAGAACCCCTATTTAATATGATACTTTCTCTTTAAAGATGTCTTAGTTACTACTCTATTTAACTTCTACTGTTTGTTTCATCGTTCCGTTTTCTGCAAAATTGGTATGCCAAGAAAGTGCTTTTTCTAGCACATGTGGAGTCTGCCCACCCCGTTCAACTGCTTCTTGGTAATAATCCCAAAGTTGCTTCTTGTACATTGGATGTGCACAGTTTTCAATAATCATTGGAACTCTTTCTCTTGGTGCTAATCCACGTAAGTCAGCGTATCCTTGTTCTGTTACAACTACATCGACATCATGTTCCGTATGATCTACATGTGAAACCATCGGTACGATACTAGAGATGTCGCCACCTTTGGCAACCGATTTTGTAACAAAGATTGCTAGACGAGCATTACGTGCAAAATCACCTGATCCACCAATACCATTCATCATTTTAGTTCCTGAAACGTGAGTAGAGTTTACATTTCCATAAATATCAAACTCTAATGCCGTGTTAATAGAGATTAATCCGAGCCTGCGAATGATTTCTGGATGATTTGAGATCTCCTGTGGTCGCATAATTAATTTATCACGGTACTTCTCAAAGTTTCCAAATACTTGCTTCATTTTTTCTTCCGATAAAGTAATTGAACAGCATGATGCAAAATCAACTTTACCAGCATCAATTAAATCGAAAACAGCATCTTGTAATACTTCTGAATAAACTTCTAAGTTCTCAAACTCAGACTCTACCATTCCATGAAGGACTGCATTCGCCACAGAACCAATACCAGATTGTAATGGTGCTAATGTTTCTGTCAACCTACCTTCTTTGATCTCATTACGTAAGAAATCAAGTAGATGATTTGCCATAATTTGTGTTTCCTCATCAGGTGGAACGATTGTTGATGGTGAATCCTGTTGGTTTGTAAAAACGATCCCTACTATTTTTTCAGGATCAACCTGGATTCCAATCTTACCAATTCGATCACGAGCTTTTGTTAAAGGAATTGGATCCCGTTCCCCTTGTTTTCCAGGGCTGTATAAATCGTGTAACCCTTCTAAGTCTGGTTGTGCTGTATTGATTTCAACGATAATATTCTTAGCATTCTCAGCAAATGCTAGGTTATTACCTGTTGATGTTGTAGGAATAATCATTCCATCTTCCGTAATAGAAATCGCTTCCAATATCGCGTAATCTACAGTCTCAATTACATCTGCCCTAAGTAATTCAGCAACATGTGATAAATGATGATCAACAAACAAATGCTCCCCAGCATTTATTTTCTTTCTCATCGTAGGATCTGCTTGGAATGGTAGTCGTTTGTTTACAATACCAACCTCAGCAAACATTTTATCTACATCTGACCCGAGTGATGCCCCAGTAAATACATTCACTTTAAATTGTTCTCCAGCTTTTGCTCTATCAACCAAAGCTAATGGAACCGCTTTCACATCTCCCGCTCGTGTAAACCCACTTAACCCCAATGTCATTCCGTCTTGTATCCATCCAGCAGCTTCTTCTGCTGTTACAACACGGTCATGTAAACGAGGGTTCTTAATTCGATTAAGATTTTCCATGCCCCATCCCTCTTTCTTAACTTTTAGAATCATTTTAACTTACGAAGAGTTAAGATTGGGGAATGTAGTCTAAATAAGTGTTTTGTTGATTAAAACAGAAAAACAAATACATAAACCAGCATTTTTTCGTCAAAACCCTAGCAATTTACGGAAATAACTGGAATATTTCTGACTGACAGGGACCTGTTCACCGTTATTCATCTTTAATAGAAATGTAGAATGAGTATCCGGATAGATCTCTTCTATATGATGAACGTTAACAATAAAAGAGCGATGGCAACGAATAAACATTTCTTTAGGAAGGGTGTATTCAAATTCTTGTAATGTATTTTTATGGGTTGCTATCTGGTAATTGGAATAGACATAGGTTTTTCTATCTTTCACCTCTAAATATTTTACGTTTTGAAAAGGAATTGGCCTCCAACCATCCGAAGTCTTAACCGTTACAACCGATTTCCCATCCGTATATGCAGGGTAGATAGCAAGGATACTTCCTTCTAACTTACCTTCTTGATGAAGTGGGACGGCCATCCCATGATAAGGGATACCAAATAAATTGCGATCAATAAATTCAGATACCTTTTGTTCTGACTGGATTGCCATATAGGCAATTGTTCCTTCTTTAAGAGGATCCCCAGGTTTTATTTTCAAATCAATTCGTTTACTTGGTCGATAATAGACATACTCCTTCTTATTGGAAATAGCAATGGATACTTCATCAGAGAATAGTTCACCCATTACATCTAATAAACTCGTGATCGTTAGCTTCTTCATTTATTCTCAACTCCTTGTCCTTAACGTTAGCGTGGCCATATTGACAGTGTTGTAAAAGAGGACAGGTCTCACACAAAGGCTTTGTTTTACAATAAACTTTTGCATGTTCCACTAATAAGGCATGATATTCCCTCTACCTTATTTTCAACCCTAGCCATTCCTTACCTTTGTATCATTTAGCATCTTTCCTATGGCTTCTGCCACACCATTTTCATCATTTGTCTTAGTTGTATACTCGCAAATTGCTTTCACTGCATCAATTGCATTTCCCATTGCAACAGGCCTTCCTACTAAGCGAAGCATACTTACATCGTTTAAATTATCACCAATTGCCATGACATCAGCCATATCAATACCTAATTGTTCAGCAAAATGTTTCAATGCTATACCTTTTTCGGCATTAATATGATTAAACTCTAGATTTGAACCACTTGAAGAACTGATAGCAAGGTTTTGTTCATTTTTTAGTTCGTTATATAAGTTTGATAGCTTATCTTTGTTTCCTGAATAAGTAAGTAACTTATAAATCGTTTGCTGAAGGATTTCCTCTATGTTATCTATAAATTGAACATGTTCTTTGATCATAAATTGCTCAGCGCCTAAAATCGCCTTTTCTTTCGATATATTTGGCATTGATTCTAAAAATGTATCAGCTAACTCCTTAATAAAGCGCTCTTTTTCCGTTGAAAAGACACCTGTTTCTGTAAAATAGACCAGGTGAATATTGTCCTTCATACTGCGCTGTCTAACAGTTTGAATCATTTCTGGGTCTAGTGCAGCACTCCGGATTAAGTCTCCTTCAGCTGTATACGTATTGGCTCCATTTAAGCATATAATTGGGCAGGTAACTCCCACTTCTTTTAGTAAGGTTGACGCTGATTCATATGGTCTTCCTGTTACAGCAACAAACTTTATCCCCTGTTCCAGAGCCTCTTTAATTTTCATTGCGTTTTCTTCACTAACTTCTGTATTCTTATTTAACAACGTACCATCTAAATCAGATGCAATAAGTTTCATAATTCCCTCCTATTTTTCTATCAGTTCCAGCTTAAATGTCCCTACTGAATCTTTCTCATACAAATTTGTAACAGAAGTTGAATAATTAGATATGTTTGCATTACATTTTATTCCTCTTGTTGGTACTTCAACCGTAAAATCATTTTTATATAAAAGAGTCGTTACTTCATGGTAATCCTCATGCTTCACCTTAAATTGAAGTTCTAGGATTAACTGATTTGTTTCGGGAGCTTTTCTTTCATTTAAGCTTTCCGTTTCAATGGTATAGCCATTAATTATTACTTGTTCACTCATCAAACCTCTCCTTCATAATCTAAGTCCATTTTACAACTTTATTTGGTAGGAAGACAGTTTGAGACCTATTAAAAAGAACCCTCAAATAATGAGGATTCATAATATCTATTTTTTCAAGAAGGTGTCCGGCATAACAACTGCAATTACTTCCCCTTTAGCACAGAGGGTGTCCTCAGCATATACTTCTGTTGTTACCTTCCACTTTTTCGGATGGATTTCTTCAACTGTCCCGATTGCCTTTAACGGTACTTCTTGTGGTGTTGGTTTTAAAAAGTCAACATGAAGTGAACCTGTAACAAATCGAGGTGGCTCTATACCATCACCAGGTTCGTGTCCATTTTTTTTATGTAATGCTAATGCTGCTGAACCCGTTCCATGGCAATCAATAATTGAACCGATAAGGCCACCATAAACAAAACCAGGGATTGCAGTATGTTCTGCTCTTGGTTCATAAATGGTTAAGGTTTTATCCCCATTCCAACCAGTTCTTAGTTTCAACCCTTCTTCATTTAAACGGCCACATCCATAGCAATGAGAATACTCATCCGAATAATCATCCTGAATTGCATGTTTCACATAATCAACCATATTTCTCTCCCTCTCCTTTATTACTTTTGATTCGAGTATAGCATGATGTAAGCGTTTTATATAGACCTCCTTTTACAATCCGGTCATACACTAAGTTCTTATGAAAAATCCCAAAATAATGTCACATGCCCCTTGTATCGAATAAAGTAATAAAAAAGAAAGAAGGTTTTTTACAATGTACTATAATTATACTCCACCATTATCACTGCATTCATCAGATACAATTAAAGTTACAGGTCAAGGTTCGGTAACCTTATCCCCTGACCGTGCACTAATTACATTAGGGGTTTCTACTGAGTCAACTAGTCTACAAGATGCCCAAAGTGAAAATGCTACTGTAATGAATAGGGTAATCAACTCTATTTCAAATCAAAATATACCGAGGAATAATATCCAAACGAAGGATTTCCGTATTCATCCACAATACGATTATATAGAAGGGAAACAGGTATTTCGTGGGTATCGTGTGACGAATATGATTGAAGTTACAGTGGATGACATTACACAAGTCGGTCAAATCGTCGACCTTGCAGTAAATGAAGGGGCCAATGAGGTTCAAAATATCCAATTCACCGTTGCTAATAGTGATTTACATTACGAGAACGCTTTAAAAATTTCCGTAAATAATGCTCGTGATAAAGCTCGAACGATTGCTGAAGAATTAGGTGTTTCCGTTTCTAGTGTACCACGAAAAATTAAAGAAATAACAACTAGAACCAATCAGCAACCACAGCCATATGTCTTAGGCGTTTCTACCGAAAGTGCAACAACACCTATCGAACCTGGGCAACTAGAAATAAAAGCTGTTATCAATGCTACCTTTGATTTTAATTAACAATGGGGCCTGTACCAAAAGGTCAGGCCCCAGCTTATTTAATCTGTCATGTAATGATGGCCTAAGTGGAATCCATCTTTGTTATCTTCAAAAGGGAAGAGATTTTTCTCTTTAGCCTCATCAGCATAATTATTAAAAATTTCATCTAGCAATTCATTGGCATTTTTATCTTTTGTATCTATTCCTAATTGTACAGCGGAATTATAAACTTTAGCTTCATGTAAAGCCATTACGATTTCGTGGTAGTCCATACCACCAGTATCAACGCCAAAGATTTTGGCCTCATGATCTAACTGTGCTTTCATAACTTCTTTTTTCAGTTCCTTTATTTCTTTCCCTTCTGTTTCAAGGCCTAATTCTTCTGCTCGTTTTATTAATTTTGCTTCAAAAACTTCTTTTGCTAATTCTTCTTCATCCTTACCTTCTGTCTCAATACCAAGTTCTTCAGCAGCTTCTACCACTTTAGCATGATGTACCTCTTTTTTAAGTTCCTTTAATTCTTTGCCTTCTGTATCAATTCCTAGCTTCTCTGCCTTTTTCATTATTTTGGCTTCTTTTACTTCTTTTGCTAGTTCTTTTAGTTCCTTACCCTCTGCTTCTATTCCATATTCTTTTGCTTGATATTTAATCCAAGATTCATGGTGCTTTAACTTGTCTTCCTTCTTTTTCTCTTTCTCTTCTTTCTCATCATCCTTCTTAAAGAAATCAAAGAAACCAACATCTTCATTTTTTTCAGCCACAGCAGGGATTTCTTGTCCAAATAATCCTACCCCTAGGAAAAATGCAAAGGCTGAAACAACAATTGCATGTTTTTTCATTTTAATCCTTCCTCCAATATATGTATTTTGACGTTTGGTAGTATTTCCAAAAACTGAAAAATTATTGGTGATTTCTCATTTCCTCTTAAAAATTAATCTTTATTTTTCCAAAATATTAAATTACTATCTAGTCTAAACACTCTATCTTTGTTAATCTTGAAAGTAGGGATGTTAGAAAGCGTTTCATTTTTAGATTAAACCCGTTAACTCACAGAAAAAGCAAACACAGGGATGGGGGTAGTTTTATATGAGAAATATTGTGGTTCTAGGTGGTGGCTACGGAGGACTAAAGATTACTTTAGGGCTGCTGGAAAAGGAATTACCAAGTGATGTAAAAATAACATTAATTGATCGAAATCCTTATCATTCATTAAAAACTGAATTCTACACGATTGCTGCTGGTACTGTAGCAGAAAAGGAAGTACGAATGGATTTTCCTAAAGATGACCGTGTCGAATTTGTTTTTGGTGAAGTTCATAGAATTGATGTTAAAAATAATCAAATTCTATTTGAGAATACCAATAACGTAGTAGATTATGATTATTTAATTATTGGGCTAGGCTGCGAAGATAACTATCATGGGGTAAAGGGTGCTGAGGAATATACAGAAAGTGTACAAACCTTCTCAAATGCCAGAAGTGCTGGACTTGCAGTTGGTAATCTTGGCGCTTATGGAAAAGTTACGGTTGTCGGAGCAGGACTAAGCGGGATTGAAGTTGCATCAGAAATACGTGAAAGTCGGGCTGACTTAAATGTTCGATTATTAGATCGCGGTTCTTCTGTTCTAAAGGCCTTTGATCCAAGAATTCAAGCGCATGTAGCCGATTGGTTCAATAAAAATGACGTTGAAGTTCTACATCATGCCAATGTGGAGTATGTTGAAAAAGACGGTGTTTGTAACAATGGGGTCTGTTATGTGAATGATGTTACAATCTGGACTGCAGGAGTACAACCAAACCATTTAATTAGAGAACTTCCTTATAAGAAGGACAACCAAAATAAAATAGTATTGAACGATTTTTACCAAATTCCTGAGCAACAAAATGTATATGTTGTCGGTGATTGCGCTTCATCAGAATATTCGCCTAGTGCACAATTAGCATTGCAACAAGGAGAACAAATCGCCAAAATATTACATGCGGTGTTGTTAGGAAAAGAACCAAAACAACCGAATAAAATAAAGCTAAAAGGTACGCTTGGTTCCCTTGGTAAGAATGATGGGTTTGGAAACATGATGCAGCAACCTGTTACAGGTTTGCTACCACGGTTAGCTAAATCTGGTGTATTGTGGTTAAACAAACGACATTAATTATACTGCCCAGCTTGTAGTTTCTCTCAGAAAAACTACAAGCTTTTTTAATCTATTCATTAGCCTCATTTTTCTTTGTATTAGACATGAGTAAGGTTAATGGTTTTTCTGTGCCTGTTACTAATTTGTATATCATTGAGGATGTTAAGTTATAGCTATTTTCGATCTTATCAGCTAGGAAACTAGTTCTTTCAAATAGTACCGAACGAACAAAGTCAACTTGGCGCAACGTTTTTTCCATTAATGCTTCTTGATTTTCTACACTCGAAATTACTTCATCTTGCTTACCCTCCTGTTTCTTCATTTGGTTGGAAATACCGTGATGTAATTCTACTAATTGGTTCATCTGCTCTGTTAACTGCTCAGAAAATGATTCGTATTGGGTTAACTTGGAGGCTATTTCTTCATTTGTTTGGCTAATCTTTTGAATCTCTTCTAAAATCTCTTGTTTGCTATCACCCTCTTGTTCTAATAACTGATGTAGTTCCTTATTACGCTCTTCAAGCATGATAAGCCACTCCCTTGCTTCACGTTCGAATTTCTCATGATGATTTTGTCCTTCTTTTATAAAATCCAACTGTTCGGAAACACTTCTCCATTTCTCTAATTGGCTTAATTCGTACTGTTGATGTCTTTTATTTATGTTTTTCACATTTTTAGTAAGTGTTTCATTCAATTTCTTCTGCTCTGCAAGCAAATCTTTAAAATAATCTGTTTGGAAATAATCCTGGTTTGGTTCCTCAATATCGCTATTATTCTGATAAACATCCGGATGTAGACCCGAGTTTATAAATAATCCCATGTTGACATCACCTTACTCTATTTTTTATTTATCTTATGCTTTTATAAGTTAGTCGGGACATCGAACTAGAAATTGGGCGTTTGTCGTAGTGTCTAATTTGTTGCTGAACAAAAGCTCATGCGCTAAATTTCATGGTGTTCGTGGATAATTCACATGTATTTACTTAGAGTTCATAATTTTCAACATTAAATTCTAATGATATAATTAGTTTAGTAGTGTTGGTAAAAGGTAATTACCCACTCAAAATTGAACCCCTCATAAGTCTCCAATAATATACGTTATGGTTCTTTTCCTATAGATAATGATGCATTTTTACAATGCAAGAACTATACAGATTAATCATTTTAATGCTTTAGTTTTATACTGTTATCCTTTTCTATTTACTACATTAGAAAGGTGGTTTTACATGGATAATATAAAAGAAACAGTATTGGAAGTAATATATTCTATTTTACCGATTTCCATTGTTGTGACAATCTTACAATTCACCATCATCTGGCTACCAATGGAAACGTTTTTACAATTTGCAATTGGACTTGTTTTAGTAGGTGTGGGACTTATCTTTTTCTTATTAGGGGTTAATGTCGGTCTTCAACCAGTCGGTGAACTGATTGGATCTGCCTTATCGAAGACAAAAAAGGTTTGGCTTATTATTGGATTTGGATTTGTGTTAGGACTTGTTGTAACACTAGCAGAGCCAGATGTACGAGTACTTTCCAACCAAGTCGATCAAGTATCACAAGGTGCCATTCCAAAGAGTATTTTAATTTTATCTGTAGCTATTGGTGTTGGCTTTTTTGTGGCACTTGCAATGCTAAGAATTATTCTAAACTTTAGTATGGTTTATATACTTGCAATTGGTTATGGACTTATCTTTTTATTAGCAGCATTTACTCCTCCAACCTTTGTACCAATCTCATTTGACTCTGGTGGAGTTACAACAGGGCCAATAACCGTTCCGTTCATCCTTGCTTTAGGTGTTGGGGTTGCCTCTGTTTTACGAGGAAAATCAGCTTCGAGTGACGGTTTTGGGTTAATTGCTCTCGCATCAATTGGACCGATACTGTCTGTACTTCTGTTAGGGGTGATCTACGGATGAACATTCATATATTCGAAGGGTTCACTGAAGTGTTGTCAGAAGTCGCACTGGCACTGGCACCCCTATTTATTGTATTCATCGTGTTTCAGATTTTTCTTTTAAAATTACCAGTTAGCAGAATGAAAGAAGTTGCAATCGGTTTTCTATTAACTTTTATTGGCCTAGCCCTATTCCTTCAAGGTGTTCATATTGGGTTTATGCCAGTTGGTGAATTAATGGGAGAAAAATTAGGTTCATTGTCTTATCGATGGATTTTAATTCCTATTGGTTTTATTCTAGGATTTGTTGCCGTATATGCAGAACCTGCAGTTAGTGTTCTGATTCATCAAGTTGAAAAGGTATCTGCTGGATATATTCCACAAAAGGTATTATTGTATACAATGTCAGTAGGAGTAGGCCTTTCTATATCTATTTCTGTCGTTCGAATAATTTATGGAATTTCCCTATGGTATTTTATCGTGCCAGGCTATATAATAGCACTAGTTATGATTAAGTATTCATCGAAAACATTTACTGCGGTTGCGTTTGATTCAGGTGGTGTAGCAACTGGTCCAATGACAGCAACGTTTATGTTGGCTTTATTTGTCGGAATTGCTAATGTAACTGAAGGTCGCGATCCACTTCAAGATGGTTTCGGTATGGTAGCATTGGTAGCGTTAGCTCCTATCCTATCTGTGCTAACCCTCGGAATTTTGTATAATAGAAAGGAGAGGGGTCAAGATGACACAGCCGATGAAAGGGAAAAAGTTAATAGTAACAATAGTTAGAAAAGAAAAGGCAAAAAAAATCATTCAAGCAACTAAAGATGCTGGCGCTCGTGGTGGAACTACACTATTGGGTAAAGGATTTCGTGTGGATGAAAAGACAAAATTTCTAGGTATCCCTGTTGAAAGGGAACGAGCAATCCTTTTAACACTAGTATCAAGTCTTAAATTTACCGAAGTTATGAATGCAATTATCGATACTGCACAATTAAATAAACCAAGACATGGAATTGGTTTTGTTATAGATACAAAAAATGTTACCGGAATCTGTAAAATGCTAGGATATGATTTAGAAACAAATGATTCAGATGAGGAGGGTTTGAATATCCCTATGGAAGAACAAAAAGTATTATATGATTTAATTGTTACCATAGTTAATCGCGGCGACTCAGAACAAGTTGTCGAGGCTTCCAAAAAAGCTGGTGCTGAAGGTGGAACTATTATTAATGGGCGTGGAACAGGTGTACACGAAAAGGCAAAATTATTTAATATCTTAATTGAGCCAGAAAAAGAAGTAATTTTAACCCTCATCAGTCGAGACAAAACAAGTGATGTTCTAGCAGCTATTGAAGATGACGCTGAATTAAAAAAACCTGGTAAAGGCATTGCCTTTGTTATGCAGGTAGAACAAACAGTTGGAATTAATCATCTTCTAAATAAAATGGTAAATGATAAATTTAATGAAAATAATTAAGTAGGAGAGGCTTTGTCCTCTCCTTTTTTTATGACTAGATGCAGACCGTTATAGATACTCTGTGCTTTTCTTACGTATCTTTTCTACTTACATACTCATCAGGTGCTTCGTCACCATGTGCAGAGCTATTCTTATATTGGCTTTTACGTCCATTGCGATGCTCCCCGTGATGATTAGGCTCTTTAAACATTTTTTTATGTTCTTTTTCCTTCGCCATTCTTAATCCCCCTTCCTTTAATTCAATATTTTCTTATTTTTTGAATGACAGGCAGAACTTATGCATAGCTATTTTACCTTTTGAGGAATAATTTCCACTGTTCCTCGGCGTGGCGAGCGTTTTCCTCGGCGTGGCGAGCGTTTTCCTCGGCGTGGC
>NZ_FQVW01000071.1 GCF_900129485.1 Ornithinibacillus halophilus
TTGACTTTTCTGGAGCAATTCGAATTTCTAAACTATTAAATACCTCTCACTTTTTTAAGAGATAAGAATGTACAAAATTTCAGAGATGTCTAGCTCCGAGCGCCTGCGACTAGAGAGACTTCCTTCGCCTCCGTACGATAAAGAAGACTTGCCGATTGGTGAAACCAGAGGCTTAGTCGCACTTATACCCTTGTGGTGAAAGTCAACATCGACTCCGATAAAAAGGAAGGTCGACTAAAACCGGACTTTGCGTCCAACGTCGACATACCCCTATGAAGGGGCATGTTTCCTTTATCTCCTACGAAGGTATGTTCAATTAAGATCGCCACTTTGCGTGGCAACATTGAACCACCTGGCATGGCCAGGCGCAGTCCTTACGTCGCAAAGCGGGCGCTCTGCGCTTTTCTTAAGAATCTAGTTCTATTGTTTCGGTTATCTGTATAAGTTTAATAGTAGGAATACTAGAAAAGGAACCTAACAATTTAGCAATGATTGGAAAAAACGTGGGGAGGGATTATTCCTTGAAAAATCGCTACCATAAGAATAAATTCATACGTAAAAAGTTAAAAGATAAAAAGAGCAGTAATTCGACGAAAAATAGGATTTTAGCAAAAGCCAAATCTCCACTGTCGAAAAAGACCTTTGGGAACAAATTCAATAAAGGTCATTCCAAGTGGAAATTACCTAGTCTACTAGTGTTGTCCGGATTATTGATGATTATTCTAGTCATTCCTACACTCGTTGTTTTACCATTCAACTCAAATGAGTCTGTAGCTTCAACGACAATTGAGCAAGAATTTGACTCATCGGAGGGTTTGGATGATGACTCTGCTATCTCCGTAGCTGTAATGCGAACTCAGACAGATTCTATAGAGAATGTCCCATTAGAGACGTATGTAGCAAGAGTAGTAGCTAGTGAGATGCCAGCCAAGTTTGAAATGGAAGCATTGAAGTCACAGGCATTAGCGGCACGAACGTATATCGTCAATCAATTGCTTTATGCAGATGGCGATGAAGAATCCGATGTCACGGACACAATAATGGACCAAGTATATAAAGGGGAAGAAGAACTTCGCGACAGGTGGGGTGCCAATTACAATCAAAACATGAAAAAAATAACCGATGCAGTTGCAGCAACAAAAGGAGAAATCTTGACATTTAAAGATGCACCGATATCACCAGCATATTTTTCAACTAGTAATGGATACACAGAGAACTCAGAGGACTATTGGGCAAATGAAATCCCTTATTTGCGTAGTGTGGCAAGCCCATGGGATGTTGAATCCCCTTACTACTTAGATCAAGAAACATTTACCCTTGCAGAAGTGGAGGAGGCGTTAGAGGTTGATTTACCAGACAATGCTAGTATTAGCATACAAGCCTCTCGCACGGAAAGTAATCGAATTAACCAAGTATCCCTTGGTGAACATACATTCACAGGACGCGAGGTTCGAGATGCATTAGAATTGCGTTCAAGTGATTTTACAATCGAACAAAAAAACAATCACCTCATTTTTACTACAAAAGGAAATGGTCATGGGATTGGCATGAGTCAATATGGTGCTAATGGAATGGCGAAGGAAGGAAAGTCATATGAGGAGATTCTAAAATATTATTATCAAGATGTAGAAATTGGTTCAGTGGATGAAGTCTCTCGTACATTAGTAGCACAATAGGTATTGAGAGGTTGTCTCGATGACGGAAGCCGGTCCTGATTGCTTGCTACGGTAATCGATAGGCAGTCTCGATGACGGAAGCAGCACTTGATCGCATGCTACGGTAATCGATAGGCAGTCTCGATGACGGAAGCAGCACTTGATCGCATGCTACGGTAATCGATATGCAGTCTCGATGACGGAAGCAGCACTTGATTACTTGCTACGGTCATCGATAGGCACTCTCGGTTACGGAAGCCGGTCATGATTGCATGCTACGGTAATCGAGGGGCGGTCTCGATGACGGAAGCAGCACTTGATTGCATGCTACGGTCATCGATGGGCAGTCTCGATTCCGGAAGCAGCACTTGATCGCATGCTACGGTAATCGATAGGCAGTCTCGATGACGGAAGCAGCACTTGATCGCATGCTACGGTAATCGATAGGCACTCTCGGTTACGGAAGCCGGTCCTGATTGCATGCTACGGTCATCGATAGGCACTCTCGGTTACGGAAGCAGCACATGATTACTTGCTACGGTCACCGATAGGCAGTCTCGATGACGGAAGCAGCACATGATTACTTGCTACGGTAATCGATAGGTAGTCTCGATTACGGAAGCAGCACATGTTTGCTTGCTACGGTAATCGATAGGCAGTCTCGATTCCGGAAGCCGGTCCTGATTGCATGCTACGGTAATCGATGGGCAGTCTCGATTCCGGAAGCAGCACCTGATTGCTTGTTACGGTCATCGAGAGCCCGTATCAATTCCCTTTAATCGTATTTTCTACTTGCAAACGCAAGGCCAGTCTAGGCATTTTCATAGGTGCCTAGGCTTTTTTTTGCCACTAAATCCCTTAATATCCCCAATTTTTATAAAAAAACTCATAATTTCGTAATTTTTTTTGTTTATGATGTATAGTTTTTCCTTTTTCTGCTCAGAATGGTTGTTGAGGTGATGAACATATGAAAGAGGAAAACAAAGGCTCTTCAAAAAACAATTGGAGACGCATTTTCCGTAAGAAGTGGTTCTTCCCAGCTGTCTATCTAACTGTCGCGGCACTTCTATTAGCAGTAGTAGTTTGGTATCAAAATTTAGATAACCAAATTCCTAGTGGGGATGATCAAGATTTAGCAGGTGATTATTCTCCAACACCACATGATGAAGATGCAGAAGCTGTAATGGATCAGCAGGAAGTCGTATTGATGCCTGTAGGCGATGATGAAGAGCAAGCAGAAATCGTAACTAAATTCTTTGATTACAACTCAGACCAAGAGGATCGAGAAAATGCTTTGATTCTTTATAACAACCGCTACTATCAAAGCACAGGGATTGATATTAAGTTTGCTGATGACGCTGCATTTGATGTTGTTGCATCATTAAGTGGTACAGTAACAGACTTGAAAGAAGATCCTTTACTAGGGAATGTTGTCGTTCTATCACATGGTAACGACGTAACTACACATTATGCTAGTCTTGGAGAAGTCAATGTTGAGCTAGAAGATGAAGTGAAACAAGGCGACGTGATTGGAACGGCAGGGCAAAATCTTTTCGGTAAGGATAATGGTACACATGTACATTTTGAATTACGTAAAGAAGGAAAAGAAGTTAACCCTGAAAGCTTTTTCAATCAACCAGTTAGTAAGTTAGACAGTGAGTCAGAAGAAGCAGCTGAAAATGATGCTCCTGATAATGATGGAGAAGAAAACGGCGAACAGACAGAAGAGACAGATGAAGAAGAATCTGATGCAAATGTTGAGGAATCAGAAAATGATGAATCTAATGATGACGATGATGATTCCACAGACGAAGAAGATTCAAACGAATAATTGATAGTTAATCTTAAATCCTAGCAAAATAATATTGCTAGGATTTTTTCTTTGGAAAAAATAAACTTAATCTCTTTTTAATAGCGAACAATCAATAGGTGTTCACTAGAAAATTTTCTACTTTCGATTGGATGGTAAATCTTTCTACGCATCTTTCTATAATACTACTCTAGCACTTCGACATCTTTCTACCGAAAACAAGATTCGTAGTAGGAAAATGTCGAACGATTCCCCCTTCTAATGTCTATCTTTTATGATAGTATATATATTGTTCCGTTATTAAAACGGTTTAGAATCTTAAATATAATAGAATTGACATAGATCATAGAACATCCCTATCTAGAGAAAATCAGTAAGGAGATGCTAGACTTTATGAATTTGAACAATATGAGGATATCACCAGGGTACTTTTCTTCCATGGGTGATTTAACATTAGGACAAGTTCTCCTAATATTGTCACAAGAACATGGAACTCAAGTAGCAACCGAATTAACTAGAAAGTTTTGCTTACAATCGACATCCGATGAAATTCAGAGAGTAGGATTAGAGTTTTTATACATAAATGGTTTTTACGATGATTTATACGAATTGATTGACAAGAACATGGAGTCCCTCAATCCAAGGAATCGTGTATGGGCCAAAGTATATAAAATTATGATTTACAATAAATTAGTAGGCAATTCCTTTGAAGAGTTAAGGGAGGAATTAAAAGCAATTAAAGCACCAGATCCTGAGCTGAAGTGCTTGATAGAAATAACAATTATGGATACTTATTATAATCAGCGCGAGTTTGGAAAGGTCGGCAATTTAATAGACAAGCAGTTTATGCTATTTGATGCAATTAATGATGAGTATTTATTATCCTGTTTCAATCAACGTTTTTATCAGCGTTTGTTTATTTATTATTGGAAGCGAAATGAATTAATTATTGCAAGAAAGTACGCCTTTAGAGCACTGAACCAAACGACGAATCCATCCACTAAAGCGAACTTACATACTAATCTTGGATTAACGTATTCATTTGATACGTATTACCAGGGGATGTATCATCTTAAAGAAGCATTACGTATAGCACAGAAACACAATTTAAAAAGACGTATAATTTCCATCGAAAAATATAATATCCCATTTCTATCCGCTCATTTTAAAAAAGTAAGAGGAATCCATAGTGATGATATTAGTGAGCAAGCACATATTGAAATTGCGAAAGGAAATCCTGATAAAGCAATACAGTTATTAGAAGGGATTTCACTAGATAGTCCATTTAAAATGTACTATATGGGACTGGCTAAACAAGATGAAAATCTACTTTTCCAATCTTATAATGATTTTATTGAAAAAAGACGAGATTACTTTTTTAGCCGTTTGCCATTGAATGCATTAAAAAACTTAAAGTAGATATGATGGATTCAGCAAGTCGATGTCAAAAGAAGAGAGGAGGATTAATATGAAAACATTAAAAACGTTTTTTATCGCAACGATTTTAATTTTTGTATTTGCCTTTTCAATGGGGCCAGCTTCCCAACTTATGAGTGACCCAGACTATGGAGAATTAGACAATAAAAGTGTGTAATGTATATCTATGGTATTGAGGTATTGCTGAATCCTATCCATATATATAAGAGCTCTATGTAAATCGTAGGGCTCTTTATTATGCATAAAATGGACTAAATCCAAAATATTAATTAGAATATTTAAAAAACTTCTTGTCCTTCTTCTCCTAAAACTGTTTTTTTATCATAATCCACCCTTTCCTATAATAAAATGTTACAAACCAAGCAAACAGAAACGTCTGAGGTGAGAGCTTATGTGGCTCTTGAACTAAACATTTATTCTGCTTGTAATACATATTCAATGAACCTAAAAATTGTACATCTATTGCTCCGTCATAATCATCAATATCCATGAGTTTCACCGCTGCTATGTCATGGATTACTTAATCGACAATTCATCTTGCACATTTATTAATTATAAAAAACTCGGCTGCCACAGTACAATAAACTTTTTTGCATATGCAAAGGAGGAGAATCGAAAAAAAAGAGATGTAAGTTTTGGACATTCATCTGTCATTTTTTCGAATCACCTAGTCTCTAACCACACCTCGGAAATATTCAACATAGGGAGGCGAACGGTGTGCACGACTACATCAAAGAAAGAACTATCAGGATTGGTGAACATGTTGTAGAGACAAAGAAAACCGTCCGAGTGATAGCAAAAGAATTTGGTGTTTCTAAAAGCACAGTTCATAAAGACTTGACAGAACGCTTACCAGAGATAAATCCTGAGTTAGCACAGAAAGTAAAAGAAATTCTAGAATACCACAAATCGATTAGACATCTCCGTGGAGGCGAAGCAACTAGAAAAAAGTATCGGTCAGATGATACCAAGCCAGACAAAAATGCAGAACCTGTAGGATAATAGCCAGCCATTATAATGAAGGAGGTGGTTGATCGGGATAGCTTAGAGTATAGACAATTCACTTAACCACTGAACATAATTCTTCAGAAGCACAGCCTTATATTGAGGCTGTGCTTTTGATTGCTTATAAGGAAAAGCGAATACCAATTGTAATTAAGGTGAATTTTAATTAGGAGCACTATTATAATACGGAAAAAGTAATGTCAAAATTTCGCTACCTTTTTCCTATAATTTGCAGTTTTATGTAGCTTTTTGTGGTAAAATATTGTACAAGGCGCATTGTGTTTTCGGACAAGATGCTAGTAGTATACAACGTAAGGAGGAAAATCATCCATGTTTTCTAGGGATATTGGAATCGACCTTGGTACGGCTAATGTGTTGATTCATGTAAAGGGAAAAGGAATTGTTTTAGATGAACCATCTGTTGTAGCGATGGATCGTAATACAGGAAAAGTATTAGAAGTTGGGGAAGCGGCACGTCGTATGGTCGGTCGTACACCAGGAAATATTGAAGCTATTCGCCCATTGAAGGATGGGGTGATTGCTGATTTTGATGTTACAGAAGCAATGCTAAAACACTTCATAACTAAAATTAATGTTAGAGGCTTTCTTTCTAAACCAAGAATGCTGATTTGCTGCCCGACAAATATTACCAAAGTTGAACAAAAAGCTATTAAAGAAGCAGCTGAAAAATCTGGTGGTAAGAAAGTGTATTTAGAAGAAGAACCAAAAGTTGCTGCTATCGGTGCAGGAATGGAAATTTATCAGCCAAGCGGAAATATGGTCGTAGATATTGGTGGAGGTACAACAGACGTTGCTGTACTGTCCATGGGAGATATCGTTACTTCTGAGTCTGTTAAAATGGCTGGAGATAAATTTGATGTCGAAATTCTTCAATACATAAAACGTCATTATAAGTTGTTAATTGGGGAACGAACAGCAGAAGATATCAAAATTAATGTAGCAACCGTTAATCCAGGTTCCCGTCAAGAAGAACTGGATATTCGAGGCCGTGACATGGTTACTGGTTTACCACGTACAATCACGGTGCATTCAAAAGAAATTGAAGAAGCATTAAGAGAACCTGTTGCATTAATTACGCAAGCAGCAAAAACTGTTTTAGAACGTACACCGCCTGAATTATCTGCTGATATCATTGATCGTGGTGTTATTTTAACTGGTGGTGGAGCATTAATTCATGGAATTGATGAGCTACTTGCGAAAGAACTAAAAGTACCAGTATTTATGGCAGAAGAACCAATGCATTGTGTAGCTAAAGGTACTGGCATCATGTTAGAAAATATTGATAAAGTAGACAAACGAAAAATTGTCTAATGGAGAAAAGGGGAAGGTATTATGTTAAGAGGATTTTATTCAGCTGCTAGTGGAATGATGGCTCAACAAAGACATCAAGAAGCATTAGCGAATAATATTGCCAACGTAAATACCCCTGGATATAAAGCAGATCAAGCAACATTAAGGGCCTTTCCAGAAATGTTATTACAGCAAATGGGAACAAAAAATGTCCCTACACAGAATAATATTAAGTTTCCTGTTAGTAATCCAATTGGGTCGATAAACACAGGAGTCTATGTTCATGAAATGGTACCTAATTTTGGACAAGGTGATTTGCGAGAAACGAATATATCGACTGACCTAGCCCTAGTTAATGGGAATTTTCCAGATGAAGAAGGAAACGTCTTTTTCACAGTGCAAAATGAAGGTGGAGAAGTCCGTTATACGAGAAATGGGAATTTTACTGTAGATGGAAATGGGTATTTAACGACATCCCAAGGGTATTATGTGTTAGATGCTTCAGGGAATCAAATCCAAACTGATGGATTAGAATTTGCGGTTACTCCTAATGGACAACTACAGGTAAATGGACAAGCCATACAACTAGGAATTAGTTATACTGCCAATGCCAACGATATGGAAAAGGAAGGAAACGATCTATATAACGGCAATGCAGGACCAGTTCCAGCTGGTGTAAATTTTACGGTTCAACAAGGATTCTTGGAAGGTTCCAATGTCGACTCTATGAGATCAATGACTGAAATGATGGAATCGTACCGTATGTTCGAAATGAATCAAAGGGTTCTACGAGCATATGACGAAAGCCTAGACAAAGCCGTCAATCAAGTAGGACGCCTTGGATAGTATGTAGTTCTGTATTAAAGAAGAATAACATATTTAGTCAAATCATTTTTGTTGAAAATAATAGCCTAAAAGTCTTTGCTCAGAACTAGCGTAGGAACTACACGTAGACTCCTTTGGGAGCAAAGGCATAGGTGAGACCCCGGAGTGCGAAGCACGAGGAGGCTTACCAGCCGCCCAAGGAAAGCGAAGTGTAGTTCCGTAGCGAGATGTTGTGTGTAACAGGAGGAGAAACCTATGACTAGAACGATGATTCAAGCTGCAACAACATTGAATCAACTCCAAAATAAATTAGATGTAATAGGAAATAACCTAGCAAATACCCAAACAACAGGTTATAAAAATCGAAATTCCGAATTTGCATCCCTTTTATTTCAACAAATAAATCAAATGAATGATCCTGCAAATGCACAAGGAAGGCTAACACCTGATGGGCTACGTGTCGGTTCAGGAGCGAAGTTAACCAACCCTACGATTGATTTAACATTAGGTTCAATCAAGCAAACAGGTCGTTCATTGGACATTGCCTTACTTGAGGAAAATCATCTCTTCCAATTACAAGTAACGGAAGATGGACAAACGGAAACACGATATACAAGGGATGGTTCCTTTTATTTGAACCCAACTGAGGATAATAGTGAGGTTCTTATGCTAACATCTAAAGACGGTCACCCAGTTATTGGTGTGAATGGTCCCATCATGATTCAAGATGGATTTGATGGAATTGATATTTTAGAAAATGGCCAAGTTACCGTTCGACGTGGTGAATTTGTAGATACGGTTGGGCAGTTAGCTGTCGTAGAAGCAGTTCGACCAAGGTTTTTAGAAGCATCAGGGAATAATTTGTTCCGTTTACCAGATGTTGAAGGCTATAATGCAGGTGAAATTATTCAAGCGACTGGCACAAGACTACAAAGCCAAGCATTAGAAACATCCAATGTTGATATTTCTAAACAAATGACAGATTTGTTAATGACACAGCGTGCATACCAATTTAATGCACGAACCATCTCAACTACAGATCAAATGATGGGACTTATTAATCAATTACGTTAAGTACTGAAGTAGGTATTGACGTTTTCATTTTCTTTAAATATAGTTGTTTTAGTGAGTAAAGCCGTCTGACTTGCTAGGTTTAGCTTTTCTCACCTTTTTAATTTGTTAGTTAGGAGAAACAAACCATGAACCAATCTGATCAAAATACTCCACAAACTCGTAGGCAACGGACTAAACAATCACCGAATACGGTGGAACAGAGAAGAAGAAGGTCCCGTAGCTATGAAGAGGAGTTAACCCAAACTCAAGCACAGACTAGAAAAGAGCAGAAGAAAAAACAAAAAGTTGAGAAACGGAAAAATAGACGACCGCGTCGACGTATTTTTCCAATTTGGTTACGTGTAATTGTTGTTGCTGCCCTTTGCATGGCTGGATTAATTGGAGGCTTGATGATTGGCTATGGTGTATTAGGTGAAGGCGAACCAAAAGATGTACTTAATATGGAAACATGGCAACACCTAATAGATATCGTATTGAAAGAAAAATAATATCCACATAGGCTGAGACGTATTTAAATATACTAAAATCCGAACAATATAATTTGTTTGGATTTTTTGAAATTGCGAGCAAATCTTAATGATGGTGTGAATCCGATCGCTACGGAAAATACACTTCACTTTCACTTCCAGCACAAGTGCGACATCTGTTCAAGCTTCCTACGGTCGCTTTCACAGTGTCTTCTTTGCCGCGAGGGGCTGAGGCTGTGCCCGCGGGAAGCGACTGCCAGGAGTGGAAATCAACTTAGCTCTAACTTTGAGTTTCCCATTTTTGCAAATATAATATTAAGAAAAGCTACTAGCGCTCGAACGAGACATCTCTGAAAGTTATATTTTTGAAAAAACGAAGCTGGGACATAACTAAAAAGTTATTACCAAAAACGAACAATTTGCTATCTTAGCGGAGGGAATATACGTAGACTCCTGTGGGAGCAAAGGCATCGGTGAGACCCCACAGTGCGATAGCACGAGGAGGCTCACCAGCCGCCCACGGAAAGCGAAGTATATTTACGTAGCGATGATTTTCACCAAACATAACATTGTTCGGGTTTGTGCTTCATTAAAATAATTTTGTCCCAGCTTCAATCTATATAAAGGAGTCAATAATTATGGATATTCAAGATATTAAAGAAACAATCCCACATCGTTATCCTTTTTTATTAGTGGACAAGGTGTTGGAAGTAGAAGAAGGTAAACGAGTAGTAGGGTTAAAAAATGTCACAATCAATGAGCCTTTCTTCCAGGG
>NZ_FQVW01000073.1 GCF_900129485.1 Ornithinibacillus halophilus
CTTTCCGCGGGCGGCTGGTGAGCCAGGGAACTACTTGGTTAGGCTTCCTAGCACCCTTGCGCTGAGGAAGCCCACTGCGTAGCATTACTTGTAGACGCAAGCGCATCATGGGGTCTCACCGATGCCTCTGCTCCCGCAGGACAAGAAGGGCGTCGGAAGCATTATCATCGCACGAAGGAAATTGACTTTTATTTCCGAGGAGTCTACGTGTATTTCTTACGCTGGTTTTATTATGAAACCCTAGTAAATGACATCCCAAACATCTGCAGTCTAATTGTTCGACTTTGGATATAATTATGGAATATTAGTTATTTAGAGATAGTTGTACCTGATTTGCCTTCTAATGCTAGTGCTGCTTTATCTAGTGAACAGATAATTGCTTTTCCACCATGTTCTGCAAATGATAAGGCACCTTCCATTTTAGGTCCCATGCTTCCAGCTGAGAATTGGCCTTCATCCATGTATTGTTTTGCTTCTTCTACTGTAATTTGTTCAAGTGCTTTTTGATTTGGTTTACCATAGTTTACGTAAACATTATCAACATCTGTTAAAATCATGAATACATCTGCATCAACTTCTTTTGAAAGACGTAAACCACTACGGTCCTTATCTATTACTGCTTCAACGCCCTCGTATTTACCATCTTCTTTTTGGATGACAGGAATTCCACCACCACCTGAAGCAATTGTGATTGTACCAGCATCTGTTAATGTTTTAATCGTATCAGAACCTAGAATAGAAACTGGTTGTGGAGATGGAACCACACGACGATACCCTCTTCCAGCATCCTCTGCTACAACCCAACCTTTTTCCTCAGCTAATTTGTTTGCTTCTTCTTCTGTGTAGAAAACACCAATTGGTTTTGTTGGGTTTTGGAATGCTTCGTCCTCTGGAGATACAACTGTTTCAGTTAATAAACTTACAACTGAATTATTTAAACCTAATTCATGAAGTTCATTACGCAATGTTTGTTCCATCATGTAGCCAATAAACCCTTGAGATTCTGCACTACATACATCTAATGGAAATGGAGGTACAACATCTTTTGCTTCTTCATTTTGGCGTAGAATGTTTCCAACTTGTGGACCATTTCCGTGTGTTACGACAACTTGATAACCCTGTTTTACTACTTGTGCAATAATCGCAGAACATTTACGAACGTTCTCTAATTGATTTTCATATGTTGCTTCTTGACCTGGTTGTAAAATTGCGTTTCCGCCTAATGCGATAACTACTTTTTCTGCCATTTAACTATTCCTCCTAAGTGTTAACATTCCGATTAGTATCCCAAATGCTGAATCCATGCCCGAACTGTGACCAACCTGAACAAGATCAGTGAAATGTTGCTCAAGATTTTCTTCGTCATCTGTCAGTATATCAGACATTATTTGGACAACTACCGAACTAAATTTCTTATTTAATGCGTATTTTAAATATTCTTTGCTTACATCCGTTGTAATAGATTCTGAATGAACAATTTCAGATAGTACCTTGATAAACGTATGACTAAACATTTCTGTGACAGCGTGAACGGCTAATAAACCAACTAATATGTCATCCCCTGATGGTGTTAATCCTTGGCCACGTCCTAAAAAGTAACGTAGTGTTCTTTGTATAAAAGTGACATCATTAGAAATTATTGCTTCTGTGAGTTCGGTAAGTTTTGTTGCTAACTCATGCTGTTCAATCGCTTGATTATCTAAATAATACAATAGAAATTGATCGACATACAATTCATCGATACCAATCGGCTCACCATATTCGATTAATCGTGCTAAAAAGCGTTCAAATAAAGGAAAAATATCTTGTGACTCTCTATTCAATTTAGGTAGTGAGTTCGTAAATGGTTTACTCGACTGCAGGTCAAGCTTCATCAGAATATTCCCATTGGAAAAGAAGAACGATGATGATCCTTTCCAAAATACTGCTAAATCCTCACTTACACATGATAAAAGTTCTTCAAGAGTATCTTCCTTCAAGTGAATTCCAAATGGAAGCCGTCCATTTTTGGTATTCCCAATAAATATTAAGGAATTCCCCATTTTTATATTAAACCCGTTCTGAAAGATACTGTGCACTCGCCCTAAATTATTTTTAGAAAGAAGGAGAGGAAGATCAGCGTGATATTCCTCTCCATAAAAGATATATTCCTTCATTCTTTTATTAGATAAGGCCTAGTTTTTCAGCGTAAGCCTCAATAGCCTTTTCAAAGCAAGCTAGTGGAGCGCGTACAGTACCTGCACCAATTTGACCAACACCTGCTTGTTTATGCGCAATACCAGTGTTGATTACTGGAGTAATACCAGTTTCAACTACTTTTCTTGCGTCAATTCCTAAGCAAGTTCCTTGGAAGTCCCAAGTTGGTACAGTAAAGTTAGGGTTTTGATCAATACAGATTTCCATCATTTCATTACTTGTTGATAAAGCATCATCAAAGCCACCAGCACCAACGAAACGTGTAACACCAGGGGCAGCAATCATTGCCATACCACCAACACCGATTGTTTCCGTGATAGCACTATCACCGATATCAGAGTTAGCATCTTCTTGAGAATAACCAGTAAAGAATAGACCTTGTGGAGTATTTACTGGTGCAGTAAACCATTGGTCTCCCATACCACTTATACGGATACCGAAGTCTTTCCCGTTACGGCACATAGCAGTAACAACTGTACCATCTTGGATTTTTCTAGCTCCATCCATAACAGCTTTACTAGTTGCCATCATTACGTTTAAGAAGAACTGATCTGTGTCAGCTAAGAATTGCATCACATCTTTTTGATCCTTATCATCCATATCCAGTTGTACAATTAAAGGAGCAACTTCTTTTAAGAAAATTAATGATGCTGCGATATTACGTTGATGGAATTCATCACCCATTGTAACTGCTTTAGCGATCATTACGTTTAAGTTTAAGCCATCACCTTTTAGTTTTATTGCTTTTGATAATGTTGGTCCTAAAACATCTCTCATCCAGTTTAGACGGTCGATAACTTCTTTAGAATACGCACCAAAACGTAGAACTTTACCAATACCTTCGTTCATAATGCAATATGCTTCATTACCTTCTGAACGGTTCTCAACAACAAATACTGGGAAGTTAGCTGTTGTAATACCACCCATTGGTCCAACTGCATTTACATGGTGACAAGGAATAAATTCAACTTCACCATTAGCAAGCATTTTTTCTGCTTCTTCTTCCGTTTCAGCCCATCCTTCAAATAAAGATGCACCGATACATGATCCTTGCATTGGGCCAGTCATATCGTCCCATTTAATTGGAGGTCCAGCATGAAGAATTACCTTCCCATTATTTAATTCGCTAATTACAGATTTTGCAGGAACAACATCTACTAAGAATGGTGATGATCCTACGATGCTGTCTAATACGGCGCGGTTTGCTTCATCAATTGATTGATATTTCATTTATTTTCTCTCCTTTTGTGTTCTATGTTTGGTTGACAGAGAGCAGCAGCGTGCTGTTCTCTGTCCAGGATTTATTTAAGAGACTATTTTAATAAGCTTAGGATCTTTTGCATTCTTTCGTTTCCACCAGCAATTGGTCTCCAGTCATACTGAACCACTCTTCCGCCAAATTTAACAACAGAGTCTGTGAAGCTCTTAAGACCAATATTGATGATAACTGGTTTAGAGTTAATCAATTTATCAATTTGTGGTGAAATCGATAAATCTTCATTTGAGCTAGTGCCTGTATATTCAACACGTTGTTTCTTCACATCTTCAACACTTAGTCCAATGATACTTAAAGCAGTACGTACTGCTTGGTTGTTGCTATCACGTAAGATAACACCAGCTTGTACTAATTTTTCACGTTGCTCTTTGTAGCTTTGAGGATCTTGTTCCGTTCCACATACAGTACCAACAAAATGAACTTGACGACCTTGACTCTCTACATTACTCTTGATGCGTTGGATAGCTGGTAAAAGTGCACCTGCCATATCCTCATGAGATCCATATCCTAGCACTACATCAAATAAGATAACAGCTGTTTTCTCATCTTCTGCAGCTTTTTCCATAAATTTAACACGAGTTTCAGGATCAATCATAGGGTGTGGTTTACCTTGTGTATACACGTCATCCCCTAAGTCTGCTACTTCATGACCATTTGCTTGCAATACAAAACCTTCTGCTCCACCATTTCCTTTTCCTAAGTTCAAAGCATCAGAAATTAATGTTGCAGCTTCGTATGCAAGTGTTCCACCAGAATATAAACCTTTAATTGCTGTTTGTTCTGGTTTTAATTCAACACCTTCAACAGATGTTTCAAAGTTATTGTAGTCTTCTTTAATGTCATTTCCTTTAGCTAAATCAACAGAAATTCTAGCAGTTTCTTCTAACGTATACGCTTGATATACATTGCCTTCATGTTGTTCTGGTTTTTCACCAAGGAAGATAGTAACAACAGGTTTAGAAAGGCTACGAAGAAGTTGAACAACACGGTCACGTACTTCTTTTGCTGGTGGCTTAGAAATAATTGTAATCACTTCTGTTTGATTATGGTTTTCTAAAGCACGGATAGCATCCATCATAGTGATTGCTCCAACTTTGTCGGATAAGTCACGACCACCTGTACCGATCGCGTGAACTACACCTTCACCAAGACGGTCAATAATTGTTGTAACTTCTTGGATACCTGTTCCTGAAGCACCAACAATACCGATTTTCCCTTCTTTTACTACGTTCGTAAAGGCAATTGGAATACTTGAGATAATTCCAGTACCACAATCAGGACCCATTACTAATAGACCTTTATCATGAGCTTTTTCTTTTAGACGACGTTCATCTTCAAATGATACGTTATCACTGAACATGAAAACATTTAGTCCGTTGTCCAATGCTTTGTCTGCTTCAATAGCAGCACTAGAACCAGGTACTGAGATAACAGCAAGGTTTGCATCAGGAAGAGCTTTCATTGCACGGTCAAATGTACGTACAGTTTCAAATTCACTTCCACTTTTACTGATGGATTGGTTTTTAAGATAATCATCAACAGCAGCTAAAACTTCGTCAATTTTATCTTCGTTATCTGTGTCTAAAACGATACACATATCGTTTGCTTCTGCTTTTTCAAGTTCGTCTGTATAAAGGCCTGCACCTTTGAAAATATCTTTATTTGCTGGTGTACCCATCATGATTTGAATTTTATTAATACCTTCAATAACGGATACTGCGTTCGTTAATAACATTAAGTTAACTGAATCTTGATACGAGTTTTTCTTAATAATCGTATGAAGCATTTATATTCACCCCTAATTTTTTGTTGTTATTTTGCAAATGGATCTTTGTTGTCGTAAGAATTATTATGAATGGTATCTGATTTTAGATAGTTGTAAATTTCATCAACAATTTCAACACCATTCTCTTCGCTATTTCTCTTTCTCATTTCACTTCTTTGGCCTGGATAGGATACTTCACTAAACCCAGGAGCTGGCTTAATTGCATTTAAATCCTTCATTGAATTGGAAAGACTGTGTTTAAATGTCTCTAGCCCAGTAAAATAGTTTGGATTGATTACTATATGAAGTTGTCCAAGATTCCTATATTCTGTTAAATCTTCGTACATGGATGAAACTTTATTACCATATGGAAGACCTAATAAAATCCCTGATAAAATATCAACCATCATCATTAATCCATAACCTTTTGGTCCAGCAATTGGTAGTAATGCTTTTACTTTAAAAGGATCAGTAGTAGACTCGCCATTTTCATCAACAGCCCAATCATCTGGAATCGATTCATTTCTGGAACGTTTGTCTAAAATCTTGCCCCATGCTTGAACAGTTGTCGCCATGTCAAAAGTGACAATGTCATCATTTTCACCAGGTGCTGCAAACGCAATAGGATTCGTCCCGTAATAAGGTTCTGCTCCTCCAAAAGGAACTACCATCGGATCGGATTGACAGACAGATATTCCAATTAAATCTTCATGTGCAGCCTGTTGTACAAAATAGGAAAGTGCTCCACTGTGGCTCATTTTTTTTGCGCCAACAATTGCAATCCCATTTTCTTTGGCAATTTTTATTGCTTCATTCATCGATTCCTTTGCTACAACATGTCCAACACCATTATCACCATCGAAGATTGCCGTTGTTGGTCCAGTTTTCTCAAACTGAAAACTTGGATTGGTATTTATACCGCCTTTAGCAATACGTTCAGCATAATATTCAACTCGCATGGCCCCATGTGAGTGATATCCTCTTATATCAGCATGTACCAACACATCTGCAACTATGTCAGCGTGCTCTTCACTTAAACCTGCACGGTGAAGCTTATTTTTTATAAGATCGTTAAGCTCTTTAACCTGTAACTTCATAGCTTTAACTCCCTTGTTATTGGATTACATCCTTTTATTTAGCGAATGGGTCTTTATTGTCATATTGGTTATTGTGAACCACATCAGAAACAAGGTATTCGAAAATATCATCCACAATTTCAATACCGTTCTTTTCGTACTCTTCCTGTTGAATGTCATTTGGTTGCCCAGGATATAGTACTTGGTCAAACCCTGGTGCTGGCTTGATTTGATTTAATTCTGTCATTGTATTTGTAATGTTTTGTAAGAATCCTTCCATGTTTGTGAAGAATTCAGGATTGATCACAATATGAAGTTGTCCAAGTTTACGATATTCCGTTAAATCTTCATACATAGAAGAGACTTTATTTCCATATGGAAGACCTAATAGAATTCCTGATAGGATATCTACCATCATCATAAGACCGTAGCCTTTAGGCCCAGCAATTGGTAATAGTGCTTTTACTTTAAATGGATCAGTGGTTGGCGCTCCGTCTTCATCCACTGCCCAATTATTAGGGATAGACTCATTTTTTGAACGTGCATGTAAAACTTTCCCCCATGCTTGAACAGTTGTAGCCATATCAACGATAATCTTTTCACCTGTGCTGCTTGGTGCACTAAATGCGATTGGATTTGTACCGTAGTATGGTTCTGCACCACCAAAAGGAACAACCATTGGGTCTGATTGACAAACTGAAATACCGATCATTTTCTCATCTGCTGCTTGGTTTACAAAGTAAGAAAGTGCACCACTATGGCTAATATTTCTTACACCTACTACAGCTATACCATTTTCCTTCGCCATTTGAATTGCCTCTTCCATAGCCTTCTTAGCCATGTAATGACCTACACCGTTGTCTCCATCAAAGACAGCTGTACTTGGGCCAGTTTTTTCAAATGACACTTTAGGTTCTAAGTTAATACCACCTTTAGCAATTCGCTCAGCGTAGTATTCTACACGCATTGCACCGTGGGAATGAATTCCTCTTACATCAGCATGTACAAGAACATCAGAAACAACGTCAGCTTGGTCTTCTGCCAAACCTGCTTTATGAAGTTTATCTTTCATTAACTTTCTTAGTTCTTCTTTTGCGACTCTCATCTTGACACCCCATCATCCTGTTATATTAGTAAGATTGTAAGGGTATCCCGCCTTAACAAACTTCGAGCGACTGCGTATGTTGCAGGGCGAGCGCTCTGTGCTTTTCTTTTAAAAAGCGGGAACACCGTACTAGTTAATGCTTAATTATTTTTTCAAATCTGCGTCGCGGTTACAATCTTTGGAATAAACATAAGATAATTTTTCTCTACCTACTGCATAGCATGCTTGTTGAACATATGGTCCCATAAAGATGTAATCGTCTTTTTTAACTGGAATCCATTCGTTATCCAAGTTATAAACACCTTCACCAGAAAGAAGATATGCACCATGTTCTTGTACATGAGTTTCAATAAATGGATGACATGCTCCTGGGTCAAATGTTAGGATATGGAAGTTCATATCAAAAGCAAAATCTGTTGGTAGTAAGTCTTGGATACGCATTTCTTTCATACCATCGTATTCTTCTTCCGGTATATCATTTGCATTTCCTGTTACTAACCATGGTGCAGATACACCTTCAAGTGGCTTGTATGTTTGTTTGTAAAGGAAGATTTTTGAATCGCCTTTTTCAAGGTTTTCCATGTACATTTTTGTTCCTGGTGGGCAATAGATATAACCACCTTGAGTCAATTCATACTCTTCTTCATCTGTAGAAACTTTCACTTTACCGTCTACAACATAAAGGAATGTTTCAACATCCTCTTCTCCACCAAACCCACGAGTGTTTTTTCCACCTTCATACATTGTAATAATATAATCAACAAAGCTTGCACCAAGTCTTGGTGAGCCTAGAATAGAAACATAGCAGTTTTCAAATCCTGGAACACTGTTATTAACTAATCCTTCTGGAGCAATTAAAGCATATAGTCCTTGTTTAATGATTGAACGTGATGAAAGTAAATCTTTTGGATAACCCATTAGAATCTCTCCTTTAAAAATTGTTGGTTTAATTATTCTTTATAAGCTAGTTCATATAATGCACCCATTAGTGCTTTGACACCTTCAGCTAAATCAGCTGGTTCTGTATACTCAGCTGGATTATGACTAATACCATCACGACTAGGCACAAATAACATCGCAGTTGGTACATGTGGTGCTAAGATTTGTGAATCATGTCCAGCTCCACTGTGCATCACTTTATAATTCAAGCTATTAGCATCACAGCTTTGTTCAATTAATTTAACGATGTTTTCGTCCATTGGTACTGGATCTTCATCCATCCACATATCAATATTGATTTCAACGCCATGGTCACTAGCTAATGTGTTTAGTTTTTCATTTACAACATCTGTGAACTCAACTAATACACTTTTGTCAGTGTGACGAATATCCATAGTGAATAAGGCTTTCCCAGGTACAACATTGACAACATTAGGTGTTACTTCAATTTTTCCTACTGTAGCAACAAGTGGATCACCGTATTTTTTTGATTCAGAGATAATTTCATAAATCATTTGACTTGCAGCATACACTGCATCTTTGCGGTATCCCATTGGTGTTGTACCAGCATGGTTCGCTTGACCAGTGATTTCCACATTGAAACGTCTTTGACCAACGATACTAGTTACGACTCCAACTGACTTCTTCTCTGTTTCTAAAACATTTCCTTGCTCATTGTGAATTTCAACAAAAGCTTTAATGTCTTCCCTGATTCCTTTTGATTCATCACGGAAATCAAATCCAGCTTTATTCATTGCTTCCACGAATGGCACTCCATCAAAATCTTTTATATTCTCTACTTCTTCACGTTTCGCTGTCCCAACAACATTTTTTGAACCCCAGAACGCATATGGAAAACGGCTGCCTTCTTCTTCTGCCATTGAAATCACTTCAAGATTTCTTAATGGTTGACCATATTTTTCTTTTAAGTATTTAATTGCAAGGTGAGCCGCAACAATACCAAGCTGCCCATCGTAATATCCACCATTACCAACGGTGTCTACATGTGAACCAGAAAGAATTGTTTCATCTGTATATTTGGAACCTTTTAACGTACCATATAGGTTTCCGATTTCATCGTATTTTACTTCCAATCCTTCTTGTTTCATCTCTGCTTCTAAGTATTTTTGAGCTTCAACCCATTCTTTTGAATAAAGAAAGCGTGAAACTCCACCTGCAGGATCTTTTCCGAAAGAGCCAAGTGTTTCTAACATACTGGTGATATCTTTTTCCATATCAGCCACTGTTAACCATTCCTTTCAATTAAAGAACTTTGAATTCTATATTCAATACGTTATGAATAAGTAAATATCTATTCTTTCGTATGATATACAAATACTAACCTTTTATCATTACGGATAATTTTACCTAATAAATGATATTGATACTTATATCCAACAAACTATTTCAATTGTAATCCTTTACAGTTATCGGTTCTATATAATTTATGGATAAAGATTATTCATATTTTTATCCTAATAAGATAAATAAATTAGATTTGTTCACAATTTATTCAAGAAAAGTTAGACAAAGTTGTTAAAGAAGGAATCGTTTGATAATTCCTTGAAGTTAGTTAAATCTAAACATAAAAAAACCTCCCATCTTAGGAGGCAACTGAAAACTAAGTGATATTAAAAATTAGACTGACAATTCTATATGAAGTGTAGTATGCATGGGTTCGAGGCTGAGACAAAAATGTAGTGTAATCTCTACCGCTTCAGAAATACACTTCGCTTTCCGCGGGCGGCTGGTGAGCCAGGGAACTACTTGGTTAGGCTTCCTAGCACCCTTGCGCTGAGGAAGCCCACTGCGT
>NZ_FQVW01000077.1 GCF_900129485.1 Ornithinibacillus halophilus
GTAGTACCCTGGCTCACCAGCCGCCCACGGCAAAGAAGACACTGTGAAAGTGACCGAAGGAAACTTGAACAGATGTCGCACTTGTGCTGGAAGTGAAAGCGAAATGTATTTTCCGTAGCGGTCGAATTCACGTCACCACTAGCATTTGCTCGCAATTTCAAAAAATCCGAACATTCTAATGTTCGGATTTTGGTCTATCTAAGATACTTTAGTCACAACCTCTTTCGTTATTACCTTTTGGAGGGGTAAATGAAAATTTAATCTTCTTCTAAAATGGCATCAAAAGCTTCTGAAACTTTATTAAATTCCTCATCCGTTTCAATAGCTCCTAATTCCCCGTCCTCTTCAATTCGTAAGAAAAAGATATCCATATCTTCATTCTCTTCATCTCTTATGTCTTCCACGAAACCTACAGCTGCATAGTCTGTCCCTTGTAATGTAACGACAGCTAAAACTTCAACTTCCTGTTCTTCGGACGATTCATCACTAATTGTAAATACTTCTCCAACCTCAATTTTTTCCATAAGTATTACTCCTTTTTTGTAAACATGTTTATTTACTATCTTATAATATTGTTTAGTTTTCTCATGGATAGTATGTACTACCATGATGAATCCAAAAAGAGAATCGTATACACCAGATATCTATTCTCCTAAAATTTCTCTAGTTTTATTAAGGATTTCCTCATCTTTGAGACGAAATTTAAATTCTACCCTTCGTGATTCTTGCGCACTATAATCTCCGTCTTCATCTGTTCGGAAATCTGTATAAGATTTACTATTAACGGTTAGTTTATCTTCTAGATGTTCTTGAATATTTTTATATGGGAATTCATCCCCCAAAATGTAAGATGCCACATTATACGCACGATCCTGGGCTAGTTCTAAATTATATAAATATCCTCCCTGCCGATCGGTATGTCCTTCAATAATTATTTCTGCAATATATTCTTCATACCCACTTTCAAGTAGGACATCTAAATATTTCGGGACAAATTCATCTAAAAACTCAAAGGAATTTGGCTTTAACTTGGAATCATCAAACTCAAAGAGAACTTCTGTATCAAAAATGATTGCCCCGGTATTGTCATCTACTTCAATAGCTAAAGTGGTGTCTTCAAACTCTGTTTTTATATCTCCCACTAATTGAGCTCGAACTCCCATAATTTGGTCAATCGTCTTTTTCATCTCTTCAATCTGAAGTGATTTTATAACCATCATTACGATGAAAATCAATATAAAGCAAAGCAGTATACTAGTCAGCAAGTCCGTAAAAGATGGCCAAAAATGCCCTTCTTCACTCCTCTTAAACAGTCTTTGATACTTAGTATTCATTTTGGTTCATCCCTATAGTATTTTGTCTTTGCCTTTGTAAACCTTGCTGACTAAACATACTAAGTTGGCGATTTAAAATTTGGATTTCTCTACTTAATTCCTGGATCATTTGCTGTGTATAGCGAGCATTATTTTGTTGTACGTCTTCAGATAACCTACGTAATTCCATAAACTCACGTTTGATTCCCTCATTTGTCGTATTCATCGAATCAGAGATATTTCGTACAACTTTTTCCATTTTCTCACCAAGAGAGCTTTCGACCCCAGATGTATACTTGGTCAGAGCGTCTTTTAGCAGGCCAACACTAGATTCTAGTTGATTTTCTCGATGACTATAATTTTGACTTATCTGGTTGATGGTTGAGTTAATCTCATTAATTAATTGATTGTTTTTCATCCCTAATTGTTCATAGGAACTTGTAGCTTCTCTTAAGTGTTTCTCGAATGTCATCGATTCGACTGCATGTTCTTTTAAATGTTTATTGAACGTTTGATTAAAGTGTTTGAGCTCTTCAAATCGATCCATCAACAGATGTTTGTGCTCGGCTTGAGTTTGGTTGACTACTTCTAGTGCATCTGGTAATTGAACGATTGATTCTCCTAAACGATCAAAATCTCTAGTTAATTCTCCCAAATAGGTCGTGATACCACCTAGCTTCGATGATAAATCAGAACCAAATATTTGTTTGAACTCCTTATTATGCGCCTCCATCTTCTTTACTAATTGGTTACTTTGCTGCACAATTTTATTGATTGTAGAAAAGGCAGACTGTTGTTCTTCTATAATCGTTGTAATAAAGCTTTTTAGTTCTTCAACAGAACCTTCAAAATTCTTCAAAGTATCCATTTGTATGTCGGATACTTCTTTCATTTTATCAAAAGTACCTTCCACACCTTGAACCATACGTTCATTTCTACTATCCATTTTCTTAAAATACATGAACAACGAATCAAAATTATCATTTAGTCGTTTAGTGCCTTCACTAAACCCATCTGTAACTTGCTGCATGCTTCCAAACAGTTCTTGAAACTCCTGAAGATTATGACCTAACCCTTCATTAAAGGTAGCCAAATCCTTTGCTGATTGTTGTAATCCTGATGTATACGCTTGGAACCCTTCAAAAGCCTGTTCAATCCCTTGTAATGATTGCTGGTTAGAATCCTTCAAATCTACAATGGATTGATGGATATTTTCTGATACGTCAATTAATCGACTTATACCGTTCTCCTTATGACCATTGAGGTTCGATTCAACTTTCAACATAATATCTGTCAGTACGTGTTCTGTGTTCAACACTTTTGTAAGTACGGTCATAATAAGGGAGAAACCCATTCCGGCAATACTCGTATAAAAAGCAATATCAATACCTGCTAATACACTAGCTACATTTTCAACGATTTGGTCTCCACCAGCATTGATACTACCAAGAGACATCGTTAAACCAATAAATGTCCCTAACACACCAATTAAAATGAAAACCGAAACCGTTGTCTGAATCAATTTTATTAAACTGACAACTGGCACTGAGAACACGCGCCATCCAGAAAATTTCTCTTGCACAAATGTTTCAGCTTTCACGGTATCTTCTTCAAGTCGTTTATCATATTCACTCTTAAAAGACTGTAGTGGTTCTATGTCCATACGATTAGTTTCATGCAGGTAATTACGCAGTTTTCGAAGTTTTCCATATAAGGCGATATGCACAAATAACGTTACAAAAAATGCAATAAACAACACCATGAAAATTAATTCTACTAAAGGGCTAGATAATATCGCCTCTGCTTTCGCTTCGCTCGTAAAAATCTCTAAAATAGATTGTAGCACTAGTCCTCTCTCCCCTGTCCTAAAGCCTTTACTTCATTCTATTCGAAGCTTGACCAAATCATGCATTAAGCCTGAGGAGAGTAGCACTTTCTAGAAACACAAAAACCCCCTCAAAATGAGGAGGTTTTTACTAATCATCTTTTGATTGGTGAATTTGCTGTTTTACTTCTTCTGGATCCGTATCACTGAAAACATTAGTACCTCGTCCTCCAGTGTTTTTTGCAATCCATTCTTTTGCTTCGTTGTATGAAAGCCCTGAACGGCGAGCCTGTTCCTTCACAGCTTCAATATCTGTTCCTGCAACGGTATAACGTTTATTATTTGTCACAAACATTCCTCCACTTCTTTATTACATAGTTTGTGACAGCGTTTAGTTTTCATTCTAAGCTTTGTAATCATTGAACTAAGTTATAGAACTAGGGTCTCTAAGAAGGCGTAATCCATTTAAAATAACTAGTATGGTACTACCTTCGTGCCCGATTACTCCTAATGGTAGGTCAAGTATTTGTAAATAATTGGTTGTAATTAGGATAAGAATAACCGTTAAAGAGAAAAAGATATTTTGCTTTACGATACGATTCATTCGTGATGATAGACTAATAGAATTCGTTATTCTCGCTAGGTCATTTTTCATTAAAACAATGTCTGCTGTTTCTAGTGCAACATCCGTACCTTCCCCCATTGCAACCCCTACGTTAGCACTTGCTAATGCAGGTGCATCATTAATTCCATCTCCAACCATTGCAATATTGCCGTATTTTTTACGTAGTTCCTTTACATGTTCTACTTTTTCTTGAGGAAGACAATCGGCAATATATTGGTCAATTCCAGCTTCTTGTGCAACCGCTTTTGCTGTTAATTCATGATCCCCAGTTAACATCACTGGATGAATGCCTAATTCTTTTAATTTACGAATGGCTTTTTTAGTTGTTTTTCGAACTGTATCTTTTAAAGCAAAAACAGCAACAATTTCCCCTTCGACTTTTGCAAACACAACTGTTTTTCCTTGTTCAGCCAGTTCAGAAGCAATTCCATTTAAGAACTCTGACGATTGCTGTTTTCCAACAAAATCTGGTTTTCCAATTTCCCACTTTTTATCATCTACTATGGCTGTTACACCATTTCCACTGACATTTTTCATATTATAAACTTCAATGGAGCTTAATTTCTCTTTTTTATTACTAAAAGTAGTGTTTGCTTGTGCTAAAGGATGGGTAGACTCACTTTCAATCGCACCAACAACTGCTATTACATATGTCTCATCCATTGAGGAATGAACGTGAACATCAGTAACTTCAGGTTTTCCTTTTGTTAACGTCCCTGTTTTATCCAGTGCGATAGCTTTTATATGGCTTAAATTCTCAACATGGATTCCACCTTTAAACAACACTCCTTTTCTAGCTGCATTCGATATAGCAGAAAGAGTTGCCGGTGAAATAGAAGCAACTAATGCACAAGGGGATGCAACTACTAGTAGCACCATTGCTCGATATATACTTTCTGATAAGGTCCAATTAAACGCCAGGTATGGTAAAAACATCATGATACCAACAACAATTAAGACACCATACACATATTTACTTTCAAAACGTTCAATAAACAATTGAGACGGTGATTTTTCCTCTTGTGCGGATTGAACCATTTCAATTATTTTTTGGAACAAGGTTTCTGTCGGTTTCTTCGTAATTTTTACATGTAATGTTCCATCCAGAGCCACTGTTCCTCCATACACTTCGTATTGATTATCTTTATTCACTGGCATGGATTCACCTGTTATGGCACTTTCGTCAATAGCACTTGCTCCTTTAACAATGACTCCATCAGCCGGTATTCTTTCACCAGCTTTTACCAGGATAATGTCATTTATTTTTAATGACGAAACAGAAACAATCCTTGCGCCTTCCTCATCTAGTAGCATTGCTTCTTCTGGTTGTAACTCCATCAAGGATGAGATGGCCTTATTACTTTTGTTCATCGAATACGTTTCAAGAGCCCCAGATAAAGCAAAGATAAAAATTAAAATTGCCCCTTCCGTCCAATAGCCAATTATTACAGATCCAATAGCAGCTAATATCATAAGAATTTCAACATTTAATGTTTTATTCTTTATCGTTTCCGTAATTCCTTCCGTTGCCTTAGCATAGCCACCAATCACAAATGCTATAATGTGCAAACTAACCCATAGCGGTTGAGACAAAACACTTTCCATTGACCATGTAATTAAAATTAGAAAACCACTTAATAATGCAGCAATTAATTCAATATGTTCTTTTACCTTATTTATTAAATTATTTTTAATAATATCGTGTTTCTGATTAATATCTTGCTTATTGAAAACATTTGATTCTACTGACATATGTACTCCCCCCTTTTATTTAAATCCACATTTACACAGTTGTCACTGTTGGAACCCAACTATTTATAACTGTTTTTACATTATATTAATTATAATTTTAACAGTAACAATTATAATGTCAACACATAATCGATTCATTATATATTTTGTAATAAAAATGTATAGAAAGAACTTGTAATACTATTAGTTAATTGATATTAATTCTCATTTAAATAAACTAATTGAGAATGATAATTAATAACAAAAGGACAAGGGGCTATTTCCTTTGTCCTTTTATTTCATTTTATTTTATTTATTTTTTAATCCACGCAGCAAACTTTTCCATAATTCGATCTAAAAATTCTAGTGTAGACTCATCAATTAAGCGTCCTGATTGATCAAATTTTTCACTTGCAAAATTAATTAATACTTCGTTGCCACCAGGTGGTAAAACTCTTGCTGATACTCCTGGAGCAGATAAGATTTGGCGTAAATGTAATTGCGCACGTACAGTACCAAGTGCAGTTGGTGAAGCTCCAGCTGTCATCACAGGTTTATCAATTAGAACCTTATCTACTCTAGATAGCCAATCTAATGCATTCTTTAACACCCCTGGAACGGACCAGTTATATTCAGGTGTAATAATCATTACACCATCTGCATCAGCAACTTGTCTTTTAAAGTTTTTAACAACTTCTGGAGGATCAAGTTCATCATCCTGATTGTAGAATGGTAAATCTCCTATCTCCAAAATCTCTAATTCATGCTCAGATTGATACCTTTTTTGCATATTCTCTGCTAGAAACTTGTTATAAGAATCGCTTCGCAGACTTCCTACAAGTACAGCAATTTTCATTCTGTTCACCATCCATATGTAAAATTAATTAAGTATACAACTATACTTTAAATAAATAACGAAAATTTCGCAAAAAAGTTGCTTATTCAAATAATAGAAGGACTATATTTTATGATAGAATAGAAAACAAAATGATTGTACAAAAGGTGGTATAAAATTGACAGAAAAAGAAGGCTACATCGATGTCACAGGTGGAAAAGTATGGTACCGAATTCATAATCCAGAGGCAGCCGGTATACCAGTAATTATTCTACATGGCGGACCTGGTTCATCCCATTGGTCATTACAAGGATTAAGAGAACTTGCAACGGATCGTCCAGTTATTCTTTATGATCAATTAGGATGTGGAAAATCGGATCGCCCTACCGATGAATCTCTATGGAAGATTGACCGTTTTGTGGAGGAATTACACCAAATCAAGGATGCTCTTAATTTGGATACCTTTAATATTTTAGGGCATTCTTGGGGAACAACATTAGCAGCAGCATACTATTTAAAGCACCCCGATGGAGTTAATAGCATTATCTTTTCAAGCCCTTGCTTAAGTGCACCAATGTGGGCAAAAGATCAAGATGCTAACCGTAAAAAATTACCATTAGAAGTGCAGGAAACCTTAAGAATATGTGAAGAAAATGGGCTGACAGATTCAGAAGAATACAAGCAAGCAACTGAGATATTTAACAATCATTTTGTTTGTAGGCTCGAAAATAAACCAGAATTTCTGAAAGAAGGTGCTGCATTAAAAAATCGTCATGTGTACAATATGATGTGGGGTCCTTCGGAATTCCATGTGACTGGTAATCTTAGAAACTTTGATTGCACCAAAGAACTTAAAACATTCACTATTCCGACCTTGTATACATGTGGCCGCTATGATGAAGCGACACCTGAGTCTACTAGCTATTTCAGCAAGCAAACACCTGAAAGCAAATTACATATATTTGAAGAGAGTGCACACATGCCTTATATTGAACAACCTGAAGAATATTTGAGAGTAACCCATAACTTTTTAAAGATTAATGACTAGTATATTTGGAAGGTAGGTGAGCTAATTGAGTGAAAAGCAGTCACAAAAGTTTTGGAATCGTAATGTTATCGGTGGTATTGTTTTAATTCTAGTTGGAATTGTCCAAATTTTAATTGATAAAATGTTCTACCTGTCTGGTATTTTATTAATGTTAGGAGGAGCATTTTACTTAGGTGACTCTATTATAAAATTTAAGAAATCTAATTCATAGTTCATATCCCTGAGATATCCATAGATTTCACATTTGTCTCATAGATTGTCCACTTCTTTCATATCTATCAGTGAAAGGAGATGAGCGTCTATGGGACTTTTTAAAGAATTTCGTCATTTTACGATGCGCGGGAGTGCGATTGACATGGGAATTGGTGTTGTATTAGGTGCTGCACTAAGTAGTTTCATCGACTCCCTCGTACGTGATATGTTACTCCCCCCCATTGGCCTTTTCATATCAAAAATGAATATTGAGAATCTATATATTAGCCTTAGTGGACGAACATTCTCATCTCTTGCAGAAGCTCAGGAAGCTGGGGCTGTGACGATTAATTATGGTTTATTTATTTCTAACGACAATCCGTTTTATTATCATTCTATTTACTGTTTTTCTGATTGTCAGGCAAATGAATCGATGGAGAAAACCACATCAGCACCCACTAGAATCCATGACAAAAAAAGAGTGTCCCTACTGTTGCATGGCCATTCCAAGTAAAGCACAAGTTTGTCCTCATTGCTCGTCACTACAAAATGAGAAGAAACCGAAAGAACCGGATAGCCCACGTATTCATGTTAGGTAAGAAACAAAGTAACTGGGATAAATATATTTTAGATACATCAAAATCCGAACAATAGAATTTGTCCGGATTTTTAGTGGTGGCGTGAATTCTACCACTACGGAAAATACACTTCGCTTTCACTTCCAGCACAAGTGCGACATCTGTTCAAGTTTCCTTCGGTCACTTTCACAGTGTCTTCTTTGCCGTGGGCGGCTGGTGAGCCAGGGTACTAC
>NZ_FQVW01000097.1 GCF_900129485.1 Ornithinibacillus halophilus
CCGCCCACGGAAAGCGAAGTATATTTCCGTAGCGATGATTTTTACCAAACATAACATTGTTCGGGTTTGTGCTTTATTAAAATACTTTTGTCCCATCCTCTTTATCACTTTAACGTTTGATCATAAATGAGACTAAGAATCCAATTACTAATAAGCTAGCTAGTATGCTGAAGGTTAGAAAGAAGGTCACTGCATTCATAAGTGCTATACCTATAATTGGCCCTATCATGGCTCCTATAAATAACATAAATGCATAAAAAGAATTAGCAAGTGCTCTTTGTTTTCCACCTAACTCTCCAACAAGCATCATTATGGAAGGAAATATCATTGAAATACCTGCTACGTAAATAATACTAGTTAAAACTATAATAATCATATTAGAGCCGATTCCTAAAAGAAATAACCCTCCTGCAGCAACAGCCAATCCAACACGTAACGTTTCCATAAGCCCAAGTCTTTTAACAATTAATCCGGTCAAAGGTGATAAAACCATCCCTATGATTCCAACAGCTCGAATATAAAGTATTTGCTTTTCTGTCAGATGAAATGGAGCATTACTTAAGTAATCCCCTAATACTGTATACATTCCTATAAAAGTTAACAACAAAAATACCGTTATGATATAACAATAAATAAAGTTCTTTTGGGTAAGTATAATTTTTGCTTGGTGTACATAATATTGAATCCCCTTTGTTCCTCCACTAATTTCAGAGGAAGGTAAGACTAGCCATACTAGAAGAAAAGTGACCAAATATAAGACCGAAAACACAACAAATACAATTTGCCAATCAAACGTTTGATTAATTACATCTCCCAATACTTGACCAAAAATACCAGACGTAACATACCCAAAACTTATAAAACCCACTGCTGTAACAATCTTATGTTTTGGATAGATATCAAAAACATAGGCTAGCGCTGTAGGTGCAAAAGTTGCAGCGACAAAGCCTTGTATACCTCTAAGAATAACTAACCACACAAACGAATTGATTAATCCAATGGATAATGTAAATAATGTCAATGCCAACATACCAAATGCAATAATCTGTTTTCTTCCATAACGATCTGCTAAAGGGCCAAATAATAAAAAGCCGAGCCCATAAAAAAGTGAAAAAGAGCTACTAGTCCAAGCAGATACGGATTGCGTCACTTGAAACTCATCAGCAAATGGCTTTATTAAAGGAGTAGTGACATAAACACTAGAAACCACTATTAACGCACACCAAAATAATATTCCTGTAATGACAGCATAGTTATAATTTATGACTGGTCTTGCTTCACTCATTGCTCTTGTCATCCAACTCACATCCCTATTTTTCTCTCTAATATTCATATGATAATAATTAGTTTAATGTCACAGAAATGCACAGTATACCCGACCATTGAATCTAACTTTTAAATTTCTTCATTCATACCTTTTTTATAAATGATATAATTATAGATATATAGAAAGAGCACTTTCCTAAACCCATTAACAACATAAGAATAGATTCCCACTTTACATGGGAATACGAGACAAATTAAAAGAGGAGAATTATATTGAAGAAATACACAATTTTAATTGGATTAGGAATAATGTCTCTCCTAATCATCGCTGGTTGTACTGATTCAAGTACAGTAAATGAAAATAATAATAATAATAATAATGATGATGATCAGGATCAGGTAGTTTCAGACCCGATTAATAACGAGGATAATGAATCAGATACAAATTCAGAAGAGGAAAATACTGAACAAGAGGATAAGGATGAAAATGACAACTCCATCACCTTACTATCAGAAATTGAACTACAGAAAGGCGATGAAGGAGAAGCTGTACGAACTTTACAGCAAGTATTAATTGACTTAGGTTATCCATTAGAAATAACTGATAGATTTGATGTTCAAACTGTTTGGGCTATTACAGATTTACAATTACAATCCGAAGAATTATTGGTAACAGGAATCTATGACATAGAAACACTAGAAGTACTAAAATTGGTTGATTCGGGGGAAATAGAAATAAAACCTGGATCTGCAATCGGTTTTGAAGAAAATCAATCGTTAGACGAAGAAACTGTGGTGATTAACAATCCATATGAAGTTCTAGCATTAGTTAATAAAAACCATGCTCTACCTAGTGATTACATCCCGGATGACCTTGTAGTTCCAGATGTTCGCTTTCCATTTATAGAAGATTTACCAAAAAAGCAAATGCGTAAAGTTGCTGCAGAAGCATTAGAAAGCATGTTCTTGGCAGCTGATGAAGATGGTATTGCCTTATTTGCACAATCGGGCTATCGTTCCTACAAGACACAGAAAAACTTATTTGCAAATTATGTTAGTGTTCATGGAGAAGCACAAGCAAATACGTTTAGTGCACGTCCAGGGGAAAGTGAACACCAAACTGGACTTACAATGGACGTTACCAGCGACAGTGTCAATTACACCCTAGTAACAGATTTTGGAGACACAGCTGAAGGTTTATGGTTGGAAGAAAATGCTGCAGATTACGGATTCATCATCCGCTATCCGGAAGGAAAAGAAGAGATAACTCAGTACCAATATGAACCATGGCACATTCGTTATGTTGGTAATAAAGCAGCAGCAACCATTATGGATAATAACCTAACCTTAGAAGAATATCTCGATATGATTATGAAATAAAGTTTATTAAAAAGAGGTTGGGACATAACTAAAAAGTCATT
>NZ_FQVW01000079.1 GCF_900129485.1 Ornithinibacillus halophilus
AACAGAAATGGACTGCGAACGCTTAGTCACTCAAGAATCCCACCCGTTGCACCGTAAGGTGTAGGGCTTGCGTCTTTAGACGTGGGAGTCTCAATAGAAGTAGTATTTTTAATTAGCTATTATTACATTTACTTAAACAAAAAGGAGAAACATACATAAAGTTCCGTGCAAACTAGTGATTTTACACAAAAGGTGATTGCTACTTGCTAATTATGTAGGAAAAGGGATGATAATAATTGGATATTTTTATACCTATAGGTTTGGGTTTTTTAATAAATTTCGCTGTCTTTATTATTTTAAAGGCTTTCAAACAGACAAATAAAAGGTCATTGCTAATTTGTTTATTAACCTTTTTGGTAGTTCTTCTTAGTTCCTTTGTTATCGGAGAGTGGATAGGAATGGGGATAGGTATCATCAGCTTAGGTATGTTAGTATTCGTAATGCTATTGGGGATTCTCGTATTTGCGACTCGAACAACAAATTGATGAGTTTCAAGGAGGTATAGTTATGTGGGCAATATTAGGGATTATTGCCATAATAGCAACTGTTATAAATCTTTCTTTGTTTGCAGCAGGAAAGGATTATAAGCTTGCTATGGCGATGGCATTATCATTTACAGCATTAACAATTTGTGCGGATTACAGTTATGTATCTCGGTGGGTAGAAGTGGAAGATTGGGCGGCTATATCGGATGTAGTACCTGGAATGGCAAGGGCATTATGGCTTTTAACAATTGTTTCTATCTTGCTAAATATAGCACCCATATTTTTAGAACGAAGACGTAAGAATAGTTGATGACTCAGTTTGCCAAACTGGGTTATTTTTTTGCAAATAAAAGGGCTGCAAAACAAAGAGATATTTAAAAAAGGGATAGAACGTGGAAGTATAGGGACTGGATCAGTTCCAGTCCAACAATACATCGAAAAAGTGGGCGCTCTGCGCTTTTCTTAGGTAAATATGGAGTATCTTTAAGGATTCAATAATATTTTATAGGATATATAAGAATCAATGAGGTATTTGTGTTCAATTGAATTCCTTCTAAAACAAACTGTAAATATCCTTAAATTTAGAATTCGTTAGTTATTTTGATTATTGCTATAATTTTAATGAATGTGAAGCAGGAGAGGATTAATGCTTACAAAAACTTTATGAGAGGATTGTTTATGGAATGAGAATACTGAAAATTACACTATTTTTCGCTTTAGCTATGTTTGTACTAGCTGCTTGTGGTTCGGACACAAGTAATAATGATAATTCAAGTAGTGATGGCAATGGCTCAGAATTTGATTTAGTTGAAGATGGTAAATTAACTTTCGCTGCATCTGGTGAATTTAAACCATTTAGTTATATGGAAGGACAAGAGATGATTGGTTATGATATCGCTGTTGCAGAAGCGATTGCAGAAAAGCTTGGTTTAGAAGCTGTACAACAAAAAGCGAAGTTTTCTGGCATCGTAACTGGAGTTAAGGAAGGCCGTTATGATATTGCTGTAGCAAGTCATACCATTACCGAAGATCGCTTAAAAGAAGTAAACTTTTCAAAACCATATTATTATTCTGGTCCAGTAATTTATACAAGAGCAGATAGTGATATTCAATCGGCTGACGACTTAGAAGGTAAGGAAATTTCTGTTTCTAGAGGTTCAACATACATCGAAATGGCACAAAACTACACAGACAACATTCCCGAAGTAGATAGTGATGTTGTAGCATTACAATCATTAGCATCTGGACACCATGATGCCGTGATTACAGATGATATTACTGGTCAAACAGCGATTGAAAATGGGTTGGAAGTAGAGAATCGTGGACAATTAGGTGTGAGTGAACAAGCAATCGCTGTAGCTAAAGAAAAGGAAGCTTTATTAGAAGCAATTGATGAAGCATTACAAGAATTAAAAGATAGTGGAGAACTTGCAGAGTTATCCAAAGAGTGGATTGGAGTAGACATTACACAAGAACCAGATGAATTAGAGTAATATCTAAGGAATGTGTGCCTACGTGTGCACATTCCTTTCATAAAGGAGTTGAATCTATTTGGCGCACTTCATAGAAGTATTTATAGGTAGTTATGATTTATTTTTAAATGGTCTTTGGAAAACCCTCCAACTTTCTGTTGCCTCTCTTATCGTTGCATTTTTCATTGGTTTGTTTTTTGCCATTTTAAAAATCTCCAAAATTAAACCATTACAATGGATTGCTGATGCTTACATTTGGATCGTTCGTGGTACACCATTGATTGTACAAATCTTTGTGCTGTTCTATGGATTAGTTGAGATCATGTTAATACCGATGTTCTGGGCTGGGGTTGCCGGTCTAGCTTTCCATAATGGAGCATATATTGCTGAGATTATTCGTGGGTCAATTCAATCAATTGATAAAGGACAAACTGAAGCTGGTCGATCATTAGGGATGACAGCTGGAAAAACGATGCGAAGAATTGTTTTGCCACAAGCATTTCGTAGGGCGACTCCATCACTAGGGAATCAATTTATAATCGGTGTAAAAGATTCTTCATTGGTATCATTTATTGGTTTTCAAGAATTATTTGGTGTGGCAAGTTCAGAGGGTTCCAACCACTTTGATTACTTGACATACTTCCTAGTTGTAGCTGTTTATTACCTAATCATCGTTCTAGCCTTAACGTTGATTGTTCGTTACATTGAGAAAAAATTAGCTAGAAGCGATTAAGTGAGGAGGGAAAACATGAGTGATCAACATGAAATGATTCGAGTAGAGAAGTTGAACAAGTCTTTTGGCGATTTGCATGTGCTGAAGGATATCGATTTAACCGTTAAGGAAAGTGATGTTGTTGTATTAGTGGGTGCTAGTGGATCAGGAAAAAGTACTCTCCTTCGCTGCCTTAATTTTCTCGAAATGAAAAATAGCGGAACTGTAATAATTGATGGGGAGCAAATCGAAAAGACAACCCATGACTTAAATAAAGTTCGTGAACGAGTAGGAATGGTTTTTCAACATTTTAACCTATTCCCACATAAAACAGTGATCGAAAATATAATAGAAGCACCTACTCAAGTGAAAGGAACTCCTAAAAAGGAGGCCATTGCAAACGGGAAGATGCTGTTAGATAAGGTTGGCTTAGGTGATAAGTATGATGTTTATCCATCGACCTTATCTGGTGGACAAAAACAGCGTGTAGCAATTGCAAGAGCTTTAGCGATGGAACCAGAAGTGATGTTGTTTGATGAGCCAACATCTGCCCTTGACCCTGAACTTGTTGGTGAAGTACTGTCTACGATGAAAGAATTAGCAGAAGAAGGGATGACGATGGTCGTCGTTACTCATGAAATGGGCTTCGCAAAGGAAGTAGCCGACTGGGTCGTATATATGCATGATGGGAAAATTGTTGAATATGGAAGTCCAGAAGAAATATTTGATCATCCTAAAGAAGAGCGTACACAAGCGTTTTTAAGTTCTATTTTGTAGAGAATGTTTTGTTTAGAGGTGTACTCATTATAATACTCATTTAAAATCGTACTGTGATTCACAGTGCGATTTTTTGTTGTTTTAAGGGATCGATTGGCATTTTAATATCACATAGACTGAAAATAAATAGTGTTGAATATACAAATTAAGAACAGCCATTGAAAAAATCATTAAATTAATTTGAATAGTATGATAAAATTAATGTCACATTGTGAATTAATCAAGCAGGATGATCTTTCAATAGAAAACTCCAGGAGGGGTGAACGATTAATAAAACAGGAATGTTTAACTCAATCAAAAAGTTTGTTTTAGATCGTACTCGATTATTAAAAATAGATGAATTGAATCTGTCTGAACAAGCTATAGAAGAATTTGATGAGATGTTCATAAGATATATATCATCAGGTGATGGTAGTATTTTTACATATAAGAGTAAATACCCATTATATATGTTTCTAAATTATGTTATCGAGACAAAGGGGTTATTAGTACACGGTTCTAATAATTCCGCGATAAATATATTTGAGCCAAGAAATAGTTCTCTCTTTAACGGCAAGCCAATTAAAGCTGTTTTTGCTTCATCAGACGGAGTATGGTCATTATTTTTTGCCGTTCAAAATAGAAAAGGTTATGTTGGTTCCATTAGAAACTTGTGCTTATCGGTGCCTACTATTAAAGGAAAAATACGTTATTATTATTTTTCAACAAATAATGATGCTCCAAATCGTTGGACAGACGGAACGATATATTTCTTCCCAAAGACCCTATTCAAACAAGGTGGAATTAGAGATGAATGGGTTTGTGAAACAGAATTAGAACCACTTGCGAAATTAACCGTTTCACCAAGCGATTTTCCATTTCTAGATAAGGTCAGGGTTCATAAGGAAACTGAGTCAACTGTAAAAACAATTATAAAAGCACTACTTTTTAAAATGTGAAAGTCTATTATTCAACAATGCTGGAAAAGGAGTGGGATTTTATAATATGAGAGCGCAAGATATGAAAATATGGTGATATATATTGCAGACTCGAACAAACCGGAGGAACAAGTGTATTTAGAATATGATAATAAATTCTACCTATTTAGTAGTAATAAAACAGATACAAGAACTATTCTAAGTATTGTGAAGTAAAAACTACTACTACAAATTTGATTTTAAAACCTTCACTATTAGTTAAGTAATTTTTGAATATGTAATCACTGCTCCCGTATCGATAACAGGTGCGTTTGTGGAAAAAGCAGATACGTAATTTAATTATTGGAAGCAGAATATGAAACTTTATAACAATCCTTAACGTCGTATTTGGTAAAGGAGGCACAGTCTAATGAGAGAAATTAAATTGATTTTTATACTCTTATTATTTTCTTTTGTTTTAATAGGTTGTCAAAATAATAACCTCAATTTAAGTGACGATATTACGAGTATCGAGGTGTATGAATGGGGCAGTGAAGAACTACTTGCTACGATCGATGATAAGGGGTTTATAAAAGAACTTGTAAAAGATTTAGACAATGCAAGAACACATTCAACTGCAAATCTTGACTGGGCGATGCCAGATTATAAATTACTTTTCAAACATGATACTGAGGTTTTGTTTGAGATTGGTTATTGTAAAGAAGAACAGAACTTTGGAAGTGGTGCAGTGGGACGATATTGGGAATCAGATAAACTTTATGAAGTAAGTACAAAATTGAATGTGGAATAACGATTCTAATCTATTATTAGCTCTACTTATGTGTCTCGCTAATTTAATTTGGAGGGTCGAAAATATGAGTAAAACAAAATTTACATTATTGATTACTTTGGGTATAGTTGGTGGTATTTTCATTCTTGGAGTTCTACGTTGGTTAGGTTTAGATATTTCACTAGCCAATGTATGGTTTAAAGTCTTTGGAGAACCTAATACGGTTTCGACAACGATTGTATCGCTAATTACCATATTGGTTTGTTACTTTATAATACGTGTAGCTTATAAGAAAGCTGTGAATTCACAATAAAATCTTGAAATTCACATAGACCTCTAATAAAATGAGGTCTTTGATATGCAGTTTTGCGCATTTGTACAGTCTATAATTGGATTTTTGACACGCGTATTTGTTCTACTTGTTTTTCAAAATAGCTCTAACAACTGTAGCTTGGGTTCTATTCCAGGCTTTTTTTGTGGTTTTTATATAAAGATAAGAAAATATCAAAGATGTCTAGCTCCGAGCGCCTGCGACTAGCGAGACTTCCTTCGCCTACGTACGATAAGTCAACATCGACTCCCGTTGGTCGTCGTGTTTCCTTTATCTCCTACGCCTCAGTCCAGTCCGTACGTCGCAAAGCGGGCGCTCTGCGCTTTTCTTAAAAATTTAAATTAAAGTGAAATAATTATGACTATTGATTCGACTAATTAATGAGCAAAGCATCGGAGGAGATATAGATGATAAGTGACAAAATTTCAGAATGGTTCTATCAATATAACAAAGATATATATCATTTCTTAGTTTATTATGTTGGATCTGGTGATATAGAGGATTTGGTTCAAGAAGTTTTTATTCGTGCTATCAAGGGTTTTGATACATATCAGTCGAAAGCTAGCGTTAAGACTTGGCTTTTTTCGATTGCAAGAAATGTTGGAATCGATGAGATTAGAAAAAGACAACGGAACAGAATTAAGAGTGTAATTAACTTTTCTGATTCTGAACCGAAAGAGGAAACGACACCGGAATTAATCCTTCATATGAACGAAAATAATAGAATTTTATATCAAGTAATTAATTCATTAAAGGATAACTATCGGGATGTGATTATTCTCCGAGCAATAAAAGAATTGTCAGTTTCTGAAACTGCAGATATTTTAAATTGGAACGAAAATAAAGTCCGTATTACTTATCATCGTGCCTTGAAAGCCTTAAAGGAAAAGAAGGAGGTTATTCAATATGAAAGATAATAAGAAGCTAGAATCATTAATTGATGAAATTAAATCCCTTCCAAAACCTAACTATGAGAAAGATTTTGATATTAACAAACAAAATGAAATTCATAAAACCCTTATGAAGTATTCAGATGGTCTAGAGTTAAAAAGGAACAGAGGTAATCTATTTAAACATATTTCGGTTGGGATAGGTAGTATGGCTGTCTTACTATTAGTATTGGTGATATTTATTCCATTTAGTCCAAATTCAACTAATAACACTTCTCAAATTAATTCTTTTGAGGCATTTTTTCACCAAAGCATGGAGGAAATGAACAAACTAGAAGAAAAACATTCATACAACCTCATCTCTACAGAGTTTAATGTAGTTCATGCAAATGATGCTATTGCAATATTTACAGAAGAAAAAGATCAAGAAGAACAAATTTATATAGCTTATTTTGAGAAACTACGTAATCAATGGGAATGGAATCAAACTAGAGGATCTGAGTGGAATACACCAGTGAATTGGTCTTCGATGAAACAAAAACCTTATATTTTTTCTGGTCCATTAAGTGATCATTCTATAAAAGAGGTATATGTAGGCGAGGAACAAGCAAAAATCATTGAAGTTAATGGTGATAAAAGATTTTGGTACGCAATTAGCCCGGTTGAAGAGGTTGATGTCATAATCGTAACAGAAGATGGGAATAGAAAAATACTTGAGGAAGTTGAAAACGAAAATATTCAGGAAACTTATAACCAAGACCCAAATAAATATATTACTTCTAGTGATAATGAAGTAGAAGCAATAATCCTTGAGTCTATTGAATATCAAAGGTTAAATAAATGGGATGAATATGTAGAGCTATATAATTACAGTTCTGAGGTAAAAGAAGACCTATTAACCTTTTTAAAAGACAGTAATAATCAAGCAAAAAAGGAAGGAATTCATGGTATACAGGATATTAAGGTAGTAAGTATGGAATTGACGAGTGATTCGGAGTTTATTTCACAGGGTGACTATGTGTATGACGTGTTATTAGATATGAAAGTTCAAAATCCTTCAGAATTCTATATGAATGGAGTGACACGCCATGTGTTTGTTTTAAACAGAACTAGTGAAGGTCTTAAAATAGAAACTGTATATTTTAAAGGGTTGGTTGATGATAGTGAGTAAAATAAATTGCACAGCCAATTATATTTTGAAAGATAAGATATGCATGATAAAAATATCCCATATAACAGCATGAAATTTGTTATATATAATGTTTTACACAATCAAGTTGACAAAGTTGAAAATCATAGCAGTGAGCATGATTGCACCGTCACAATGGCGCGTCATTAGTTGAATAAGAAGTGTTAAGAACTAGAAAGGGGCTGGGACATAACTAAAAAGTCATTGCCAAAGACGAACAATTTGCTAGCTAAGCGGAGGGAATATACGTAGACTCCTGTGGGAGCAAAGGCATCGGT
>NZ_FQVW01000084.1 GCF_900129485.1 Ornithinibacillus halophilus
AGGAGATAAAGGAAACATGCCCCTTCATAGGGGTATGTCGACGTTGGACGCAAAGTCCGGTTTTAGTCGACCTTCCTTTTTATCGGAGTCGATGTTGACTTATCGTACGGAGGCGAAGGAAGTCTTGTGCCTGTGCCTGCGATTACTCGGCACAAAAGCAATGTGGTATTTCCACGTAGTTTTTTTGCGATTACTCGGCACAAAGGCCAGTGAAGTAATTCTATGTAGTTCCTTCGCTAGTTGCAGGCGCTCGGAGCTAGACAACTCTACTGAAAGAGGTGGTATGTCCCTTGTGGAATGATTTGCAGCAGTTTAAAGCTGATTTTTTTAAAGCATTAGCACATCCTTTACGAATACGAATCTTAGAGGTTCTATCGGAAGGAGAAAAAAGTGTCAATGAAATTCAAGCAAGTCTTAATAGTGAAGGTTCTGCTGTGTCACAACAGTTAAGTGTCTTACGTGCTAGAAATATTGTCGTAGGGACAAAGGAAGGAAAACGCGTCGTTTATACGCTAAGAGATCCTTCCATTATTAAATTACTAGAGGTTGCGAAGGAGATTTTCAACAACCATTTAATTGATACACTTTCCATGCTGGAGGATTTAGATCAAAAAAAGGAGAACAATAGAGAGGGATAAAAACTAGAATGAAAGATTTATTAACTGACAAATGGAAGAACTATTCCTTACATCATTTCCAAAAAGATTTAGTCTCAGGTGTCATCGTCGGAATCATTGCTATTCCATTGGCGATGGCTTTTGCAATTGCATCAGGGGTTAAGCCAGAATACGGACTTTATACAGCCTGTATTGCTGGGATTTTAATTTCTGTATTCGGTGGATCCAAATATCAAATCGGTGGGCCTACTGGAGCATTTGTCCCTATCCTATTGGGGGTTGTGATTGCCTATGGGTATGAGGACTTATTACTTGCTGGGTTAATGGCTGGAGTCATGCTGGTACTTATGGGTGTGTTTAAATTAGGTTCCTTAATTAAATACATTCCCAGACCTGTAACTGTCGGTTTCACATCTGGAATTGCCGTTATTATATTCACCGGACAGATCGGAAATTTTTTTGGCTTAACCGGATTAGAGAAACATGAAAAGTTCATAGACAACATGAAGGAAATTTTCCTACATATTCATACCACGAGCCTATTCAGTATAATAACGGCTGTCGTATGTTTGGTAGTCATCATCGTTACACCTAAAATATTTCCAAAAGTACCTGGCTCTCTCATTGGTTTAATTGTTTCTACAATAGTTGCGATGTTCTTTTTCCAAGGGAATATTGCAACTATTGGGACCACTTTTGGGGATATTTCGAGTCAACTACCAGACTTTCAGTTTCCAGAAATAACTTGGGAGAGAATTCAGCGTTTGATTGTACCTGCTTTTGTCATCGCTGCCTTGGGTGGAATTGAATCCTTATTATCAGCTGTAGTCGCTGATGGCATGACAAATAGTAAGCACAATAGTAACCGTGAATTGGTAGGACAAGGGATTGCTAATATCGTTACACCAATGTTTGGTGGGATTCCTGCAACTGGAGCAATCGCACGAACTGCAACAAATATTAAATCAGGGGCAACATCACGGATGTCTGGTGTGATTCACGGGCTATTCATCTTGTTAACCGTACTTATTTTCGCACCTTATGCATCGTATATTCCTTTAGCAAGTATGGCTCCTGTGTTAATGATTGTCGCTTGGAACATGAGTGAACGCAGACAATTTGCTTATCTATTAAAACTGAAAACAGGAGATTCCTTGATTCTTATCGTTACCTTCCTGTTGACCGTATTTACGACAATTACTACTGCTGTAATCGTCGGGTTAATTTTAGCGCTCGTTTTATTTGCGAAACGGATGAGCAACCTATTAGTCGTTTCAAAAGTACTGCCAGACCATAATCAAGAGGAGCAAGCCGTACAGCCATATGTTGTGAACGATGCCCATGACTGCCCACAAATTAGTATATATACTGTAGAAGGGCCACTATTCTTCGGGGCAGCACAACTTTTTGAACAGCGAGTGATGGAATCCATTCATTACAAGCCAAAAGTATTAATATTGCGCATGGGTAAAGTGCCATTTATGGATGCTACTGGTACGGCTAATTTCACGAACATTATTCATCACTTCCAGTCAAATGGCGGACTTCTCCTCGTTTCAGGGGTTGTCCCAGAGCTAAAAGAAACCTTTAAAAAGTCGGGGATTGCTGACTTAATTGGTGAAGAATATTTCTTCGAGCATACTGGTGAAGCCATTAACTATGCCCTAACAGAAATTAATTACAATAAATGCTTAGGTTGTAAACATTTCGCTTTCCATGAATGTAATCAATTATCTCGTTATGGGGAATTAAAGAAAGAGACAAAAGTGAAAGAAGAATTACGTCCTGTCTAAAGGGATCCCAGACAAGAGATGTCTACTCAATATGGTAGGCATCTCTTTTTTTGTAAAAATGTGTAGCTCCAAGCTATTTTGTTAAGCCTAGAATCAACTCTTTATAAATATCGAAAAATGCTAAGTAGTATTCTTTGTAGACATACTCATCTGTTTTATGTGCCATCTTTGTTTCACCTGGACCAAACATCATAAAAGGGAAATTTTCATCTTTATCTCGTAATAAGTTCGATGCATCTGTCACACCTGGTGAACCTTTAACAGAAATATCTAAGCCTAAATGCTTTTTACCTAGCTCTTTAGTAAGTTCCACCATTTCTGACTTTCCTGAAGTGAAGACACTTGGTAATGACATGGTCACTTCAACTTGGATACTAGAACCACCTTTATTGTATCTGTTGGCAGTTGTATTAAACAAATCGATCACTTCGTCGTTATCAAATTCCGGGATTGTACGGACATTAATTTCAGCAGTTGCTTTTTCTGGAATAGAGTTCACTTGATTCCCTGCTTGAAAAATAGTTGTGCTCATCACTAATTTATCTAAAACGTTATTTTTGCGATTGTCACCATTTAATTTTTCGTCTATTTCTAAAAGATATTTCATCAATGGATTAATCGCATTGTACCCTTGGTCAGGCATCGAACTATGTGCTGCTTCCCCAATTGATGTTACTCGCAAATTCAGTGACCCTTTGTGTGAATAAATGATGGTGTCATGTGATGGTTCTGCTACCCATAGAAAGTCCACATCATCCATATAGCCTTCTTCATACAGCTTTTTCGAACCAGCGCCACCAACTTCTTCCCCAGTCGTTGCCATAAAACGAACAGTACCGTTTTTTAGTTCGTTATTTTCTTTCAGTTCGATTAATACTAGCGCAAGGTTTACTAAGCCTGCTTTCATATCATTTGTTCCTCGTCCGTATAATTTTCCGTCTCGTTCTGTTAATTTGAACGGATCAGATGCCCATTCGCTTTCATCACCAGGAGAAACGACATCCATATGACCAGAAATGCCGATAACAGGATTTCCACTTCCAATTTCAGCTACTAAGTTTACACGAGTATCTGTAACAGGGACTATTTTAGACTCAATTCCATATTCACCAAATAGATGTTTCAAATAATTTGCTACTTCAATTTCATTCTCGTTAACCGACTGAATGGCAATCAGGTCAGATAGAATTTTTATTTTTTCTTCTTCTGTAAAATGCTTGATATGAAATCCCTCCGATTATTAATAGGTGTATTTATATTTTACCCAAATGGCTTTGATTACTCTATTAAACAAGTTGTTCCACTAAACTATGAGTAGAACTTTTTATGTTAAGGAAGGAAATTGGATGTGTTTTGTGGAAAGAGTATTTATCCAGTTAAAAGGAGTGTATTATCATGGTAAGTCCAATATTAAACCAAATAGGTACGGTATTCATTCCAGTAAAAGACATTGAGAAAGCACGAGATTGGTACTGCGATATTTTAGGATTTGAAGAAAATGGAGAAATTCTGTTTGGTCACCTTTACGTATTACCTATGGAAGCCACAGGCATAGTGCTAGATAGTAAAATTTATTCAGAAAAGAATATATTTACAATTCCTGCTTTCCACTTCAATACAAAAGACATTGAAGCTGCCTATCACTATATGCGTAAAAAGGGGGTTGATTTGATAACAGAAATTGAACATAATCATTATTTTAATTTTAAAGATCTCGATGGAAATGTTTTGATGATATGTCAGTGCTAAATTATCTATAGAAACTTGCAAATCACTGCACAAACCAAAAGAAAGTCAGATTCCCTACTACACGGAAACCTGACCCTTTTTGTCTAATCTAAGTTAATTTCGATAACTTCATCTAAAAATGTTGTTTGAGTATAGCCATCTATTTTTAAATGAGTTGGTATAATTTCATCTACTGATTCACTTTCAATAGATACTTGATGTTCTGTCGTAAACATACGAGGTTGTTCCAATTCATCCAAACGGAAAAAGTATTCCTCAACAGGATATTCGTTTCCATGTTTATCAATAATAACGCCTAAACCCTGACTACTACTTCCACGGTCAGCATTATTTATGACTTGAAAATCTAGTGTTTCGTACATCCGACCTTTATTTAATTCCTCGGTTACACGTAATGTAGTTGGATTTCCAATTTCAATTTGATCCACTGTAATTTCCGTACCCAAGTATTTAAAGGTTTGGCTTTCTTTTTCTACATCAATCGAAAATTGTTCTGGTTCATTAATCGTTGTATTATAACTATTTAGCTCTAATTCAATATCCTTCGGTTGAGCGAAGTAGATGGATTCAAAATTGACTGACCCTGAATATTGATGATTGGAACTACTTACACCTGCCGATAAAAATGGATCCTGTTTAAATGCGTTCCCTTCACTTTTTAACGCCCCAAAATTTATGAAATCTACAGGATGCTCTGAGTCAAGGGTTTCAAAGTAATAAGTAAGTTTAGTAACCGTTGGTGCTATTGTCAGTTGTTCGAGAACGACTTTCGTATTACCTACTTCTGTTTTCATATTAAGATCTTTTACAATAGCTGGATGTTTTTCGATTGATACCTCAAAGTTCCATTCCCCTTCGAAAAACTTTTCTTCTGTTGGATTGGTCACTTGTGACTCTGTTCCAACAGACTCATCCATAGGCACGACTTCTAGTATTTTCGTAAGGCTTAGTTGGATAGTCCCTTCCTCGACATCCATAGGAGCTAACCCAAGTCTTCCTTTCATGACGTTTTCTTGATCAGAATAGAGCGTTACATGACTACTTAGACTAGATGAGAAATCATGTTCCAAATTTGAATTAGACTGATCCCAAATTTCATCTTGATTAGGAAGCTCTACCCCTTCTGTTAAGCTAATTTGATAGTTTGCTTGTTTGGAAAGGTCCTCAATTTCATAATATAAGAGTGTTTGAATGTCATCTGCTACAACATCAGTGATGGTCACTTTCACATCATTACTTACCTCACTAATATTTAACCTATCTCCAATTCCATGTTTTAAGTTTTCTTCCATCACCTGCTCTTCATTACTCGTCATTTGTTTCCACCAATCCATAACATGATGGTTCAAATCCGTAGCAGCCACGACCGTTCCTGCAAAAACTAAACTAAACACAACAGCTGCAACCCAAGCACTAGGTTTCCATTTATTTGCCTTTCCTCTTTTTTGAGAAAGTTTTTCTTTTACATTGTTCATCAAATATGGAGGAGGCTCTATGTTTTCCTTTTCCACTTCAAGTAATTGCATCGTTTCTTGTAATTCTTGTAACTCTTCCTTACATTCTTTACAAGATTCTACGTGTCGTTCAACATTCTTCTTGTCATCAGGTGTACATTGATTTTCCAAATAAGCGATTAAATTTTCCTTTGTTTCTTGACAGTCCACCCTTACACCCCTCTTTCCATTTTTGTTCTTAAGAGCTTTAATCCACGATAGATACGAGACTTCACCGTGCCAATTGGTACTTCTAGTATTTCGGCGATTTTCTCTTGTGAAAAATCACTGAAATATCTTAGATTAATTATTTCTTGATACTTTTCTTCCATATGATCTAGTGCTTCCACAATATCCATTCTTAAATCTTGTATATGAGTGTTGTCGATTGGTTCTCTTTCATCGACGTCGTTTCGTTTATTTTTTCGATATAGGTTCTTGCATTCATTTATAAAAATGGATGTTGCCCAACTCTCAAAATACTCGGGGTTTCTCAGTTGAGCAATTTTGTCATAGATCTTTAAAATCGTCGTTTGAAACACATCTTCAACATCGTGATGATTATGTAGGTAGGCCCACCCAATTCGATAAAACTTTGTTTGTCTCGTTTCAAACCAATCGATAATTGCATGCATGTCTTTCTTTTTTATCTTTTTAACTAGTATTTTATTATGTAATGCAGCCACAAACTTCCCCCCTGCCTTTCTATCTAATATGAGTCACAAGTGTAGTAAAGCGTTCCATTTTTTTGTATCAGAATCGGACATATGATGCGTTATTCCCTCTTAAATTCCCTTATATTGTTATTTTAGGACATCTGGTACGTTAAACGAAGCCTTTTACGAATAAATATGTGCTTTTTTATGAAATAAAGGAACCGATGTCATCACAGTAAAGAATAAGCTAGTTTTTCTAAGAATAACGGAAAAAATGTCCCATGGGAAAAATAACGGAAAGAGGATTCATGCGCCTGTCGTGGTGGGCCCTCGTTCCGTTATTCAGCTGAAACACCTTGTTTCCGGGGTGCTGACGGTTCCTATTTCCGTTATTGCCCCAAATACGGGGCTGTTATGAATATATCGGGCATATAACGGAACCTCGATTACACTACATACTCAAATACCGTGATTTTCTCGGAATAATGGAATGAGGATTCATGCCCTAACCCAGGTGGGCCCTCGTTCCGTTATTTACCTAAAACACCTTGTTTTCGCAGTGCTGACGGTTTCTGGTTCCGTTATTGCCACGAATACAGGGATTTTTGATGTGAA
>NZ_FQVW01000101.1 GCF_900129485.1 Ornithinibacillus halophilus
AACTCGCTCGCCCCAGGGTGAAAGTCGCTCCCAAAAAGGGTAAACTCGCTCCACCAAAAGGTAATCACTTCCCTCAACTCTCTCCATTCCATACAAATAGGCTACCCTAGCGCAAGCAAGAGTAGCCATGATATTAACCGGCACTTCATAAACTATTCATTTATACATATTAGGACAATAATCCTTTTAAGCTGTGTGTTTTATCATAGGTAGACACATTTAATAAAAAGATATAAAAAGAAGCTTTCTTTCAATCATTTTTATACCGCAAATTTATCTTAAATTTCTCCTCCATCGTTTGCGAGATTTCATCCCGAATATTGGAGTATGGCGTGATGTAATGCGTGTCAAGATAGTCAATCGCTTCACTGCGAATCTTCTTATATTTATCTTTCTCCTTTTTCTCTTTTTTGGCGATAGCTGTGTATTGATAAAAAAGGAAAAGGCATATCATTAAAAGGATAAAAATGATTGGATTGCCAATCAAAAGCGGCAGCCCAGCGAAAACATCATTGCCCACAATATTCACATTGGAAAAGAAATAGTAAAGGTACGCAAGCAGTAAAATAACAACAAAGGCAAAAAGTAATAAGTAATTCTCCTTCTGCCTTTTCAATTTTTGATGCTTGGTGTGCTTCTTCTTCACTTCATCTAGCATTTTCATCGTATCATTTGAAACATGATCTTCCCATCTCATGAAAAATCCCCCCATATTCACTATATGAGGGGTTGTACATATGTATGCTTGAAGGCTGGCCCTTACAAGTTTTTCAATCTCTCTATTCTTCGCTCTAACGATGGATGGGTGGAGAAGATGTCCCATACTCTGCTCGGTGAACTGATTTTTAATGCTGCATATGCCTTTTGCTCTTTGACTACCACTGGATTATCCATTTTCAGGCTTTCCAGAGCAAAAATCATCGATTCCTTATTAATCAATTCACTTGCTAGTTTGTCGGCAGCGAATTCTCTTTTCCGTGAAAAAGCCTTCACAACCAAACTCCCCAGAAATGCCAACACCAGTGTCGCCACAAATTTTACAAATGCAATCAGGTAAAACATTAGTGCACTAACATTCTCTGAGAAAAATGCTACCCATTTGATCATGTTCAATGGAAGGGTGATTAATAGAACAATCGTATTCACAACGCTCTGCACCAGACTAAGTGTTACCATGTCACCGTTGGAAATATGAGCAACTTCATGGGCTGCAACGGCTGCAATTGCTTCCTCATCCATTTGCTCCAATAATGCCGTACTAAATGCCACCAGTGACCGTTTTTTGCTTGGCCCTGTTGCGAAGGCATTCACATCCCGGCTTTCGTAAATCCCCACTTCAGGCATGTGCTGCATTCCGGCTTTTGAGCACAAGGAAGCAACCATCTCATACAAACTCTTTTCCTCTTCATTTTGGAAGCCTTCAGGATTGATGATGTGCATATGATGGGCTTTCTTGGCAAATGTTTTGGAAAAAAGCAGCCCAATAAATGGGAAAGTAAAACCAAACAATAGGAAAAATGGTGCGATAGCTATCAACGCGCCCCCAGAGATGATTGACAAGGATGCGACAATTGCAACGTTCGCCAAAATAAACCATGTCCAGCGCTTCATCGTTCCACCCTTCACTCGTATTGCTTCTGACCCCTTAATAAAACTCGTTATCCCACCAAAATCTCTCATTGGTCCTACTTCGGTAGCGGTTGCAGCTTGTTCCTGAAAAGGTGCCCCACAATGAGGACATGCTGCTGCCTGATCGGATACTTGATTTCCACATTCAAAGCACGAAAGTAATGCCATGATGCACTCCCCCCTATTAAAAGTAAAATAAGTAAAATAATTACATAACTATCAATTCGACATACTATGACATTTTTCCTGCTACTTTAGACTTATTTTTCTAATCATACTCGCCCCCGGAAGTTCCGTGATCACCAATGCTGAGAATTCGCTCGCCCCGAGTAGAAACTCGCTCCACAAAAGGAAAAGTCGCTCGCCCCGAGTAGAAACTCGCTCCACAAAAG
>NZ_FQVW01000087.1 GCF_900129485.1 Ornithinibacillus halophilus
AATTAGATTAACTAAATTTGCGATTTAACGAAAAATCTTATTCAACTAACGGAGCAGAAGAGTTGAAGAAGAATTTCTAATAAATAAATCCGATTTAATTTAAAAATGAAGGAATTTACTTGAGGATGTGATTTAATGCAAGATATATTACAAGATTTTTTGAAAGTGGAGATTTCTCATCAAGACTATTATGACGGACTTATTCGTTTTATCTATTCTGGAAATATCAGATGCGGAGAATATGAATGCAACCAATATGTTGTAAAAAAAATGGATTTCTTAAACTATATTGTTTTTGCAGAATATGTAATTGATGAAAAGAGAGAAATTCACCAATCATTTTCTATTTCCAAAAGTAAGCTGCTTAAAGCAATTAATAACTATGCAAAGAAACAAGGATTTAAAATAAGAAGTTTTGATTGGGCTAATTAGTGAGGTACTAATTTTATTGTTCAATTAACGGGTGCTTTAGTTGAAGAAGACTATATAAAGAAATAGAACTTCCAGATATTTGGAAGTTCTAATTTTTTTATATAATATCAACATTAACCTTTAACAGAGCCTTATATTAAAATGGAAAGTTTGCTTTACAAAATTCGTTGGATGCTTTATAATTATGGAAAGTTAACTTTCCATAAAGGAGTAGTAATGGTGAAAAACAGATTAGAAGAAATACGAAAACAACATGGGATAAACCAAGAAAAGCTCGCCAATGAATTAGAGGTGACAAGACAAACAATCGGTTCACTCGAAAATGGAAGGTACAATCCATCAATCATTTTAGCGTTTAAGATTGCGAGGTATTTTAATCTAACTATTGAGGATATTTTTATTTATGAGGAGGAAGAGAATGAAACTAAAGATTAGATTGTTGTGGTCATTAGAAGTTATTGGAACCCTACTTTTACTTTCTGGGATTGCGCTTGGAATAAGTGGAGCAGAAGTATTAACTATTCCATTTCCAAGGTTAGATCTTGTACCAATTGCTTTTGCGTTTTGTGGCGTATTACTTTTTGTGGTAGCTGGAGCTGAAATCTGGTATGAGAAAACAAAAACAAAAGAACAACAAATTGAAGAAAAAGATGAACGATTAATTTTAATACAACAGAAAGCAAAAGCACGTGCGTTTGATTTACTTGCTATTGTATTACCATTTATCCTTTTAGCGTTAGCAATGTTTGGATACATGAATAAAGTTTCCATGTTCTTATTGACTGGTCTTTATATTCTGTGTATGGGTTATTACAAATTTCAACTATATAAGATAAAAGAAGAAAATTGATATAGGGAGGAATACAAAATGTTTAATAACACCATAAAAGTTCTAGTTGTCATGGCTTTTGCTTTTCTTGTAAGTTATATGGTTGCGTCGGTATTTGATAGTTTAGGTTTTGGCACAAATTCCTTATTAAGTATTGTATTAATCGGTTTAACTACATTTATTGTTTTCTTTATTGCTATTGGACTGTTTGAAGTGATTAAAAGATTAGTTGTAGCCAAACAGCAAAATAATTAATGGGCATTTTATAATAAAACAATGAAAAAGCCGGTTGGAGAAGATTCCAATCGGCTTTTATCAATTTGTGAGTATGGCAAATAATCTTGTTTAAAAGGATGAGCTGAACTAATGGTTACTATCGTATTCTGAAAATATTGTATGTTATGATAGGATTAGGATTATAGATTTCATGAAGAGGAGTTAATTGCAGATGTCTTTATCAAGATGGTCTTTCTTTCAAGGACTAATAATTGTATTACTGGTTGTTTTAGGATTCGTAGCAGATTTATATAGAGAAGATATCGCTGTACCGTTTTCGGCTACTGGTGCTGAAGTGCTTACTCCTAAACTATTTACGGTGTTATTTTTAGTGATAATCACTGGCCTAATCAGCTGTATCTTTTATTTTCAAACAAAGAAAAGTAAAACGTTTCTCATCCACCCGTTGTGGGAGAAAATGCATGTTCTGTTAGCTTTAATATTCGTTGTATCCTTGGTGTTGTTTATGATCATTATTGTTATCGCGCCATTTGGGGATGTAACGCAGAATAATCGTTGGATGATCTACGTTTTTCTATATTACTTTTTATATTTAATTAATTTAATTGTGCTAACCGTTGTACATAAGGCGAATAAACAAAAATTAACTAATGAAAATAAAGTGAAACAATCTTTTATATGGACAGTAGTAGTGTTAGTTTTGATTTTTATTGTTCTTTAATAAGAGAAAAGCGCAGACCCTCGGAGCTAGACATTTCTGCTAGTTATACTTTCTTATATTTTAAAAAAAGCGAGGGGAGCCTCGCTTTTTATGATAGAATCCTTTCTGCGTTTTTCACTCGTTCTTCTGTAGGGGCTTCTACGCCATGTAATGGATATTCGAGTCCTAATGCTTCCCATTTATAAACGCCTAGTTTATGGTATGGTAGCACTTCGACTTTTTCTACATTTGGTAGAGTTTTGATGAAGTCAACGAGTTTATAGAGGTCTTTATCAAAGTCAGATTTACCTGGTACTAAAACGTGTCTGATCCACACAGGCATATTTTTCTTGGCTAAATAACTTGCAAACTCTAAAATATGTTCATTAGACATACCAGTTAATGACTTATGTTTAGCCGGGTCAATTTGCTTAATATCTAAGAGAACTAGGTCTGTTAATGATAGAAGCTGATCTAATGATTTCATAAATGATGGAGATTTGGAAAAACATCCACCTGATGTATCAATGGTGGTGTGAATTCCACGTTTTTTTAACTCCTTGAATAATTCAACTAAAAACTTCGTGTGTAACAGCGGTTCACCACCGCTAACTGTGACTCCACCTCCAGTTGCTTTAAAGAAGGGGACGTACGATTCAATATCTTGAAGAACCTCTTCAACAGTTACTTCTTTGCCATCACCCATTTTCCAAGTATCTGGATTATGGCAAAATTGGCACCGTAATAAACAGCCTTGCATAAATAAAATGTAGCGTATTCCAGGACCATCAACAGTCCCGCATGTTTCAACAGAATGAATTCGACCTTTCAGCATTACAAACTTCCCCCTCTTGACAACAATATTCGACAAAACCCGGGAGGTGACAGGCACCCCCAGTGGTTCGACAAACTTCGGGAGGTGACAGGCACGCCACGAAGCACCACCCGAAGTTCCTTATCTATTTTCGTGGAATGTACGGTTAATTACGTCTATTTGTTGCTCTCTTGTTAGTTTGATAAAGTTAACGGCATAGCCAGACACTCGGATGGTAAGCTGTGGATATTGTTCAGGATGTTCCATTGCATCCATTAATGTTTCTCGGTCAAACACATTGATGTTTAAATGGTGGCCACCTTTCATTGCGTATCCATCTAATAGTCCAACTAGATTTGCTTTTCTAGTTTCTTCTTCTTTTCCTAATGCTTTTGGTACGATAGAGAATGTATTACTAATACCATCAAGTGAGTAATCATATGGTAATTTTGCCACGGAAGATAGGGAAGCTAATGCTCCTTTAGTATCCCTGCCATGCATTGGATTGGCTCCAGGTGCAAATGGTTCTCCGGCTTTTCTTCCATCAGGTGTTGTACCCGTTTTCTTTCCATAAACAACATTAGAAGTAATTGTTAGTACAGATTGTGTCGGCAATGAATTCCGATACGTTTTATGTTGTCTAATTTTGTTCATGAAACGTTTTACTAGATCAACAGCAATACTATCAACACGATCATCATTATTTCCGTATTTAGGAAATTCTCCCTCTGTCTCAAAATCAACCGCAATTCCATTCTCATCTCGAATTGGTTTTACTTTTGCATATTTAATGGCACTCAATGAATCAGCAACTACGGATAATCCGGCAACTCCACAGGCCATAGTACGTAAAATTTCACGATCATGTAATGCCATTTCAATTCGTTCGTAACTGTATCGATCATGCATGTAGTGAATGATATTTAATGAATTCACATATAATCCTGCTAGCCAATCAAGCATACGGTCGTATTTTTCTGCGACTTCTTCATAGTCTAGGTAATCAGACGTAATAGATTCATAGGATGGTCCTACCTGGATGCCTAATTTTTCATCTTTCCCGCCATTGATAGCGTAAAGCAATGCTTTGGCTAAGTTGGCACGTGCACCGAAAAATTGCATTTGTTTTCCAATTTCCATCGCAGATACACAGCATGCAATTCCGTAGTCATCACCATAAATGTCACGCATAATATCATCATTTTCATATTGAATAGAACTAGTTTGAATAGACATTTTTGCGCAGTACTTTTTAAACTTGTCGGGTAGCTTTTCAGACCAAAGGACAGTTAAATTTGGTTCTGGTGCTGGTCCTAGGTTGGTCAGCGTATGCAAGAATCGGAATGAATTCTTCGTAACAAGTGGTGTACCATCTTTTGCAATTCCTGCAATAGCTTCAGTTACCCATGTAGGATCTCCACTAAATAACTCATTGTAATCAGGCGTACGTGCAAATTTTACTAAGCGAAGTTTCATGACGAAATGATCCACAAGCTCTTGTGCTTCTTCTTCTGTCATGATGTTATTAAAAATATCTCGTTCTATATAAATATCAAGAAAAGTTGATACTCTTCCAAGACTCATTGCTGCACCATTTTGTTCTTTAATAGCAGCTAAGTATGCAAAATATAACCATTGGAAAGCTTCGTAAGCATTTGTAGCTGGTTTTGAAATATCATACCCATAAATCTCAGCTAAATGTTTTAGTTCTTGAAGGGCACGAATCTGTTCCATGATCTCTTCTCGATCACGGATGACATCATCAGACATCACACCATTCCCACCATTCCCACCAACTAAACTAAGGTCTTGTTTTTTTGCCTCAATTAAATGATCAACACCATATAAAGCTACGCGTCGATAGTCTCCAATAATTCGACCACGCCCGTAAGCATCCGGTAACCCGGTAATGATTCCGGCTTTTCTAGCTAATTTCATTTCTGGAGTATACGCATCAAACACACCTTGGTTATGAGTTTTACGGTAGTCAGTGAATACTTTTTCTACTTGTTCATCAATTTCATATCCATATGATTCTAGTGAAGCTTTGGCCATACGAATCCCACCAAATGGTTGTAGGGAACGTTTAAATGCTTTATCTGTTTGAAAACCAACAATTTTTTCTTTGTCTTTATTTAAATAGCCAGGTCCGTGGGAAGTAATCGTTGAAACGATGGAAGTATCCATATCCAATACGCCGCCATTTTCACGTTCTTTCATCGTTAACTCCATCACTTGCTCCCATAAGGCTTTTGTATTTTCTGTGGCATTAGCTAAAAAAGATTCATCTCCACAGTAAGGGGAAAAGTTTTTAATAATAAAATCACGTACATCAACTTCAGTTTTCCATTTCTGTCCTGCAAATCCACTCCATGCACTATTGGTCATCTTACATACCCCCAAATAATTATAATTATGTGAAATAGTGAGCAAAATATTATAAGTTTAGTTGCTTAAAAACAATTATATCACAAGAGTAAATTATAACTATGTGAAGAATGTAACAATATTGTGTACAACTACTTAGTGATTAAGAACCCCTAAGGCAATGATGAGGCTGCTGAAAAAGTCCGATTAATAAAAAAGTCATACACATAGAGGGCTGGAACATAACTTAATCTCTATAATCCAAAAACGAACAATTACCATGAAGGTAGTTAAAATGTTAGTCTTTAGGTGAAATCTAATTTTTAATATTATTCAATTCCGATGTAACTGCTTTGTTGATTTACACTGCGGACAGTCGCTTTCCGCGGGCACGGCCTCAGCCTCCTCGCGGAAAACCACCGCTGTGGGGTCTTCGGTCACGTGCTGTTCCCGCAGGACAAGGAAAGCTACTGTAGCGACGCATCGCACGCAGAAAATGCAAATGGAAATGCATTTTCAAGGAGTCGACTGCCCACAGCGAAGATCAACTAGTGATATTGCAGTAGAACCATAATTCTTATTGTCTAAGAATATATACTAGCGTAAGAAATACACGAAGACTCCTCGGAAATAAAAAACAATTTCCTTCGTGCGATGATTATGCTTCCGATGCACTTCTTGTCCTGC
>NZ_FQVW01000091.1 GCF_900129485.1 Ornithinibacillus halophilus
CCACCACCACATGCAGCAAGCACCAATATTAAACCTAAAAATAGTGTAACTAATAAACTTTTCTTCATTGTAAATCCCTCCTAAGGTTTTTACCATTATTATCCTTACAATAGTAATTATAGTATAAAACCTACTGTTATTTTCATCTCAGATGAGACGATACGTTGAACATTCTATTGCAGATTTGTGAACAACGTAACAAAAGGGAATTATTTGATTATTTAAAGGTTAATAGGTACGTAAAATAGCCCAAGATAAATAAACGTGACAATTAACAATATGGTGTATGGGTATTTGAAAAAGGAAAAAAGTGTTTTAGTGGCTTGCTTTTGAATTAAGGTTTCGGCTGTATAATGTGTCAAAATCAATAGCATGGTTACAAAGAGTGATATGAGCTTAATGGAAACATCAATATTTGACATGGCAACCATTTCCCCAAACATCGCTCCCATCATCCCCCCCATAAGACCTGATAACATTCCGTCAATCACCGCTAGTATTCCAGATGGTGTTCCAGCTATAAAACCGAAGACCAATCCAATTAGGATTCCATATATAGTTGAACTCAATAAATCTCCATGAAAGTATACGCCAAGTATAGTTCCAAATAATATTCCTGATGTCATTCCAACTGACATAGAAACAATCATTCCATTCATGACTGTTAACCAATTTCGATAATGGGTGATAAAGAGAATAATAACTGTTAATTGTAGTAAACATAGAATAATAATTACTAATAAAGGTAAGGGCATTTGAAACACTCCAATCAAGTTTGTCCACTAATAAATGTATTCACTCCACATGGTGATAGACCATTATATTTTGTTTGCGACTATTAAAAACAAGCCGTTTTATGATATTTTATTTATATACATGTTTGACTATGGAAAGGACGTTCTAAATGAAAAAAACAAAAGTTGGAATTATTTTTGGTGGGAAATCAGCAGAACATGAAGTTTCTCTTCAATCTGCTAAAAACATTGTAGAGGCTATTGACAAAGAGAAATTTGAGGTAGTTCTTATTGGTATAGATAAAAATGGGAAATGGCATGTGAATGATGAATCGTCCTATTTAATTAATGCAGAGAATCCTAAATTAATACAATTAAATAAATCGAATGAAAGTGTTGCTGTTGTTCCTGGTTCTACAGAACATCAACTAATACATGCAAAAAATGCTGCAACATTAGAACAATTGGATGTAGTATTTCCTATCGTACACGGAACACTAGGAGAAGATGGAAGTCTACAAGGAATGCTTCGAATAGCAAACCTTCCTTTTGTTGGACCTAGTGTTTTGGGATCAGCTGTTTGTATGGATAAAGATATTGCCAAAAAATTATTAAGTGCAGCAGGTATTAATGTTGCAAAAGGGCTAAGTTATACAAAGGTTAAACGACAAGAAATAAACTACGATGAAGCTGTTAAACAGTTAGGTACTCCTATGTTTATTAAACCAGCTAATCAAGGATCTTCTGTTGGTGTGAGTAAGGTATCGACGAAAGAGGAATTTGATAAAGCTATTGATGCTGCGTTTCAATTTGATAATAAACTAGTGATCGAAGAGACATTAATAGGAAGAGAAATAGAGTGTTCTGTGCTAGGTAATGACGACCCAATTGCTTCTATACCAGGTGAAATACTCCCACAAACAGAATTCTATTCGTACGAGTCAAAATATATTGATGAAAAAGGAGCCGATTTAGCAATCCCAGCTGAATTAACAAAGGAGCAAACAGAGAAGGTAAAAGAAGCAGCAGTAAAGGCTTTTGAAACATTACAATGTGAAGGATTAGCACGAGTAGACTTTTTCCTTACAGATCAAGGAGAACTTTATGTGAATGAGGTCAATACTTTACCAGGATTTACTAAGATAAGTATGTATCCAAAGCTTTGGGAAATTAGTGGTATACCATATAAAGACCTTATCACTAAGTTGATTGAATTAGCAATCGAACGTCACGACCGTGATAATCAATTAAAAAGTACCGTTTGGGAATAATAATAAAAGGTTTTCTCTATCGATGAGAAAACCTTTTTAATTGAGATTATTTAAATCTAGAGAATTTGCTTATTGCAGAGAAACGCTCTTTTTTAATGGGCTCCTGATCAAAATAACCTAGATGAAGAAATCCTACAATCTTCTCGTTATCATCTAGGTTAAGAATTTGATGGACTTCAGGATTATAAATATGAGGGTTTGTTTTCCAAACTACCCCTAATTTTTGTTCCCAAGCTAGTAACCAGAAGTTCTGAATCATGCTAGCCGTAGCGCCAAAGTTTTCATCATATTGTTTTTCGTTTTCCCCTTTTTCCATGGCGATAACAAGAATAGCATTTGGTTCATTTAAATAATCTTCTCGATTTTGTTGTTTTTGCTCAGGATAAGTGGAAGCAACCTGTTTAGCGAAATTTGGTAAGTTTTCATTATCAATAAAGATGAAACGCCATGGTTGACGCATTCCGTGTGTTGGTGCCCAGATTGCATCTTCTAGTAGTTCACATACCGTTTCCTCTGTGACTTCTTTATTATTATATCCTTTTTTAATCGAACGACGTTCACGGATTACCGTTGCCAATTGTGATTGTTGTTGGATGTTTTCCATATATAAATCTGCCCCTTTATATGATTGATAATCATTATCAATTAATTGTAGATGATTCATATAAGAAAAGCAACTACTTGGTGTGATATAAATCACGTTGTTCGATTGAATGTTGGCTTATACTTGTTCTATATTAGAAGATACTAATGGAAAAAGGGTGATCATCATGCAAGGAGCAAGAAAAGAAGGGAACAAAGCGATTATCGATGTTCGTGAACGAATTTTAAATGGAGAACATCCAAGAAACGAGATTTTTGATTATGTTAAGGAAGCTCCTGTAGGTACAATATTTGAAATCCATTTACCACGTCGTGGACAACCGATCATTACTGGACTAGAAAGCTTTGGTATGAATGTTATTGTAGATGACATGGGACCAGGACATTTTCGCTTAACTTCAGTGAAATTAGCTGAAATTAATGCAAGTCAGACAGCAGAATCATCAAATACAAAGTGTTAAATTTACAAAGCAGTTACGGGGAATTCCTGTAGCTGCTTTACTGATATTATCAAATTATTTTCATGAAATGTGAGCATTATCACAACATTGCCCCCTAGTAATAGGTGTATTATAGAGATAGAGCTACTATAAAAGGGGGAGTTCTAGTGACTTTTTATGAATTATTATTGTTTGTTCATATATTCTCTGCAATCCTAGGTATGGGACCGGGTTTTGTTATGATATTTGTTGTTAAAAAAGCAACTACAATGACAGAATTAAGACACGCATATGCAATCAGAAATCAGCTGCATATTTTTGTAATGATTGGTGGTACATTGTTGCTGATTACTGGGCTAATCATGGGATTTTTAAACCCAGCTCTATTCAAACAGGGTTGGTATATTTTAAGTTTAACGTTATATTTAATAGCATTAGCATTTGGTCCAATCCTATTATCACCAAAATCTAAACCAATTAAAGCATTATTAAAAGAACATAAAGGTGAAGATATTCCAAAAGAATATACGTTATTGGCTAATAAGTTGTTCTTTGTAGAAAGATTAGAGAATACTATTTTTCTAATTGTGATTGCTCTAATGATTCTTAAGCCATTTTAAAAATACAAGGGGACTTTCCTTGTATTTTTTGCTATTTTTAAAGAATATTCTCAGTGAAAGATATTAACTATATGTTATATTTCTATGCTAATATAAACCTATTAGACATATATAGGTGCCGAGGAGGAATAGCATGAAAAAGTGGACAGGTAATGTAAATATAGACGTTCCAATCGATGAAGTATGGAAGTATCTTGATGGGTCATTAGAAGATATGCAAAAAATAATGCCAAACGTTGTTGAAAATACACTGGTAAAAGAAACGGAAGATGGCGTCGGGACTGTTTATAGGCAAAAGTTTAAAGAAGGTAAGCGAGTACAGGAGTATGACGTAAAGACGCTTGAGTATGAAAATGGGGAAGAAGAGAAGAAATTAAAGGTAGCCTTTAATCTAGCTAATATGTTTAACATTACAACCACATATGAGCTTCAAGTACTAGAGGAAAACAAAACTTACTTCCGTTATACAACATCGAATGAGCCTTTAAAGTGGATTGCTAAGGTTTTAATGAAACTTGGTGGTGGAGATAAAGTTGTTGTTCAATTTGTAAATCGTGTGAAGCAAGTGGCAGAAGAAAATTATAATCCCGGACAATGAGGCTAATATACGATCGATCTAGATAATCTGGTTTAATTGAAGGATGACGGAGCATTTCTATTAAATCTATCATTTACAGTAAAGAGGCTGGGACAAAAGTATTCTAATAAAGCACAAACCCGAACAATGTTATGTTTGGTAAAAATCATCGCTACGGAAATATACTTCGCTTTCCG
>NZ_FQVW01000092.1 GCF_900129485.1 Ornithinibacillus halophilus
GGAAGCAGTTAGAAACGCAGTAATTCATCGTGATTACAGTGAATTAATGCAGTCGAATTATATACAAGTTCGGATGTTTCCAGACAGAATTGAAACTGCATTGGAGAAAAGTAAAAAACAAACTGTTACTTTTGAAGACATCGAGGTATTAATTAATAGTTATTTCATAGATAATCCAATGCCTCAAGAAATTGACGAATCGAACTTATCGATGAAGGACATATATCCTGAAGACGTAGCTAGTTCTAAAAACAGAAGGAACACTCTAGTTCTAAACGATATTATGAAAGAAAAAAAACATAATAACGTAAATTCAGAGGATGAATTTTTCAAAACCTTTGAAACTGAAAACGGAACTATAGATTTGTATTTAGGTAAAGGCGGAATAATGATTTTGGAAAATAAAACAAAATCAATTAATAACATAGGACATACTAATTCCACAGATCAACTGCAAATTATGTCAGAAATTCCATATGAACATACACCGCTAAAAAGCACTACTGCTACTGCATATAACGGTGCAGGTGGAAAATTGTTTACCCTTGAAGCGGAAGGACAATGGCAATTTAATGGTTCAGATGTTCAAGCAACATTTGGAGATGGTGACTTTAAAAGACACTTTTGGGGATCAACATTAAATATAGATGTGGTTAACCGTGGAAGTGAACGACCACTTTTTATAGGTGGCTACAAATATAGTGAAATTTATACAAAGGCATATGTAGAAAGTGTATTTGGAATTAGATGGGCTGGTATTGTTTACAATTCATTTAATGCTGAAGTATATGTAGGTGCAACTCAAACTGGCAATATTTATGGTGCTGCAGTAGCCGATTAATTTATTTTAATTTAACATTTTTTGTTTAAATAAGCGAAATAAAGTATATATTTTATTTCGCTTATTTTCCTTAAGGAAGGGCGAGCAAGAACAATTTCTAACTGAGAACAAGTACTTACTTAAGCGGTGAGAAGAAATATTTATAAATAAGGGTCCGGAATCAAACAATTATTATTTCATTTTTTTTACAAAAGAATACTATTATATTGTGTTACTATAGAAATATAAACAAAATAAAGGGAGTTTTATCTTTGCTAGAAATAATTTATCTTACTATAATGATAGTTTTAATCCTGTTATTTATAATTTCATTCACTCTTTTTGTTCGGAGAATGGTTACAAATTCCAAAGCTGAGAAAATTAGCGCTCTAAGAATTGAGGAAAAGTTAGATGAAATTATAAAACTGTTGAAAAAACAAAGCAATTAGTTTATAAATTTTTTTAAGATGGTTGATAGAGAAATTGTTAGTTCATAAAAGAGTATAAGATATTACATTACCTTATACCCTTTTTTTATGGCAACAATTTAACTCGGATACGATTATGTTTTGGTTAATTTCCTGGAGATGACAAAATATGAATATGCTTTATCCATCATTCAAGCTTCTTTAATATGGACGGTGCGTGAAGGAGTTTTTAATACCCTAGAGATCCAACGAGATATAGGTTAAGTTTGCGGATTCGTTCTTCCATTTCCGTGTATTCTTTTCTAGAAGTTAATTCTCTGACTTTAGACTTAAACCTTTGTATCGGGCGTTTTAGATATTTTGACTTTATGGTCTTTCTTACCGTGTTGTCACAGCGTTCCAACAGATTCTCCACGAGTAAGAGTATAAACTTTCCTTCCATCCACCCAGCCTTCAAATAAGGTGCCTGACCCCCACTTCTCTATCACTTTAGCGTAGCGGGGGTCAGGGACCTTATCAAACTATATCGCCTTACCCTTTTCAGTCGAAATGCCAAAATCCATCATACCTTCAGCAATTTTATTTAGATGCCACCACCATTGTTCATGTGGTATTTTATTTTCGTCTGATAACTTAAAATCGTATACGTTGCGAAGGCGTTTAACCATTTTGTTAGCATTTTCAATTAGCTTTAAATCGTAATAACCAAGCAGAACCTTTTCTTCAAATTCTAACTTATTTTGAACCATATGAATGTTAGTTCTATCATGCAACATTCGTAGACTTTCAAATGGGCTGGAATCAAAATCATTAACGTCATCACCATAATTGAGAATGTCTTGTTTATATTCACTCATTTCCACACATCCTTTACTTTCCCAAGATAAGTGTACCCTGGGTTATTGGATCCATGTTCCATCATCAAATGCAAAATAACTCTGCTTAAATGTTGGGAGGAAGTATATGTGAACATTATTATCCATGCCCTTCATTATATTCAAGATATGGTTGTTGTAATCCTCAAGGGTCCAATCTTGCGGTAAATCGTTTCTTCTTTGACGTTTTTCCAGGTGTGCTTTTCCATAATGCTTCGTCTTTGTTACCTTCCAAACCACACCTGACTTGTTGTATAGTTGAATAATTTCTTTAATGATATCATTAAATGGATGATCCAACCAATTTCCCCCTTGTAAAGTAATTTATATTAGCATTACTCTAATTTTTACACCTCTTTTCTAATTATAATTAGTTGTATAACTTAATTAGGTTTATATTATTAATTCTACATTAAACTTAAAAATAATTCTAAAGAGTGAAATATAAATAATCTTTTAGGAGTGTTTTATGGTTACTTTACATCTGGCAAACAAATTTCTGCTACGTTTCAAACCTAGTATTACAAACTCAAGTATTATTTTAAAAGTCATAAAAAAAGAAGCAGACAATTTGCCTACTCCCATCACACACTTTGTACCCTGTCACAACAACCGCTGATAAACCTTATCCCCATTATACGAATACACAACCTCTTTATCATCCACAACCGTCTCCATATAAACCTTCCGTCCCCACAGCTGATATATATATGGCAATACATTCTCCAAGTATTTGAGATCCAGTTCTGTTCCTTCATAACTATGCACTAAATACAACTCACCGTTCCGCATGTAATCGCCATTTTCAACTGTTATATACGGAAACCCTCCATTGACTCTCATCGAAACTAATTGATCTCTTACATTCTCATAATCTTTATCCGTAATACGGTAATACTCCCCTTGTTTTTCAAAAAGGTACATATCTTCTTGCTGGACGAGGTCCTTTTTTAGGTAGTTGCGGATAAAAGAAATATCCGACTCAATCTCACGTACCTCAAATATCTTATCTCTTCCAGAACCTAGCTCCACTCCTCGTTCTTTCATTTCCTTCGTAGGATTGTTATATCGTTCTTCAATGTCCTCAAAGGTTTTCAACCCGAGATAATATGGATTAATTTGTTGTTTAGATGGCTGCACAACACTTGCATTCAGCTTAGCGAATTCAATCGTTTCCTCTGTCGACAAGTCCATTTCCCGGAGGATACGCTGATGCCAATAACTCGCCCAGCCTTCGTATCGTATAGGTGTTAAGAAACTACAACAATCTTAGAAATGATAATTTATTATTCTATATTCTCTCTATCAGCTGTTATATAAGCTTGTTTAGGGTGATTTATTTGATCTGGATAAAGTAATTCCAATTTTTCCTCTTTAACTAATTTTGAAAGATACTTTTTTCTAAGTGGATCAGGTTTTCTATTTAATAATTTACTTAATTCTTGTAATGTTAGTGGTTTTATTTGACAAAGCCTTACTATCAATTCATTCATTTGCACGGAACCCAATCGACGCTTTTCTCTTGCTACTTCTGATATATCTAATAATAATTCTTGCCCACTAGGTGCGGAGTTCTTACTGTTAGGACCGGAGTTACTGCTGTTAGGACCGGAGTTACTATCATTAGGTACGGAGCTACCACCAATATGACCAGAGTTACTTTTATTTTTCTCTTCACTAACTGCTAATGTATAAAATGCTCCTCCCCTTGTACCATTTTGAATAATAAGTTCATTTTGTAATAAATACTTTAATTCCTTCGTTGCTGTTACACTATCGGTACTATTTAGTTCTTGATACTCTCTGTTGGTAATTTTTTTATTGTTTCTTGTATATACTAGTGCTGCTACTTGCCGATCATTCATTGAAATATCAGTATAGGCATTTAGCCATGCAATAGCCTCTTCATCAATAAAATTATGGTTTCTAAATGTAACGATAAAACTGTTTCGGGTTTCCTTAAATTGTGGGGGTTCAAGATAAGCAGTTTTCATTGTATGTATCATCGTATCAATTCCTGAACCACGATTTTCAATTATTTTAAGGTCCTCCAATAATGTAATAATGACACTATTTCTCGCTTTTGTACTCGTTATCAAATTATTAATTGTTACATCACCATATAAAGTTCCTGGACTTTCTATTTCAATTCTGTCTGGAAACATCCGAACTTGTATATAATTCGACTGCATTAATTCACTGTAATCACGATGAATTACTGCGTTTCTAACTGCTTCC